>NZ_JBFTPA010000001.1:0-947580 GCF_056398245.1 Paenibacillus sp. 01T47
ATTGATAAAACAACGGGTGAGCTTACTGCCGGCAATCCAGGTACAGTAACAGTCCAAGCAACAGCTGCCGATGAAAGCGGAGTTGTAGGCAGCACGATCCTTACGATTACGGCAGTCCAAGTCCCTGTTGCTTCGATTACGTTAACAGGTGATTCCAGCGTGCTGGTTGGTCAGACGTTAACCGTTGACGCGACCGTTGCTCCTGCTAATGCGACGGACAAATCAATCGAGTGGTCTGTTGAAAACGCAACAGGCACAGCGACAATTAGCAAAAGCGGAGTATTGACGGGTGTTTCAGCAGGAACGGTTACCGTTAAAGCAACGGCTGCTGACGGCAGTACCGTTTTTGGAACAAAAATAGTTGAGGTTAAAGTAAGCTCTGGCAGCGGTGGCGATCATGGTAATCCGACACCTACTCCAGCGCCAACAACAAAGCCTGAAAAAACACCTGAACCAAAACCGACAGCAACGCCTGAAGTGAAATTTGATCAAAATGTGATTCAAGTGGAAAAAGTGATATCCAGCTTAAACAAGAAAGTAGAGGAAGCGAAAGCTAATCCTACTGATGTTGAGTTCAAAGACACAAAATCTCACTGGGCTGGGGCAACCGTTCATATTTTCGTGAAATTGGGGATTGTAAACGGATATGAGGATGGTTCCTTCCAACCTAACGCAAGTATTACCCGCGCCGAATTTGCTACCATTATTGCAAAGGTATTTGACCTCTCTGCGATGGGTGATAAAAATAAGCTAAGTGACGTTTCCGACCACTGGGCTTCAGCATCAATTGCTGCTTTAACTGAAAGCGGCATTATCTCAGGGTACGAAGATGGCACATTTAAACCAAACAAAGAAATCAGCCGTGGAGAAATTATTTCCATTATTTCTAAAATCATTGATCTTAAAGCTGTAAACACAGCTTCAGCGCCTGCTTTCACAGATATTGATGGAGCTTGGAACAAAGAGCAAATCAAGCAAGCAGCAGCGGCAGGAATTACTAACGGAGCGGGTAATGGACAATTTGCGCCAAACAAACCATCATCTCGCGCTGAAGCATTAACGATTATTTTACACACGCTTCAAACCAATGCGGACCTAAAAGCAATATTGGAAGCTTTAAAATAATAAATGCATAGTGCTTTCATACAAAAAGCCTGCCGTATGGCAGGCTCAGGCTGTCGAGAAAGTCTCGACAGCTCTTTTTATGTTGAGTTAATTTAATTCGACACAGATCTCGTTAAATTACTGACTGAAAGAATGATAAAGAATTGCTTTGTTTTATGGAAAATTATTCTCTTTTTCATTGGCTTTCCATAGCTGCAGACCAATCATATTTACATCAATAAAATCACTTTGCGCAATTCTTTGAACGCATCAAAGGACCCCTAAAATTCATAGAAACCTCATCAACTAGAAAATTAACATTTGATGGGTTTTCTGTCGATAGAATAGGAGGGTATCATATAATAATTTGGAGGAATGTATCTTGGATAAAAGTCCTAAATCATTTGTAGCTGCATTACTATTTTGTTTTTTCTTGGGAGGGTTTTCCATCCATCGGTTTTATGTCGGGAAAATAGGCACGGCTATTTTGCAAATTATTACTTTAGGTGGATTGGGAATTTGGTTGCTGATTGACCTAATTATGATTATTGTAGGAAAGTTTACGGATAGTGAAGGCAGAAGAATCTCGGCATAATTTAATTACATAACAAAACTAGAGGGCTCCACCTGATAAGGTAGAGCCTTTTTTTCACTCAGTCGTTTGGGTGAAATTGAATATAAGAGGTATGCATTCCCCTCGCCTCCGCCATCATTAACACCATCCGCATGAGAATGGTGTTTTTTACATGCACAAATAAAACAACGCAGCTGTGTTTTGTTAATTTTGTTACGAGCTTTGCGATATATAACTGCAAATTCTTTCTCCCTATTCACTTTACTCAAATGCGATGCGGCCATAATATATGTATTGGAGTTTCAATTGCAAGCTAAGCGGGGATGCTAACGCTATTGAAATTATCGTAAAATAGTGGTTAGTGATACCATAGAAGTAGATTGGGAATAAAGAGGACACGATTATAATAGGGGTAAAGACAGGAGATGATCGGTTGAACGCTTCTTATTGGTTAACGAATGTAAGATTAGAACAGGGTTATGATATGGAAGATGGGCAGGTCTCTGGTACGAAAACGAAAATTTGTCATATACGAATTGAGAACGGTACTATTGCTGAAATTATAGGGACAGAACGGGATATTCAAAGTGATGCTGTTAAATATGATTGTAAAGAGTTATTGATGCTGCCTTCGTTCGAAGAGGCTCATATTCATTTGGATAAAACGTATTTCGATGGACCGTGGAAAGCGGTAAAGCCTGTATCGAGCATCTTCGAGAGGATTGAGGAAGAGAAAGTAATATTGCCTAAGCTCCTTCCAATGGCAAGACAACAAGCCGAAAGCATCTTAACTCTTATACAGGGATATGGGGCTACTCATGTTCGTACCCATTGTAATATCGAGCCTACCAGTGGATTGCAACGGTTAGAGGCGACTAAGCAGGCGCTAGATACATTCTCAGGTAAAATTTCATCGGAAATTGTCGCTTTCCCCCAGCACGGGCTTCTGCTATCGGATTCTGTTCAACTCGTAAAGCAATCTTTGGCAGAGGGAGCAACTCATGTTGGCGGATTAGATCCATTCTCAGTGGATGGAAATATAGAGAAGTCACTGCAGACCATCGTAGAACTAGCGGTTTTGAATAATGCTGGTATCGATATTCACTTACATGATAGAAACGAAGCGGGCAAGCAAGCTCTGATGCGTTTAGTTGATCTGACCGAAGAGGCTGGTTTGCAAGGAAAAGTAACGGTTAGCCATGCGTTCTGGTTTGCAGGTGCGCAGCCACAAGAGGCGGAGGAAGTTGCTAAACGGATGGGATCGCTTGGCATGTCCGTTGCTTCGACGGTTCCGATTGGCAAGATGACGATGCCGCTCCCGATGTTAACTAAAAATGGAGTAGCGGTAAAATTGGCAACGGATAGCCTTACAGATCACTGGTCTCCCTTCGGGAATGGAGATCAATTAGATAAAGCAGGGCGATTCGCAGAATTGTATGGGTATAACGATGAATTATCACTATCTCAAGCCATCAGTTTCATTACTGGGGGGATAACGCCACTTGATTCAAAAGGTCAGCAGGTGTGGCCTAAGATCGGAGACGACGCGAGTTTTGTACTGTTGCACGCAAGCTGCACGGCTGAAGCGATAGCGCGAAGAGCGGCGCGTCAAGCGGTATGGTACCAAGGGCGGCTTGTGAGTGGATCGTTGTAGGCATATTGTAGAGATATACGACGGCGAATTTTGGTTCTGTATAACCACGGTTCACCTCCACCATGCAAACCCACAATCGCAATAGGTTGTGGGTTTTTGCTTTTTCTCAGATCGCTATGTGTCTGTGCAACACAGCGCTCTCCCCACAAGGAAGGATAAACCTGTAAAACAGCGAATAATGATTCATACTTGTTGTGAGGTGATGGAGGTGGACGGTAATCGCTCTATGAAGTCTACAAGTAGGAAAATAAGCTTCGTGTCTATGCTGCGCAATCGGTTTGTTTTCACCTCTCTTCGCAAACGAATCATGGTGTTTCTGACCGTTGGATTTGTAGGATATGCCATCTTAATGGCGTCTGTTTCCTATAATGCGATCTACACGATGCAGCGCGATAAAATCAAGACTTCTATGGCTTTTGATCTATACCAGCAAACGACAAAGTTGAATCAGATGTACAGTAACTTGCTACAAGTTACACAGCAGATGACACCGGAAGGTACGGTTGGCAACCTGATGGAGACGTATATCTCCACCGCGGACACGTATAGTCAGCGTCTTCTCTCACGCGATATCGCCTACAACATTGGATTAATTACTTTTTCGAATCCGGCTATGGAGCTGGTGATGTATTATAATCCCGCAAGCGGAAATGCTTCTTATTCGAATTTGCCGCTGCGCGGTGACTTTACGCTGCAATCTTTACCGAGTGTCGCCGGTACCGGGGAGCTGAAATACCAGTCCCCGCATAAATCACTATGCCGATTCAGCGATGATTTGGTTATGTCGGTGACAAGAGAGGTTGAATTTTCAGACGGAACGAAATTAGTTGTTTATGTGGAAGCAAAGTCGGATATCTCCACCGTTATGAATTCGCTTACAGAAAGTTTGAGTATGCCCTATATGCTTGTTTTCACCGATACGGCGGGTTTGGTGACTTATAGCAGTAATTCAACTGCTTTTAGTGCTGGCCAGCGTCTCAGTCTAAGCGGGCAATCGGGAGTGACGGGCGGTTATGTATGGAACCGAATGACTGGTGATTACGGCTACGGCATTACGTTGCTGCTTCCTGTCTCCTTCTACAATCACGAGCTCTATACGTGGAAAAATCATATGTACTGGATTCTCGCCATTGCTCTTCTAATGATGTTTATGCTCACACTATTATTGCGAAGGATCATTAACAAGCCATTTCGACTAATCGAGAAGGAAATGAGGACGTTTGGCAAGGGATATATGGGTACCAGCCAATATCATACGGGGATCGATGAATTCGACCGGCTACTCGATCAATTCAATATTATGAAGCGACAAATTCAGCAGCTGATTATGGACGTGGAGCAAAAGGAAAAGCGCCGTCATCAGCTGGAGATAGAGAAGCTAGCCTATCAAATCAACCCGCATTTTCTGATGAATACGCTCAATTCGGTACGGTGGCTGGCGGTTATGCATAAGCAGGCGGAGATTGAGAAGTTTGTTTCATCGTTAATTTTTTTGCTGAACTATAACTTGGGTAAATCAGAGGATACGGCTACCTTCAGATCGGAAATAGAGGTCATGCGAACCTATCTGGAATTGCAGCAGATGAGGCATGATTTTGAGGTGAATCTGAATATTGCGGAAGGGGTTTATCTCGATAGTCCTGTCGCGAGGTTCATTCTGCAGCCCATTGTGGAAAATGCCGTCTGTCATGGCCTTGATGATAACGGCAAGCTGGAGATCAACATTTCGGCTGATGAAAAGGCACAGATGGTGCGCATTATAATCCGTGATGATGGCAAAGGGCTCAGCCATGAGACGCTTGCTTTGCTGCAGCGCGACACGCCGGATCAGCAGCAGACGGGTTGGGGAATTGGACTTCGTTATGTCAGGTCTATGCTGGAATCATCTTATGGCTATAAAGCTCGTATGAGTATAGAAAGCACTCCAAATCAAGGCACAACGGTTACTTTAACCCTTCCTTTTCTCCATCATAGAAAGGAGAGAGCGATTTGATTCGTGTATTAATTGTTGACGATGACAAGCTAGCGCGCAAAGGTTTGATTTCGATTATGCCTTGGTCCAATCATGATATGGTTGTTGTAGGAGAAGCGGCGAACGGCGCGAAGGCGCTGGAGTTTATGGAAAGTTATGAGGTGGACCTCATATTCGTAGATCTCTCGATGCCTGTCATGTCAGGTATGGAGCTGCTTCAAGTCACACGGCAAAGATTTCCGGACCTGCGTTCCGTTATTTTATCTTTTCACGAAGAGTTTGAGATTGTGCAAACGGCTTATCGCATGGGTGTGCTCGATTATATTTCCAAGGTACGCCTGGAATCAGAGGATGATGAGCAAATATTGAAACGAATCCAGCAGAAAATGACAGGAGAAATGAAACCTCTTTCTGCCAAGACTCCTGCGCAACCAGCGCCTACGCATGGCCCTGAGCAAAACCTGGAGGAAGAAGAGTGGTGCAGGCTGGAGCAGGAGTGGCGCTCACACTACTGGCTCTATAATGAATCGGTTTTTCAGCGGTTATGTAAACAGACCATAGAAGCTAAGGTTTCTTTTCGCCGTCTGGAAGGGTTATTTATGCGTGTGCTGTCACAGATCGAGCCCGTTATTCTACTCGCTGCAGAGCTCCGGTCTGATGCTGATGACATCCGGTCTGCGGTTGAATGGATGCGCGATTACAGGAAACGTGTTTATGCGCAGGTTGCTTCATCCTCCGATTTTACCAATACGACAACCAGCATCCTAAAGGCTGTGTTATTTATTTGCGAGAAGGCTTCAAATACGCTGCATGCCGAGGACGTCGCTGATCATGTGCACATGAGCCGAAGTTATTTTAGCCAATGCTTTAAGAAGCTGACGGGCTCAACGTTTAATGAATACTTAAGACAAGAGCGGATAAGAGCGGCAGAGCGTCTGCTGTGCGAAACCAATCAGTCGATCGCCTGGGTTGCTCATGCCGTAGGCTATAACGACTCCAAATATTTCTCCCAGCTGTTCCATGAACAGACCCGTCTTTTACCCTCCGAATTTCGAGCCCAGTTCCACAAGGGGGAGGAATGACTACAACGGATCGAACAAATATCTGCCTTGGCCTTGTATCTGGCGCAAAACACGGCACATCTGTCTGACTTTTTTTCCTAACTTCCAATGTACAATGAGAAGGCAAGAAACTAAGCAGTTGCTTACGAAGTAAGAATTGCTTGGCCATTCTTTTGAGGAGGGATTAGATGAAAAAGAATATGGCATTGATGCTTTCCGTCGTATTACTTGCCCTAAGTTTGACAGCATGTTCTTCTTCCAACAATTCATCGAATAATTTGAAAGCGTCTTCAAATCCAGACTCAAACTCTGCAAGCCCAGCACTATCAGGAGATGACCTGGCCTTCTCCAAATTTCCGAACCCTGTTGATGTCCACATCGGCATGGTGGTGGATCCGACAGATAAAACGCTGCCGGAAGGCGACAGTGTAAGCAACAACCAGTACACGCGCTACCTTAAGGAAAAGTACAACATCAACGTGATTGTAGATTGGACCGCAGCCACCGGCAACGATTTTAAGCAGAAGGTCAGCTTGACGATCGCATCGGGCAAACTGCCAGACGGTATGGTCGTTGACGACCGCTCCTTCATGACCAAAGCGGCGAGCTCGGGACTGTTGTATGATATCACCGACATCTTCCAGCAATATCAGTCTTCACAGGTGAAGGATATTATGGCAAGCACTGATGGCCGTGCATTGGAAAATGCCAGCTACAAGGGCAAGATGGTTTCGCTCCCGAACATTACGGTGGATACCGACGGCGTTCATGTCTTGTGGATTCGCAAGGACTGGCTTGATAAGCTGCAGCTCCCGGTGCCGAAGACGGTGTCCGATGTCGAAAAGACGGCGAAAGCGTTTGTTGATAGCAAGCTAGGCGGGGACAAAATGATTGGTATTGCCGGTCCTTCCAAAAATACGTTCCCTTATTCTACCTTCCTCGTCTCCTCTAACAATATGGGAGGATTCGATCCGATTTTTGGCGCGATGGATGCGTATCCGGGCTACTGGCTTGACAATGGTGACGGATCGGTAACATACGGAACGACGACAGACAATACGAAAAAAACGTTGGCTTTGCTGGCTGACTGGTACAAAAAAGGGCTTATTGATCCTGAAGTAGGTACCCGTGACAACGTAGGGGATCCGATTAATGCCAATCAGGCGGGGATTTTCTTCGGTCCATGGTGGAATGGCGGCTATGGCAACGGGGACTCCTTCAAAAACGATCCGACGGCTAACTGGCAGGCCTATCCGGTCTATTCTGACGATAACAAATGGAATGTGCATATGAAAACGACGGGCAGCACCTACACTGTTATTAGCAAAAATGCCAAACCGGATGTCGTCAAAGCCATTATGATCATGAACAATGCGCTTGTACGTGATGAAGCGACCTTTAATTTGTCGGTTAATGTAGCTTGGTATCCGCTTCGCAACGTTATGGCCGCGGCCAATGAGACGGAATATGAGTATGCAGAGCTTCTGAAAGTACTGAAAGGCGAGACCAATCCAGAGGATTATAATAAGCCGAACAGCTTGTACAAGCTGATGTATGCGGATGCGAAAAAGGTAAAAGACGTCATTAAGCCTCCGTACGACGATCTAAATGTCAGCAACTTCAGTACAGCTAACTTCGGAGACTTCCAGCGCTTGTACTCCATCATGATTGGTGATCGTCCGTTCACAACAATTCCAATTGATAAAAAGATCTTTAGCGTTACCTATAACCAAACTTCAACGATGGAAACGAAATGGGCTAACCTGAAGAAGATGGAGGATGAGACCGTTATGAAAATCATCCTTGGCCAAGCGTCCATCGACTCTTTCGATAAATTCGTGAAGGACTGGAAGTCTCAAGGCGGAGATGAGATCACAGCGGAAGTCGCCGAGCTTTTGAAGAAGTAACCGAGCATACTCTTGCAGAAGGCGCTGTCGGTTTTAAGTGCCTTTTGCAAGCTTTGTTATCCTGATAGGGAGACGGGAGGCTAGCCTTAGTGAGAAAATTAGGCCATCAGAAACACTATTATTTGATGCTGTTGCCGGGTATGGTCTGGCTTGTGATGTTCAGTATTGTGCCTATGTTTGGAATTCTGATGGCCTTTCAGGATTTCAATCCGGGAGCGGGGCTGCTTAAATCCGAGTGGGTGGGGCTCGAAAACTTCAAGTATATGTTTCAGCTTAATGACAGCAAGACGGTTATTGTTAATACCTTTATCATCGCAATCGGCAAAATCGTGCTTAATCTGCTCATTCCGCTCATCTTTGCCATATTGCTGAACGAGCTTCGCAGCATGCGCTACAAAAAGCTGGTGCAGACTGTCGTTTACCTGCCGCACTTTCTATCGTGGGTTATTATGTCAACGATTGTAATCGGAATTTTTGGCTATTATGGCGTTGTTAATACGGTTTTTGGAATGTTCGGCTTCGATCCTAAACTATTTATGGCGGATGCGGGGATTTTCCGGCAGCTCATCATCGGTACTGATGTGTGGAAGGAATTTGGCTTTAACGCAATTATATATCTTGCGGCGTTAACAGGCATTAATCTCAATCTATATGAGGCGGCCGCCATTGACGGTGCCAATCGCTGGCAGTTGATTAGGCACGTCACGCTGCCTGCACTGTCAACCACGGTTGTCTTGCTGGGCGTCTTAAGTCTAGGCAACGTGCTGAACGCCGGATTCGATCAAGTGTATAACCTTTATAACCCGCTTGTGTATTCAACTGGAGATATTTTGGATACATGGGTGTACCGACTGGGTTTGCAAAATCTTCAATTCTCGCTCGCGACGGCGGCAGGTTTGTTCAAGTCGGTCATTAGCTTTGTGCTGATATTCATATCCTATCGTCTGGCGTATCGCTATGCCGATTACACGGTATTCTGAGGGAGGGCGCTGCATTGGTCAGAAATACAACGTTAGGCTCACGGACGTTTGAAATTGCCAATATCGTCGTCCTCGGCCTTTTGCTTATTAGCTGTATTTACCCGCTTTGGTACACCTTCTGTGTATCGATTTCCGAAAAATCCGCTGCTAATGCAGGCTTGGTTACGCTTTATCCCATTGGCTTCTCCTTGACGCCGTATAAGGAAATTATTAATGACGCCCTCTTCTTTAACGCGTTCTGGATTTCCATTCAGCGCACCGTGCTCGGTACAGGTTTTGCCTTGCTGATGACGGTATTAATGGCTTACCCACTGGCAAGGCCTAAGAGGGATTTTAAAATGCGCAATACCTTTATGTGGATTCTTGTCTTTTGCATGCTGTTTAACGGGGGCTTGATTCCGTGGTATCTCACTATTCAAAACTATCATTTGATCGATTCGATTTGGGCGTTAGTACTTGGCGGAGGAGTGCCGGTATTCGACGTGATCCTGATTATGAACTTCTTCCGCAATTTGCCGAAGGAGCTGAATGAGGCGGCGGTAGTCGACGGTGCTGGTCCTTGGTCAGTGCTGTTTCGGGTATATATTCCATGCTCCTTTCCTGTACTTGCTGCAGTAGCGTTGTTCCTTAGCGTTTATCATTGGAACGAGTTTTTTAACGGGTTAGTGCTAATGAACACTGCGGCTAAATATCCGCTTCAAACCTATATCCAGCAGCTGGTCGTAAACATTCCAGTTGGCACCAATCTGACTCCTGAACAATATAAGAAGCTGTCCGAGCTGTCTAATCGAACGCTAAATGCGGCCAAGGTTTTTATAGCTATGGTACCAATGCTGATCGTATATCCTTTCCTGCAAAAGTACTTTGTTTCCGGTATTATGCTGGGCGCGGTAAAAGAGTAAGGCTGTGCCTGTGAGGAGGACGTGCCACTGTTCATTCCACTCATCAAACAGTTTGAGCAGCACACTTCGGCGAATTATGGCTTTGCACAGCCATGGTTCGCCACCAATACCATGAAAAAATCCGACCTCGTGTGGTCGGATTTTTTGATTTTTCTGTTCATGCTAGTAGGGCAAATCTGTTTTTATAAGCTCTGCTTGCGAAGCTTGAGCACGTGAAGCCCGACGACCAAAAGCCACCCAAGGTAGGATACGATTAAGAATCGTCCGAATAAACCTGCAAGTACGTCAGGAGTGAACTGTCCATCTTGCGGAATTTGAATTATAAATAGCGCCATTAAAACAAACATAATTCCGCTGGTGGTTAACAGTCGTCCGCGAATGGGCCTCCAAGCTTCATTGCGTACCAATGCAAAGCTGATTAAGAGAGCGGCGACAGGCGAATAGTCGAGCGTGGCGCCAATGGCATGCATTTTACCGCTGAACGTTGCAGCATCCGGACTCACCGATATAGGGTCGGTCACAAAAATGCCTGCTATTAAGATACCTGAGACACTTAGTCCAAGGATAACGAGCCCGATATATCCCAAGACGCTACGAATTTGTGAGAAGATTGCAATTCCGGCGCTTATGAGACTTACAGCGAGCAATATAAATGCAAAATGCATCATCCAGCCGAAGTTACCTAATGCGTACTCGCTGATAAAACGCCAAGTCGGATCGAATTCAGGCTCTAAGAGGTGTAGGCAACCCAGGATCAAGACGAAGAGTAATCCAGAGACAATAGAAAATCGTGCGGCATTAGATGACATCGCGGATATAGGTTTTGCAATCAATAGTGGTTTAGCTGATTTCGTATTCTCTAATGGCAATAATCTCGTCATTTTTCTTCTCGGACGATGTCATAATCGACAATCGTCTTCACTAGAATGCTCGGAGCCATCACGACTGCCGAATGATCCTGTCCGGGCAGCGTTTGGGATTCAACAAAAGGCAGCAGTTCGGTAAGTGCTTTGGCTGACTCGTGAAAGAGCGGTTCGCTGTTCTCGCCTGTCATAATTAACGTGGGAACATTTACTTTCCATCGGTCGGTTGGAAGCGGTTTGCCGGATTGCGTGTCACCCATAATCATGCCATCATAGGCGATTGTGTGAGACGTGCTTTCCATCGCCTGCCAAGAAGGATCGGCTTTCATGTAGCCAATATATTCTTCTGGAATACCGAGAGCCTCCGACATGAAGTATTCGACCGCTTCGCTGCGTCTGCCTGCTTGGTTTAGCGTGTTCAAATGGTGAACATATTCTGTAGGCAAGGGTTTACGGCTGTCATTAATAATGAACGGTGGTTCGTAAAGATACAGCTTCGACACCTGGTCTCCTAATCGACTCGCTGCTTCAAGGGCTAACACAGCGCCGGACGAGCTTCCAAACAGGCAAGCATTGCCGCCGGCCTTATGGATTAGAGCCTCAATATCCTCGACTTCGCGTTGGACGGAATAAGGCGAGACATCAGAGCTTTGACCGCGACCACGGCGATCATAGTTGTAAACGGTGTAATGAGTTGCAAGCAGCTGGGCAAGCTGGGCTGCATCGCTATGGTCGGCCACGGCCGGTGATATTAGGATAACGGCAGGTCCATTTCCTAGCTTTTCATATGCGATCTTTGTTCCATCCTTTGAAGTAACTGTATCCATAATTCCTCCCGTCGACGTTTCTAAGTATTCTTCAAGTCGGTCAAATGCATCATTGAAGCCTTCAATCATACCCATTGCTTCGGCATTTTCCAATTCCTCGGCACTTGCGAATCGTGTGACAATACTAAGCTTTGTGCCATTTGTTGTTTGCTCGAATTGAACAGTCGTTAGCATCTCGCTGTTCTCTACGACATTCCAGTCTTTGTCGGTAAACGAGTCGGTATATACTAGTGTAAAGGGTTCAGTAACCTCTTGGTAAACAGCTTTGCAGAAAGCCTCTTCCCCGATAATGTCATCTAATTTGAGACTATAACGCCAAATACCGCCGGGTCTTACATCCATTTCAAAGACGGTGGTTGTCCATAATTTAGGACCCCACCAACGCGTAATATGTTCCGGTTTTGTCCAACCCTCCCAAGCAAGCTTGGGAGGCAATGCTAATATCCGTTCGATGGTAAGCTCACGAAGTTCCCGGTTTTTATGGATTTTTGTTTTTGATCGCATCTTCATTCATCCTTTTTAGATCATTTTCTAGTGCGTCAAATCGATTATTCCAAATGGTTTGGTGATTTCGAACATTGCTGCGATAACGCTTGAGATAAAAGGCTAGCATTAATCCTCCTTTTTTTTGTAGTCGAGCATATAATCCTCAAAATGATCGAGACGCTCTTCCCAAAGGATACTAAATGAGTCAAACCACGCATCCAGATCCTGAAAGGGCTTTGCTTCGAGGCTATATATTCGCTGTTGTGCCTTGTTGCGGGAGCGCACCAACCCAGCCTCGCTCAAAATTCGTAGATGGCGAGACACTTGCGGTTGACCGATATTGAGCGCTTGGACGATCTCGCTCACCGATCGTGGTGCTTTTTTTAATAACTCAACAATGTTAAAGCGGTTCGGCTCGGCGAGTGTAAGTAATGTTAATTGCATAGTGTTTGTGTTCATGCATTCAATATATACTTAAGTGTATATGCGTGTCAACGTATATAATAAATTTAAAAACTCATACATTGGTTGGTAAGTCGTAATACATGTCGAATAATTCAATCTACCGTTACACTATTGGAGATTTATATTGGAGGAGATAGCATTTTAACTGGAAGGATATTGAAGTCACCAAAGCGAATTATTTAACGTTGCATGTTTTGAATCGGGGTTTAAAAACAAGAGATATACTCGTGGCTGGTGATATGAGTTTGCACCGCCTATCCCATCTGCGATTTTAAAATAGGAGGTCGTTTGAACTAACGGATAGGTTAGCGGAGCAAATCGTAGTGTATTATTTTGTGGTAATTGTTCAAAGTGAGGTGTCTAAACAATGGAACTGGTAAATAAAATTGAAGTCGTAACGATGAAGAGTGAGTATTGTAAAGTTGAACATCACACTATTGTCATTGATGGTACTCCTCTGGATTTATTGCTTCATAATTACTATCCTTCAAATAACCTTCTAGGCATGGTCCCAACAATTATTGAATGGGTCTACGATTTGAAAGAGAAAGAATGTATTAAAGAAAGGTTCAATTCAGTAAGCAAAGAGGTTGTTTTGCCAGTACTAATGTGCCCAGATGATTGCGATTTAACGTGTACAGTAATTGTTGCAAATGTAATTAAAGCGGATGGGTACATTATCTGGAAGAAACTTGGTATTGATATGAGTACAAGGGAAGATATGCTTCTGGGATGCGAAGGAATTGGTTCAAAAGTTAATTGGCTTGATGAGATCCCTATTATGACTTTTGAGGAAGCGCAATATAGCTCTCATCTCAGAAAAATTTACGATTAAGCTAACAGGCAGAATAATCTAACTATCTGACGAAAATATAGAAAAAGAGATCGTTTCTAAGGGGATTAGTATGTGCGAACAGAAGAAATGACGGTCAAGAAACTAGTATTAGTGGTAGTTGTCCTTAACATAATCGTGGGCATACTGAGTGGATGTGGCGATAGACCCAATCCCCCTGAGAATATACAGAAGGCAGGAAAGCAAGTGGATATTTACGTTGATGGGAATGAAATTCTTATTACTAACAAACCTTTTATAGAGGGACGAAGATTGTATCTTCCTCTTGATTCGGTACTTACTGCCATGGGTTGGACTTATAATCAAGAAAAAGATGGATCATTAGCTATCTCTTACAAAACATTAAATGGAAGTGGTACGACCTATATGCATGATGAGTGGGAAGATACGCTTCGACTAGTTGATGGGCATATTTATATTCACTCCAAACGATTAAGTGGTTTAACAGATTCAGAAATTGTTTTTAATGCTGGGACAGGTAAAGTTATGATTACGACATCTCCAAACCCTGGCGAGGTCACAGATGAAGACAGGGAGGAATTGCTCGCATGGCAAGCGAAGCAAGAAACTGTAGCAGAGAATACAATGAGTGCAGAAGAAAGTGAGCAGATCAATTACGGAAAATATTCTGATCTGGATATATTCAGCGACCTGTACTCCTTGGATAAGGAACTTGAAGAAGAAGGACTGTCGTTATGGGACGAGCTCGGCTTTTACGGCGGTTATTACCAGAGCGAGTATGGGAATACTCCTTGGGATATCATTTCGTTTGGGTGGACGGGTGGAGATGGCGAACACTACGGCTTCTTAACGGAATTTGGATCTGTCCCGGATTTAAATAATGCCCCTATTGTAAGAGTTTCTCCAATGGGTGGGGATGAAGCTGGAGAAGTCATTGCCAACAATATTAGGGAGTTTTTGAGCGTAATTGCTATTGACAGTACTTTTATATATATGTCGTTTGAAAGTGATGAGGCCTACCAAAACTACTTACAAGAGGAAGAAGAAGCGCAATATGAATGGGCACCAACCGAGGAAGATCAAGCAAATCGCCGTAAGGTCATGTCCAGACTGGTAGATGCGCTAAACCTACCAAAAATCGATCATCCATATACATACCTTGATCGAGTGAAAGCAGCGAGGGAAAAACGAATCGTTGTCGCTACTCCTGATGGACTAGGGGTAACCAATGTACATCCTGGAGATAAAGGTCAGCAACACGAAACACTTCTGGTGGATGATGATTTGGAAGCTGAAGAATTACAGGGTTATTTAAAGCGGGCTACCTATGCTGGCAAACTAGCATTGATACGTACATTTAACGCAAAGGGCTTTCATAGCGAGGAAGTCGAAAAAGTAATGGTAGAAGAAATGACCATACTGGGACTAACCGATGAGATTGCCAGAATGAACGCATCAGCTTGGTAGATGTTAAAGATAAAATGTTAAGAGAAAGAACTTAGCCTTTAAATGATTTTTTTATTACGAGGGTGGGTAACGCTAGTTGAATAGAACATATTAATGAGCAGGCGCTGCGGAACCTGCTCTCATTTTATATGAAGCTTACTAGCAGGCTAATTAAAAGAACTGAAATAAGTTGCTACGAAATGGGTTGATTCCGTTTTGAAATCGAAAGCGAGCAAAGTTTTTTCGGAGAGACGGTCGAAGGACTAGAAGAAATAGTGAATCATCATGGTGGTTTAAAAGGGATACAACATGAATGTTGAACCGAGTGGCAATAGTGATTAAGTATGAAATATGATGACGTATTGATAAATCAGCGGAAACAAAAGCTTGAAATTGTATTCGTTCGTAACATTTCACTTGCATTTTCGTCTAAAGGTTATACTGAATAGGGGTGAAAATGTTGAAAAAGTTAGTATTAGGAGTAGCCTTAGCAATTTTCGTATGTGTATTTGCTGGTTGCAGTTCCTCGTCAGACGACAAAAAGGGGAATTACATTATTGCAAAGGAAGAGCAAAAAATCTTAGTAGCGAAGGACATCTCTTGGAAAGATGCAGAAAGTATGGACTTTGAAACATTTAAAAAGAATGATATTGAATTAATAAATTATATTGTTGAGGATACTCTGCTCTACAACGAGCTGGCGATAGGTGAATCAGTTAATGTAACTCCCAAAACGAATGATAATGGTGAATATGTTGTAATGCAATCTTATCCCCCACAAATTATAGCTGGTAAAATAGAAAGGCAGAACACTAGGCAGATTATAGGTCATTAAGTTTTTGCTATCTGTAGGATAAAATACAGGTAGAAATCTTTTATAATTATTTAGTAAATTGAAAATAGGCATTCTCGTTGGTAATATAGGCAAATAAGCATGCGATAGGAGTGAATGGTGTCGTGATTATTGTTGTTCTTAATCAGTTGAAAAAATAACTGAATATATGAGGTTTGGCTTAATTGGAGGTGATCGCAGTTATGATCTGCATACCTGCTATTTGGCTGAACTCGTACATTAAGAACAATAGCAATATCATACGCCCTTACTCTAACGCGACTTATGTGCGCGGTAATTGTATTCTTATATCAGGTATAATGAAATTCATTCCTGTGAATAGGGATCGCTTAGGAGATTAGAGGCTGCAGATGAAGCTATGTTCATCTGTGGTCTTTTTGTCGTTCTCGGATGTCTTGTGGAGAGGTATCAAACGGCAGTAATTCGTGTTTTCATTCTATTATTTTGAGAATTTACAAGGAGGTATGGAGTATGCAATTAAACAATTGGTCTATGGATACCATTAGTTATGATTTATCGAAGGAATATTCTATTCGGAAGGCGGAGCCAGAAGAATGGGGATTGTATTGTTCTGTATATTATAATATGCAATATAATGGTTTTTTTAGAGAAGAAAGCTATGCAGCATCGCGAAGAAATTCATTTTGGATTTATAAGGGAGAGAATAAAATCGGTGGTGTAAGAATGGCGCCCAACGTAATCTACCATTTGTTTTTTATTCCTCCTTTTAATGATGCATTCAAGATATTGAAGCTGCTTAAAAAAATAGTAATGCATTGGTCTGACAGAACGCAGCCAATTAAGACTTTTGAGGTTCTTCCAGATCAAGTTCAATTATTTGCGAGGGCAGGCTTCTGGGCGGATGAATTCAGATGCCGTTGGATGCAGCGTCCTACAGATCATTTCGAAGTGATCTGGGATGATAATCTAATTATTAAAAGTCCCCAAATTGAAGAAAACGAGATGGGAGCTAAGCGATTCATCAATGAGGATGACATTGCTCATTGTGACTATGAAAGCTTTAAAGGCGGATTTGAAGCAGTAAGGAGAAAAAAGTTTTCTTTAGAAGATTTTATTCCAAATGAAGATCCTAATTATTCGAATGACATATTAGTTCAGGCTTCAACACTAATCTATGATAAGAACTCTGGTCAGCTCATTGCCAATTGTCGTCTTTGTCTACAAGATAACATGGCAGCAGTATATAGTATCGGTGTAATACCTGCTCATAGAGGAAGAGGGCTGGCTACACTTATGCTGCAAAGAGCGCTGAGTATGCTGAAAAATAAATATTCAATTCTACGATTGTATGTGATGGAAGGTAATGATGCAGAATCTGTTTATTTTAATCTCGGGTTCGTGCCCGGAGTACAGGAGATACAAAATATGTATATACCTGCGCAACCATAGCGGGGTGACCGTTTGATTGTTTCGATTTTTCTGATTTTTTAAAGTAAATACTTGAAATGTATGGTATGGTATTTTGTGGTGAATGTCATACCATAGGGGCTGTGTAAGAATGATAGGGGATACGACGGAAAAAGAGCGGACAATATTTGATCATGCTGGAAATACAATTAAGACAGAAGATCGAGAGATTCGTATTCTTGCCAAGTATGAGGAGCCATTGGTTGTCGTACTAGGAAATGTGCTTAGCGATGAGGAATGCGATGAGCTAATTAGACATTCTAGGGAACAATTGCAGCGTTCAAAAATAAGTGGAGATCGTGCAGAGAACCAAATTAGAACGAGCAGTGGAGTATTTTGTGAGGAGAATGAGACGATTACAAAAATCGAAAAAAGATTCTCTCAAATTATGAATATTCCCATTGAGCATGGCGACGGCTTGCAAGTTTTGCTATATACCCCTGGCCAAGAGTATCAGCCACATTATGATTTTTTCGCAGAAACAAATCGAGCAAGTGCTAACAATCGAATTAGTACGCTTATAATGTATTTGAATGATGTGGAGGAAGGCGGAGAAACGGCGTTCCCTCTGCTTAATATTTCAGTTTTTCCTAACAAAGGCATGGCTGTTTACTTTGAATATTTTTATAACAATAATGAAATAAATGATTTCACCTTGCATGCAGGTACACCGGTGATTAAAGGTGAAAAGTGGGTCGCGACGATGTGGATGAGAAGACAGGCGCTGCGCATTTCATAAAGAGTGATTTGGAAGCAATGAATATAAGGAATCATACTACTCACAGCAATCAAATCATTGCGCTGAGGCGAATTGTCGTTGTACTTTGGCGCAGTTCGCTTCCACAATGTGAAACCCCGACCATAAGAGGTCGGGGTTTTTGCTTTTTCACTTATTAAGCAGCCATTTTAATTTTTAATGAATAGGTTGATTACATCACTTAATACCCTCGTAAGTCACTTTAAACAGGTATTACAGCTTCAGCTTTCTAATGCCTCTAGGCAGCAGATCATTGTGGGTTCGGGCAAAAAGAATTTAACTTTCTCCTACTTATAAATCCAATAACAAAGAGACCTTCAGGCATCTCTTTTTTCCATTTATAAATTCAAACGGATAAATTAGTAAGATTTAGGAGCTTGTTCGGTTATTCTCTGATAAAATTAAGCATAAGGAGTTTAATATCTATATTTTAACGATGTAGCTGTGTTGATAACGATGCTTCTTAAAAAGTTGAATTGGAGTAAGTTACTGTAATAGCAGGGGAAGTGTGAACGTTGGATAACGGGAGATTTTTGAAGCTGTTTGGGCTTATTGGCGGTGTTGCGATTCTGAATATTGTTGTGTTGTCACCTGGGCTTCTAGGTGTGGAAATAGGAGGTGAAAGTGTACTTGAAACGGCTTCAGGCGTAACGTTATTGGTTGTAAGCCTTCTTGTTATGTTATATGGGAGTTATAGTTTTCTTTTTAAACCGCCAGTTGCGCTGCCTGTAAAAAACATTTCAACGCGTGAGGATTATATCGCAGCGCTTCAACCGTATCGACATGCAAAAGATCTTAAAAATGATATCGCACTTGCTTTGGATCAGCTGGAACGCATAGATAAGAAGAAGAACGCCTTGACCGAGGTTCTTAGTCAGCGATTTGATCAGACGGAATTAAGCTATAAGAAGTTCGATTCAGTTATTTATGAGGTTGAGAAGCTGTTCTATCTTAATATTAGAGGTATTCTCAATAAGCTTAGTGTATTCAATGCCTCTGGATACGCCAACTTTACAGGCCAACAACAACCCGCGGGGCTATCTAACAAGCTAGTACAGGAAAAAACAAATTTATACAAGGAGTACTTATCCTACGTGACGGGTTATCTTCGTGCAAATGAGGAAATTTTGCTTAAGCTAGATAAATTATTATTGGAAATATCGCTGTTAAACAGTACCGACTATAGAGATGTTGAGGAAATGTCATGCATGAAGGAAATCGATTTATTAATCAAGCAGACTAAATTATATAAGCATGGAGAGGGAGACGGATATGGCAGGTAAGGGGAAAGCTTTTGTAGTGATAGGAGCTATTGCAGTGTCTGTTTTTTTGCTTGTTTATTTAGGCATTAGCTTAACTTCAAATTTAGGTAAAACAAAGACGCAGATCACGACGGAAGATGCAGCAAAAAAGCTTGATAAATTATATAAAGATGTGTCTGTGAAAACGATAGAGCCAATCAAGGGTCAAATCGATCTCGATCCCGCGTCAATCGGGGATTCCTTACCTGATATTTCGAAGTTTCCGGTTTCAGTAACGAATACAACGGACAGCTTTGTAGAGATTTTCTCATCCACAGAGAAATCAGGAACGGGTGTTGATGGCTGGTTAAACGAGGTGGCTGAAGAATTCAATAAATCCAATACGACGGTAAATGGAAAGCCGGTTTCGGTCATGATCCGTAATATTGCTTCGGGAACTGCTACCGATTATATCAGATCAGGCAAATATATACCGGATGCTTTTACTCCTTCCAACGAGCTGTGGGGAGAAATGGTGAAAGCGGATGGCATCCAAGCTGAGCTGGTCTCTAAGCGTCTTGTTGGCAATGTTACTGGCATTGTAGCAACGAAGGCGAAATATGATGAGCTGGTCGATAAATACGGTTCTCTGAATTTAAAAACAGTAACTGATGCTATCGCGGATAATGAGCTGGCTATGGGGTATACAGATCCATTTGCCAGTTCTACAGGGCTAAACTTTCTGGTGACTGCCCTCGGAACCTTTGACAGCTCCAATCTGCTTGGGGAGAAAGCGGTTCAAGGCTTTGAGAAGTTCCAGGCAAATGTACCGTTTATTGCTTCTACCACGTTGCAAATGCGTGAGGCAGCTAAGACAGGTATGCTTGATGCTTTTGTTCTTGAGTATCAAACCTTTGTGAACGCAACAGATTTCAAAGCAGGTTACGTGTTCACCCCTTTCGGTGTCAGGCATGACAGCCCGCTTTATGCTTTAGGTGATTTGCCAAAGGATAAGCTCGACATTATTCAGAAGTTTGCGGATTTTGTGGAACAAGAAAAATATCAGAAATTAGCAGAGCAAAAGGGTTTTAATGGCCTGAATGACTATAAGTCTGAGCTTGAACCGGTGGATGGCAGTATTCTGTCTGCTGCCCAGAAGCTGTGGAAGGAAAAGAAGAACGGGAGTAAACCGCTTGCGGCTGTGTTTGTAGCAGACGTATCAGGGAGCATGGGCGGTGAACCCTTAAACCGATTGAAGGAATCGCTGCTGAAAGGACAAAAGTTTTTGGGACGGGACAACAGTATTGGATTCGTTTCTTATTCCAGTGACGTAGCCATTAATCTTCCTATAGGGAAGTATGACACGAATCAGCAGTCGATGTTCGTTGGGGCCATAGACAGCCTTCAGGCCAGTGGAGGAACAGCTACTTTTGACGGTATTGTGGTGGCAATGAAAATGCTTCAGGATGAGATGGCCTTAAATCCGGATGTGAAGCCGCTGATCTTTGTGCTCAGCGACGGGGAAACGAATGAAGGGCATTCGCTTAAAGATATTAGAGGACTGATTGAGACGTACAAAATCCCGATCTACACGATAGGTTACAATGCGAACATCAAGGCGCTTCAAAGTATTTCGAGCATCAATGAGGCGGCCAGCATTAACGCAGATACAGAGGATGTTGTTTATAAAATCAGCAATTTGCTCAACGTTCAAATGTAAGGATTATCAATGAGGAGGGGCTTCAATGTCATTTTCTATGGAAGTGATTAGTGAGGAAAAACTGAAATCAGCAATGGAGGAGCAGGTTAAGCCCGAGCCAGAGGAATTAACGCAGCTGAAGGAGCTGGCTTTAAATAATGTTTCTACGATTTTGGCATTGGATATCGAGTCATTGGAGAAACGGAGGGCGGTCTTGCAATCCATCGATAGCTTCGGGATGAGCTCCATGCGGTCATCCTCGGAGAAAAATGCTCTTTTGCAGGTTTCTGTAGGGAACTTATCAAAAACAGGGGATGAAGGCGGGCAAGTAGCCAAGGGCTTGGCGGAGCTGCATCTTCAGTTAAAAGATCTAGATCCCAGCGTCATAGATTTTGCCAAAAGCGGCGTTTTAGGCATGTTGTTTAACCCTTTGCGTCGTTATTTTGTAAAGTACCAGAAAGCAGATGCTGTCATTTCGGACATTATAATATCTTTGGATAAGGGAAAAACGGTATTGAAAAATGACAATACAACCTTGGAAATTGAGCAGCATGCTCTCAGAGAGCTCACTAAAAAGCTTCAAAAGGAAATCCAACTGGGTGTGTTAATGGACTCGGAAATTGAATCGCAGATCGAAGCAGCTAAACTGCGTCAAGAATCTGAAGACAAAATCCTGTTCATCACAGAGGAAGTTTTGTTTCCTTTGCGCCAGCGTCTCATGGATTTGCAGCAAATGATGGTCGTTAATCAACAGGGGATTATGGCAATTGAAGTTGTGATGAGAAATAATAAGGAGCTCATGAGAGGGGTAGACAGAGCGAGGAACGTTACCGTTTCTGCCCTGAAAATTTCAGTCACAGTAGCCAGCGCACTCTACAATCAAAGGATTGTACTAAAAAAGATTGAGCTTCTCAATCAAACCACGGACACTCTCATCAGCGGCACTTCAAAAATGCTGAAAGATCAAGGTGCAGCGATCCATAAGCAATCACTTGAAACAAATATTTCAGTCGACACAATGAAACAGGCTTTTGTTGATGTGCTGTCGGCGTTAGATTCAATTAGCACTTATAAGCAGGAGGCGCTTCCTCGTATGCGTGAAACCATTAGTCAGTTCAGAGAACTGGCGAATGAGGGAGAGAGCAGAATTTTGCGGCTGGAGAAGGGGCAAAAGTTAGGCTTGTAGATTGCTCGATGGGAAGGGGCGACGCCCCTCTAATTAAAAAAGTTGATATACTAGTAAATGCATCAATTAATTTGCAAATACGTACAAACACCCCCGGCGATAACCGCCGGGGGTGTTTAGCTGCTTATTATTCTATTCAAAACTGACAGCAACGACTCCGCCGATTTGTTTCATTTCGGCTACGATTTCCTTCGGCTCCATGGTTCTTGGAACGACGATATCAAGCTTTACTTCCCAGCATAGCGGCATATCAAGTGATGGACGTATCCGCTGCAGCATCATTTTTTGCGTCATAATCGAGCGGCTGGCAAGCCTCTGGGTGACGATGTCCAGCAGTTCCTCTTCTGTCTCCGCCTGAATGGTAAGCTTTCTAACCTTCTTGCTCTTCAGAAAACGGTGCTCCACTTTATTGAAAACCCATAATGTGATGAACACAAGAATCGTTCCTGCCGCTGCGCTGAAATAAAAGCCCGCACCGATCTGCAGCCCAATGGCTGCGACGACCCATAAGGAAGCGGCTGTTGTCAGTCCCGTAATAGACTTGCCTGTGAATAGAATCGTGCCGGCTCCGAGAAAGCCGACGCCGGTAATGACAGCCGTTGCTAGCCGCGCCGGGTCAATCCGTACGTTGGGCTCTCCCGCAAATTCAGCGAAGCCGTAAATGGACAGCAGCATGATCATCGAAGAGCCGAGGCAAACCAGAATATGCGTGCGGAGCCCAGCCGGATGATTTTGCTGCTCCCGTTCGAAGCCGATGAGACCGCCATGAAATACGGCTAGAGACAACCGGATTAGGATGGTGGCATGGTCAATAACCCACGGGTTATCCAAGGCGATCACCGACTAATTGGAACCATCAACCGTTCGCGTTTGCGGAATATGGCCCATTCTCGATACCCAATTTCATATAAATGGCTGCCGATGGCCGAGAAATGCTCGCCTACACGTTCGGGCTGGTGCGCATCGGAGCCGAAGGTCACCTTAACCCCATAATGGAGCGCGCGTTCTAGGAAATAGCCATCCGGCACCCAATTGTTGTCGGAAGAATTGATTTCGATGACGACGTCGCTAGCAGCGATTGCTTTCAACGTGACGTCGGCAGCTTCTGTGCGGAGCTCTGGATAACCGTAGAAGTAGCGGTTCAATGAATCGACATGACCTAAAATATCATATAATCCACACTTGGCGGACTGAGCGATATAATCATAAAATAAATTTTTCACTTCCAATTTACGTGCTGCAGTCAAGCCTTCCCAATACTCTGAATCGTATATGCCGATACCGGCGAATTCATGCACAGAGCCAATAACATAATCAAAAGGATAAGAAGCGATAACCGAGCGGTATAAATCCAGATGTTCAGGTAAAAAATCAGCTTCGATGCCGAGCAGCACCTCTATTTTTTCTTCATAGTCTTTCTTTAGCTCCAAGACCTCTTTAATATAAGCTGGAAACTCGCTTTTTGCCATGCTGCCAGTTAAGGAAGGACGATCCTCAGCAATTGCAAAAAATGGCGTATGATCCGAGATGCCGATAATATCTAATCCCTGTGTTATTGCTGCTTCGATATATTCCTTGACCGAACCAACTGCATGTCCGCAGCGTTCATGATGCGTATGATAGTCAAACTTCATGTAGTACCTCCGATGAATGCGTGATGAATACTAGATACATTTAGCCTTTAGAGCCGGATACAACGATTCCTTGAATGAAATACTTTTGAGCAAAAAAGAAAATGAATAGCAGCGGCAAAATTGCGACCAGCGAAGCTGCCATCAATAGATGCCACGGTGTTGCCCCGTATGCAGCTGTAAAGTTAGCGAGCCCGAGTGAAATCGGGTATTTCGTCATATCGTTCAAATAAATGAGCGGTCCGAATAGATCATTCCATCTCGATATCAGCTCCAAAATAGCCGCAGTTGCAAACGCAGGCATGGAGAGGGGAATCAGGATGCGGAAATACATCGTGAAATGGCTTCCTCCGTCGATTTTGACGGCTTCATCCAATTCTTTGGTAATGCCCAAATAAAATTGACGCATTAGAAAAATGGTGAAGGAGCTTGCTGTAAAAGCTGGAATCACGAGCGGCAGATACGTGCCTGTCCAGTGCAGCTTTGTAAACAGCAAATATTGCGGAATCAAGGTAACTTGGGACGGAATCATCATCGTACTGAGGACAAGCCCGAATAAAAGCATACTTCCGCGCGCCCGCAATCTCGCAAAAGCGAATGCGGCCATCGACGAGGAGAATACGACTGCACCTACCGTCACGGCTGAGTACCACACCGAGTTCCATAGGAAACGAGCCATAGGGGCATCGATGAAAATCTGCTTAAAGTTGATCCACTGCAAATGGGCTGGAAACCACGTCATCGGAACGCGATGAATTTCGCCGATGGTCTTAAGCGAAGTGGAGAGCATCCAAAACAGCGGAAATGCGAACAATAGAACGCCTCCGTATAGAAGGAGGTAGATGATTGTTTTGTCCATCAGACGCAGATCGCCGTGATTGTACGATTTTTTTCGCTTCATAATAAAGGAACCTCCTTTACTTCGAGTCATATTCATAGTGGACGAATTTTTTGGAGCCCCACAGCGATACGAGAGTCAGCGCGAAAATAAGCAGGAATAATATCCATGCCTGAGCGGAGGCATACCCCATCCGGAACTGCTTGAATGCAGTATCAAATAAATAATACACGTAGAAATAGGAGTTCCAGTCCGGCCCTCCCTTCGTGATAACGTAGGCTTCCGTAAAGATTTGCAGCGATCCGATCATGCTAATAATGGTATTGAATAAAATGACAGGTGAAATAAGCGGAATCGTAATTTTACGGAACTTTGCGAAACCGCTCGCCCCTTCCATAGATGCGGCTTCAAACAGATCTGCCGGCAGCGATTGCAGCGCGGCAAGAAAGATCACCATCGTGCTGCCTGATGCCGTCAATTGCATGAGTACCATGGATGGAACGACCGTACCCGGGCTCGTAAACCAACCTGGTCCTTGAATCCCGAACCAATCATAAAGGACTGAGTTCACGACACCGAACTGCGGGTTAAGCAGCCATGACCACAAAAAGGAGACGGCTACACCAGATATGATGCTTGGTGCGTAATACAGCGTGCGTAGGAGCGATTGCCCCTTGATTTTTTGATTAAGCAGAACGGCAACAATTAAAGATGTCAGTATCGTAAACGGTACGGCCATTACGCTGTAATAGAGAGTCACGGACAATGACTTGTAAAACAGCCGGTCTCCGAACAGCGTGCTGTAATTGCTTGTTCCTGCAAATGTCGGGGACGAGATGACATTGTAATCAGTGAAGCTGAGCAGCAGCGAGACGAGAATCGGTCCCCCGGTGAAGCATATAAAACCGATAAACCAAGGGGCTATGAAAAACCAAAACGACCGTTCCTCGCGCTTCATGGCCAGCGAAAGCTTTCTCATGGGCTACCTCCGTTGGGCCGGCGGACGCCTTCTAATGTAGGGCATCCGCTCGGCTGAAATTTACTTAAAGCTCTGGCTGCTATTGATTCAAATTCAACGATAGGAGGTTATCATTCAACACTTTCAAACCGTCGGCTATGCTCTTCTTGCCTCCCCATACCAGATAGAGCGATTGGTTCATCGTTTCTAGAACCGTATTGAATTTGACGATCAAATGGTTTTCAGCTTCCCGGCCATACTTGATTGAGCCTTCATGAACCTGCTTGAATGCCTCAGGGTCCATGCCGATTTCTGCACCCATTTTGTCATACCAAAGCTTGAAAAGGCTCGCGTCTGCCGGCGTTCTCCCTACTTCATTCATGTAACGGTAGGCGCCGCCGCCTTCAGCTGGATTAGCTAAATGCCGGACGAATTCCCAAGCCTCGTCGGGATGCTTGCTTGTTGCTGAGATGCTCCAAGGGTCAACATAAAGGGTAACCTTGCGTCCATCATGATAGGGAACAGCCGCAACGCCCCATTTGAAATCCGCTTGCTTGTAGGAGCCGAGTCCCCAGCCACCGGAAATGTACATTCCGACTTTGCCGGTAAGGAAAGGATCGCCCAGCTGCGCGGATGCGGCTACTGTCTCTGCGTCCGGCGCTACTTTGTATTTATTGATCAAATCCACATTGAACTGCAGCGCTTCGACGTTAATCGGTTTCATTAGATCAGGCTCACCCATTACGCCAGATGTATAAGCTTCGGGCTTGAATAGATCTCCTCCGAATAGCCATGTCATTGCATTTGCGCTTAATGCGCTGGAGAAACCAAAAACCTGCTTGCGAGCGTCACCTACGTCATGAGACAACTTTTGTGCGGTTTCGAGCATCGCATCGAAATTCCAAGACTTATCATCCCAGTCGGTCGTCGGGTAAGAAAGGCCAGCAGCATCAAATAAGTCCTTGTTGTAATAAAGATAAGTAGCGTTGCTTACGAGCGGAACGCCGTAATTTTTGCCGTTGATTTTATAAATATCGAGCAGGTTAGGGTCCATTGTATCGAGCTCGGGAGCCCCTTTCTCAATATAAGGAGTAAGGTCCTTCAATGCGCCCATCTTCATATAAGTAGCAAATCCGCTATCCGCCTGATTAGGATTCCAAACATCCGGCGCATTGCCGCTGGCAATCAAGGTAGTCAGCTTTTGATCGAATTGATCGTACGGGATATTCTCAAGCCGCACTTTAACATTCGGATGGCTTTCTTCGAAGGTCGAAACCATTGCGTCCTGCCATGCCTTTTTGTCTGGGTCTGCTGCCATTACCCAAACGATCTCAACCTTATCCTTGCCGTTGTTCTTTACCCCTCCGTTGCTGTTATTTTTTGACCCGGCTTCACCGCCGCAAGCAGACAACGTGGTAGAAAGGGAAAACAAAAGAAGTGCACTCATCACTAAACGATTTTTCGTTATTAGATTTTTCATGACAACCCCCGTATTCGTTTTTTTGAACCCACATTTACAAAATGTTAATAAAACTAACTCGAATTATTGATATTTCATTCCAAAAGCATGTTCTACTATGCATCACCCACTGTTGTTATGCCTTATTGCTAACCAATATAGCATATGATAATATGAATTATAAGCACATATCTTATCTAATTTATCATTTTTCTACGTATATTACTTTGAATATAAACTCATTACTTTACATGGCGGTGTAATGTTTGTGGAGTCAAATTTTTATGAAGCTGCGAAGTTTGATATTAGTCGTGAGAGAAAAACTGACACAAGCATGCCATCACGTCATTATCATAATGGCTATGAAATCTTCTATCTCGTCTCTGGTGATATCAGCTACTTTATCGAGGATAAAAGCTATCAGGTGGTTGGCGGCGCGTTATTGATCATCAATGTGAATGAGATTCATAAGCTGGTCAATTCAAGCAGAGAATCATTTGAGCGGATTACGCTGTTGTTTCAAGAGGAATTCCTTGAGGATATGTTTCCTTACAATGACAGCTTTCATGTGCTATCCAGCTTTTCAAGCGGCAAAAATTTCATGCCCTTAAACGGCCAAGAACAAAGCATGATCGAGAAGCTTTTCGATAAAATGATTGCGGAATTTATTAAGCAGCCTCCCGGCTATGAATATTATTTAAAAACACTGCTGTTCGAGCTGCTTATTTTCCTTTACCGCAAGACGTCAACGCTTCCTGCAGCTGAACATGATGGAAGCAATCCGATCAATAAAAAGATTTTCGAAATCGTTGACTATTTGAACCAGCATTATCATGAAAACCAAACGATTCAGGGCATATCCAGCAGGTTTTTCATCAGCTCCTCTTACTTTTGCAAAATGTTTCGGGAGAACACAGGCTTCACCTTCACAGAGTACTTGAACAATGTTCGAATCAAGGAGGCACGCCAGCTCTTAACGGGGAGCACCTTGAAAATAGCTGATATTGCTGAAAAGGTAGGCTTTGAGAGCATGACGCATTTTGGACGTATTTTCAAAGATATTACTGGCCATTCACCGCTCAAATACCGCCAAGCCTATAAGTTTGAATTGAATTAACCCAATAAAAAAAAGCCAACTCCGACGCAAATCATGCGCGGTTGTTGGCTTTTTTAGATTAAGCTAGTTATAGTTCAACCTTATTTCTGCGACTGCTCTACCTGTGCGATTAACGCATCTACCGCTTCATCCACGAGGTCAGGACCATAATTCCATTTATTACGGGTTACGTTTAAGACACGATTATTTTTTACTGCGGGAATGGCTTTATAGAGAGGCTCTTGGAATAGCTTTGTCATCTCTTCCAGCTCTTCATCCTTCATTTGTGTGAAGAAATAGTCTGCAGGCCGATCAGCCAAAGATTCCATCGACAACGCAGCGCCGCCGTCTGCAAATTTCTCAAATTGCTCTGGCATTTGGAAGCCTAGATCCTCATAGATCAGCTTGCCCAAAGTACCGCCTTTGCCTCCCAATAGAACCTCGCCCTTATAAAGAATGAACGTGATGGCGGTTGTACCTTCTTTAATATTAATATTGATCTCATCTCGGATACGCTCAAGCTTCTCCTCAAATTTAGAAATCCATGCTTCCGCCTCTGGCTTCCGGTTCATGACATCGCCCATCGCTCGGAGCGTATTGATGACATCTGGATCGCCGCCCCATGCTACGGCAACCGTTGGAGCTATTTTCTGATAAGTTTCGTAGATTTCAGCGCTATGATAGTCTGGCAGTATAATGATGTCTGGTTGCAGGGCAGATATAGCCTCTGCATTGCCAAGTCCATCACCAATACTTTCAGCCTCTGTCATGGTGTCTGGATATTGTTCAAGTGTACCTTGATCGACCCCAACTGGCTCTAGTCCTAGCGGCAGCAAATAACCACCGTATGTAATGACGACAGCCTTGCTCGGCTTAACGGGGATAGTCACTTCTCGCCCTAATGCATCCTTATAAAGCCTAGTCTCTGCCGGCAATGTATCTGTACTTTCACTTTGCTGCTTATTATCGCCCTCCGTAGACTGCTGCACATTTGAATCTGAACCACCACAAGCAGCAAGCAGCAACGATAGGCTAAACAATAGCGTTACAGCAAAAGAAGGCTTAAAACCAAAACTCATTTCATCCACTCTCCAAGTATCTTGTTGATAATGATTATCACTTTTAACAATATAACCTTCTTCTAGGGAGGGAGCAATGAACGATTCGGGCATAAAATTTGTGCGAACTGAACTTTTTAAACCGAGGTTATGCATTTTGAACTGAGCTGGTGTTTCGCCATTTTGCTTTTTGAAAAGGCGGCTAAAATAATACATATCTGCATATCCGACACTGTAGGCGATATCACGAATGGTCACCTCTGTTTCATTTAGCAAAAACTTAGCTTGATTCATACGTGTCTGAACGAGATACTCCATAGGGCTGCATCCATATTTTCGTTTAAACACTCTGGAGAGGTAGTGTGTGCTGTAATGAAATATATTCGCGATCATCTCCATGGAGATCGTTTCGTGATAATGCGCATGAATATAATTAGCGATCTGTACAGCCAGATCTGGCGGGGCAGCTTCAGTATCAGCGATACGCAGCTGGCGGAACTGCTCATGCACGAATTGGTAGAAGAGACCTGTCACCTGCAGCCGGTCCAGCTCTTCACTCAGTTTCCAATGCTGCAGCATAGACTCTAGTAGAGCAAGCAAAGATAAGGGGTGTTTCGCTTTAAATGTATATTGCTGCCCAAATGGAGCATGCTGCTCAGCTTGTTTTTGCGTAGATTGAGTAGATAAGCCGCGCATAGGTTTATATAAAATAAGATAGTAGTCAAAAGGACGGCTCAGACAGCTGATATTCAGCGTAGCGCCTTTGCCGCCGTGCAGCAGCTGGGAATTAGCGGATTCGACAGCCATTCCATCAAGACTTATTTTAGCCTCACCTTGGTTAGTGAAGATAAAAGCATTTGCTGGAAGGCGGTAAGCTTGCAATTCCTCACCTGTCTTCATTGCCAAATGCCGAATATCAAGCACTTTAACCGGCGTTTGGCTCCATATTGTGATGGTCTCATGCCATTCCATAACCACACCCCGTGACGGATTACATAGAATTATTTTACTAGTGAGAATACATATCATTTATAATATATAATCATATCGTACCCCATTAAGCGCGTATAGAGAAAGCAGGTTTCTGAAAATGGAATTGCATGATCATTTGGTGTCATGGAATCATGCTTTTTGCACCATTTTTGATGTTCGTCACATCAATATGAAAGCCGAAGAATCGTTATCTGCCTACTCCGTACCTGCCAGCATATTTGTGATGTCTATTCAAGGAAGTGCGCAAGTTTGTCTGGATGGTGTGGATCACCATGCCAAACGATTTAAAATATTTCATACTGGCAAAGGATCAGTTTTGGATATTCGTGCTGGTGCCGAGGGGTTTGAATATTATGTGATTTATTATAAAGCACGTATTCCATCGCCTGTTCGGCAGGAAATGATCGATCTGGTAGAGCGCGCCCAACCTTTTCATGCCCAATACGGCTTTGTGCCTGCTTTTCCGGTAGCATTATATCGCAGCATGACAGACATGCATAAGGAATGGGGAAGGGCAGAACCGCTGGGGAGATTGCGTGTGAGGGCTTTGCTCCATCAATTTGTATATGATTTATTAAATCAAATGCAGGTACAGGGTGTGCGACCAGAAAAACGCGATTTGGCAGTTCAAATCATTTCGATTATTCATGAACGTTATGCAGAGTCCATTACTTTGGAATCCTTATCTGAAACTTTGAATTACAGTGTTCCCCATTTGTCTACTTATTTCAAAAGCCGGACAGGCCTCAGTCCGATCGATTATTTGATCAAGGTACGCATCGATAAGGCAGCAGAGCTGCTGCTCAGTACCAATGCCACGCTAAGAGAAATCGCTATCGGTATTGGTTATCAGGACCCTTATTATTTAGGCAGAATGTTCAAAAAAAATAAAGGTATGTCACCGACACAATATAAATTGAAGTACTCTTCCAAGCACAAGGTAGAAGATTATCCTTCCATAAGCATGAGATCGTCCATTGTCTCCCCCAATCTACTCGGCTATACTGATTTAAATGATAATCATTATCAACGAAGTGGAGAGGGAGAAATACAAATGATTAAACAATTGAGACCGTCCATGGTGGTGGGATTGCTATTAAGTTTTATTTTATTATTGAGTGCCTGTGGGGTAGAGAGTACAGCGGAGACGACTAATCCATCAACGGCGACAGCGTCGCCCCCTGCTGAGGAATCCCAGACCAAAACCATCTCTACAATTGCTGGAGATATAGAAGTTCCTACGCATCCGAAACGAATCGTAGCAGGTGAATATTTAGGAAGCCTCATTGCGCTTGGTGTTGTCCCTATCGGAACTTCTAACCATCACATTAAAAACCCTTATTTCGGTGATGCTTTAAAGGGCGTTGAAGATATAGGAGAGGGCAACGGCAATATCGAGAAAATTTTGGAGATGGAACCCGACCTTATTATTATGGACGATACCTATGCTGAAATGAATGAACAGCTGCCAAAAATCGCACCTACGGTTATCATACCTTATGCATCGTTGAAAACCGTTCATGAGGAAATTACCTATTTCGGCAAGCTGCTCGGTAAGGAGCAGGAAGCAGAGAAGTGGCTCAATGATTATGATCGAAGAATAGCCGAAGCCAAGCAAAAAGTATTGCAGGTCGTTCCGGCTGACAGTACATTCTCCATTCTAGAAATAATGGATAAAAACATTTCCGCGGTAGGCGCAAACTTTGGCAAGGGTGGGCAAGCCGTTTACGGAGGATTTGGCTTCAAGCCGCCAGCTGCTGTTGTTGATGAAATGAAAGATCCGGGCTGGGCATCGATATCCAATGAGGTATTGCCGAAATATGTAGGGGACTATATAATACTGACTTCCGATTCGCATACCCTTGCAGATCTCAAGGCTGATCCGATATGGAATACGCTTGATGCGGTCAAGAACGATAGGGTGTACATATGGGGAAGCGACCGGTCATGGTACTGGGACCCCATAGCGATCCTACTCCAGACTGAAGAAATAGCAGAATGGTTAGTTGGTAAGTGACTGTAGTTAGTGTGGGTTGCCTGTGGAATAGGGTACAACAGTAATGGGATATTCAAAAACGAAGATAACAGTGGATATGCAGCTGTTGTCTTCGTTATTTCGATTTCAATTGATTGAACTCATGTGTTTAAATTGCAGCCGGGCTAAAAAGCTATTGCATTCCTTCAAACGATAAGTTATGATCAATTCAGTTAGTGATTGATCAATTACTAACAAGTGAGTACTTAAAGGTGGAAGATACAATGGAAAAAAATACAGCAGCGTCCGTTAATCGCCGTACAGATATTATTGCTGCTGCGATTGAAGTTTTCGCTGAAATTGGATATTATCGCGCGACAACCGCAAAGGTTGCTGAACGTGCTCAAATATCACAGCCGTATGTTTTTCGTTTTTTTGCAACGAAGGAAATTCTGTTGAAAGAAGCTTTGGAGGTTTCATGGACACGCATCGTAGATGCATTTCGCAGCGTGATCGAGACAGCGGGACCTGAGCAGCTTGAGAAGGAGCTTGTTGAAGCTTATATAGAAGTCATGAAATCGTATCAGAATGAAACGCTGCTGTTAATGCAGGCTCAGACGATAAAAGACGAAGCGATTGTCGAGGTTATGCGAAATGGATATCGTGAAGTGCAGCAGTTAGTGTTACATGCATTCCAGCAAGCTGGGCTTGAGAATCCGAAGGATAAAACGGTTATATTTTTGGCTAGAGGCATGCTGTGTAATGTCTCGATGGCGCTAGCCTTGCCGGAGTTAATGTATTAGAGCTGATTTTTGGCTCTTTAACCTATTGATGTAATTGATCAATCAATAAATGTTTTACATCAATAAAATACATTTAAAATACTTGGCATATTAGGGGCTACCGTGGCTATTTAGATACAGACAGTAATAGAAGCTTGCCAAGGTAATTGATTTGTTATTTGTTTTTGAAGTCAATGCATTGTCCGTACGCCAATATGTTAGTGATTGATCAATCACAAATTTGAGGAGTGAATAATAATGAAAAAAGCTATTGTATTAGGTGCTGCCGGAGGTACTGGTGCTCCCATTGTTGAGGAGCTTCTAAAGAGAGGAATCGAGACTACGGCATTCGGGCGGTCTCATCAAAAGCTGAAACAGCTTGCGATGGATTTGGGTAATCCTGAGCATTTATCGCTTAAAGTTGGAGATGTTCTTAATACCAAAGAGCTGATATCAGCTTGCGAAGGTCATGAGGTTATTTTTAGCTGTGCGAATGTGCCGTACAATGACATGCATACGAAGCTGATCCCTATGGGACAGGCAGTTATGGAGGCTGCTAATCAGCTTGGTACAAAAATCGTCGTTGTGGATGGCATTTATCCTTATGGGAGAAAAACGACTACTCAGGCAACTGAGGATCATCCTAAAAATCCGCACACTAAAAAAGGAAAGGTTCGACTGCAGTACGAGCAAATGGTGTTTAGCCCACGGTGGAATAAGGCGCATAAAATGATTGTTCGTTTACCTGACTATTATGGCCCATCTGCTAACCAAGTATCCTATTTGGGATCCACTTTAGAGGGAATTGCAGCTGGCAAACCTTCCGTATTTATTGGAACGATGAAGGTTGCTCGTGAATTTGTTTATTTGCCGGATGCGGCAATTATGATCGTGGAGCTGGCCATTAGGGAGGATGCTTATGAGCAGAACTGGCATATTCCAGCGTCAGGCGTCATCTCTGGCCGCGATTTTGTAAAGATAGCCCAGAGGGCAGCAGGTACGTCAAAACCAGTCATACCGCTTGGCAAAATGGGCTTATCGCTGCTCGGTTTATTTTCCCCAGTTATGAAAGAGGTCGTTGAGATGCTGTATTTAACTGAGGAACCATTCGTATTAAGCGGTGAAAAATATATGCGGCTTGTCGGACCGATCCCTGCCACACCATACGAGATAGGGATTAAGGCTACAATTAATACACTTATGAAACGGAATGAAGTAAAAGAGGCAATATCGCGTAGAGGCTAAAAAAGTACGGAATGAAATACGGCGAATTGTGGTTTTATACAACCACAGTTCGCGGCATTTAGTTAAAAAACAGAAGGGATAGTGGGTTTGATTTAAAAAAAGGAGGGAAGATTAGTGGTAAATGAGGCGTGTTGCCATTTTGCAAGCATTGACTACAGGCATATAAAAGGTGATGTATTGCTGAGGTTTATTACGGGATTTAACAGGAGTTGAAGTGAAAGCTACAGCTCTAAGGCTTCCTTTGTAATCTTTTGAATATCGACAGGACAATTGGAGCTTTCTTTCACGATGTCTGGTAAAATGTGCTCTAAAAAATAATCTACACAATGCAGCTTTATTTTTTTGATTTTGACGAGCGCTTCACGGTACATAACGACAAATTCCTTTTCGGTGTTGCCTCTTTGCAATTCCGTAAGCGCCTCGTAAACTTGATCAAGCTTATCAGCTACTTCAAGAATTAGACCTTCGACGGATTCATCTTTGCCCTCGCGCAGTTGTCTGCGGAAAATAGGCTTAAATTCCTCAGGAATATTTTCCTCGATAAAAAGAGCGATCATGCCTTCCTCAACCTTTTGCAGCATGCCACGCAGTTCTAAGGAGTAATGTTTCACTGGTGTTTTAATGTCTCCAATAAATATTTCACCATAATCATGGCTGCTCGTAATTTCGTAAAGCTTCTTCCAGTCTATTGTGACACCGTTCGTTTCTTCAATATCTGCTAATGTTTTGGCGTATTGAACAACCTTCCAAGAATGAGCGGATACGCTGTGCTCTTCAAACTTAAATTTACCTGGACAACGAATGATACGTTCGAGATCGTTAAGCGATTGAAAGTACGTATGAATTCCCATAGCATGCAATTCCTTTCTTTTTCCCAAAGATGATGTACAATGCGAGGCATTAGAGTTAGTATAAAGCTCATTTGTTAATGGACGATAAAATGAATCAGGTAATATATGTAATAACTAATAGGGCAAGCATTGATTTATTCTCTTGTCAGTACGACGTAATCCTGCTATTATCATAATGACTTATTAAAGATCTTTAATAAGTCGGCATGAACCTTCTTAAACAAATGGATGACGAACACCAAGGAGATCAGATAACGATGGCAACGTTCTTTTTAATTATTATTTATTTGGCTTTTATTAGTTTAGGTTTGCCGGATTCCTTGCTCGGATCAGCATGGCCTGTGATGAGAATGGATTTGAATGCGTCATTAGGAACGGCTGGGAGCATTTCCATGGTTATTGCAGCAAGCACGATCGTTTCGAGCTTGATAAGTGGTACCGTACTGCACCGTTTTGGCACGGGGAAGGTAACGCTTGTGAGCTGCATCCTGACAGCAGGAGCTTTACTTGGTTTTGCATGGTCTCCTTCAATTATATGGCTAATTATTTTTGCGATTCCGTTAGGTATTGGCGCGGGCAGTGTAGATGCTGGATTAAACAACTATGTGGCTACCCATTACAAAGCTCATCATATGAGCTGGCTGCACTGTTTTTGGGGAGTAGGAGCTACGTTAGGTCCAATCATTATGGCTTCGTCTATCTCAGGTCAAAATCTTTGGAGAGATGGTTATCTCACGGTTGCAGTTATTCAGTTTATTTTAGTCGTCATTTTATTTGTTTCTCTTCCTTTATGGGATAAAGTTGCAAAAAACAGCCATGTCATAAATGCTGATGCTCAAAACGAGCTGCATGATCAGAAGTTGGAGCAGGCCGCTGAAAATAAGAAGCCATGGCAAATAAAAGGGGTCAAATTAGCGATGCTAACCTTTTTATTTTACTGCGGCATTGAAGCCAGCATGGGATTATGGGGAAGCAGCTTTCTTGTAAATATTAAAGATTTGCCTGCAGCGACAGCTGCGCAATGGGTATCATGGTTCTTTGTCGGAATTACAGTTGGTCGAATGATTACTGGATTTATAACATTTAAAATGAGCAGTCGCATGCTGATTAGGTACGGCCAGCTGATCGCATTAATCGGAACAGTAGTGCTAGTGCTGCCGTTGCCATCTATCGTCTCGCTTGTCGGATTTATGATTGTAGGGCTTGGATTAGCTCCGATATTTCCGTGTATGCTGCATGAAACACCTGCGCGATTCGGGAAAAAGAACGCACAGTCTATTATGGGTTTTCAGATGGCTGCTGCCTATACGGGCAGTACGCTAGTGCCCCCTTTTCTAGGATTGCTTGCAACGAATACAACGATTAGTATTTTTCCATGGTTTATTATTATATTTGCGATTGCTATGCTCTTGTGTACGGAAAAATTAAACAACTTTTTGAAAAGATTGCATGTAGGAATAGCAGTGAAATAAGTCCCAGCATTAGCTGAGGCTTAAAGGAAGAAAAGAATGAATAAATAAGAGAATATACTTAGAAGCCACAACCGTATCTGGTTGTGGTTTTTTTTGCATTATGCGATATTAGCCAGCATTTTTCTATTATTATCATTCTACAACCGATTGTATTTAATGAAGCCATACTGTAATATCTTTATTAATTATATGGATTTTTATTACAATAATATGAAGCTATCATTTTAATTTATGGGTAGAACGGGCTAAAGGCGGGAGAAAATGAAGAGATTCATTCCGAATAAAATGTATATTCCGTTTACGTACAAGATGATGATTCCGTATCTTATTCTTGTGCTGCTGACTGACGCTGTAATCGGATACATCTCCTATACGATGCTCATTGAGTCGAGAACAGAGATGGCAGAAACGAATATTCGGACGGCTATGAAGCAGACGAGGAGCAATATTGAATATCAGCTGGATGAGATCCAGCGAATGTCCAGTACACTTTTCAGCAGCATTACTTTCCAGAACGCTCTTCAATTTGAAGGAGACCAGCTCGATATGATGCTTAAAATGAGGGATGATATTATTCCGCAAATGAAGGCGCCTCTCCTGCTGTATGGAAACAATATTAGACTGGCGCTCTATACGGTAAACGAAAATATGCTTGAAGTTTCGGGCGATGATATGGCAACCCCGATTGGCAGGCGTGACTATTATGTTCTATCTCATCACAGTATAGAGAATACGGATTGGTTTAAATCCATTTCCTCTACATTCCAAGACCATCTATGGATTCAGGTCGATTCGGACCAAAAACTAAACAACATCTCTCATTTCCGTAGATTAGTCACATCCAGCGGCATTTCGTCTACGATCGGCTATTTGCGCGTTACGGCTCGCTTCGATGAATTGTTAGGCAACTTTGATACATTCCCAATCGAAGAGGGCATCAGCCTGCGATTAATTGATATGGCTTCTGGACTTAATCTATATGAACGAGGAAGCATAGATGAGAAGGCTAGCATGAAATCATATTTGAGTGTGAGGGAAGAGATTCCAGGAACAAATTTTGTGATCGAGACGTTGGTTCCTCATTCCTATCTAAATAAAGATGCGACCAGAATGAAAAAAGCGATAAGTACCGTTTGCTTCATCAGTTTCTTGGTTATGGCGTTTATCGGAGTGATTGTTGCCCGTCTGTCAGGGAAAAAGATGAAGCGTATTGTAACGCTCGTGCAATCGTTCCAAGAAGGGAATTTTTATAAGCGGATTGGTTTTACAGGAAATGATGAATTTGTTCATATTGCAGATTCTTTTAATCAGATGGCAACCAGCATTCAGGACCTCATCAAAAATGTATATGTGCAGGGCATTCAGAAAAAACAGGCAGAGCTTGATGTGCTCCAAGCGCAAATTAGCCCTCATTTTTTATACAATACACTCTCAACGATCGGCAGTCTGGCTAACTTAGGGGAAGTAGATAAAGTAACAAAGATGGTGCAGGCGCTGTCCAAGTTTTATCGGCTTACGCTAAACGGAGGCAATGTTTATATCACGCTTGAGAAAGAGCTTGAACAGGTGGAATCCTATCTAGACATTCAAAGAGTGAAGTATGCAGATACCTTTAAGGTGTATTTCGATATTGAGCCTGAAATTGCACATATCCCGGTTATTAAGCTGATTCTTCAGCCGTTTGTCGAAAATATTTTCAAACATGCTTGGTTTGGGGAAACGATCGCTATTCGTATTACTGGGAAACGTCTCGGGAGCCATATTGAGCTGAAAATTATTGATAACGGGATCGGGATGAGACCGGAAACGCTGAAAAGAATGCTGGCAAGCACGATCCATTCAGACCGATACGGTCTGAAAAATGTGGAGGAACGTATCAAGCTAAGATACGGTAAGGACTTTGGCATTCATATCGGCAGCATATATGGAGCAGGAACGACGGTGCAAATTATTCTTCCGATCGATGAAGAAATCATTGAAGATTTGGAACCGCTGTCATAATGATGCGCCAGAGGAGGAGAGTACCGACATGGATATCAGCATCCTATTGGTAGACGATGAAGCAATAGATTTGGAGTGGTTAAGGCGCCGGGTAGCGGGCAATGAACAGCTATCCCTCCAAGATGTAGGAACGGCAATCAGTGGATTTGCAGCTTTGAAGATAATGGAACAGAAGCGCATCGATCTTATTTTGTCCGACATTCGAATGCCGATCATGTCTGGAATGGAGTTTGCTCGCAAGGCAAAGGAAATGAATCCTCAGGTTCATATTATTTTTATAAGCGGACATCAGGATTTCAGTTATGCCAAAGAGGCCATTCAACTGAATGCCAGCGGTTATTTGCTTAAGCCTGTAGATGATAGTGAGCTCAATGATATGCTCGTTCTCATTTGCTCTAAGATTGAGAACGAACGGCAGCAGAATATGGCCTTGTCTGAAACCTTATCGCTAGTAAATCAGGAGCTGCTGCTTCGGTGGTTTAATGAAGCGACGCCAGGTCAGGCTGAAGCACATATTCATACGATTTTATCGCCTCTGTTACAGCAGGGAGCTTCTGTCTCGATTATTGAGATTGATGATCTCGCATGGAAGCTTAAGGAGAAAAGTGAGGAAGAGCGGCGATTGTTTATGAATCAGATCACCCTCTTTATTCGCAATTTTGCATTGGACAACAACTTGGGCAGTATGATGACAAGCTATGATTACCATTATGTTCTGCTGGCTGCTGTTCAAGAGGAGTATATGACGGCGTTGCTGGAACAACTCGTTCGGCAATTTAATGAGACGTTCTCTTGCTCCATTACGATTGGGATGGGCATGTACACGAATGATATCGCTAAGCTTCATGACTCCTATCGGCAGGCGAAAGCAGGATTAAGCATCAAATGGATCATGGGTAAAAATCGAATCATTCAAGGCGCTTTCCAGTGGAGCCCCAAACAATCAGCCGCATCAAATTTTGAAGAGGTTGTTGATGTTATGCTTCGAGCGATGCTGGAGTATGACCTGACGACTATTGACGACTGTTTGCTTCAGCTCTTAAACGGTGAAAAACCGTTGACCCAGAAAAACGATATTTATGATCTCATTATTCGTATTACCTCCAAGCTTCATGCTGATTTGCAGCAAATGAATGAACATATGTACGAAATGCTGAAATGGGAATCTCATCATCCGATTATTTTGTTTGAATTTGAAACGGTGCATGATATCCTCTCTTGGCTGAGGAGACGGTTCTTTGAACTGTCTGAACTGCTGTATTTAAAGAAGCAGCGGCAGAAGCGCAAGCTGATTGATCAAATTACAGCCTATATCGAGCAGCGATTGGATCATAAAATAACGCTCAATGAGGTTGCTGCCCACTTTGACTTCACACCAAATTATTTGGGACAGCTATTTAAAACAGAGACGAACATACTATTCAGCGATTATCTCAATCAATTGCGGATGGAGCGGGTGTGCGAGCTATTAAAGGACCCGGCAAAGAAGGTTTATGAAATTGCCGAGCAGGTCGGCTATAAAAATATTATTTATTTCAATAGACAATTCAAACAAGCGATGGGGCTGTCACCTGGAGAATATCGAAAAAAGCATAAAATCTAAAAAATGTAGTGCAAGGCTCAAGTCGAAAGCAGGCGTTGGGCTATTTTTTTTGCAAAAGATATTCAAATCGTTGATTTAGTATTGGTTTTAGTTGTTTCACATAATTAATTTATTTACCGCTGCTTTTTATAATATGTGTACATAGAGAAGAGAGGGGCAGTGTTGATGATTCGACATCGATTTTGGAATGATCTGAACAAGTATAAAGTAATCCTTTTCATGCTGGCGCCTGCCGTTCTATTTTATCTCCTGTTTGCCTACATTCCGATGGTCGGCATCATTCTTGCTTTTAAGCATTATGATTATGCGGGCGGTGTGTTTGGAAGTCCGTGGAATGGCCTCGACAACATTCGCTTTTTCTTCGAATCGGGCGATGCTTGGCGGGTGACAAGAAACACGGCGTTGTACAACATAGCTTTTATAGTCGTAAACAACTTACTGCAAATGTTCGCGGCCATATTTTTGTTTGAGGTTGGCGGCAAATGGTTCCGTAAAATTACGCAAACGGTTATTTTTCTCCCATACTTTATCTCTTGGGTCGTAGTTGGAGCGATTGCCTACAATTTATTGAATAGTGACATTGGTACGGTGAACGTCCTGCTGAAGAGCTTTGGGATGGAGCCGGTCGACATTTATAATACACCTGAATATTGGCCGTTTATACTTGTATTTGTCTCCGCTTGGAAGATGCTTGGTTATGGAACGGTAATGTACTTGGCCGCTATTACGAGCATTGACACGGAAATGTATGAAGCTGCTGAAATTGATGGGGCTAATATTTTCCAAAGAATGATGCGAGTCACGATTCCGAACCTGTATCCGACCATTATTATTTTAGTCTTATTGGCAGTCGGCAACATCTTCCGCGGTGATTTCGGCATGTTCTACAACATGGTTGGCAATAACGGGGTGTTGTTCTCCTCCACAGATGTCATCGATACCTTCGTATTTAGGTCACTTATCACAACCAACGAGATCGGAATGTCAGCGGCGGCAGGCGTGTATCAGTCTATACTTGGCTTCACGACAATCATGCTAGTCAACTATGCTGTTCGTAAATATGATAAGGATCGCGCTTTATTCTGAATGGGGGTCAAGACATGAATGCATCCGGCTTGAGTTTAAATAAGAAAGCAGTCAAGGCTGCTAAAATAAAAAAAGTGGATCAACGGTTATTTTATGCGATTGGCTATACCGCGCTTGTGATGCTGGCCTTGTTATGTATCGTTCCATTTATTTTGATCTTATCGTCATCCCTAACGGATGAGAGCAAAATTGTTGTGGACGGGTTTCAGCTTTTCCCAAGCGAATTTTCATTGGAAGCTTACAAAATACTTTTCAAATACCCGGATCAAATGATTAATGCTTACATCGTAACAATAGCTGTTACCGCGATTGGCACGATAGCTGGTTTGTTTCTAACGTCGATGACTGCTTATTGTCTAAGTAGAAAGGATTTTAAATGGCGTAATCACTTTTCGTTTTATTTCTTCTTCACCACATTGTTCAGCGGCGGACTTGTTCCTTGGTATTTGCTCATCGTCAACTATCTCCATATGAAGGATACCGCGCTAGCTTTAATTGTCCCGCTGTTGTTCAATGTTTTCTATATTATCGTGATGAAGTCATTCATGAGCGGTATACCGGAAGCGATTACGGAGTCAGCAAAAATAGATGGTGCAGGCGATTTTCTAATCTTTATGCGACTTATTCTTCCACTGTCCAAGCCAGCTTTGGCTACAATAGGTTTGTTCTTGGCACTCGGATACTGGAATGATTGGTATAATGCGCTGTTATTTATTTCGAATGAGAAATTAATGCCGCTTCAGTATTATTTGTACAAAATGTTAGGCAATATGGACGGCATGCGCAAGGCGATGATGGGATCAGGCGCGGTTGTTACGACAAGCCTTCCGACAGAGGGTTTAAAGATGGCGATGACGATCGTAGCAAGCGGACCCATTCTAATCGCTTATCCATTCGTTCAAAAATATTTTGTTAGAGGATTAACGATTGGCGCTGTAAAAGGATAGTTCCAGGCAATCCTGGTTTATCAATATATGAATTGGGGGTCTCCAGCATGTTTAAGAAAAAATCGCTTTGGCTGGCATTTGTACTAACATTCGTTTTCATTTTAAGTGCATGCTCAGGCAACAGCAACAAAGAAGCCGCATCTCCGAAACCAGCGAACGAAGGAACCGAGACCGCTACGGAACAGCCAGCTACTGAGCAGCCTGCCGCTGCAGAAGAGGGGATCGATACTTCCAAGGAAGTTAAGCTTAAAATGATTTTTGTAGGTCCGAAGCCGGTAGATTATGATACGGTGTTTGCTGAAATTAATAAGAAGCTGAAGGAAAAAATTAATGCGACAATTGATGGCGAATTTCTAGATTGGTCCGATTGGGCTCAAAAGTATCCATTGAAACTAGCAGCCAATGAAGAATTTGACTTAATTTATTCCGCGAACTGGGCTGGATATAATGATCAGGCGTTGAAGGGCGGATTTTTAGAGCTAACGGAAGATATGCTGTCTAAATACATGCCGGAAACTTGGGAAATCATGCCGAAATCCAGCTGGGATCAAGCAAAGGTTGACGGCAAGCTATACATGGTACCACAGAACAGCGGAGAGTCCGTTGAGAAGCTCATCTTGTACCGTGAAGATTTGCGTGTAAAATATAATCTTCCTGCGATCGACAGTCCTGAAGCTTACGCGAATTACTTAAAGGCGGTTTCTGAAAATGAGAAGGGTATCGTACCCTTTACTCCAGAAACAGGTGATTGGAAGCTGCACAATTTAGATCGTATTTTGCTTAAGCAGCAAAGTGAGTGGAATATGCTTGATTTCGATCTTCCGATCGGATTTAAGCTGACAGATGAGACGGGCAAAATCTTCAATGTGTATGAAACAGAAGAGTTCAAGCAGTTGCTCTACTACTATAAGGATCTTGCAGATCATAATGCTTGGTCAAAAAACGTATTGAACAACAAAAACGATCACCAGCAGGATTTTAAAGAAGGCAAAACGGCTTCGATTACTCATAATATGGGTACGCTCGGTTCCTTGAAGGCGGCGATGGAAAGAGAAAACTCTCCATATAAAGCTGCGCTTGCTGATATTACGCCTGCTAAGAAAAAGTCTCAAGCCGTTGCTACGCAAAATGGAACATCGGTTCATGCGACTTCGAAAAATCCAGAACGTGCGCTCATGTTCATTAACTTGATGCAAAATGATAAAGAACTTCATAATCTCGTGATGTACGGTATTGATGGCGTGAATTATGTAGCTGATGGCGACGATAAACTTAAGTCGACAGACAAGACTGCCAATTATACGGGCTTCTCCAACTGGAGCTTTAACTCGCCTCTCAATCGTACGGATGCGGCATTCCCAGAAGAGGCATCTGCCATGAGCAAAGCATGGGAAGCAACGGTATATCACTACCCGCTTGAAACCTTTGTATTCGACAACAGCAAAGTGAAAACAGAAGTGGCTAATGTGAGCAACGTCATGCTTCGTTATGCGATTCCACTCGAATACGGTGCGATTAAGGATGTAGATAAAGGCTTGGAAGATTTGCAGAAAAAAATCAAGGCCGCTGGAATCGATAAGATCATTGCAGAGGTACAAAGCCAAGTTGATGCATTCCTTGCAGCGCGGAAATAATTGAAAAAAAATCAGCCCCCAGATTGTATCTGAGGGCTGATTTTCTGTTTGAAATATAAGAATGTATAAGTTTTCATCTTATAAGTCACTTGTAATTAACGGTCAAAGCTGCTTTAGCGTCAAATAGATGCCGAAGGCGTTTTTACTGCGGCAACCGTTTTTTTCTCCCGAAACAACATAAAAAATAGCATAGATGCCGTGACATACAGTGCTCCAGTTATGCTGAACGTGATGGCGTACCCCCAGTAGTAGCCATAGGTAGCAATAAGATGAGAATGAATGGGTCCCATCGTAGCCCATCCAAGCATAAAAGCTGTCTGCATACAGGAGTTAGCCAGGCTTTGCTTTTTTGCAGAAACCCGGTCGATCAAAATAGCCGATTGCAGCGGATTAGCTGCATTCATAAGCGCTTGTCTGAATAGAAAGCTTATAGAAGCGACGAGTAACAGGTTTGTAAAACCTGTTAATAGCAGGAATGGCAGCGATAAGGTTTGAAAAATAACGATCGCTTTCACTTGTCCAACTCGATTGGCGAGCGACGGGCCAATGAGCATAGAGATGATGGTCATGACTTGACCTAATGAAAGCAATAAGCTCATCGCACTAAGCGATATCGAGAACCGATTGGTGAAATACAAATTCAAATAAGGAACAACAAGGCCCGATCCGATACCAATCAAAAGCTGTATGGAGGCGAACTTAATAATAAATGACATTTCTTTATTAGGATGAGCTGTTTGGCTCGAAGCTGGCTGCTCGTTAGTTGCTTCAACACTTTCCTTCTGGCTGCGCGCAGATTCCCTAATGGCTTGCAAAGGTAGAAATGCTGCAATTGTCGCTATACTGCCTGCTAGTAAAACGATTTTGAAGGAGAGCAGCTTACTTAGTCCTGCCGCCTGCATAATATCTGCAATGACGCCTCCGCCAAGGCTGCCGCCGACCTGAGAGGCGAGAACAAATGCTGAAAAAATACTGAAAATGCGCAGTCGATCCGCTTTAGCTACGTTTGTGGCGAGAAAGGGAATGGCAAGCACCTGAAAGATGGCAGCAAATAAGCCGGTCAGAACGGCCATTGTAAGTAAGCTGCTTTCTGTTTCAAATAATGAGCGTCCAGCGAGTACCACACCGCTGCAAAGAGCGCCAATGACGAGCAAGCGCTTGCGGCTGGCGCGATCGCCGAATAAGCCAATGGGAATGAAACATAATGCGGTTGCGAGTGATTGCATACTGACGATTTTTCCGCTCATGGCATCGGGGTAACCGAGCTCGTGAATGTACAAATTGTAGAGTACCGAGAACATGCCCGTACCGATTTGATATAACATGTTTGCTAGAAAAAATAAACGAATATTGCGGGACCAGCCCTGCCACTCTGTGGCGGTAGATTGAAAGAATTTCACGTAGATGCCTCCTGATGCTATACCAAACTACATTACTCCTCTGGCAACAGTAAATCAATCGGAAATTATTATGTAAGGAAAAATAAATAGAGTGCTGTTGTCTAATAGGATGAAACCTAGGAGAGCAATTCCCTCCCTCGATCAATCATGATATGCTAAATGTACGACTTGAAAGATGAGGTGGGATATTTTTATGCAAACATTTGTAATGCTCGGCAGTATTTTGATGGTGCTGGCGGTTGCTATTGGTGCGTTCGGCGCACACGCGCTGAAAAGTAAAATAACAGCGGATAAGCTAAAGGTATATGAGGTAGGCGTGCAGTACCATATTGCGCATGCATTAGGCTTGATATTAATTGGACTGCTGGTAGGACAGTATCCAGATGTTCAGCTTATCGTTACCGGAGGCTGGTTTTTGGTAGCGGGAATTATTTTATTCTCAGGTAGCCTATATGTGCTGAGTGTTGCCAAAGCCCGGTTTCTTGGTCCAATTACACCGCTAGGCGGACTTTCATTTATGATTGGCTGGGTGCTTGTCGTTGTGGGTGTTCTTTAGGAGCATCTCAAACGAATTTCAAAAAATGACACCAACCCATTAGAGGGAAGGTGTCATTTTTTTATTTCTAAAACTAACTGCGAGAAGCAAGATAGGGGATTAATCCGTTTGCGATCACTTGATGACCCCGATCATTGGGATGGATAGGCAGAGTACCGCTCAATGCATCTTCTAATCTCCCATTACGATAGCCATAGATTAGTGAGGCTTGTTTTCCTTCAAACCATCTATGAGCGGGAGCGATTTGTGCATGATAGCTTTGGGCAACCTCTATCGTCGTGTAATTTAATTGGTCGATAGCAGCAGCTGCTAGAGAACTATTCGGAAACGGATTATATTGCGTGCAGCAAATAATACGGGCGTTACTCACGCTTTTTATATGAGCGAGAATGGCTCGTAAATTTTGCCTGTAGGGAGTTAAGATCGGTTTTATAGCTATTTGCTGTTGGTTCTTAATCGAAGACAATGCAGCGTTTGCTAAATCTACCCCTCCAATCCAGACAGAAACAACATCCGATTTGCTAATAGCTGAGGAACCCTTCCAGATGACTGCGTTTAATAGATCATGACTGGTCCAGCCCGGACGAGCTAATACATATCCAGTTGCCCTGCGGGAACGGGAGCGTGAATTTAAAGCGGCAACGGCTAGTTGGGGATATGCTTTTGCGAGTGAGGAGGCATTCTCCCCATAGGTAATAGAATCTCCAAGAGCTGTATAGAGCATAACGATATCACCCACCCTATTCTTAATCATATAGACAATGCAAATAGGCTAGTAAAGGTTTGACACTGACAATCAACAGTCGTTTATTCTTCTATTTCACTAGTGCATCTCTATAGTTATAGTATTGCAATGCTATGCTGTTTGCGTGGACATTTGTTCAGCAGCATGCAAATTGGATAAATTCATTAATAATTATTGACTTCATTTCAAATGATTTGTACGCTGTGCTGAGGAGCAAAGTCTATCAACATAGGAGTCGACAGAATGAAGCTTATAGAGGGTAACCGAATAATTAATCGTAAAAGCTTTCTGAAGTATCCATCATTTTATCGCAAAATGATTGTTTTTACGTTATTATCATCAATCATTCCTATCATTATCCTTGGGATCACCAGCTATATTTTAACTTCCAAAACGGCTAAAGATAATGCCAGCCAAGACATTACCCAGGTCTTAAGCTACGCTTCAGAGACCATCGATAATGGGCTTGAAAGAGTAGAGAATAACTTAATTCAGCTGGAGATGAGCTCGTTCTTCACTTCAGACTTGAAGGAAATGAAACGTACCAATTATTCTGGATTTTATTCGAATATCTATCAGAACATGTTGGCTTTTATGAACGGAAACCCACTTGTTAAGGATATTTCGTTATATACATTGGACGAGAATTACTTAATTTCGTCTACTTATGGTGGCAAAAAAATGGAGTCGGCAGTGGAACGGGAAAAGTATGAGAAGCTGCTGGAAAACAAACAGCAATTAGTTTGGCAGGCTGGTTATTCCCAAGGCGGTCAAGTGTACGATTCTGGTATTACCTTAACGAGTACAATTCCTTTACATACAAAAGATCCAATCGGTCTTATTCAAGTCATTATTGATAATAAAGCATTTGAATCTCTAACTGCAAAATTTGTGAAATACAAGAACCAGCATATGTTTGTAATCGATGAAGGCGGCCAGCTCATATTCCATATGAATGGATCTGAAGTGCCTAAAGATTTGTTTGAGTTGATAACGGTTGCACATGAGGGCAAGCAAGAGTTTTTATATCAATGGCAGGACCGGGAGTACTTAGTTACTTCTATGGTATCTCCAATAAAGAAGCTGCTGTTTGTGGATATGATTCCAACAGCAGAGCTTTACAGCAGCGCAAGGAAGATTGCGGGTATAACGATTAGCATCGTGCTTGTTGTTCTTGCTGCGGGAATTGCGCTCGCGATGATCGGCACGAAAAGGGTATATAGTCCGATTCGGAAGCTAGTCTCTCATATTAGTGATAATCAACAAGCGGATATGGGGACAGACGAATTTAATTATGTGCAGCAGCGGTGGAAGGAAATTAACAGTAAGGCGAGTCAGCTGGAAGGCCAAATCAATCAGCAGTTTCCACTTATTCGGGAGTTGTTTGCTTTAAGGCTATTGGAAGGGCAATTTAGTCATGAACGACGTGAACATTTGCATGAGCTTCTGCGCAGATACGCTATTCCAGAGACACAATGCGCAGCTGTCTTTATTATTTCATATGATCACCTATCGGACGCAGGCAAGTTTCAAGAGTCGGATAAAGATTTAATTCTGTTTATTATAAAAAATATGACGACAGAATTGCTGGAGCAGCAGCAGCTAGAAGGCTTGGTCATTAATGGATTAAATGATCAAGTAGTGGTTTGGCTGTGGACTGAAGATGAAGAAATGAATGCATGGTCAAACAATTTGAAGTCTAGAATTGAAAAAATACGACAGCAGATCACTCATTTTCTGCAATCTCCAGCAACGATTGGGTTAAGCCGTGCAGCCTCGCAGGTAGAGGAACTGCCCGATTTATATCGTGAAGCGCAGCTTGCTATTTATTCGCGGATGATTAATGGCGGCAATCAGATTATTGAGAGCAAAGGGCTTGCGGTTTCAATGATGTATCGTTATCCAGCAGAGATCGAGAACCATCTTATCGATTCATTGCAGGTCGGTGATCTCGCTGAAACGAAGCGTTTGCTTGATGCTTTTTCCGATAAAGTGCAATCTGCTGTGCATAATCCCGAGCTTATTAGGATGTCGTACGATCAATTGTTGTCTACGACTTTACGGACCGTCTACTTAATGAACATGAGTCCTGAGCAGCTGTTTGGAAGAACCGCTAGTGAGCTTAATTTCGATATGAGATCATGTGCAACGATTCATTCCATTAATGAATGGCTGATAGATCTTATATTTGAACCCATCATGATGTCCGTGAGCGGCAAGCGAAATCAAGAGTATGAGCAGCTTATTGAAAAAGTGACAGACTACATTGCGGCAAATTATAATCTTGATATTTCTCTGGATCAGTGTGCACAGATTTGCAATCTGACTCCTCAATATTTAAGCAAGCTGTTTAAGCGAACGATGGACATCTCCTTTATTGAGTACCTCACACAAGTTCGTGTAGAGAAGGCTAAGGAGCTGCTGGAAGCAACAGATTTGATGGTGAATGAAATAGCAGAGCAGGTAGGCTACAACCCTAAAAATTTCATTCGTGTATTTAAGAAGCAGGTTGGATTGCCTCCGGGACAATATCGAGAAATGCATCGCAAGTAAATTGCCATACAAAATCGAATAGGCTTATTTCAAAAAGGCTTTGCTAAGAGTGAGAGAATTGTAACCTCTCCATCTTGCAAGCCTTTTTTTGATTTTATGGGGTGCGAATTTATAATCTGGCAGGGGTTAAAGAGATTAATTAATGAGACTCGAAGCAGCCACAAACCCAGCAGCAGCAAGGGATTCTCAATTATTGCTCAGATATTCTGAGTGAATAAGAATTGGTCATTGCCCGGCGGAAGCTTCGGCTTGTAAGATGCAGACATGAAACCATATGAGCAGCCAAGTTTAAACAAAATTGTTGGAGGTGGTGAAACCCTTGCCGCAATCTAATCCTGAATTAGCGAACGCAAGTTTATCACAAGGACATGAACCTAAGTGGCAAAAAACGAGAGATTCAAAGTGGTCTCAATTTAAAGTCATTTTAGGCCGAGAAAAATATTTGTACGTATTAGCACTTCCGGGTATTCTCTTCTTTCTTATTTTCAAGTACTTGCCCATATGGGGGCTGGCGTTAGCCTTTAAAAACTATTCCCCATACTTAGGCTTCTGGCAAAGCGAGTGGGTCGGATTCAAATATTTTAATGAGTTTTTCACGAATCCAGACTTCCTGCTTTTATTTAGAAATACGATGGCGATTAGCTTGCTGAACATCGTTTTCTTTTTCCCGATTCCCATTGTTCTCGCTATTCTCATTAATGAGGTTCACAATCGGGCATTTAAGAAAACGATTCAAACGATTATTTATTTACCGCACTTTTTGTCTTGGGTCATTATTGCAGGGATTTGCTTTATAATCCTCGGACAAAGCGATGGTATTATTAACAAGATTATTGTCGAATTAGGCGGCAAGCCGATCGGTTTCTTGACGGAGCCGAATTACTTTTGGGGTTTGTTGACTGCACAGAGCATTTGGAAAGAAGCAGGCTGGGGCACAATTATTTTCCTCGCTGCGATTGCGGGTATTAATCAAGACTTGTATGAGGCGGCGCAAATTGATGGTGCAAACCGTTGGAAGCAAATCGTGAATGTTACGCTGCCGTGCATTAAGAGCACAATTATTGTATTGCTCATTTTGCGGCTTGGACAAGTAATGGAGGTAGGGTTTGAACAAATTTACTTGATGATGAGTTCTCCCGTATCACATGTGGCTGATGTATTCGATACGTATGTATACCGAACAGGCATTCAAAATGGTCGTTTCAGTTATGCGACGGTCGTGGGCATATTTAAATCGGTGGTTGGTCTTATCCTTGTCGTTACAGCCAATCGTTTAGCAAAAAAATTCGGTGAGGAGGGTCTTTACTAATGCATAAGTCCCTCGGTTATAAAGTGACAAACGGCATTATTTATACGGCGCTTGGTCTAATTGGACTCATCACACTGCTGCCTTTCCTATATGTCATTGTTGTTTCCTTTACTGATCCTTCGGAGTATTTGAGAAAGTCGTTAATTATAATTCCAGAGAAGTGGAGCCTTTCCTCCTATAAGTACATTTTATCGACTCCGATGTTTATGCGTTCATTAGGGGTCAGCGGCTTCTTGGCTGTTGTGGGTTCGGCAATCGGTATTATCGTTACAAGCGCCTTGGCTTATGCCTTGTCGCGGAGACGGTTTTTCGGTAAAAAGTTTTTCCTCGTTGCGATTCTAATGACGATGCTGTTCAACCCGGGTATGATTCCGAACTTTCTTTTGGTTGAAAGCTTGGGGCTAATCGATACCGTGTGGGCATTGATTTTGCCAGCTATTACAAGCGCTTGGTACGTATTTTTGATGAGAAATTTCTATCAGGAATTGCCGGAGGAGCTGGAGGAAGCAGCGAAGATCGATGGATGCAATGATATTGGGGTTTTCTTTCGAATTATGTTTCCGATTTCGATGCCAGCAGTCGCTGCGTTCGGGCTATTCTTTGCAGTAGGCTTCTGGAATACGTACTTCAACGGCGTATTGTACATTAATTCGGATGAACTTCGTCCGATGCAGGTTGTGCTGCAAATGATGCTGATTCAAGCTTCAACCAATATAGCGGATCCATCCGTAGCGGCAATGCTGCAGAGTGAGCAAATGCTCCCTCCAGAGACGATCAAGATGGCAGCGGTAGTTGTTGCGTCTCTGCCTATCATTATGGTGTATCCGTTCCTGCAAAAGTATTTTGTAAAAGGTATGCTGGTTGGTTCCGTAAAGGGTTAACGGATAAACGACCATTATATAGGGGTTTACTACAAATAAGGGAGGGTTTTAAAAATGAAAAAAAGTAGCTTTGGCATAACGCTTTTGACGCTCGTTCTTACGACAAGTTTAATTGGCTGTTCGAATGGTGGCGAAGCTAAATCGGCCGGCAATAAAGAGGGTAAACAAAAGCCGGTTGATATTAATATCGGCACGATGACTTATGGTGAATCTCCAAGCAGTGATCTCGAAAGTGTCCAGCAGCTCAACGAAAAACTAAATGTAAAGCTGAGCATCGATTTTTATCCGATTAATAGCTATAAAGAGAAGCTGAATGCTTTGCTTGCTTCCAAGAGCTTGCCTGATGTCATTCTTATTGAGGATATCAATGATCCTGCATTCTCAACCGCAATTGAGCAGGGTGCATTCTGGGATTTGACTCCGTTCTTGCAGGATTATCCGAACCTGGCAGGATATCCGGAGAATGCCATTGAGAACATTAAGTTCAAGGGGAAATCCTACGGTATTCCGCGTGTCCGCCCATTGGATGGACATGAATCTCTCATTATTCGTCAAGATTGGCTTGATAAAGTGGGATTGAAAGCACCAACGACGATGGATGAGCTCTACAAAGTGTTAGAAGCTTTTACAAAAAATGATCCGGACGGCAACGGTAAAAACGATACCTTTGGTATGGTGCAAGCGAGTGTCAGCCCTTATATGATGACGATGTTTGGCGCAGGTACAGCGTGGAAGGAAACGGCTGAAGGCGGTCTTGAGCCATACTGGCTGACAGCTGAAGCAAGAGAAGCGCTTGAATTCTGGAGCAAGGCGTATGGCGATGGTCTTATTACGCCGGACTTGCCCGTAATGAAGCCAAGCCAAGTGAAAGAAATGATGATTCAAGGCAAAGCGGGTATCTCCTTCGGCAATATTAACGAAGCATTTATTTTCGGACAAGAGCTGCAAAAAATTAAGCCTGAAGCAGAATTGAAGGCGTATGAAATTCCAGCTGCCACAGATGGCAAAAAGTACAATGAACAAGCATATGGCTACTATGGGTTGTTCCTAGTCAGCAAAAAGGTTAGTGAAGACAAGCTGAAGAAAATTCTTGAGGTTTATAACGAAACGGCGACTGAAGAAGGCTACAATCTCGTTACCTATGGTATTAAAGACAAGGATTATACCGTATCGGAAGATGGTTCAATCGTTCAAACCGATGAAGGCAAGAAAAAAGCATATGGTACAGCGACGACTGCGCAATGGATTTCCGGTTATTTCAACAAATATCAACGTGCTGAAGGACCTGGCATGCCAGCAGAAGTTAGAGATTACAACCGCCAGCTGGTAGATACCATCTCAGCATCTTCAATTAAGAATCCTGCTGCAGGGCTGCCAACGACTGAAGTATGGATGGAAAAAGGCGGCGATTGGCAGAAGAAGTTTGTTGATATGTACACAAACGTTGTCATCCGCAAAGCAAGCATGGAGGAATGGGACAAGTTTATTAACGGGCTTAAAGCCGACGCCAGCTTCCAGCAGCATCTGAAAGAAACAAGTGATTCTTACAAAGCGTTAGCAAGCAAGTAAGTAAATAAGCCCGGTAAGTTCGAATAGGTCAGTCGAGTTTACCGGGCTTATCTTTTTTATTAGATCATGTAGGGGGAATATGAAGTGGAAAAGTTAAATGGAGCTTTGCAGCTGGAAACGAGATGTATCAGTTCATTGATTAAAGTATTTGCCGATGAAGAACTGCATACAGCTGCGGTAACTAGAGGCTCGGCACTGCTTGGTGAATCCTATTCGTTCCAGGTTGCATATCGGGCAGATGTACTTATGCGGCAGCTGCAGGTTCGGGTGGAGTCCGAGCTTGAGCAAGCATTGACCGTACGAACGGTAGAGCTGGTACCCGCCAATATGGTGAGCTATCACGATGCGGATGAATATGTGCTGAGAAGCACGCCCGGCTTGTATCCAGATGCGTTAATCCCATTTGATGCAAGCCGTGGTTTAACCGGTTATCCCAGCCAATGGCGTTCTCTATGGATAACTGTCGAGGTGCCGATGGATGCGAAAGCAGGTTTATTTGATATTCGTATCTATCTCATCAATGATAGCGGCGAGCAAGTAGGCGAGGAAACATTTACGCTGGAGGTAATTGCGGCAGCACTGCCCGAGCAGTCACTTATCCATACCGAATGGTTCCATGTTGACTGCTTGGCTACCTACTACAAGACGGACGTATTTAGCGAGTACCATTGGCATTTGATTGAGCAATACATCCAAACCGCTGTGAAACATGGAATGAATATGATTTTGACCCCTTTGTTTACCCCTCCGTTAGACACGGAAATTGGGGGTGACCGCCCAACCGTGCAGCTCGTTCAAGTTGAATGCGTGGGGGATGATTACCGATTTACTTTTGAAAAATTAAAGCGCTGGATTGCACTATGTGACCGCAGCGGCGTGAAATATTTTGAGTTCTCTCATCTCTTTACACAATGGGGTGCCAAGCATGCACCGAAGGTAGTCGCCACAGTTGATGGTCAGGAGAAGCAGCTGTTTGGCTGGGATACGGATTCCAAGGATTCAGAGTACACCGAATTTCTTACGTTATTTTTGCACGAGTTAGTGTCATTTATAAAAGAAAATGATTTAGAGAAGCGGGTTTATTTCCATCTGTCGGATGAGCCAAACCTTGCGGACATGGACACCTATCGCGCAGCGAGTGAGCTTATTGGACCGATTTTGGAAGGATTTCCGATCATTGATGCACTCTCAGAGTATGAATTTTATGAAAGTGGTCTAATTAAGCATCCCATTCCGGCTAGCAATGCGATTCAGCCGTTTCTTGAACACGGAGTAGAGGGATTATGGTCGTATTATTGCTGCGCCCAATATAAGCTCGTGTCTAATCGCTTTCTCCATATGCCGTCATCGCGCAATCGTGTATTAGGCATGCAGCTGTATAAGCTGAAGCTTGCAGGTTTCTTGCATTGGGGCTATAACTTCTGGTATGCGCAGTTCTCGAAGTATCCAATTAATCCGTTTCAAGTGACGGATGCTGGGGGCGGTTTTCCAGCGGGGGATGCATTTCTCGTATATCCAGGTGCTGAAGGGCCAATTGAGTCAATTAGGCTGGAGGTGCTTACAGAAGCATTGCAGGATCTGCGAGCGCTTGAGCTTCTAGAGCGGAGTACCTCACGAGAAGCGGTAATTGCTTTGCTCGAAGATGGCTTAGAGCAGGAACTATCCTTTGAAGCATATCCGCGTGAGACGGAATGGTATATCCGCAAGCGTGAGGAAATTAATCATTTAATCGGCGAGCATGCAAAAGCAAAGCAGTAACGCAAAGTAGACTACATTTAGTTCATGAGCAGAGGAGTAAGTGACATGGCATCATTCAAAGTGCAAGGTAATCAATTTCTTTATGAGGATAATCCGATAACGATTTTGTCGGGGGCGATTCATTATTTCCGTGTTATTCCGGGGTATTGGAAGGATCGATTGCTTAAGCTGAAAGCCTGCGGTTTTAATACAGTTGAAACGTATGTCGCATGGAATATGCACGAGCCGCAGGAAGGTAAGTTCTGTTTCACGGGAATGGCGGATATTGTAGCGTTTATCGAGATAGCAGCAGAGCTGGAATTGCATGTCATTGTACGTCCAAGTCCTTACATTTGTGCGGAGTGGGAGTTCGGCGGCATGCCGGCTTGGCTGCTTGCTGAGGATGGAATGCGCTTGCGCTGCAATGACGAGTTATTTTTATCAAAAGTAGATGCTTATTATGATGTGCTGCTGCCGATGCTGAAGCCTTTGTTATGTACAAACGGCGGTCCAATTATTGCAATGCAAATTGAGAATGAGTACGGCAGCTATGGCAATGATCTAAAGTATCTTGAGCATATCAAGGAAAGCATGATTTCGCGCGGAATGGACGTTCTGCTGTTTACCTCAGATGGCCCGGAAGATTTTATGCTGCAGGGCGGGATGATTCCGGGTATTCTTGAAACCGTAAACTTTGGTTCGAGAACAGAGGAAGCTTTTAACAGCTTAAAGCAAGTCCAGCCGGACAAGCCGCTCATGTGCATGGAGTATTGGAATGGTTGGTTCGATCACTGGAACAAGCCGCATCATACGCGGGATGCACAGGAAGCGGTGCAAGTGTTTGAGGATATGCTGAATGCTGGCGGATCGGTTAACTTCTATATGTTCCATGGAGGTACGAATTTCGGATTCTATAATGGAGCCAACAACCACGGGAAATATGAGCCGACGGTAACGAGCTATGACTATGATAGTCCACTAACCGAGTGGGGGGATATTACGGAAAAATACGTCCTGTTAAGGGAACTAATCGCAAAACATTTTGGCACGGCGTTAATGCCGCTTCCGGAGCCTGTTCGCAAAATGGAATATGGCCATGTTCAAATGAAGCCGGTCGCGCCGTTGTTCGACGTGCTGCCGCTGCTGTCGACACCCGTGCAGCGCACTTGCCCTGAACCGATGGAGAAGCTCGGACAGGATTATGGATTTATTTTATATACAACAAAGGTTTCGGGCCCAAGACTCAATTGTTCACTTGTTTTGCAGGAGGTTCACGATCGCGCGCTCGTATTTTTAGATGGAGAGTATAAGGGAGTTATCGAACGCTGGGACCCACAGCCAAGCGAGTTCGATGTGCCGGAGGGCGGGGCAGAGCTTCGTATTCTAGTCGAGAATATGGGCAGAACCAACTATGGACCGTATTTGCGAGATTATAAAGGGATTACTGAAGGGGTGAGATTAGGCTTCCAATTTCTATATGATTGGACGATTCATTCGCTGCCGCTTCATAATATTGCTCAACTTGAGCAAGCGCCTGCTGCTGAAGAGCGAGTACCAGACATAAATGGACCAACCTTCTACCAAGGCTCCTTCCACATCGAGCAGGAGTCGGATATTGCAGATACCTTCCTGGCACTTGAAGGCTGGACCAAAGGAATTGTATTCGTAAATGGCTTTAACCTCGGACGTTACTGGGAAGCAGGGCCGCAGAAGACGCTTTATGTTCCAGGTCCGCTGCTTCGTACCGGTGCAAATGAAATTGTAGTGTTCGAACTGCATGGAGCGAAGACGCTGCAAGTGACGCTTCAAGAGACACCTGATTTGGGGTAGTGCAAAGTATTGCAAAGTAATACCATCATGAACTGGAGATTGGAGAGGGTTCATTCATGAAGATCAGGAAGAAGTCTATTTCAATTGTAGTGGTATGCTGTATGGCATTTCAGCTTTTGTTTGCGGGGCTGCCTATGCTTGGCGATCAAGCGGTTGCGAGTGCGAATACAATGGTCAATTTGATTGCTAATGGCGGCTTTGAGGAAGGCAGCCTAATACCGGATAAAGGTTGGCAGGATGGAGGAAGACCAACGGGCTGGGGTGTATGGCGCGCAATGGAAGGCAATCAGAATGTATCTGTTACGGAGGCTGTCTATCACACGGGAACACGATCAGTGCAAGTGAAACACGACAAGCTTGCTAGAACAGACATCGTTCCTGATCCGCTTGTTCCGATTACACCAGGGCAGACCTATAAGCTGCAGGCTTGGATGAAGACGGATCAAGTGCTGCCGGAAAATGTGAGTAAAGGCGTATATGTTCGTACACAGTATTGCGGTGCTGATGGGAAAAAGATTGAAGACGGTCCTTATCTTCCTTATGTAAAAGGGACAACGGATTGGACCTCTTATGAACTGCTGCTGCAGGTTCCAGATAAGCCGCAAATTGCCAGCTTTAAGGTTGAAATATTTTTTGAGACGGGTACAGGGACTATATGGATTGACGATGTAACGCTCACTCCATTCAAAGATATTACGTCCATCGCGCTTAGTCCACAAAACGTGAACATGGATAAGGAGCAAAAAGTCCAGCTGATTCCTACTGTGGCACCTGCGAATGCACCGATGGATGACCTGATTTGGAGCTCCTCCAATTCGCTAGTAGCAACGGTTCAAAACGGCGAAGTAACGGCTCATGATTATGGTACGGCGGTGATTACTGCTGCGACGAGCGATCGTAGAGTATCCGCACAAAGCTTTGTTACGGTAGAATCGGAAGCACAGAAAAAAGCGTATGAAACGCTTCGCAAAAAATGGGCGGCAAAGCTGGTTGGCGGAGAAGGGATCGATATGAATGATCCTGAGCTTGCCGCAAACGTTGAAGCCTTAGTAAACCGAATGACGAATAAAGAAGGTACCGGAAGATGGGACAAGCTGAATAAAGCTGTTGATGCGGATGCATTATGGGAAGACGTCATCAGCAAAACTCAAAATGATTCGTGGCGAATTTCCTGGGCGTACGGCATTATTCGAGATCTCTCGTTGGCTTATTCGATGAAAGGCTCCTCTCTTTTTCAAAATGAAGACTTAAAAAACGATATTATTCAGGCGATGGAATGGATGCTGAAGTATCAATACAATTCCAGCAAGAAGATTACAGGAAACTGGTGGGATTGGGAGATCGGAACACCGCAGGAAATTATGAATATCCTATCGCTCATGTATGATGTAATACCGCCAGATTTGATTGCGAAATATATTGAAGCGATTGATAAGTTCGTGCCCGACCCAAAGAAACGTGTAGCGAACTCAGCAACAATTGAGACAGGAGCAAACCTGCTTGATAAAGCACTCGTTGTGACGCTGCGTGGCATTGTAGGTCAACATGCCGCTAAAGTCATGCAGGGACGAGATTCGATTGCGGATGAGTTCTTGTATGTGAAGAAGGGGGATGGGCTTTATGAGGATGGTTCCCTCGTTCAACATACAAACATAGCGTATACTGGCGGTTATGGTGCGGTATTGCTCGGAAGAATGGCTGATCTGTTTTATATTTTTGCAGATTCAGAGTGGGTGATTTCAGACCCGAGTGCAAGCAATGTTTATAACTGGGTAAAAGATTCTTTTGAACCGCTTTTATATAAAGGTGCGATTCTGGACTCGGTCAAAGGTCGCAGCATTTCTCGTGCAGCCGATTCTGATCATATTACAGGGCGCTCCATTATAATGACACTTCTGCGACTGGCTCAGTCTGCGCCGCCAGCCATAGCAGATGAAACCAAAAGTATGGTGAAGGAATGGGTACGTTCTGACACGACATTTGAAAACTATTACGATGGATTGCCATTATATGAACTTCACTTATTAAAGCAATTAATGCAGGATGACAGCGTTGCTCCTCGTGGCGAGCTTGTGCATACGCAAATGTTCGCAGGTATGGATCGTGCGGTTCAGCTTCGTCCTGACTTCGGGCTTTCTATCAGTATGTTCTCGGATCGCATTGCAGCGTTTGAATATGGCAATGGCGAGAATAAGAAGGGCTGGTACACCGGAATCGGAATGACAAATGTGTACAATAGCGACTTGAAGCAGTTTAGTGATCATTATTGGCCAACGATTGATAGCTATAGGCTGCCCGGAACAACAACGGATCGTTCTTACAGAGAGCCCGCAGAATGGGGCAATTATATGAATGGAAAGGACTGGGTTGGCGGCTCAGTGATCGATGATTACTATGGGGCTGTGGGTATGGAATTCTCGCTTGCAGGCAGTACAGGGAGCTCCTTGCAAGGGAAAAAATCATGGTTTTTGTTTGATGATGAAATGGTTGCAATAGGCTCTGATATTGTTAACAACACGGCGAGCATGACTGAAACGATCGTTGAGAACCGTCAGCTGACCGAAGCGGGTACCAATAAGCTTATTGTGAACGGTCATGAAATGCCAACAAGCTTAGGCTGGCAGGAGCAAATGACGGATGTGAAATGGGCTCATATGGAGGGCAATGCGGCCGGTTCTGATATCGGATACGTATTCCCTTCGGGAGAAAAAGTAACAGGCAAACGTGAAGCGCGCGAGGGAGCGTGGAGCGAAATTAATAAGGGTGGCCCAGCGGATGTAGTGAAGCGCAATTATTTAAGCCTTGCCATTGAGCATGGCATATTGCCGACAGCTGGCACTTATGAATATGTGCTGCTTCCAGGCAAGACGCCGGAGCAAACAGCTGCATATGAAGCGAATCCCGACATTCAAGTACTGGCTAAAACGGAGAAGGTTCATGCTGTAAAAGAAACGAAGCAGCAGGTTACAGGTTTGAATTTCTGGCAGGCGTCTGCTTTCCAGTATGTGAAGACCGATAAACCTATTTCCATGATGATGAAGGAGAAAGGCAGTGAGCTTACCATTGCGATTGCTGAGCCTACACAGAAGCAGGGCGTGGTAACGGTTGACCTCGGTAAAATAGGATTGCAGATCATTGCACAAGATCCGAGCATTCAGGTCGTGCAAACTTTCCCGTATACTCGCTTGGCAATCCATACGCAAGGATCAGCAGGAAAAGTCCATACGATTACGTTGAAGGTTGATCCGAGCCAGACGATCAATATGGAAGCCATGCAGCCGGAAGAAGGTAAAATTTTTAAAATTCCGGTGATGGAGGATACCTTCGTTCGTAGTGGAGCAAATCATGCCAATGTGAATAATGGCTCCAAAGATTATGTTGAAGTGCGTGAATATGGCGAGGGATATACACAACGATCCTTCATGAAGTTTGACCTCAGCTGCATCTCTGGTGATATGGAGTCTGTAAAGCTGAAGGTCTACGGAAAAATAAATGATGGCGATGCCAAATACGATTCTAATTTGATCGGTGTTCACCGCGTTGAGGACGATTCTTGGAAAGAGACCGAGATGGTGTGGGGCAATCAACCGGCTTATGGTGATGCCATCTCCACAATTGCTTTCCAAAAGGTTGATAAATGGCGTGAATATGAGCTGGCAGACACCGTAAAAGCGGAGCTGCTGCGTGATCAGCGTTTAAGTTTAGCATTGATTGAGCAGCCAGGCGTGAAAGGCTTGAATACACAGATCAAGAGTAAAGAAAACGCTGCGTTTGCGCCATATTTGGAAGTGAAGATGAAGGCATCTGAGGGTGCAAAGGTGACGGAGATTACTGTTACACCACCAGAAGCAACGCTAAAGCAGGGTAAGCAAGTGAAGCTTGAAGCGGCTGTGAAACCAGATCATGCAAAAAACAAACAAATCGTTTGGACTATGAGCGATGAGCATCGTGCCTTAGCAACGCTGCAAGTTAATAATGGACAAGCCGTTGTTACAGGCGTGCTGCCCGGCAAGGTGGAGATTATTGCAGCTTCTGTCGATGGAGGGTATCAAGCGACGGCGACTATTGTAATTGAGGCGGCGGAAGTAAAACCAGATCCGGAGCCAACGCCAAAGCCTGATCCGACACCAACACCGACTCCTGATCCAACGCCGAGCCCGGCACCTGGAGGTTCAGGTTCAAATGAGATAACGATAAAAGAACGGGTTCAAGGCATGCTTGGCGGCGAATTAAAAATGGTCAGTACAGACGAGCAATTGGCGGCTGGGCAGATTTTAGTTTCAATACCGAATGGAGCCCAAAGCGTTCAGCTCTCATCCGCTGCCATTTCGAAGCTGCTGGAGTGGAACCGTGAAGCTATGCTAATTGTGAGCGGGACCAATATGTTTATTACTCTTCCACTAAAGCAGATGGATAATGTTGAAGTGGTCAATGGCTTACGAATCGGAATGGAGCCTATTGCTGAAGACGCAGTTACAACGATTACAGACCATGCCAAAAAATTAGGTGCTTCACTCGTTTATATCACAGACCAAGTTGTAGTGGAGGCGGACTCCTTGCAGCGAATGTACAGCAGCTTGATTAATGCTGGAAAGCTAGAAATGAAATGGACGATAGAAACGAAAGCAATTCCGGCTCATTTGGCGGGGCTGCGTTATGACAAGGAGCGCAAAGCGCTTGTTCCAGTTCCAATGAAGCTAATAGCAGTTGGGAGCGGTGTAGAAGCAACCTTTGACGGTCTGCCAGGAGAAACCTACCTGTTGGTTGAAGCAAACAAGACATTTGCGGATCTTGGGAAGCACTGGGTCAAGGATGATGCGCAATACTTGGCATCTAAGTTTATTATGCAAGGAAGAAATGCAGATACCTTCGCACCTCAGGCGGAAATTACTCGCGCAGAGATGGCTGCTATAATCTCTCGAATGTTGGATCTTGGTGTGAAAGGTTCAAATCTAACGTACACCGATGCAAGCGACATGCAGGGCAGTTGGTACGAGAATGATATCATTCGAGTGCATGAGGCTGGACTGATGAACGGTTATGCAGACGGCTCGTTTAAGCCAGAGCAAACCATTACGCGCCAAGAATTGGCGGTGCTGATTGCTCGCGTCATGAGTAAGATTCAACCAGACTGGATGACCGGGGCAGATACTGCTCAACTTCATATTTTTTCGGATTCCCAAAATATTGCACCATGGAGTGTAAAGGAAGCAGCAGCAGCGGTAAATAATAGACTGCTGCAAGGGGACAAGCAGCAAAGATTTAACCCTGCGGCTTTAGCGACCCGTGCGGAAGCAGCCGCTATCGTGAAGAGAATGCTGGATCAGATATATCGGTAGCTGAGAGGATGGAAGGACATGTGGAAATCGGCAATTGAAGATGCAATGGAGAAGACGAAAAAGAACATCCAGCGTTTTGGGGTTCGCTTCCCGCATGTCAGTGTCAATAACAAGTATGAACTCAATGACAATGAGGATTGGACAAACGGATTTTGGAGTGGAATGCTGTGGTTATGCTACGAATATTCCGGAGATGAAGCTTACCGTGATGCTGCTCGGCTCACGGTAAAGAGCTTCAAGCATCGTATGGAAGAGCATATTGTGCTTGATCATCATGACATTGGTTTCTTATACACCTTATCCTCGCAAGCACAGTGGATTTTGGAGCGGGATGGGGAAGCAAGAGAGCTGACATTACAGGCGGCAGACGTGCTTTTGCGCCGCTTTAGAGAAAAAGGGCAATACATTCAAGCTTGGGGACTGGCTGGAGACGAGAAGCATGGCGGGCGCATGATTATTGATTGCCTCTTGAATCTTCCATTGTTATTTTGGGCTTATCAACAAACAGGCGATGAGCGTTATTATAAGGTTGCCATTAAGCAGGCAGATCAAAGCCGCCGCTACCTTGTGCGAGGTGACGACAGCTCCTATCATACCTTCGTTTTTAATGAAGAAACCGGTGAGGCGCTAGGCGGCGCAACACATCAAGGGTACACCAACGGATCGACATGGGCTCGCGGCCAAGCATGGGGTATTTATGGCTTTTCACTTGCCTATCGCTACACCGGGAATATGGCGTATTTGGATACAGCGAAACGGATGGCAGCCTATTTCCTCTCAAAGCTGCCAGAGGATGATGTAGCTTACTGGGACTTTGATGTTCAGGTCGAGGAAGGGACGTACCGAGACAGCTCTGCTTCTGCGATTACAGCCGCGGGCTTGCTGGAGTTAATGAGTCATCTGGACGATAATGATCCAGATCGCGCTGAATTTGAACGGAAGCTGAATTTGTCGATGACCTCACTTGTTCGTCATTACTCCACGATGGGAGAAGAGGCAGAAGGGTTATTAAAGCATGGCTCTTATTATGTAAGAGGCAATACAGCGCCGGATGATTTTATGATCTGGGGAGACTACTTTTACCTTGAGGCACTTATGCGGATGGAAAAAGGAATAAAAGGTTACTGGTACGAGTAAATGGAGTAAGAGAGCAGGCTCTTACTTGTTATTTTTATTTGCTATGAATTTAGACCCGCTGTCTCATTTATCTCCAATACGCGAGATCGGCACCGTCTTTGGTACGCTGCTCGGGATTTTAGTCCTGAAAGAGCAGCAGGGGAAAATGCGGATTGTGATGTCGATCGCAATTACCACAGGAATTATAATAATAGGCACGCTTGGATAGTTACAGAATTATAGGATATGGAAGGTGAATAACCATGAATAAAGGACAAATTGCCGTTAAGCTGGAGCAGAATAACAGCTATTTTCCGATTGCGGTTGAAGAAGAGTACGACTGGCTTGCGATTCGCTTTACGTATGAGAAGGAAAACTCGTGGGGAAGATTGCATTTATTCGATGCGGAGAACAATATTCGCTTCTGCTTCCTAGATGGTGGAAACGAACGGCTAATCGTCGTTCATAAGCAGGTAGAATTTACGAGTCCCATAGCGATGCCCGGTCCCATTGTTCAAGGCGTATGGAGGCTTGAGGTTTCAAATGAAGAGGGCAGAATGTTCGAAGCAGAATGGGAGTTTGGACATGGCGCTCTGCCGGCGGAATATGAATCGACTCAGCTGCAGGGCGGGCGTGAATATTGGAGCACTGGCAATTTGGATGCTGGCGTCACGATGGACAACTACGACTGGGCGAAGGTGTGGAAGACGGGGAGCCGCTATTACAAAGGTGATTTCCACACACATACAATATTGTCCGATGGTAAAATGACACAGCTTATGAACCGTGAGCAAGCGGTAAAACAGGGTCTGGATTTCTTTGTAGCGACGGATCACAATGTACTGTCTACATCATGGGCGAAAGGAGAGGCACTTGTTATTCCCGGCGTAGAAGTCACAGCTGGTGACGGGCACTGGAATGCACTTGGTCTAAGGAAATGGATCGATTGGAGAGCGACTGCACAAGACGGTGGCTTGACGACGCAGCAGGGAATGGACCGATTAATGAAGGAAGCGGCGGAGCTCGGAGCGGTCTGCTCCATCAATCATCCGATGCTGGCACCTTGGGCATGGCTATATGGGGAGACGCAGCTAAAGGGATTACACTCCATGGAAATATGGAATGATCCGACCTTTTCTCCAAACACTGTAGCTACCGAGAAGGCATTGCAGCTTTGGACGGCAAGCTGGAATGAAGGTTATCGTATTACGGGAATTGGCGGTTCTGACTCACATATGCTGCCTACAGATAAATATGAAGATAGCCCTATTCCTTCTTTAATTGGCGACCCATCCACCTATGTATGGTGTGATGATTTGAGTGCAGACAACGTATTAGAAGGCGTGAAAAACGGGCATGTTTATGTGTCGCGCGGACCCGTGCTTGAAGCGTCGATTCAAGTCAGCGGCCACGATTACCGATTCGGCTGTGATTTGAATGATGCGTTTAGTTTGGGGAAAAGCATTGCTGCATCCCATGAAGTGAACTGCACATTAAGTGTAGCGAGTGATGTGTTCGCTCGAGTAACCTTAATTCACAACGGTATTGCTGAATCAGTGAAGGAAGTTTCTGCGGCGGCTGCGGGAGAAGCGCCAGCGGCGCTGGAATGGATTATACCTTGGGAAGAAGGCGCGTATAACTGGTATCGCTTTGATATTCGCGATGAAGCGGGAATGCTGCTCGCCTTTACGAACCCGTTCTATTACGGTTCTAAGACGCCGCAGATAACCTCTTTTAAAGAGCTCTTGGCAAGCGCGAATTTGACGCAAGAGGGTTAGGGCAGGCTTTCGTATACGCTGGAGCTTATACATTTCATATTAAACAAGCCCGTGACGGCGATGATTGTGTAGTCATCATCCGTTCACGGGCTTTTAGTCTAATTATTCATTCAGTTCAATTAGAAAGGGTTCAAAACATGGAAGAAGACGTTTGGCGATGCCATCCGATAATAATAGCTGCACCAGCCTACTCCTTTGTGGTTGAAGCGGTTTACTGTGCTGTACACCAACCGTTCCTGTTCCAGCTCTTCGATCCTCGCAATCTGTCCCTCTACATAGTCCATAATTCTAACGGACGCAGTATCCAAGCGACTAATAATTCCGCCATAACGAATGTCGATGACTTCCCAACCAAATGGTTTGAACATGCGCAGCCACTGCGAGCGATGTGCTAATCGAAGCTCACGTACTGCCTCTGCAATAGCGGTCAGCTCATTCATGGCTAGGTGTCTCAGTTTATCATTATCCTTTGAATCATAGGCTTGCTTAAGCGTAATGCCGATTTCGCTCTTTAGCTTCAATACGGCGCACAGCTTCTCAGGCATCTCGAATAAATAATCAAGCGCAGCATCCTTATCGCGTTTATTATGAATTTGCAGCTCTAAGTTGGCATAGTGACTGTCCAGATCCAGCTCTTCAATTTGATTGTCGAACATCCCGAGCAGCACATCTTGGTATAGTAGAAACTTCGAAGGGTTGCTTTGCTTGCTGTTGTTTGGCTCCGATCCTGGAATTTCGTCGAGATCCTTCAACTGCATGAAAGCTTCTGCTTCTATTCCAGTACAAAACTTAACTCGTTCTGCCAGCTGTTCTTGCGTTGGTTTTTGTTCGGAGTAAGCGTGCTCCGCATAAAGCTGAAGACCAAGCAACGCTGCGAATGGATTTCCCTCATTGCCGTCGTCGCCCCACATGGTCGCATATACTTCGCGGATGCCTTGCTGTTTGCACACTTGCAGCGCAACATCTGAAGCGTTCAGCGATAAGCCGTAATTCACGCCGAATGTGTTGAAAATCCAAACGGCTCCTGCGAATACTAAATTACAGCCGAGCGGCCGATGATTAGCGATAACCCTCTCGTAATCCTCAGCTTCCAAATGTACATAATCCCAATACACCATATCGACATCTTTGGGAATGCGGCTTGCCATCTCCTCTGGAATGGAGGTATCTTTATCGTAATACTCATCGCCATTCCCGGAAGCGAGCTTGAGGAACATATCGCTCCACATCATTGGTTTCAAGCCGCGGCTGCGAGCGACCTCGAGTACCTTCTCCAAATGTGAAGTCATAATAGTAAAACGGCTTTCGTAACCATTCAAGTCCAAGTATTTGCCGCGGCCAAGTTCCTCTGCTTCGTCCATTCCGATATGAAGCTTGCGACTGCGGAACGGAGAGCTGGCAGCATCAATCATTTTTTCGATTAGCTTATCTGTCCGTTCGTCACCGACGAGCAAGGCGCCTTTCGTATCGCGGTAATGCTTGATCGGCTCCCATTTTAGAAATTCCTCCAAATGCGCGAGTGTTTGTATGCTTGGGAAAGCTTCGATGCCGAATAGGTCGGCATAATCGTCAATTTCCTTCAGCTCCGCTTGCGTATAGCGGCCCCGCATGTAGCCAAAATACGGTTCGCCTTCAATTTCGTATGTATCCTCCATGTACAGCATGACTGTGTTCATTCCCATTAAAGCCATCTTATTCAGCATGGATTTAAAGCCCTCTAAAGTAAGCACCGCGTTGCGGGAAAGATCAAACATAGGTCCAATTTGATCGAACTGCTGCTTCTCACGAATATGGAATGTGCTGCTCTTGCGGCTATGTTGAATGAGCAAGCCAAGTCCGCGGAAAAATTGATGTTTTTGTCCATAACGAATATAAGCCTTGTCCTGTTCAAGGCCAACTTCCAGTTCACCTTCGGATGCTTCGATGTGAACGGGCAGCCCGTCCTCTTGCAAGTCAATTCCCAGCTCCTTTATGAGCAGCTGTGCGCCAGGCATTAGCTCCGCAATCTGGCCCTCGAAACGTAACTTCATATGATCCTCCTCCAGCATTTCGGATGTTGTGAAGATGATAACCACAAATAATTTAATGCTATTCCAACCATTTGATGAAAGCAATAAGGACTTCATTCGCACATTTGAGGTGCATCACGCTTTTATATGTTATGAACGATCCTTCAGAAGCAAGCCGTTTAACACGAGGGAAAGACTCTGCAAAGCCTTACTCAAGTCATCCTCGGCGTTTTCGGCGTTGGCCAGCCAAAACGCAGTATTAATTAGCGCTCCATTTAATAACCGCGCTAAAGCTTCGTGATCTGTCGTCTTTATCACTTGATCTATCATTAAACGATGAAGCATATCAGCCATCGTTGCGAGACATTGGGACTGAGATGATTGCGAATAAGCATTTCCGAGAGCCGAGGGTGCATCTCTAAGTACGATTCGTTGAATTTCCGGCTCAAGCGCCATGGCAAGATATGCGTGGCAGCGACCGACGAACCCTTCCCAATTTCCTTCGGCTGTATCTGAAATTTCGGCTAATCTGCTATCCATTTCAGCATCTATTTCGTTGACAACTGCTTCTAATAACCCTTTTTTGTCGCCAAAATGATGATATAACGCACCGCGCGTTAACCCCGCGGAAGCTGTAAGCTCATCCATCGATGTGTTTGCATACCCAATCGTGCCAAATGCTTCTCTAGCGGCATTCACTAGTTTGATTCGAGTTTCTGCAATCATTTCTGATCTCGTTTTGCGAACCATGTTTCCTCCTGCTTGCATTCTTTTTTTAATCATTGACATACGCGCCGTATGTATTTATATTATTCACATACACGGCGTATGTCAATTCATATTTCGACTCCCAAATCAAACAGAGTCTAAATAAAAAGTTTTTCATATGAGGGGAGAAAAGGAATGAACAATGTTGTACGAGTCGCTTACTGCTTGGAGGTGCATCATGGCTAATTCGTACCACGAGATATTTAAAGCTGCCGGAGCAAAAGGGTTTTCAGCTGCAGGTTTTGTTGCTCGTATGCCTATATCGATGATGGGCATTGGCATCGTGACCATGTTGTCGCAGCTGCGCGGCGAATACTGGCTAGCAGGTGCTGTGGCAGCTACCTTTGCTTTATCAACGGCCTTAATGGCTCCACAAATTTCCCGTATGGTAGATCGGTTGGGGCAATCCCGTATTCTGCTCCCATTTACAGGGATTAGTGTAGTATCTATCGTTTTCTTGCTGCTATGCACAAGATATGAAGCGCCGGATTGGACGCTATTCCTGTTTGCCTTAATTGCAGGCTGCATGCCTAGTATGCCGGCAATGGTTCGTGCGCGCTGGGCTGAGCTGTACCGGGGCTCCCCGAAGCTGCAAACGGTGTTTGCTTTTGAATCTGTAATGGATGAGCTTTGCTTTATCATTGGCCCAATCATTTCGGTCGGTTTAAGCGTTATGCTGTTTCCCGAAGCGGGTCCGCTTCTAGCCATCGTTTTTTTAGCCATAGGGGTCATCCTGTTTACGATGCAAAAGAGTACAGAACCTGCTGTGCGTCCCCTTCATTCAGATCATAAAGGTTCGGTTATTAAGATTGGCTCATTGCGGGTGTTGGTGTTTGCGCTCATTGCGTTAGGCACTATTTTTGGCACCGTGGATATTGTTAGTGTAGCTTTTGCAGAAAATCAAGGAAATACTGCAGCTGCTAGCATTGTGCTTTCCGTTTATGCTTTAGGTTCGTGCTTAGCTGGCTTGGTTTATGGTGCACTTAGGCTGAGAACTCCGCTTTATCGCCAGTTTTTGTGGGCTGCCGCGGTTACCATGGCAACGATGCTTCCGCTATTAATTGTAGATAATATAACGAAGCTAGCAGTTGCTGTATTTTTCGCTGGGATATCGGTAGCTCCTACTATTATTGTTACGATGGGCTTGGTGGAGAAAATTGTGCCCGAATCCAAAGTGACGGAAGGAATGACTTGGGCTATTACAGGCATGGGAATCGGGGTTGCTTTAGGATCATCTGCAGCCGGCTGGGTCGTGGATCACTTTGGTGCGCGAACGGGATTCGCGGTAGCAATAGCAGCAGGAATTCTCGTTCTGATTATTGTGGCTCTTGGTTATAAATCGCTGATGAGAGCATATAATTACGCAATAAGGAGCTCTGAGCAGTAAGTGTTTATATGCTTAGAGCTATAGTATGAATACTAACCCACGACCGAATAAGGTTGTGGGTTTTTGTTTGTACTGTAATAAAGACAGCCCGGCAGTAATAAACAGTTATAGTTATTTTCCATCTTTACCCATATGAAAATATGTGAGTAAATAGGTTGGTAACGAAAGGGGGAAGAATATGACCTTTATGAATAAGCTTCCTAAAGCGATAGAAGCACAACTTAGAGAGAAAACGCTGTTTCATGCCGTATCAGATTTAATGAATGATGGTCAGTTTGGGGAAGAATGGCTGGTCCTGACTGAAAAGGAAGTATCGGTGTGGAGTTCGGATGGGTTGTTGGTGACTAAACTCGCATTTTCGGATATTACAGATGCCCGGGCTGTTGGCGGAGTAGGCGGCGGCTCATTGCTAGCGGATACCAAGAACGGTCCGATTATCCTTATACGCTACACAGCATCGCTTACTTCTATATTTGGATACGCCTCTAAATTAATGGGTGCAGTGGCAAAAGGCGAAGAGCGACCAACGGTTTCTGAGAAAGAATTCCCGAGAAACTGTCCAAAATGCCGCAATCCGCTGCCGGACGATTCTCAAGCTTGTCCCGTTTGTAAAAACAACGGCAAGGTTCTGTTTCGAATGCTGAGCTATGCGAAACCTTACAAGCTGCAAATGGTTGCAGCAGCGATTATGTTGATTTTCACAACATTGGTTGAGCTTATCCCGCCATTTTTGACCAAAATGATTGTGGATGATGTGCTGACTCCGAAGGATATGGGCTCCACGCTTTTGTGGATTGTTATCGGCCTTGCAGCGACATCGCTGGTAGTCACCCTCATGCAGACCGTGCGCGGTATTATTGGCGTGTGGATCGGCTCTAAATTAATGGGCGATCTTCGGCACGATGTCTATAATGCCTTGATGAGATTGTCGTTATCCTTCTTTGACCGAAGGCAATCCTCGCAGTTCATTGGACGGGTAAACAATGATTCAGAGGCGATGCGGCAATTCATGACCGATGGTGTCATATGGGTTTCGGGTGAGTCGCTGCGTGTCATTGCGATTTTCATCATTATGTTTAGCTTTGATTGGAAATTAACGCTGCTCGCCATGCTGCCTATGCCGCTTATGATTATTTTGTCCAGTGTATTATGGCCGATGATCGGTCGGCGGTGGTATCAGCAGTGGAGGTCTATTTTCAGATTAAATGCTTTAGTTGGCGATTCTTTGCAAGGTATTCGTGTGGTTAAGGCGTTTGGTCAGGAAAAGACGGAAATGTCACGTTATACGACAGCGAATAAGGAGCTCGTTCGGCATAATATTCGAATTGAAGGTCTGTGGCAGGGCATGTTCCCCGTCTTCGCTTTAGTCGCTGGAGCAGGTACCTTATTGATTTGGTATTTTGGCGGCAAAACCGTGCTTCAGGGCAATCTATCTATCGGTACCTTGATCGCTCTAGTTACCTATTTGGGCATGCTTCTTGGACCATTGCAGTGGGTAAGCCAAATGATCAACTGGGCAACGCATGCGATTTCGGCAGCCGATCGCGTATTTGAAATTATGGATACCCCGTCTGATGTGCCCGATACTGTAAACCCAGCACAAATTGGCCGCGTAAAAGGCGAGGTTGAATTCAAAAAGGTGACTTATGGATACGAAAAGCATCACCCTGTGCTCAAAAGCGTAGACTTAAAGGTAGCCGCAGGCGAGATGATCGGATTAGTCGGACATTCCGGTGCGGGAAAATCGACGTTTATTAACATGATTTGCCGATTTTATGATTCGGATGAGGGTACGATTACGATCGACGGCACGAACATCCGCAATATTAGCCAGAACGACCTGCGTAAGCAGATTGGCGTCGTGCTGCAGGAGACGTTTCTGTTTGACGGGACGATAGCAGAAAATATTGCTTACTCTAAACCGGACGCTACAGAGCTGGAAATTATGCGCGCAGCCAAAATCGCTAATGCACATGATTTCATCGTTCAGCTGCCGGATGGCTACGACACGAGAGTTGGTGAACGCGGCCATAAGCTGTCTGGTGGAGAAAAGCAGCGGGTATCTATTGCTCGCGCCATTATTCATGATCCGCGAATTCTAATTCTGGACGAAGCAACGGCCTCCGTAGATACGGTGACGGAGCGTCAAATTCAAGAAGCGATATCGCGTCTGGTTAAAGGAAGAACAACGTTTGCGATTGCCCATCGATTGTCGACTTTGCGCAATGCAGATCGGCTTGTTGTGCTGGATCACGGCAAAATTGTTGAAGTAGGAACACATGAGGAGCTGCTGGCTTCCGAGGGTGCATACTACAAGCTGGTTGAGGCGCAAAAGGAAATGTCCAAGATCAAGGGGGTAGAAAATGCATGATTGATTCCAATGACATTGGTGTTGAAATAAACACGAAGGACCCTTTTGAGATTAATCTATTGGAACCCAATGCGGTCTCATTTTCCCGCAGCCAAGGCGGCGTTTTTCAAGGCGTTGTAGAAGGAAAGGCCTATGAAGAAATCACACTCTTTCGTATATTTCCTTTCCAATACACGACCCAGTATATATCAGTCCGCGATGCCAAGGGTGAAGAAATCGGCGTTATTCAGGATATTGAGCAGCTGGATAAAGAAAGCCGAACCGAAATGGTTAAAGAGCTGAAGCTTCGGTATTTCCTTCCGCTTGTAACTCATATTGATTCCATTAAGCAAAAAGCCGACATGTGGATTTGGGAGCTGCAAACGAATTTGGGACCGACCCGCATCGTCATGCGGAACTTGCATGAGCATATGCAATACCCGAGTGATAATCGAATTATTCTTACCGACATCAACGGCAAAAGATGTGAAGTTCGTGATTGGAAGATGCTAGACGGCCACAGTCGTGGTCAGTTGAAGGATGTCTTATAAGGCAACGAATATCGTGCTGTCCCTCTTTTTCTAAATAAAAGAGAGGGCGGCACTTTTGTATTGTCTTATGATGCTCGTGTAGAAAAAAAGTAGATAGCATGTGAAAATCATCGTAAGATAGAATGAATATCCACTTTCAACCAGCATCCCAATGATCAATGGAAGGATCATGTGTAAATGAAGAAAATAGTTAAAATTACGACAGGCACAATTATTATTGCGGCGTTTAGCTTGATGGTCTATCTTGGGTATAGCTATCTCAACAAACTCAAAACCGAATTATCAAGTATCGCCTTGTCGGAGCTCAGTACAGGGGAAGAAGTGGCGGTTGATTTTGCGGAGAAACCAACGGTTTTATCCATCTTTACTTCATGATGCCCTTACTGTAATGAGGATGCCCCAAAAATGGTCGCTTTGCATGAAAAGTATAAGGATAAAATTAATGTATACGGTATAAATGTTACGAATCGTGATGAATTATCAGAGGTAAAAAACTATGTGGAGCAGCATCAAATTACATACCCGGTTCTCCTGGATAAAACGGGGGATGTATACAAGTACTACGGCGGAGATGGCTTCCCAGCTCTGTGCTTTGTGAATACGGACGGGGAAATCATTGATTACATTATCGGATCGCTTGACCAAGATGAAATAGAAGCTTCGTTTAAGAAGCTTCTCGGCGAGACCTAAAGGAGAGATACTTTTGATTCAATACAAAAATGAACAGGTAACCGTGTTCCAAAGTGAGTTATATCAAACGACAGCGACGGTCATTCAGACAGAGGAAATGGTACTCATCGTAGATCCGAACTGGTTGGCGGGAGAAGTTGAGGCGATAAAAGAGTATGTAAATGAGATTAAAGGTGATCGAGCTTTGTATCTATTATTTACGCACGGAGATTTTGATCATATTATTGGTTATCAAGCTTTCCCTGATGCCACAACCATTGGCAGTTTCGGGCTGCAGCATCATCCGCAAAAAGAAGAGAAGCTTGAAATGATTCGAGAGTTTGATCGTAAAAACTATATTGTAAGAAACTATCCTATCGCATTCCCAAACCTCGATATCATAATCAAAGAGGATGGACAGCAACTGCACGTAGGAGATACGATAATGACTTTCTATCTTGCGCCGGGTCATACGGAGGATGGATTAATAACGATCGTCGAGCCGTTAGGAATCATGATTGCAGGAGACTATTTATCCGATTTCGAGCTGCCTTTTATTTATCAAAGTGCGAAGGCGTATAATTCCACCCTTGAGAAGGCTGGCCGTATTTTTGCAACGCATTCCGTTCGCTTGCTTATACCGGGTCACGGAAAAGCGACAGCCGACTCGTCAGAGATGAAGAGACGTTTGGCTATGGCATCGGATTACCTAAACCGCCTTTGTGAGGCGGTTATGGCAAATAACGAGACTGCTCTTGCTGCACTCTATCGTGAGCATGCCTTCTTATCCACCTTTACGGAATATTGCCATAAGGAAAATGTATCGATTATACAACGTGAATATCAGTAATAATATAATCAACGAACATTAAAACACCCTAACGAGGAGCCGCTTGCGTGCTGCGCGATAGGGTGTTTTTGGTTTATTTACGTTTAAACTTCCTTTTTCATAGTATATTATGGAAGTGACTGATGTTTACTATTCTATCAACTAATGGAGAACGCATATGAACTATGATTGCTTAATTGTGGATGACGAGACGGTTCTTGCAGAAACGACGAGTGAATATTTTAATATGTTTGAGGTCAAATCAGCATACGTGTCAAGTGCAGAGGAATGTGAGCTCTTTTTACGGGAAAATGAAGCGTCGGTTATCCTGCTCGACATTAATCTTGGTCATACTTCCGGGTTTGATTTATGCAAGAAGCTTAGACAAACGACACAAATTCCGATTCTGTTTATTAGCGCTCGGTCCAGTGATGACTATATTCTTATAGCCCTTAACATAGGCGGCGACGATTATATCCAGAAGCCTTATACGCTGAGTGTGCTGCTTGCGAAAGTGAAGGCTGTCCTCAAAAGATACGGGAATCAAAGCCCAACCGAAATGCTAGAGTTTGGTGAAGTGAAAATTGATTGCAATCTTTGCCGCGTTCGTGTGAACGGTGTAGATATGAAGCTCAAAACGATGGAATATAAATTGCTCTGTTACTTGGTGAAAAATAAAAACAGAGTCATTTCAAAAGAAGAGCTGTTTGACAAGGTGTGGGGTGACTCCTTTGCCGGAGATGGAACTCTTAATGTACATATTCGCCACTTGCGCGAGAAAGTCGAACCGAATCCCAACCAGCCGCAATATATTAAAACGGTATGGGGGACGGGATACGTCCTGGAAGATCACAAGCTATGAGAATAAAGTGGCTGTTCATCACTATCCTCTTTGTATTTGCAACAGGCAGTGCAGCTTCTTGGCTCGTTATGAATAGCAAGACGGATACCGAAGTGGATATGGTAGCTTTAAATGAGGTGTTAAAAAAGCTTGAGAGCCACTGGGGGCAAATCGATCAAGCGAATTTCAGCACGATAAAGCAGTCATTCAGCGTTATCGATACTCATGGCCAAGTACGCTTTCAAACATTCGAGGGGCAATCTCCTACCATTAATGATGCAATTAAAAATAGAGATACGATAACAGATGTCGTGGTAGAGGGTACTTTAGTTGGCAAGCTTATTGTGCTAAACGATGATAAAAAAGTAATTCAGCAAATGAAACGGCAGCTTATTATCGTGCTCTTTATCACTTTTACCATGTTTGCGCTGCTGAGTGTCATCTATGTTTTATTTTTAAATTATAAGGTTTTCAAACCATTTCATAAGCTGCAAAGCTTTGCAGTTAACGTGGCGAGAGGGAATCTGGATATTCCTTTGAAAATGGGTCAAAACAACCCGTTTGGCGCCTTTACAGAAAGCTTCGACATTATGCGCGAGGAACTGGCTCTAGCCAGGCAAAGTGAATATGAGGCAAACCGCAGCAAGAAGGAGCTTGTAGCCAGCTTAAGTCATGACATTAAGACACCAGTCGCCTCGATTAAAGCGGTGAGCGAATTGATGCTGCTTCGAGCTGACGATGAGAAAGTAACGAAGCAATTAACGACGATTTATTCAAAGGCAGAGCAGATTAACCTATTGGTGAGCGATATGTTCACGGCGACTTTAGAGGAGCTTAATGAGCTGAAAGTAACGGTGACGGAGGAAGAAAGCAGTGTTTTAAACGGTATTATCGCTAACGTGAATTATGATGATCAAATCAGCTTTGCGCCCATTCCTGCATGCCTAATCTTAACGGATGTATCGCGTTTACAACAGGTATTTGATAATATTTTGAGCAATTCTTATAAGTATGCGGGCACCTCAGTTACCATTTTATCCGCAATAAAACACACCTATTTGGAAATAAGCATTATGGATTATGGAAAAGGTATTCATCCTGACGAGTTGCCGCTCTTGTTCAATAAATTTTATCGAGGAAATAATGCTGAGGGACGAAGTGGATCAGGGCTTGGGCTATACATATCCGAGTACTTGATGCAAAGCATGCAGGGCGATATAGCCTGCCATAACCGTGAAGATGGTTTTAGCGTGACGTTAAAAATTAAGTTAGCTTAAAGAATTAAGAATTGGCTAAGGATTGAACAAAGCTTAACTAAGAATTGGTTTTGTATGATAGGACTGTAAGCTACATTACAGTCTTTTTTGCTTAGGGCTAGAGCGAAGCAATCATACAACTGCAGTATAAAGGAGATTTAATTTATGCCAAGCCAAATGTTAAGAACCGAAAAATTGTGCAAAACGTTCTCAAGCGGGGGAAATCAGCAGCATGTGCTAAAAAACCTTGACATTAGTTTAATGGAGGGTGACTTTACCGTTATTATGGGAAGCTCGGGCTCAGGCAAATCGACACTGCTCTACGCGCTTTCTGGAATGGATAAACCGACATTAGGCGAAATTTATTTTGAGGAGAAAAAGATTTCGAAGCTAAATAACGATCAGCTGGCGATTTTCCGAAGGAACAATTGCGGCTTTGTATTCCAAAAGGTGTATTTGCTCGACAATATGAGCGTGCTGGATAATGCGCTGGCAAGCGGTCTGCTCGTTAGCAAAAACAAGCGGGCTATCGTAGCCAAAGCAAAAAAACTGCTTGCCCAAGTGGGATTAAATGAAACCTCATGGGGCAAATTTCCGGAGCAGCTCTCCGGAGGAGAGGCGCAGCGTGCTGGCATCGTGCGCGCGTTGATCAATGATCCCAAAATTGTGTTTGCAGATGAACCAACCGGCGCGCTTAATTCCGCTGCTAGCGACAGTGTGCTGGATGTCATGACGGAGGTTAATAAGAGCGGACAAAGCATTGTTATGGTTACACATGATATGAAAACCGCATTAAGAGGGAATAGAATCCTTTACCTGCGTGATGGCGTTATTTTCGGGGATTTGCAGCTTAGTTCGTTCCATGTGGAAAATAACCATAAACGGCATGAGCAGCTAAAAGCATTTTTGGCTGAAATGGGGTGGTGAGATGAACATCGTCAACCTAGCCTGGGCCAACATCAGAAAAGGCAAAAGCGCGGCATTTTCCCTTTTTATTTTGATATTTATCGCAGCGCTGCTGCTTAATGTGGGAATGACGGTTATTTTCAAAATTAATACGTTTTTTGATGATAAGGTGGCGGAACTACATGATCCCCACTTGAACATCATCATGGACAGTGCAAGTTATACGAATGCCAAGGGCGACTTTTTGAAAAACTATTCTGATGTGAGTGAGTTTGAGCTCGAAAACATGGTGTTGATGAGTTCAGCAAAATTTCGTTATGGGGATAGTGACATGAGCCATGCCGCTGTTATCCTTAATGCGGATACTGATCGCACGATTGCACCATTAAAGCTAATTGAGCAGATAGCCTTGAGCTCTGAGCCGGATATATACCTCCCTTACAGCTTTAAAGTAAGCGGCGGGTATAAGCTGGCTGACAGCTTCGCCTTTACCTATCAGGACAAGGAATATCGTTACCGGGTTGCAGGTTTTTTTGAGACAACGATGCTTGGCACCACCAACATAACGTTGATGAAATATTTTTTGCCGGATACGGAATATGAACAGCTGTTCAGCCAGCTCAGCCCCAAAGAGGAAGGCACCTTCTTATCTGTCAAGTTAAAAAACAGCGAGCAATCGATTCAATTGCTTAAAGATTACGAAGAGCAATTTCCCTTTTCCCATAATGAGGCTAGCTCTTTTTATTCTTCATTAGACGTGATGACGATGAAGGGCATAAGTACGATGACGATCAATCTGGTCGCTATGATTATGGTTGCTTTTGCGGCGGTTATTGTTGTGGTGTCATTGCTTGTTATTAAGTTCCGTGTGACCAATAGTATTGAGGATGGCCTTGTTAATATTGGTGTTCTCAAAGCAGTGGGCTATACGAGTCAGCAAATTATTTTATCTATTATGATGCAGTTTATGATCATTACCTTATTGGCAAGCATTATGGGGATGGCGGTCACTTACACCGTTATGCCTGTATTCGGAGGCATTATTTCTACGCTGTCCGGACTGCTATGGAATCAAAGCTTTAATGCTGTAATTAATCTAGCCAGTATTCTAATTGTAGTTATACTTGTCGTGACCGTAACACTTCTAGCTTCAATTCGTATTAGAAAGCTGCATCCAATAGCGGCGCTGCGGGGAGGCATTGTGACTCATAGCTTTAAGAAAAACCGTTTCCCCCTAGATCAAGCCAAGGGTGGATTAAGCTTTGTGCTTGCTTGCAAAACCATCGTGATGAACATCAGGCAGAACATTATGATTACATTTATCGTTGCCGCCGTTACCTTTGCCTCTGTTTTTGCTATCGTTCTTTATTACAATATAGCAACAGATAAAACAGCCTTTATTCACCTCGTTGGTGCAGAAACCTCGAATGTCAATGTTCAGGCTAAAGAGGACGTAGATAGTGAGGCGCTGTTTGAATCCATTCAGCAAATGGATGGTGTTGAAAAAACGGTATTGCTGGACTATTTAATAGCGAAGGTTGACGATAAACCGTTTGCTATGACGATTTCGGATGATTACAGCGGGTTGGAAAACCAAATGGTGTATGAGGGACGATATCCGCAATATGATAACGAAATTGTCGTTTCGTGGGCAGTATCGCAGCTGCTTGAAAAAAACATTGGCGATACGGTCAAAGTAGATATAGGGGAAGCCAGTTATTCTTTTTTAATTACCGGTCTGAGTCAGTCTATTAGCAATATGGGGCAAATATCATCTGTCACTTTGGAAGGTGTTCGGCACCTCATTCCAGATTATACAGGCAAGATGCTCAACGTTTATTTAAATGGCATCGATAATGCGAGCTTTATCAAAAATAGTAAAGTGCAATACGGAAGCTCAGTAGTGGAATTTGTTGATGTAGATGAGACGATAAACAGCCAAAGCAGCGTCTATATTTCCGCGGTGTTTGCTGTTATGGTGCTTGTTCTCGCGATTACTGTATTGGTGGTCGTTCTCATTCTTTATCTTGTTATTAAAACGATGATTCTCAAGCGCAAGAGGGAGCTCGGAATATTTAAAGCAACAGGATATACGACGAGCCAGCTAATGACGCAAATCATGCTCAGCTTTGTACCGATTGTCATTATAGGGGTTGTTATTGGTGGTGTGTTGGGCAGACTGTATACCAATTCCATGCTGACCCTTCTGCTCTCTGGAGCGGGAATTCACAATGTTCAGTTTATTATTAAATTGCCTCTTGTTATTGCGCTTTGTTTCGGAATTGTTATGTTGTCTTATGTTGTTTCCATACTAGTGTCGCGGCGGATCAAAGGAATTTCCGCCTATGAATTAATTACAGAGTGAAAATATAGCCAATATGCAAGTAAGCGACCTTTCGGGGTCGCTTTTTTGTATACTCGGAAACGATACGCTTAACAAGGGATTGGAAAATCCTAAATAAAAGTGAACGAATCAAAAAAGATACGACGTTGTTGCCTAAGGGGATCAATCCTATAATTTGAAGAGTAGATAGTACTACTACTTATTTCGTATTTATTACGTCTAGGGGGATTCTAATGAAAAGAACGTTGTGGTCGGCTTGTCTATCTGTACTCTTAATATCCGGCTTGCTGCTCGTCAGCGCATGTGGGGGAAACAATGCGAATGACAAAAACGCTACGTCGAAGAACAACACATCGTCAACCGGAAATGAAAATACAAATACCGGAGCATCCTCCGTACAACCGGCGACGAATGGGGAACCAGTCGTTATTAGGCACACGATGTACGACAGCGAGTTTACAAGCGAGATGGTTGCGGAATTCGAGAAGTCTCATCCCAACATCAAGGTGGAGATCGTATCCGCTGATTACAACAAGCTCATGGCAATGATGGCGGCTGGTAACGGGCCAGATATCATTCGTACGAACTCTGTTACCGAGCTTCCTGGTTATGTTCTGAAAGGGATGGCGCTTGATTTGACTACAAACTTCAATCAAAGCAGCGTATTCAAAACAGATGATTTTCTTCCTGTCGTAAATCAATTTAAATACGATACTGTGACTGGATTGCATGGCACCGGATCGCTGTATGGCTTCCCTAAAGATTGGTCGCCAGACTATACGATTTATTACAATAAAAAAATGTTCGAAGCGGCCGGAGTGCCATTGCCTAGCAGTACGGAGGCGATGACATGGGAGGAGCTTGTGGAGTTAGGACAAAAGCTGACGGTCAAAAATGGTAAGAAAGTGAGCCAATATGGGCTCGTTTATTTCAACGGCGGAACCGTTGCAAACCAGGATCTTTTAAACCTTCAGCTGCTTCAGCAAGGCGGAAGCATGTTCAGCAGTGATTTCAGCACAGCAGATTTATCGACACCGCAGATGAAGGACTTGCTTCAATTCTGGGTAGATACTGCGAAGTCGGGAGTAGGACCTAGTCCCCTGCACCAAGAAACAGATTGGGGCGGGCAATTGTTTGTGGACAACAAGGCAGCTATTATTATCGCGGGATATTGGTTCTCTGGGTTCCTAAAGACAAATGAGCTTACGAAGGACCGATTAGGTGAATTTGGCGTAGCTCCTGCACCGGTAGTTGAAGGAGGAAAACGAATTTCGCCGACCGGCGCAGGTACAGGTGCAATTATTTACAAAAACACGAAGCATCCAAAAGAGGCATGGGAAGTGTTCGAATGGTTCTTTGGCGGTAAGCCTGCAGAAGATCGCGCAAAAGCAGGATACGGCTTGCCAGGCACGAAGACATTTGCGGCTATGCTTCCGCAATCTAATGAATTCGACAAAATGAATTACGACTTTATCCAGAATGAACTGCAGTATACGGACGGCAGCTTGCCGTATAATCCATACCTCAATTATCAAGCGGTTAACTCGATATTTGATAAATATTTCACTCCAGTGTATTTCGACAAAGATACGGTGGATGGCGCTACGAAAAAAATGACTGAAGAGCTAAACACACTCATTACGGAAGGCAAGCAACTCGTCAGCCCAGAGTAAGAAGCGTTATAGGGTTGCCGGAGCAGATCATTCTCCGGCAGCTCTTTTTTTAATGATTCACATACGACGTAAAGCAAGGAGGCTTCCATGAGTCAATTAGCCAACCCCGGAACGGCAGCAGCCTTTCAAACCAAGCGGGGACGATTCCGCAAGAAAAGCTTCAAAGAAGCCGTTGAATTTTATATTTTTATTTCTCCGTGGTTCGTTGTTTTTATTTTCTTAGGTCTTATTCCACTGTTATACGGACTATATTTGAGCTTTACCAATTATGCAGGATTTAATATGGATCGGTTGACCTTCGTTGGACTAGACAATTACCGCAAAGTATTTACGGATAACGATGCGATGTATTCGCTTGGCCGAACCTTGTTTTTCACGGTAATTATGGTTCCAACCAGCATCGTGTTAGGCTTCTTGCTCGCTGTGCTATTAAACCAGAATATTAAGCGAATTGGGCTCTATCGCACGCTGTTTTTTATTCCATCTATAATTCCCGTGGTAGCTGTAGGAACGATGTGGAGATCCCTGTTTGTAGATGAAGGCGTAATTAATAACCTATTGATTGAAATTGGGATGGAGCCTATAGATTGGCTCGGCTACGACTACGCCATCTATCCGCTTATCATTATGCTTCTATGGGGTGTGGGTGGAGGTATTCTCATCTATTTGGCAGGATTAAAAGGCGTGTCAAAAGACTTGTACGAGGCTGCGGCCATCGACGGAGCCAAGACGTTCCAACGCTTTACGAAAATTACGATTCCTCTTGTTACACCGGTATTGTTCTTTCAATTCATAATGAGTATCATCGGCTCTTTGCAAATATTCGTGCAGCCTATCCTTCTTGCGGCTAACTCAAACAGCCTATTGTCGACACCAATCCGGCCTAACTATGTTTATTCGGTACATGCATTTCAACAAATATTCGCTTATGGCCGTTTTGGATATGGGCTTGCGCTGCTCTGGGTTCTTTTCATTATGATATTGGTTCTAACTGTCGTAGTTTTCTCTTCGAGCAAGCTATGGGTATTCTACGAAGTTGATCAGGAGGGAAAGTAAGATGGTAAACGCAGGTGTAAAGAATACGTCATTCAGAATTGTTACCTATACATTGCTGGTCTTGCTTTCCATTCTTTTTGTCATCCCGCTTTACTGGCTTGTGACAAACTCTTTGCAAGTGGTAGGATCAGCTTCAACATTCTGGCCAACCAGCCTGCACTTCGAAAATTACAAGTATGCATTAACCTTCATTGATTATTGGAGTTACGCTAAAAACTCAATCATCATTACCGTTATTTCTGTGGTCATACCTACGATAACAAGCGCCTTGGTCGGTTATGGATTCGCAAGGCTTCGGGGACCGGGGAAAAATGTTTTATTTCTACTGATGCTTTCCACGATGATGCTGCCAGGTATCGTTACTCAGATCCCGACGTACGTCATTTTCTTCAAAATTGGCTTTATTAATACCTTTTGGCCTTGGTTTTTTTGGGCTTTGGGCGGAAGTGCGTTCAGCATCTTTTTGTATCGCCAATTTTTTGCGACATTTCCTAAAGATTTAGAGGAAGCAGCCAGAATTGATGGTTGTTCGACCTATCGTATTTTCTGGAATATCTTTTTGCCGATATCGCTCCCAGTCATTGCAACGGTATCGATCCTCGCTTTTAACGGATCATGGGGCAATGATTATATTACACCTTTCATGTTTCTGCAAAATGATAAATACCCGCTGGCTACAGCTTTGTTCTCGATCGGTTATGTTTTTCCCGGGCAGAAGGAAATTACGATGACGCAGGTACAGAGCGCTGGCTTGGTTCTGTTCGTATTGCCCATTATCATTGTGTTCTTCTTAGGGCAGCGTTATTTGGTAGAAGGAGTCGTATCCTCGGCTGTCAAAGGATGATCAGAGCATTAAGCATTGGGGGGATTTAGATGAAAGGAAATAGGAATCCAAAGCGTGTTATTAGATTAATTCTGCTTCAGGTTATGATGGCAGCCATACTCATCCAGACGTTAGCTGGATGTGCGCAGGCGCAGGAGAACGTAGAAGAAAAACCAGTTCAAACCTACGCAGCGCCGGTTGACTTACCTGTGAACTACCGTTCGGACGACTTCACAGTGAAAGCTGGAGAGAGCGATATTGATTTATACAACGCAGGCAATAACAGCTGGAATAAACCGGTCTCTTACGGATATTTCGATATTCCAACCAGCAGTACGATTGCGGTAACACCGAATTTCGAATTTTCGTCCTTTGAGCTAGTGCCTAGATCGCTTGGGATTAAAGGCGAACGCAGTGGAAACACCATTACGTTCAAGCTAAATGGTCCAGCCAACGTTTCTTTAGTGCTGGACGGCAATTATCAGGGTAAAGTATTGCATCTATTTGCTGAGGCTCCTGAGACGGATATTCCCGACCCTACAGATCCTAATGTTATCTACTTTGGTCCTGGTTTTCATGACTTAGGGGAATATGGGACGCCACCAACCATGATCAAATCAAACCAAACCTTGTATATTAGCGGCGGTGCGGTTGTGAGAGGCAGGTTCCGAGCCGATCATGCAACGAATATTACGATAAGAGGCAGGGGTATTATTCTTAATGATTACAGAACCCAAGATGAATATGATGATATCGCATTAGCACTGAACTACGTCACCAAGTCCACGGTTAGAGATATTATTGTCAATCGAGATACGAATAGTTGGACGTCATCGATGCATGGCAACAGCGACGTTGAAGTCATTAACTATAAAGCTGTAAGTCCAAGGTATGCCAGCTCAGACGGGTTTAATATTGTAAGCAGTCATGATATCGTCTTTGACGGTTCCTTTATCCATTCCGCTGATGACTCGTTAGCCATTAAGGGATTGTCGCAAGAGGAAGATCCTGCTAAAGCGCTTCCTGTATACAATATCACTTATAAGAACGCTCAGCTTTGGGCGGATGGCAATAACGCAATCGGTATTGGCGCAGAGACAGTAGCCGCTTATTTTAAAAATATTCATTTTAACAATATTGACGTGTTATATAATTTTGACGATCGTGATCATCCAGATGGGTTGACAGATCGTTCTGCAATTAATATTTTTGCGCTGCATGGCACGGAATTCAGTGATATTTCATTCGAGAATATTAGAGTAGAGAAAGCAAAAAGGCTGATTAATATTCAGATGGACACAACATTTTACTTTGGTGCTATACAGGGGAACTGGGCATGGCCCGGATCAATTAAAGGGATCCGATACAAGGATATTACTTCTTATTCGGATGGAACGAACGAAATTAAAGTTCAGGGCTGGAGCAAAGACCGTATGATCTCGGATGTTATTTTCGACAATATCAAGATTAATGGGAAGAAAGTAAAGGCCGTAGATGATCCGCATTTTACAATAAACCAATATGCAGAAAATGTGCATGTGAAATAGGAGGGAGTCATGCGATTAGGTGAAATTCATCTGCGCGATCCTTTTGTATGGACGGACAGCAGCAATGGCTGCTATTACATGTATGGTACGAACGGCGACACCGCTTGGAATGGCAAAGCAAACGGATTCGATGCGTATACGAGCAGCAATTTAATCGACTGGGTAGGTCCTTTTCCCGTATTCCGACCACCTACAGATTTCTGGTCCGATCATCACTATTGGGCACCAGAGGTACATCTCTATCGTGATAGGTACTATATGTTTGCGAGCTTTAAGGCGCTTAATAAGTGCAGAGCTACACAGATACTGGTCGCGGACCATCCCTTAGGGCCATTTGTTCCGCATGGCGATGGACCGATAACACCTCCGGAATGGGAGTGTTTAGACGGTACGTTATTTGTGGACGATGACGGTGTTCCGTGGATCGTGTTTTGTCATGAGTGGACACAGGTCAAGGATGGAGAAATACACGCCATGCGCTTGACGCATGAACTCGATAGGGCGCTGGGTAAACCCGTTTTATTATTCAAGGCATCACAAGCGTATTGGCCAGTAGAAGCCGAAGGAAAAGGGAATTTCGTAACGGATGGGCCTTTCTTGTTTCGGTCTGACGCCGGACAATTATTAATGATGTGGTCTAGTCACGGCAAGCAGGGTTATGCCATTGGAATAGCACAATCGGTTACGGGTCATATTTTGGGTCCGTGGTTGCAGGAGCCAGAGCTATTATTCGAGAAAGATGGAGGTCATGGCATGCTGTTTCATACGCTGCAGGGGCAGCTGTTGCTATCGTTACACATGCCAAATACTCATCCTAATGAGCGACCTATTTTCTTATCCATCCTTAGCACTGATGGAAAGCCTCAAGTGGAGCACAAAAAACAATTAGAGGCATGAATGGACGACGAGGAGAGATTGATATGGAAGAGACGATTGTTTATAAAGGGGATTATGCATCCATTCGGATAGATCCCGCCCCTAAGGGGATCCATTACGCGGTGAGTGAAGAAAGGTTAAAGCGACAAGGTGAGGACGCATATGGAGCTGATCCCGACGGACTTGTGCTATCCAGGGACTGGGAGTTATGCGTCGGCGTGCATGCTATCCCTGTATATGCTGCTCCCGTCACCAGCGGTGGGCCTGCTTCATTTGCTTCGTTATCTTATGTAGGTGAACCGGGCAAAATCACGCTTGTTGCACGTAGCGCAAGGCCAGTTCACAGCGCATCTATTCACCCATTTTCGCTTGGGCTGTCTCCAAAAACGCTGGAGCAGGAAGTCCATATTCCGATAAACGGCCCTTGTAAGTTGTTTATTGAGACGAATGAAAATCAGGATTGTCCTTTGTTCATAACGGTACATGCCGAAGAACGAAATGTACCCCACGCTGGCAACCCAGATGTCATTTATTACGGGCCGGGTTTGCACAGGGTCAGCAAGCTGGAGCTTGCGAAGGGGCAGACACTTTATATCGCAGGAGGTGCTGTCCTTCAGGTGTTTGTTCCGGAAGATGAAGTCCCGATGGTCGAGAGCGACTGGGCAAAAAAGAAGGTTTATCAGGACTTTATTGTCGCGGAACACACCGAAGATATACAAATACGAGGACGAGGCATTATTGATTTATCCCAGCTGGATTGGCATGCTCGAAAGGCAATATTTATTAATGAAAGCAAACGTATTCAGATTGAGGGTTTAACAATTGTCGGAACATCGCATTGGACGATTCATCTATCCAAATCGAGCGATTGCACCATAAATGACATTACTTTAATCGGTTACCGGGAGAACAGTGACGGGATTGATATTGTTAATAGTCAGGATATACATGTAGCAAACTGTCTAATCCGTACGGGCGATGATGCGGTCGTCGTCAAGGCAATGGCTGCTCCTCCTGCGGTTGGGGGACGAAATATTACCGTTCGCCAATGTACGGTATGGAATGATAAGGTGCGCTGCTTCGGTATTACGGGGGAGACGAGAACAAATATTCAGGACGTCGTATTCGAAGATTGCGACATTGTGCATAGTACAGCTACATGGACGGAGGAGCTGGGCTCCCTCTGTATTATTGTAGGAGACTCCGGCACTATTGAGAGGGTTCGATTCGAGAATATGAGGATCGAAGATGAACGCCAGTATGCCATGGCGTGTCTGATCTTCAAAGACCGTTGGTCGGTAGACAGCGAACCAGGCCATATCAATAATATACTATTCCGAAACATTTACCTGTCTAAGGAAGTGCCGTCTCTCTTTCATGGGTATGACGCGAGCCATGTGGTTAAAGATGTCTTGGTTGATGGATTGTTTATTGATGGAAGACCAGTCGAGCGATTGGAGGATGCGAATCTCCGAATGAATGACTACGTTAGCGACATAAGCATATGTGGAAAATCTGAATAGTGACTAATAGAGATTTTCTTCGTATTTTCCCCACCCTTATATTATATAATGGAGTAGATTGTTATCCTCAGAGGGGGATTGCGAATGACTAGCAATCGATACAAACTTATGATCGTGGACGATGAATACGAAATTAGGCAAGGGCTTAGGAGCATTGACTATTCGGCACTTCAGATCGAAGTATCAGAAGATTGCGAGAATGGACTTTTTGCTCTAAAGTCTTTAATAAATGAACCGGTGGATATCGTGGTAACGGACATTCGGATGCCTCTTATGGATGGGCTGGAGTTGGTAGAAAAAGTGGCCGCTCTGTATCCCCACACGAAAATTATTATTTTGTCGGGTTATGATGATTTTGAATACGCGAAGTCGTGTATGAAACATGGAGCGCTTGATTACTTGCTTAAGCCGCTTGATTTCGATGAATACGAGAAAATTTTGGCGAAAGCGGTTCGTCTCATTAGCCAAGAGAAAGAGCAGCAAGCTAAAACGCTCACGCTTGAGAGGAAGGCAAAGCTGTCCGCGAATCATTTGCGAAAGAAGTTTTTAAGGGATATTCTGCAAAGCGAGATGACAGAAGAGGCTATCGAGCTGGAAAGCGCATCGGCTGAAGTCATGCTGGAGGAGAACGGGGACTATGCGGTATGTCTGCTTCGTTTTTCAGAATATCCGAATAAACCTAGAGGTGTTGGCGACAAGGATTGGAACTTAATCGTCTTTACCTTGGACAATCTGCTGCAGGATTTATGGGATGAGAAAGGCCTCGGTTATCATTATGTGGATCAAGAAGGACAATGCTCGTTAATTGTTTCTGAGCCTGGTGCCGTATTGGCGCTGAGGGAAGGCGCGGGAGAATTGGCCGATCAGCTTGATCGTTTACTTCATGGCTTAAGACGTTTTCGCGGATTATTTAAATCGCATTTGTCGTACACCATTGGAAAGGTCATCTCGAAACCTGAACATATTCGGTTGTCGTACCAGGGAGCGAGATTATTGTTTCAAACGAAGGATGACCGCAATAGCCTTGAAACAAAAACATCAATGCAAGAAGAGGCCATCCCGCGTAAGTACGTCGAGCAGGTTAACGGCAAACGTCTCATACAAGAAGCAAAACTTTTTATTGAAGAGAACTTTGATCGGACGATCACATTGGATGACGTCGCCAAACATGTTCATTTGAATGCCAGTTATTTGAGCTTTCTGTTCAAAGAGCTTACTGGACAAAAGTACATTGATTATTTAACGGTGTACCGAATCGAGAAGGCGAAAACTTTATTAAAACTAACCAACCATAAAGTGCATGAGGTCGGAGAAATGGTAGGCTACGAGAATCCTAGGTATTTTACTTTGGTTTTCAAAAAGTATACACAGCAATCTCCGATTGAATATCGCAATACTTCTTATCACATAGATGACAAGGACGCATCATTATGAGATTTCGTTACCACCGTAACCGACTCGTAGTCATTGCCTTTCTGCTGACAGTGCTTTCAGAATGCACGTTAATCGGCATAAGTTATTGGAATACGCGGGATGTTGGTTCCGAGATTCAGCGGTCGTCCGAACAAAATCTTTCCAATCATGTTGAGAGTCAAATCGTATCGAAGCTCAATGAAATGAATTCCTTGGCATTGCAGATTGAATCGTTGGACTTTACGAATTACGCACGTTCGTTTTTGAGCCTTCGTTCGCGTGAAGAAGAAGCGATAGAAAGGAGCGAGCTCAATTCTCGTCTGGAGCAGCTGCACTTACCTCCAGGCTCTGTCGATCAAATTTATTTCATCGGGGAAAATATTAACCAGCAAAACTTCGGCAAATCTTTCACTACCAAAGAGTTTATTCCGGGCAGCCAAATTCCGTGGATCGATGAGCTAAGAAGTGCAGGCTTGCTCGATTCATTTACCCGGTATTACAGCATGCCGACTTACATTCCAGTCGGCATGTTCACGGATGTCCTCACAGCAAAGAAGGCTGAGATTTCAGCGGATACGTGGCTGCGACTCGATCAATTTTTTAAGCACATAGAAGGGCATTTAATTATTAATAATGGTGTAAATTACTTAAACGTGCTGTCCGTTATTGTATTAGATGAACGTATTTTCTCGGCTGAGCTTCCCTCGGAAAGCATAGGGAACGGCTACGTAAGCGTACTAGATGAGAATCGTCAGACGCTGTGGTCAAACTTGCCAAGCGAGGACGCCCTAGAGACAGCGGTGCATCGAATTGAAAACGGATTCAACGAGTGGGAGCAGCACATTGAAGGCAATTATAGAGTGAGAGCGACACCTGTTTCCCCATACGGGCTAAATATTGTTTTCTTCGAACGGATAAGAAGCGATTCGTTATGGAGCCAGAATTATATCAACGCATACATTGGTTTCTTCATGTGTACATTGGTGATCAGCCTTCTGATTGCCTTTAAGTTTGCCAATATGATTATGTACCCATTCCAAGTGCTTGCTAGAATCGTATGGAAGAAGGGAAATGAGCTAGATCTTCGGAGTATACCTGAGGAAAAGTTCTCCGAAGGTAAGTTTTCGAGATTGTCTATTCGGGGCAAAATACTGCTTTTGCTCGTATCGTCCGTTCTTATTCCAGTGTTAATGGCAATCGGCATGCATTTGTTCATGATGTATAATTACGTCTTTAACAAAGCAGTGGATTTATCAGTCGAATCTTCTGACCACCTTATTATAGAGCTGCGTGATCGAATGGAGCGTTACGAGAACTTAACGAATCGGTTGTCTACAGACAGCCGATTGACGAACCTGATATCACCTTACTCTTATATGGAAAATATTGATGATTTTACAGTGGCAAGCTATCCTGGGTTAAGTGATCTTTCTTATTTTGTCTTATATGATATAGGGGGAGTTGCACGTTACTCGTCGGCATTCTTTAACAATTTGACTTTATTTAAGCTATCATCAATTGATTCTGAATTGCTGGAGGGTTTACAACCTGAACAAATGGTTTGGGTAACTGGGCTTGATGATGTCTATGGGCATCCGTCCTTGATGCTGATTAAGAAGCTGTCAGTTCCCTCGGCGTCCCCGGGGAAGTCGACGGATGCTTTTCTTCAGGTTGTTCTCAAGGAAGATGCATTCTCCTATGTGACCTCGGATCGCAAACAGAGCTTCGTCATGCTCGATCGTTCCGGTAAATTTATTTATTCCAATACGTCCTCACAAGGGTTCAGGGAAGCGGCGGCCCATCAGTGGAATGGCGATTTGGAGAAGGTGGAGGATGTCTTAATCGATCAGGTGGAAAGCAGCAATCAGGTCATTGTACATCGTCAGATAGGGAGCTTGGGCTGGTCGACGTTTATTTTTATGACGATTGATGATATGTATTTAAAAATCAACAGTATGTTTCATCGCTTTATTTTGCTCATTCTCCTGATTATCATAATTATATTGGCGGTAATGTGGAGTGTATCGTCCATGCTGGTCAAGCCGATTGAAAGGCTGAAGCAAGCTGTAGAGAAGGAGGAGGTGTTGCCGATTCAGCTGGAGCAGGGAGCAAATCCGAGAGATGAGATTAGCCAGCTCGTCGCAAGCTTTAATCAGATGATCAAGCAGATCCATGAATTGATGGAAGAGAATATTAATAAGCAAATCCGCGAGAAAATATTAGTTACATCTAGGATGAAGGCTGAGCTCGGCATGCTGCAGCAGCAAATTAATCCTCATTTTCTCTATAACACTTTGGAAGCCATCAATATGCGAGCGAGGCAATATGGTGCGACTGAGGTTAGTACAATGGTGAACTCCTTAGCTAAAATATTTAGGTTTACGATAAATACCGGCAACGAAGTTGTGCCGCTTACTGAAGAAATTGAGCATACCCGTAATTATTTGACCATTCAGGAGCTGCGATTCCAAAACAAGTTTACCGTCAATTGGCAGCTGGAAGAGTCGACGATGAGAATGCCGGTCTTAAAGTTCATTTTGCAGCCAATTATCGAAAATGCACTTCAGCACGGCATAGAAGACCTTTATGGTAATGGTGAAATTGGCATATGTGTTGAATTTATAGACCACCGGTTGATTCTATCTATATCAGACAACGGAATAGGCATGAGCGAGGAAGAGTTAAGACAGGTAAAAGATTCGTTAAGCATGGCGACTGAGCCGATGCCAGCTCAGACCAAAGGAACAATGAAGCGTACCAGTGGTGTAGGTTTGGTAAATGTATATCAGCGGCTGCGCATTTATTATGGCGAGCAATTAGAATTGGATATTAAGAGTGAGGAATTTATAGGTACAACGATAACAATCAAACTACCCATTGCGCCTGCAGTGGTGGATGATTCGTAATCTGCCGGTTAACAGTCGCATAAACATATAATATTTGAGAGGAATGAGTGTAAATGCCGTTAGTTGACATGCCGCTTGAGAAGTTAAAAGAGTACCAAGGAATTAATCCTCGCCCTGCTGATTTTGATGCTTATTGGGATCGTGCGATCGCTGAGATGCGTGCTGTAGATCCGCAAATTAAGCTCGTTCCAAGCTCATTTCAGACTCCGAACGCGGAATGCTTCGATCTCTACTTTACGGGCGTTCGCGGGGCTCGTATCCATGCAAAATATGTTCGGCCAAAACATATTGCAGAGCCGCATCCCGCAGTCGTATTATTCCATGGCTATACGGGAAATGCAGGCGATTGGAGTGACAAGCTGGCTTATGCCGCATTAGGCTTCTCCGTTCTAGCTATGGATTGCCGTGGTCAAGGCGGGGAGTCTGAGGATTCCGGCAATGTGAAGGGAAATACACATCAGGGTCATATTATTCGGGGATTAGATGACCATCCGGACAATCTGTTGTTCCGTCATATCTATTTGGATACTGCACAATTGGCGGGCATCGCACTGGGCTTGCCTGAGGTTGATCCAGAACGTGTTTATGCAGCTGGCGGTTCGCAGGGCGGAGCGCTTACGATTGCTTGTGCGGCGCTTGAACCGAGAGTGAAGAAGCTTGCTCCTGTGTTCCCATTCCTTTGCGATTATAAACGCACGTGGGAGATGGATTTGGCGAAGGACGCGTATCAGGAGCTTCGCACCTTCTTCCGTTATTTTGATCCGCTGCATGAGCGCGAGGATGAAATTTTTGAGAAGCTAGGTTATATCGATCTTCAATTTCTTGCAAACCGCATTCGCGGCGAAGTATTGATGTTTGTTGGCCTCATGGATACCATTTGTCCGCCTTCCACACAGTTTGCAGCTTATAACAAAATAACTGCTCCTAAGCAGTTAGTCATCTATCCGGACTTTGGGCATGAGCATTTGCCGGGTTCGTCGGATCGTACGATTCAATTTTTCTTAAACTAATATGAATGAAATAGAAATAAAAACTCTGACCTTATGGTCAGAGTTTTTTTTGGTTCCACTTTTAACAAAAGCCACGTACACTTTAAATTATTTTAACCTAATCCTCGTCTTCGTCCTCCGCTAGCTGCGATTTGGCCGGCAGTTTATTGTAATCGCGGATAAGTGAGAAGTAGTGGTCAGCCCTTACAGCTTGATATTCCGGTCCGAGCGATTCTGTTATTGCCACTACATCAGAAGGTGTCATGCTCCATGCGAGCAGCCCGAGTGATACGAATAATGGTGATTTGCCATCCCATTTTGCTTTGGCTGCTGCCAAAATGTTTTTCCCGTCTTGTGCGGTACTTATGCCTTGAATCGTGGATACGGGCAGTGTACCGTTTATGATTTCGACACCGTAATGATCTTCCCAGCTGAGGAATAGTCCTTTTGCCTTGTAAAACTTCTCATAGGCAGCTGCCTTTGATGCGCTGAGCGGAACATTCTCGCTGTTCACACGATTCAGCACATACGGAACGGTCATTCCTGTTTGCTTCATATACGTATAAGACTGCTTAAGGAAATCAGAGAATGTGGCTTCCGGCCATGCTTCCGGGTAGAAGTATCCTGACCCAGAAGGACCAGCAATGATGAGGTCATTCTCTGTTGCTGTCTTTTGGAAATAGTTCAGAATAGCGGGTGCGCCGTCATAAAGAAGCGGGCTTGATGTCCAGTTGATCGGTACTTTTCCGCGAGCGGGGTCATCCCATAGGATACGCATTCTATGCTGATTGTACTGGAAGTTGTCGCCCTCGCTGAAGGTATACGTGACGTAGATTTTATTTGCAAGCTTAGGCGCCTTAGGCGTTTTGGCTTTGACTGTCTTTGCCTTTGTACCCGAGAAAACCGTTAAGTTGCTGAACCAGTCGGCCGCAAGCACGTAGACACTGTAATTGGATGTAATTTCTACGGAGCTGAATTCGCCTTCAACGTCATTATTAAACCAGCCTAAGTAAGGGGTGCCTGGCTTGACGCCTGATAAGATTTTTTCGAAAAGCGCTTTCTGTTCCGGCACGTTGGAATCAAGCCAGAACACCATTGCTTTGTTCGCAACTGCATAATCACGGAGGTAGCCGTAAGGCTCCTTCTGGTCTGAGGTTGGCGGCTGGATATTGCCTGCCGATACCTTAAATTGATTCCACATAAGGACGGAGGCAGTTAACTGCTTTGTACCTGCAGGCGGCGTAAACTTATAGACGAAGTATCGGCCATTGTCTGCGAATCGGTGTCCTCCTTGACCTGTTGATACTTGAGAGCTTTGACGGTCGTACAGAAACGCCTCTTCCTCAGGCGTACCTGGAATAAACTGCGCGATTGTTTGCCCGTCTGCCTTCACGGTTACTTCATGAACGGCGGATCCCCAGCCATCCTGAGGGAAAGCGTCCTCGAAGCGAAGAAATACGGATTCTTTGCCCAAATTGCCCGTCAAATCCAGCTCATACGTATTTTTATTTTTGCCATCGCGCTCCTGCGTGGTGTCTTCTGCAATGGTCTTGAACGATTCAGGGAGTCCGGGAGGTATTCTAACGGATGTGTCAGGGCTTAATCCGACTAACATCCGATGTGTCGATTTGGCCCATAGATTCTCATATTGCCATGTGTAAGCATCCAAACGGTCTTTGAATTTGCCTTGTAAATCATCGAGCACTTTTAGGTTAAATGGTGCTGCTTTCAACTGCGCGGCGAGAGCAGGGCTAGCGACAACGGCATCCTTTAACCCAGCAAGAGTAGTCGCTACATTGACGGTATCAGCAACCTTCGGATCGTAAACAATGATGCCTTTCACTTCTTTTTTATATTTTTTGACGATATCCCAGTAATCTGCATGCACATTGTAGGGAACCTTCAAATCTTTTAGCCAGGTCAGTTTGCCTTCTTCTTGATTTTCCAGCAGATAGATTCGAGGCTCCTCACGGTTAACGATACCCTGCAGCGTTGCAAGCAGAAGCTTAATGTCCCCTGGTGCATCATAAACATCAGCTACATCTAGTTTTTGGGGGGTTGCAAAGGATGGAAGCGCTTGCTTGTTTGGCCAGCTAATAGAGCTTTTGCCGGATTTGGATTCCGCAGTTGCTGCAGCTGGTGCTGAAGCGCCAAGCGTTAAAGACAGCGTACATACGATAGCCAGACATGTGACAGTAAGTTTTCGAATCACGATCTTACACCTCGTCTCATCTGATTGGGTAATACCATCGTCATAGCGCCTTTTCCATTCCCTCCTTCTTAGGCGGCTTCGCTAATGCGCATACGGCAGTACCTAAACTATATATTAAATATATTTATGTTTAATACAATCGTTTCGACAAAGGTTCTAACAGAAGACAACTCGAGACCTAAAGTATTATAGCGCAAAAGAGATAGACAATAGTCCCTTTTACATAGCCAAATCATGAGTAATGCATTCAGAAATTGTATATATTAAATATATATAATTGGCGGAAAATATGCATGCAGCATATACTTCACATAGTGATCCCTTTATATCCAAAGGAATCGTATTGCAGGTATTTCATTCGAGTAGGTATAATATAAATTATGGAAATTCAATATTTAATTTTTAGAAAGCGGTGTTGAAATAATCGTTCATTTTATGTGTTTGTCATTGCCATTGCTGCCCTCGTGCTGTGGAGACGAACAAGGAGCTTTTACCGCCCCATTCGAGGAGACGGCAAAAGGCTGTTGTACCCTATTCTATTTATGCTGCCGGGCCTGCTGTTGATATTTAATTCCAACGTCCATGCGCCATTTTACGAATTTTTGATTGCTGCGGCTATAGGTATTATCCTCTCGATTCCTCTAATATGGACTACAAACTATGAAATTCGTGATGATCATCTTATATACGCTAAGAAGAACTGGGGATTCATCGTCGCTTTTCTCGTTGTGATTGCCATTCGTTTCGAGCTTCACCATTACATGTCCACAATCGAACCTCAAACGCTGGCTGCTTTGTTTATGATTTTAGCGTTCTTTTACGTCATCCCATGGCGAGTCGTTTCTTATATTAAATTTCGGAGATTAATGCAGCTTCAAACGGTACGAAAAGTATAATCGCTATTCTGGCATTCAAGGAGCCCTTTTAAAGGAGCTCCTTTTTTTTCTCTTTTCACGACACCTCATTAAAATACTATTTTTCTGAAATTTATACCATATTTTGTGGAATTGGCATTTTATAATCAACGTATTGGGATGCAACAATGGGGATGAGGGGGAATTTGAAAATGAGGCATGACCATGCTGGAAGTAATGGTTTAGTCGCAGCTTCTATCTTTTTTGAATAAATGTAAGCGCTTGCTGTAATGTACATTTTTCGAATAGGAGTATGGATATGACATCGAAAGGAATGCGTCTCTTTATTTGGGGATTTGTGCTCTTGTGGGTCGCAGTCATGATCGTTTTTAGTTTTGCTGATTTGAGCTTGTCCAAAGCGATATATAACGAGGAACACTCCTTGTTTGGGCAGTTTTTTGAAAACTTCGGCGAGCATCCTGCATTTATTGTCCTATTTATCGCGGGCAGCATTCTATTTAGTACGGCTAGGCATGAGAGTCCTAATGCTGTATTCAGAGCTTAAGGCGTCTAAACATAGGTGTAATGAGAAACATAATAGAGGAGGATTTTAAATGAAAATTGATATTCAAGCGCTTATTGACCAAATGACTTTAGAAGAAAAAGCAGGTATGTGCTCGGGGCTCGATTTCTGGCATCTAAAGGGTGTTGAACGACTTCATATTCCTTCTGTAATGGTAACGGATGGACCTCATGGGCTGCGTAAGCAAAAGGGTTCTTCTGACCATGTAGGTATTTTTGATAGCGTTCCTGCTACCTGTTTTCCATCAGCGGCGGGGCTTGCCGGCTCTTGGGACCGTGAATTAGTTGGAAAGGTAGGGGTGGCTCTTGGCGAGGAATGCCAAGCGGAGGATGTGGCTGTTTTACTTGGGCCAGGCGCGAACATCAAGCGGACGCCGCTATGCGGACGGAACTTTGAATACTTTTCTGAAGATCCTTTCCTATCCTCGGAAATGGCGGCAAGCCATATTCAAGGGGTACAAAGCCAAGGTGTTGGCACTTCACTCAAGCATTTTGCACTCAACAATCAAGAACACCGCCGGATGTCAGTCGATGCGGTTGTCGACGAGCGGACGATGCGTGAAATTTATTTGGCAAGCTTCGAGGGGGCGGTGAAAAAAGGAAAGCCATGGACGGTCATGAGCGCCTACAACAAGGTAAACGGAACGTATGCTTCGGAAAACGAATTTTTGTTAACGGATATTTTGAAGGAAGAATGGGGCCATGAAGGCTTTGTTGTCTCCGACTGGGGTGCGGTAGATGAGCGAGTAGATGCGCTTGCAGCGGGGCTTGAGCTAGAAATGCCTTCCAGCAACGGCAGTGGCGACAAAAAAATAATAGAGGCCGTTCAAAGCGGCAGGCTATCCGTGGAATTGCTCGATCAAGCTGTTGCAAGACTGCTTCGGATTATCTTTATGAGCGTTGATCAGAAAAAAGAGAACGCCTCCTACAATGTGGGAGAGCATCATCAGCTAGCTCGCACGGTTGCTGGTGAATGTATGGTGCTTTTGAAAAATGAACAACAGCTGCTGCCGCTTAGCAAAGGGAAAAAAGTGGCGGTCATTGGCGCATTCGCTCAAAAGCCTAGATTTCAAGGCGGCGGCAGCTCGCATATCGTGCCGACTGCGCTCGATAATCCGCTGCAGGAAATAAAGCAGCTGGCTGGAGACTCGTCATTCATTGTATATGCTGAGGGTTACTCGCTAGATAACGATAATAGTGATGATGCACTCGTGGAAGAAGCGAAGAAGGCCGCTAGCAAAGCCGATGTGGCCGTTGTATTTGCAGGTCTTCCCGACCGTTATGAATCTGAGGGGTACGATAGAAAACATCTAAATATGCCGGGTAATCAGAATCAAGTGATTAAGGCTGTAGCGAGCGTGCAAAGCAACGTCGTTGTTGTCCTTATGAATGGTTCGGCTATCGAGATGCCTTGGGCTGACGAGGTGGGAGCCATTTTGGAGGCTTACTTAGGGGGGCAAGCGGTTGGTGGTGCGATTGCTGATCTGCTGTTCGGAGAAGCGAATCCATCCGGGAAGCTGGCAGAGACATTTCCTGCTAAGCTAAGCGACAATCCATCATTTTTATTTTATCCAGGCGAGGCAGATCATGCGGAATATCGGGAAGGCATTTTTGTCGGATATCGCTACTATGATTCGAAGAGCGTTAAGCCGATGTTCCCGTTTGGGCATGGTCTGAGCTATACAACATTCGAGTACACAAACCTGTTGATAGACAGCAAGGAAATAAATGATACAGAGACGGTAAATGTTCACGTCACGGTTAAGAACACAGGAACACGCTCCGGCAAAGAAATCGTTCAGCTGTACATTCAAGATGTCGAGAGCACCGTGATTCGGCCGGAGAAAGAGCTGAAAGGGTTTGCCAAGGTGGAGCTGCAGCCTGGAGAGCAAAAGAAGATAACGTTTACGCTGGATAAACGATCTTTCGCTTATTACAATGTTGCTCTAAAAGACTGGCATGTCGAGAGCGGAGACTTTGCTGTTCTTATTGGGCGTTCATCGGAGGATATTGTCCTAGGCGAGACGCTGCGCGTTCAATCCACTGTCCCTCTGAAAGTTGTGTATCATCGCAATAGCCTTCTCGGTGACTTAATAAGCGATACGGAGAAGGGTCCAATCGTGCAAGGCATTATGCAGCAGGTTCAAGCAGGAATGGGAATCTTGATGTCTGAGGATAACGAAATGGCAGACATGATGGCCGCGATGATGAAATTTATGCCTCTTCGCAGCTTGGTGTCCTTCAGCCAAGGGGCGTTCACAGATGAAATGCTAAACGGCTTGCTTCACCAATTAAACCATTCATAGTAGGAGCAAAATAGATTTTACAAAAGGACCGTCCTTCCACGTGACGGTTCTTTTTTTTCTATTCAATTAATGCAAAGCTTTTATATGCAGATCCACAATTGAGCAGGGATGCGAGGTGCCTTTTACGGTCAAAACCAGAATATAGACCTGTCAATGGAATAAAACATAAATTTACTCTAATAAAGTCTCAACTTATGTGAAATCTAGTGGTAAATGTGTTATGTTTATGTAAATTGCGTTTAACAGGAGCGGTTCATCAATGAAGGTTAGTATATTCGATGTTGCCAAGAAGTCAGGATTGTCGGTTGTAACGGTATCCCGAGTTCTTAATAAGTCGACATCTGTGCGCCAGAAAAATAAAGAAAAAGTGTTGCAGGCCATGAAGGACCTGGACTATCATCCGAACGCCTCAGCCCGTAGTCTTGCAAGCGGCAAAACCGGTATTATCGGTCTAACTTTGACGACATTGCATGATACTGTTCTTGACGCTGTAGTCAAAGAAATTAATGATAGCTTGGCAGAGCAGGGCTATTTCCTGGCACTCTCCATCTCGCAGGGGGACGAGGATTCATTCGATCGTTCGATGTTTCAAGAGGACCGTGTAGATGGAGTTATTTTGCTCTCGCCAATTAATGCAGATATATATGTGATGGAGCTGAAGAAGCGGAAAATTCCTTTTGTCATCCTTGATAACCAGCAGCGCAATCCGACGGTTCCTTCTGTTATTGTTAATAATTTCAAAGGCGGATATGATGCAACCAAACATCTCATCGACCTTGGACATACCGAAATCGCTCATATTAGCGGGCCAGATCCGTTTCTAAGCAGCCGTGAGCGTGAGAGAGGGTTTCTGTTCGCGCTCGAAGAAGCAGGTTTGCAGCCTTTTGAAGTGGAGCAAGGATCGTTTGATATTCCTTCAGGCTACGCCATTGCCAAGCGCTGGATCGATGCAGGCAAGCTGCCTACGGCGGTATTCGCAGCAGATGACTTTATGGCCCTAGGCGTAATGGACGCGTTCAAAAACGAAGGGGTTCGCATTCCTCAAGATGTATCCGTCGTAGGTTTCGATGATCAGATCTATGCGGAAGAATTCCATCCTGCGCTGACAACCATCCGTTTGCCATTTGAGAAAATTGGGCGGCAGGGTGTGGATATTTTGCTGAAGCTAATCAAGGATTCTCCAAAAAGAAATACGATCATGGAGTTTGATCCGGAGTTAATGGTGAGGAAATCGACGGGAGCGCCTAGAGGGCGTTAAGTTTAAGAATAATGAGCAAAAGAGCCCGCGCAATTACTATTTGTATAGTAATTGCGCGGGCTCTTTCTATTTATTTTGGCTGCGTCGCTATTAAGTTTAGTAGCAAGCCTGCTCAAGTGATTGAAGCGCGGTTATTAACTCCTGCTTTAATTGGGAATCGGTAATCATGCCTTCTTTATTAAGCTTCAAAGTAATATGTGGAATAATTAATGTCCCGCCCTCAACAATATCAGCATTAATCATTTTAAGGGTAAGCAGAAGTGAAGCATGAGCTTTGTCCCCGCCCATTGGAGTAGGTGAGGCACTAATTACCGCTGTAGGTTTATTCATAAACGCCGTTGTGGATACAAGCCAGTCCAACGCGTTTTTCAAAACGCCAGGCACACCGTTCCCATATTCGGGTGTACATATAAGCACGCCATCCGTTTCCTCAAGAAGTGCTCTTAGCTCTCTGACAGGCACCGGTCCTTCATCTAGATCCATGTCAGGGTTGAAATGCGGAAGGTCGCCTAACCCGCCATAGATAGTAAATTCCATGTTTGCGGGGGCTAATCCGATGACAGCCTTCATTAGCGATGTATTTGAGGAGTTTTGACGAAGACTCCCCGAAATAGCCAAGATTTTAATTTCCTTATTCATTCCACTTCATCTCATTTCTTCTATGATATTAAGCCCTCGATATGGAGTTGCCGTGTATTATGATAAACAGTCGCATTCATATTTATTATCTCATTTAAACACGAGTTTTCAAATAACTTCTGCCTATATTAAAATAAAACCCGATAATTGAATAGCGCTTTCACACAATAAAGTTTAAACGTTTAAACAAAATATACGACAAAATTTACGTTTGATACTTATAAGAGACAAGTAAAGACAAAAACAGAAATCGTACGTTTTTGTACTAAGTAAAGGGAATCTATAATCCATAATAAACAAAAAAAATATTAATTGACATATTTTGAATGTCGGTATAAACTCATGTTGAATATTAAAGCGGTTTAACTTTCGTGAATGAAAAGCAATAACAGAGAGAAAAAGAGGTGATTTGAAAAGCGATTTCGAAGAAATGCAGAAGCAAAGTAATGGTGGGAAAAAGGGGACATACAAGAGAGCGATTAAGAGTTTTTTAAATTTGCTTCTTTTAAGGCCAAAAGGAATAGGAAACCAAATGGAAGGGGGCGGTTTTACTGAAGAACAGCAAATTTCAGAGACGGGAAAACAAACACTTTTATTTATTTATTTCGCCATGGATTATTGGTTTTCTCATATTTGCTTTATATCCAGTAGGCGCATCATTGTACTACAGCTTCACAGACTACGATATTATTAACCCGCCTGTTTTCGTGGGATTAAACAATTTCAAAGAGCTCTTTCAGGATGAACAGTTTTATAATTCGATAATGGTTACGCTCAAGTACACGCTTATTAGTGTTCCTATTACGTTGTTTTTATCACTTATGTTTGCAATCTTGATTAATCAGAAAATTCCTTTTAACGGTTTTTTCCGAACAGCGATGTATTTTCCAAGTATGATTTCAGGCGTATCCATGGCCTTGTTATGGTTTTGGGTGTTTAATCCACAGGCGGGATTGTTCAACTATGGATTATCTTTTTTCGGAATTGACCCCATCCACTGGTTCCTGGATGAGAATTACGCTTTGTGGGCGCTCATCATTATGTCGTTCTGGGGACTCGGTGCAGGCATGCTCATTTTCTTAGCGGGGCTCCAAGGCGTGCCGGCTCATCTGCTGGAGGCAGCAAGGCTCGACGGTGCTGGCCGGTGGAAAACATTTTGGAATGTAACCTTTCCAATGATTTCGCCCGTTTTTCTGTTCCAGCTTATCATCGGTGTCATTGAATCCTTCCAAGTGTTTACACAGGCCTATACCATCACGCGTGGTGGGCCGAACTACTCTACATGGTTTTATGTGTACAACATTTACATCAATGCGTTCAAAAATTTCCGCTACGGATACGCGTCTACCATGGCCTGGATCCTTCTCGTTGCAGTACTCGTTGTCACCTACTTTATCATGAGGACGTCGAAACGTTACGTTTACTACGAAGGAGGGGGCAGTAAATGAGTGAAGTGACCCATGACGCGAGCTCAAAGCGAATTATTGTCAAAAGAAAGCTAAAGCTTTCGCAAATTGTCGGATTTCTTATTTTATTAGCGGTAACAATTACGATGCTCTCACCAGTTTGGTTTATGCTCTCGACATCCCTGAAGACGACGAAAGAAATGCTTATGTTTCCCCCAACAATTATTCCAAAAGTGTTTGCGTGGGAAAATTTCCGTGAATTGTTTACCAATACCGAAATTAAATTCGGGCAGCAATATAAGAACAGCTTGATTGTTGGCATATTCACAGTTATTGGAACGGTGCTGTCTTCATCATTCGTTGCCTTTGGATTTGCTAGATATAAGGGAAAAGGCAGCGGGCTTATGTTCATGCTAGTGCTCAGCACGCTGATGCTTCCTTATCCAGCGATCATGATTCCGCAGTTCCTATTATTTATGAATCTTGGACTGCATGATTCGTTATTGCCGCTTATTCTGCCCGCTTTCTTTGGGTCAGCTTATATGATTTTTTTATTGCGACAGTTTTTCTCTACGCTGCCTGACGAGCTTTATAACGCCGGCCGGATTGACGGCTGCAGTGAGTTCAGACTGTACTGGAATATTACGCTGCCTTTAGCAGGACCGGCACTCGCTACGGTTGCTATATTTTCATTCATTTGGAGTTGGAATGACCTGCTCACCCCTGTACTTTACTTAGATTCGCAGGAGAACTTCACGCTTCCAGTAGGGATGGCTGCTATGCTGTCATCGAAGTTTCGTTTAGCGCCTTGGAATTTACTGATGGCCGCTTCGATTCTTTCCGTACTGCCAATTATCGTGTTGTTTGCGGTAGCACAGAAGAGATTCGTTGAGGGAATCGTACTTACAGGCATTAAATAGTTTTTAAGCGTTTTAACTTGCTTGTATGGAATCTAATAAAACCAAGGGGGAAATTAGAATGAAGAACAAGAAATGGTTATCCATTACCGCTATTCTCGCATTATCGATGTTTGCAACCGCTTGCTCAAACGGCGGAAACGAGGGTTCCGGCAAAGAAAAACAGGTAACGATCACGCATTATACGATTGACTCGCCGGACAGAACGTTTGTAGAGAAGCTGATTCCTGAGTTCGAAGCAAAACATCCGAACATCAAAGTAAAAGTAACTAAAGCACCTTATGAACAGTTTGATTCCAAGCTTCAATCGTCCATTGCTGCGAAAAATGCACCGGACGTAACCTCTCACTGGGGCTATGGCGGTTTTATGGAATATTACAACAAAGATATGCTGATGGATATGACCCCTTATTTTGAAGACTTCAAAGCAGCGGACTACAATATTCCGGAAGATGTAATGAACATCTACAAGGTTGATGGTAAAACCTATGGTATTCCGTTAAACAGTTACGTGACCGTCATGCTGTACAACAAGGATCTTTTTGATAAAGCGGGACTTCCTTACCCTCCAACTGATTACGAGGATAAAAGCTGGACATTCGACAAAATGGTCGAATATGCGAAGAAGCTGACCGTAGACTCTGAAAATTTGGAGGAAGCTCAATATGGCGTCGACTTTGGATTTGGTGAGCGCGACCAACGTCCTCAATACTTCGGTGCGAATGTTTATTCCGATGATACATGGACAAATGGCGGCAAACCTACAGAGATCAATCTGACTAAGCCTGATGTGATTGATGCTTACAAAACTCTTTATGGTCTCATTCATGATTTGAAAGTGTCACCAACGCCAGCATTCTCCCAATCTGTATCCGGGCAATTCGGTGATCCGTTCTTATCGGGTAAAATCGCAATGTCTGTGGTTGGTTCATGGAGCCTTGCTGCCGCTGCAGATTTCAACTTTAAAGTAGGTGTTGCTGCGGTTCCAGTAAGTCCAAAAGGCGATGTGCGAAGCGTGCTTTACGTGGATCCATTATTTGTACTTAAGGATTCGAAACATCCGAAGGAAGCTGCGGAGTGGATTAAGTTCTTGGTTACAACTGAAATTCAGGAGAAATCGATCGAGCTTAGCGGAGGCAATCCTCCGGTCAACCAAGCAGCTGCAGAAAAGTATTACAGCAACTTTGAAGGCATCGATCCAGCAGGCATTAAGCAAGTATTCGAGGGCGCTTATAAATACGGCTTTGAATCGTACAATCATCTGATTTCCAATTACTCTCAAATCAATGAGCTGTTCATCAATGAACTTTCAGGTGTAGAGAACGGAAAGCAGAAGGTTGAGGATGTACTGCCAGTCATTGAACAAAAGCTGAAGGATCTTTTGGCAAGAGTGAATAAGTAATGGGTTAAGGGGAGGGGCGATTGAGGCTGCTCCCCTCCATTTTATACTACTAGTCTGAGGAAGGCGTTCTTATGAAGGTAAGCATTGTGGACGTTGCCAAAAAATCAGGATTATCCATTGTGACGGTATCAAGGGTATTAAACAATTTGCCAAGTGTCAGAAAGAGCAACCGGGAGCGGGTTCTTCAGGCTATGAAGGAGCTTGATTATCACCCTAATGCGTCTGCAAGGAGTCTTGCTCGAGGAAAAACAGGCATAATCGGACTAGCGTTAACAACTTTGCATGACTCGTTTCTCGATGCGGTCGTGAAGGAGGTTAATGATCGGCTTGCGGAAAATGGCTATTTTCTTGCATTATCGATTTCAACAGAAGAGGACGATCACATCCATCGATCATTATTTCAGGAAGGACGTGTCGATGGCGTCATCTTATTGTCACCCATACGTGAGGATGAATACGTACTAGAGCTTAAGAGAAACCGAATTCCATTTGTCATGCTCGATAATCAGCAGATGAATTCGCCTGCTACCTCTGTCATCGTAGACAATTTTTATGGTGGATATGAAGCAACCAAACATTTAATCGATTTGGGGCACAGGGATATCGCGCATATTAGTGGTCCAGAGCTGTTTCTGAGCAGTCGAGAGCGTGAACGAGGATACCATGCCGCATTGGAAGAAGCGGGCATAACACCCTTCTGTGTGGAGCGCGGAGATTTTGAAATATCTACGGGTTATCGAATTGCTCGGGGCTGGATGGACGCTGGCAGACTGCCGACTGCGGTATTCGCGTCCGATGATAATATGGCGCTCGGCGCTATGAATGCTTTTATAATTGAAGGAATTCGAATACCTCAGCAAATTTCGATCATTGGATTTGATGATCAGATTCTTGCCACGGAGTTTCACCCGAAGCTGACGACGATGCGCCAGCCGGCCGCGCAAATTGGTAGGATGGGGGTTGAACTGCTGCTGAAGAGCATAAGCGGTGCAGCCAAAAGAAATGTCACTGTTCAATTGAGCCCAGAGCTAGTTATTCGGGAGACAACTTCTTTGAGGCAATAACAAACATGAAATCAAGGGAGTGTATCCGTTGAAATATTACTTGGGTGTAGATGGCGGCGGCAGCAAGACGTACACGCTAATTACAGATGAGTCGGGCAGAATTGTAGGAAAAGGGAATAGCGGGAACGGCAATCATCAGGTTGATTATGAGGCGGCCAAACGCAACATACGCGAATCGGTTGAAATGGCATTACGCGAAGCAAATGTAGTACGCAGTGACATTCAGTTCGCTTATTTTGGATTGGCTGGTGCTGACAGGGAAGCGGATTATGAAATATTGAGACCCATGATCGCTGAGCTGGGATTTGCGAAGCATGAAGTGAATTGCGATACAGCGATAGCTCTTCGAGCGGGAACGGATCAGCCGTATGGCGTTGTACTGATTTGTGGTGCCGGAACGAACAGCGCGGGCGTCAACTCTCGGAATGAGTTTTATCAGTGCGGAGGCTTCTCTTATGCTTACGGAGATTTCGGCGGTGGCAGCGACTTAGGCATTGAAGCTTTCCGCTCAGTTATCCGGGCTTGGGATGGGCGCGAGCGGCCGACTATATTGACGAACCTTCTGCTGCAGGACCAAGGCTACGACAGTGTGGAGAGCATGTTCAATGATTATTTGAATCACGATAAAACACCTCCGCTTAGAACGGTGAAGCTGCTGTTTCAAGCAGCAGAACAGGGAGATGAGGTTGCATTAACGATTTTGCGAGTGCAGGGGGAGGAGCTGGGCAAGTCGGCGCGGGCTGTCATTCAACGTCTGAGGATGGAGGCGGACAAGTTCGATGTTGTCCTTGCTGGCAGCGTACTCACTAGGGGAGAGGCAAGTTTTATTCACCCGTATATCGAACAAGCTGTCAAAAGCTGTGCTCCAGATGCATCATTAGTTAAGCTTGAGATTGAGCCGGTTGTCGGAGCGGTATGGCTTGCTTTTGAAGCTGAAGGGAATACGCTGCCGCGGGAAGTATACGACCGTTTAAGATCCGTGTCGGAATATAGTTATTGATTTTTTTGGAGGGCACCGTTGATGGTGCTCTTTTTTTATTTGGCTTTTTAAAACAAATGTAATGAACGTGGCATATGAAGATGCTATTCAAATCGACTAGATTGTTTAATATCGTCTCATGGTGACGTATAGGTAAGTCGAGTTATGCTGGAGTAAGCTAATCATTTGATTAAGTTTATAAAATACAGGCTGGAGAGCGAGGAATAGATGAACATGATAAAAAATGAAGGTATTCCAGTAGAACATGAACGTGTGAAGCTAACATCTCAAAATCCGATAATAACTACAATATATACGGCTGACCCTTCTGCTCATGTTTGGGAGGACGGCAAGGTTTATATTTATGCTTCACATGATATGGATCCGGCAAGAGGCTGTGATTTAATGGATCGATACCATGTGTACTCCTCTTCCGATATGGTGAACTGGTTGGATGAGGGTGAAATTCTTCGTTCGGACGATGTAGCATGGGGCAGGCCGGAAGGCGGCTTCATGTGGGCGCCCGATTGCGCCTTCAGAAACGGAACCTATTATTTCTATTACCCTCATCCCAGCGGGTCAAATTGGAATGATACATGGAAAATCGGTGTGGCAACCAGTCAAAAACCAGGAAGCGGTTTTAAGGATCGAGGTTATATCTCGGGACTGGGCGGATTTGCACTCATTGATCCGTGCGTGCTCGTTGATGATGATGGACGTGCTTATATGTATTACGGCGGGGGCAGCAGATGCGAAGGCGGCGAGCTGAACGACGATATGATGTCCATTAACGGTGAAATGCGCGAGATGGAAGGACTTGAGGATTTTCATGAAGCGGCTTGGGTTTTCAAAAGGGCTGACCTCTACTATCTGACCTACGCCGATAATTTAGATGGAAACAATCGCATGAGATATGCTACCAGCAAACATCCGCTTGGACCATGGACATATAGAGGTGTTTTTCTAGAGCCGACTGGCTGCTCAACTACTCACGGTTCTGTGGCGGAGTTTAAGGGGCAGTGGTATTTGTTTTATCACAATCAGGAAATTTCGGGCCAAGGCAATTTAAGAAGCATGTGTATTGATTATTTGTATTTTAATGAAGATGGAACGATCCAGACCGTCGTTCAAACCAAAGAAGGCGTCAAGCCTGTAGGTGATGCTCCGGCTCCTAACACAAATCAGAAAACCTACTCTGCCAGCCGTGTGGACGGAGGAGCGGTTGTTGAAACAAATGAGCAAGGAGAAAGTGTCGTTAATCGCTTAGATATTGCGGGCTCTTATTGTGAGTTTCAACCTATCGACGGAGAAAAAGGCGGAAGAGCGGCCATTCATATTCGTTATGCAACAGCAGAGCGACTCGCCAAACTAAACCTGACCGTGAATGGTCATGATTATTCCTTGCTTAATGCACTGTCGACAGGAAGTCTGCTGGACTATAGCGGTCTTGCTAGTATTACCGTTCAGCTAGAGCCAGGTGATGATAATATCATTAGGCTCACAGGCGGAAATGGTGAGATTAGTGTCGAAAGCATAACGGTTAGCCCGTTTCTGGATTAATAGAATATGACGCAGCCCCCACGATAAGAAATGGGGGCTGCTGCTTTTTATTTTGAAGAAATAAACTTAACAGAAACAGTCCGACGCTGAGGATGATTGTTCTGCTTCCTTGCGTGATCGTTTGTCATCGGCTTCTTCAAATGAGATTAAGGCATGGGTCGCATGGCTGAGAATGGCGCCTGCTCTTGTGGATGCTGCAACCAAAACGGCCTCTACTATTTCCTCTCGCGTGCCTCCTAGCTCCTTGCATTTCTTCACATGCACATCAATGCAATAGGGGCAACCGGTCACATGAGCAACGGCTACAGCAATGAGCTCTTTCATTTTTGCAGGTATGGCATCAGAAGCATAATAAACGTCTTTTTCAAAAGCTAAAAAGGAACCTGCAGCCTGCGGAACGAGCTTAATCAGCTCTGGAATCCGGCTTAAATTCGTACGATCGTAATAATGGGTCATCCTGTACCCTCCCGTTAAATAAGATTGATTCCTTATTAATTGTAGGGGAGAGCGATTCAAATCTCAGTGACATTGTCACAAATGCTGTTCTATTATACGGTTTAAGATGGCGCGATCCAATATGGTGATCTTTCCTCTGCTTAATGCAATCGCTCCTTGCTCCGCAAAGCTTTTTAAAATACGGGTAATGACCTCGCGTGATGTCCCAATTTCTATAGCTAGTTGTTCATGAGTAAGCCGCAAGCAATCTCCCTTCACAGATTCCGAAATTAAATAGTCCGCAATGCGATAAGATAGAGGCTGGAAAGCGACATTTTCCAGCAGCTTTGTCACATTCGTCATTCGATCAATAAATTGTTTATAAATATATTGCCGAATGGGTTTGATTGTGTTCATCCAGTCTCGAAATACGGAAACGGGCAGCAGCAACACGTCCGTTTCCTCCTCTATGGCTACCGATGCTTCGTATTCAGTCTCACCCAATATGCTTGCCATCATAAGGACGCAGCACTGACCGCTATGCACTCGGTATAAAGTAATTTCTCTGCCTGTTTGACTTAGCTTAAACACTCGAATTTGACCGCTGACAATAAACATAGCATGCTGCAAAATATGGCCTTCGCGAATGGAATGCGAGGTAGCCGGATTAATGGATAATAGCTGTGCAGCTTCCCAGCTCTCAGCAGGAAGATGGGCGAATGAGGGAAACATATGCTGAATTTGCTGTATTTGTTTGCGAGAAAGATGATTCATACACAAGCTCCTTAAGTGACGGATTGTGTACTATTTCTCTGTCTTTTTCATTTTTCCTTTTATTAGAAGATTTACCCAACCTAAAAAAGAAGTGCACGGGCCATCTCAGGCCCGCACACTTCAATTTTTTGATAATGGCTATCTTCTTTATTGCTTTCCTTCGCTTCTTGCAAGCTCCTTGCGTACAATTGGGGCGACCTTGGTGCCGAGCAGTTCAATAGCTCGAAGTACCTCGCGGTGCGGCATCGTACCTACATTCACATGCAGGAAGAACCGAGTAACGCCTAGATTTTTGCGCAGCAAAAGAATCTTCTCTGCAACATATTCAGAATCACCCACATATAGAGCGCCTCGAAGGCTGCGGGCAGAGTCATAAGCTGCACGACTGTAATGCTGCCCCCAGCCGCGTTCACGACCAATGACATTCATCTGGGCCTGAGTTGGCGGGAAAAATAAATCGGCTGCTTGCTCCGTTGTTTCGCCAACAAAACCGTGGGAATGTGTGGCGATTTGCAGCTTGCTAGGATCATGGCCAGCTTTTGCAGCTGCTTCTTTGTAAAGATCGACCAGCGGCGCAAAATTTTCAGGCATTCCGCCAATAATAGCGAAGGCGATAGGAAGGCCGAGCAGACCTGCGCGAATCGCAGATTGTGCGTTGCCGCCGCTTGCGATCCAAACGGGAAGCGGGCTCTGAACTGGCCGCGGGTATACAGGTAGATTATGAATAGCAGGACGATGTCCACCGCGCCAATTAACCTTTTCAGAATCTCTAATAGCAAGAAGCAGCTCTAGCTTCTCTTCAAACAATTCATCATAATCTTCTAAGCTGTACCCAAATAGCGGGAAGGATTCAATAAATGATCCCCGCCCTGCCATAATTTCGGCTCTGCCGTTCGAGAGGCCATCGAGTGTGGAAAACTGTTGAAATACACGAACCGGGTCGTCTGAGGACAGAACGGTAACGGCGCTGGTGAGTCTAATATTTTTGGTCATAGGAGCTGCTGCTGCCAGTACAACCGCAGGCGCAGTACCAGCGTAATCAGCACGGTGATGCTCTCCAATACCATAAACATCTAGTCCAACTTGATCTGCGAGCACAATCTCCTCAACCGCGTTGCGCAGACGTTCAGCATGGCTCATGATTACTCCTGTCACCGGGTCCGGTGTTGTTTCCAAAAAAGTACTAATTCCAATTTCCATGTTTGCTGCCAAATCGGCCATAAGCATACGCCTCCTTTATTACCTATAGTTTACTCAATTTTTTATGGTTTCTCAAATTTAGTAAGCAGATAATTTCGGTTGATTACTTCTCTAACGAATCGTAATATGCTTATTAGGCAGAAAACGGCATCTTTTAAATTTTAACGAACCTGATTAACGTTATGGCATGCTGTATGAGGGGTTAGGAGCTGTTTTTCTCAAAATAGCGACGCTGGAGTTCGTTACAAATTCAAATCATTCCAAATGGCTTAAATAAGAGCTGCTGGGTTCGTTAGCGATATGTTTAGTAACCATTCCAACAAAGGAGCACCTTGTAGGCAGCGTGATTCACTTAGTTATTTGTTTTGTCTAAGCCTCCATAAATAAAACAAGGGCTGTTCCAAATGTAGATTTCTACTTTTGGGACAGCCCTTTCAGCTATATAGCAGTACGTTATTACTCGAATTAGACGTTACCCATATAGCTGCGTGTCAGATTCGGCATGATAAGCACATCGTTTTTGCTGTATTTTGCATACAGCTCGGAGAGGGAATGAATAAATGCTTCATACTGTTCGTCAGTCTCTTTTGGCGCATAGGAGCCGGATAAATTACGTCCAATAAAACGGTCTAAATCAAACTCCAAATGGTATTCAAATACTTTAAATTCATAGCTGCCGTTGCGGAAAAACTGCTCATACACGTCAGGAGTCTTATCGATACCGCCGCTAAATCCTTTAAATGCAGGGCAATACTTTTGGCAGATCGCTGCGTTTTCAATAACGAGCTCGCTTGAAGCATCTCTGCTATTCCACACTAAGGCAACGTTAGCATCTGGTTTTAGTATTCGTTGGCACTCCAGCTTAAACTGCTCCTTGTCAAACCAATGAAAGGCTTGGGCAACCGTAATTAAATCAATACTTTGGCCTTGCAGCGGCGTATGCTCAGCAGCGCCATTTATAGAGGTAAACTTAGCATAATGATTTAATTCTTTTTCTGCAGTGGATCTCATATCCTCATTAGGTTCAATGGCAATGACCTTTAAATCTTGATCCAGCAGCTGCTTCGTAAGTATTCCAGTGCCGGAACCAATATCAGCTACAGTATGATCCGGTGATAGGTTATTGCTCTGAATAAGGTAGTTAATATAAGTCATTGGATAATTGGAACGGTATTCGGAGTAAATCGTGGCTTTGCCTGTAAAGTTATCTTTTGTCCCCAAAATAAATAGCCTCCTGTATATGATTTATTTTGAATACAATAATTTTACTGATTTTCTTTAATTGTAGCGCTTGTCTTGCCATTAGTCGATGCAGGAAGATATGATGAAATAAATAACAAGTCTACGAACAGCGAGGGGTAGATAAAATGGTAGTTGACCACAAGCAATGGAAACCTGAAGTATTGGCGTATCTTGAACGTATAGGTTATAACGGCCCGATCGACAACAGTTTGGCAACACTCACGGAGCTCCAGAACTGCCATGTACATACTGTTCCCTACGAAAACTTAGATATTATAAATCGGGTTCCGCTATCATTGGAAATTCCCGACCTGTTCAATAAAATCGTTACTAAGCATCGCGGTGGCTATTGCTTTGAGTTGAATGCACTGTTTGGTTGGTTGTTAGCCGAGCTCGGCTTTAACGTAACGAACTATTTTGCCCGGTTCTGGCGTGATGAAACACAGACACCGCCAAAACGCAGGCATCATATTTTACAGGTAGTAGCTGAAGGAAAGCCGTATTTATGCGATGTGGGAGTAGGCGGTATTGCACCGCGAAACCCGATTCTTTTGGCTGAAAATGTCGTCCATGAGCAAAAGGATGAAGCGTATCAGCTGGAGCGGGATGCCTTTTTTGGCTGGGTGCTGCTGGAAAGGAAGAAGGGGGAATGGAGCCGCCTTTATACCTTTACCGAGGAACCTCAGCTGCCGCAGGATTTCATTATGACTTCCTACTGGTGCGAGCATGCACAAGATTCGATTTTTGTGAGCACGCCGATGGCGGCCATTCGGACAGTTGAAGGAAGAAATACGATCGCAGGCGAAGAGTTTCGTATATTTACGGCAGAGGGCGTTCAGGTAGTCACACCTTCTACACAAGAGGAATATGCGGAAGCATTACGTAAATATTTTGGAATTGTCATATCCGTATAGCTTGCTAAGCAATTGGATCATCTTTTATATCTCTATCATACTAATGGGCTGTCTCAAAAGTAGATTAATCTACGGTTGGGACAGCCCATTTTTTAAGTGTATCCTGACAGATTGTTGTCATATGACAAAAAAATGACAACTCTCACTATATAAAAGGGAGAATTTGGATTATACTGTTTATAGGTAATTAGTATCATGTAAATGATAGAAATGCTAAAGGTAAATAGATAATAGGAATTATTTTTGAGGTGAAAACAATGGCTGAGTATATCATGTTTCGAGAGATTTGGACACCTTTCCGATTGGTAGGCATTCGACTGTTCAAGGATGAACATACTAAATATTGGTATAAAATTGGGAGCAATCATCGAAAACGGATGTTTAAGTGAATGTAACGAGCAGACTTTCCATCGGATGGTCTGTTTTTTTATTCCAAGCACGAACGCGGTATTCATAGTAGAAGAGCCAATGCTATAATGAAGTTAAATTTCTTCGGGGCTTCCTTTAATAATTACCTATATTTAAATAATGAATTCTTTCCATATCTAGCAACTGGGGAGTGCGGCTTCTTGATTGAGATATCAGGTTATCAAATGATCGATGAAATAGGCAGTTATGATGATATAAACCTATATAGAATGATTCGCCAAGCGGATAACATTGCGGTTATCGCCAAAACCACATGTGACATCTATCCAGGACCAAACGTGGTTGCTGCATTTCAGCATGAGTATGAGTTGCTCGTTAAGCTCGGCGGACGAGGAACGTTAGAAGCGTACAGTCTGGAAATGTTAGCAGACAGACCTGTTCTGATTTTGCAGGATATCGGAGGCAGTACGCTAGATCGAGTATTGCGCACGCGCGATAACCCTTTTATGCATGAAGCGTTGCTGGCCATCGCAGTATCGGCAGCAGATAGCCTGATGCAAATACATCGTGAAAAAATAATACTCAATGAAATAACCCCCTTTCATCTCATCGCTAATCCCGATACCTATGAAGTGAAGCTTATTGATATTCGAATGTGTTCAACTGAACTTAACAAGAGTCCGCTTCCCTTAACAACAGGCAGGCCTGACTTCATTTTGTCCTATATCTCTCCAGAACAGACGGGCAGAACGGGAATGATCCCCGATTACCGCTCTGATTTCTATTCGCTCGGCGTCACCTTATACGAATGGATGTCGGGAAGCCTTCCTTTTGAATCACAAGATGTAATGGATGTTATATATCGGCATATTGCCAGCACGCCTGAACCTCTGCATAAGAGGTATCCCTCTATACCCGAGATGGTATCTGCTATTGTAAGCAAGTGTATGGAGAAGATGCCTGATGCGAGGTATATCAGTGCATTCGGGTTGAAGTCGGACTTGGAAGAATGTCTGAATCAATTCCAGTTATCAGGAGAAGTAGAAGCCTTTGCACTGGCAAGCCGTGATATTTCCGATCTTTGGAGGACTTCAAGCCAGTATTACGGCAGACGCTCTGAGCAGCAATGCTTGCAAGATGCACTGCAGCGAGCGTCGTTAAGCGCTGCGGAGGTTATCTGGGTTAGCGGCAACGGAGGAATAGGAAAAACGTCCTTTGTGAATGAAACGCTTAGAAAATCGATGCCGCTTGAAGTTTATTTTGTTACGGGCAAATTCAATCCGCAACAAACGGCAAAACCCTACGACGTATGGATTCAAGCCATTGATGAACTGGTTAGCCTGATGCTCATGGAGAGCAAGCTGCAGGCAGAGGTTTGGAAGCTGCGCATTATAGATGCCCTAAATGGGTATGGACAGCTGTTGATTGAATTGGTTCCAAAGCTGGAGCTGCTGATTGGAGAGCAGCCAGCGGTACTTTCATTGCCACCAGTGGAAGCGCAGCGCCGTTTTCACCTTATTTTGAGCCGTTTTATTCATCTATTCCTTCACCGGGACTGCCCGTTGGTTTTGTTCTTTGATGATCTTCAATGGGCCGATGAAGAATCGCTTCAATATCTTGTTTATCTACTAGAGGATAGGGACATCAATCATTTACTCGTCATCTTGGCTTATCGAGATGGAGAAATCACGCCACTGCATCCGCTGAGCCGTTTGGAGAATCATTTTGAAGAGCACAACACAAAGAACAGCCGTATTCATCTGGAGGCTTTGGAAGCCGCTGATTTAACCAGCCTTCTAAGCGACACCATGGGCTGCGAAGCTGCTGAAACCGATGAGCTGGCTGCTGTATTGCTCCATAAGACGGAAGGCAATCCTTTTTTTCTAAAGCAATTTATTCAGGATCTGGTTGATGATGAGCAAGTTATGTTTGATGAATCGAGCAGGCGCTGGCAGTGGGATTTGCAGCTAATTGCTGAAAGGAACGTTCCGGCCAATACGGCTGATTATATATCGGATAAGATGAAGCTTTTCCCGGATCAGATGGTTTATGTGCTTGGGCGGGCAGCTGTTCTTGGCACCAGCTTTGATGTAGATATGCTTGTTTCCATTACGAATCTACCCTTGCAGGAGCTGGAAGAAGTGCTGGAGAAAGCCGAGCGTGAACAATTATTGCAGCCAGTTAAGCTCGGAAACGGAAAATTTTATCAATTTCAGCATGATCGCATTCAGCAGGCTGCCTATCATCTTGTATCCGAGGATGAGCTTCCCGCATTGCATTGGAGAATCGGATCGCTGCTTGCGGACCGTGTAGCATTCACTGAAGATGCAAATGTATTCGAAGCCGTCAATCATTTCAATCAGGCATGGAAACAAATAGAACGTCTAGAGCAGAAGCTGGAACTCGCCGAGCTGAACTTAAAGGCGGCCTTGAAAGCGAAACAATCGACCGCATATGAGACATCACTAGGCTATTTGCGTCATGCTGCTGCCCTTATCGAAGAGGAATGTTGGAAAAATAGCTACTCGCTTGCCTTCCGAATATTCAGAGAACGCGCCGAAGCGGAATATTTATGCGGTCATTTTGCGAAAGCACATGATTTATTTAATTTGTTGATCAGCAAAGCGGAGACTAATTTAGATAAAGCGCTCGTTTGGACCATGAAAATTCAATTAGAGGCAACGAATGACAATTACGACGAGGTCCTTTCTTTAGGCCGTCAAACGTTGGAGCTATTGGATATTCACCCTCGTTTTGAGCCAAACACATTCGAATTGACTGTGCAGTGGTTAAAGCTCAGAAGGAAAATTAAGAAACATTCGATAGCATCGCTGCAGCAACTACCGCCAATGACAGATGAAGTACGGAAAGCGGCTATGACCGCGATGGTCTATACGAGTAATGCCAGTTTTTTTGTAAATCAAAAAGGCTGGCTTGCTACTACGTTTACCATGGTCGAAATGACACTGGATTACGGCATGGCCCCGGAGTCTTCAATCGGTTTTGTCGGTTATGCCATGTTCCTGAATTTTCAGTTTCGGCATTATAAAGAGGCATTCGAATGGGGTATGCTCGCCTGTGAATTATCGAAGCCGTACCCTATACTGCATGTTAAGACGCTTACTTCATTCACCCTTTGTTACGACAGCTGGCGCAAATTTGATCCGATGATGCTGAAAACCTTTACCGAGCATGCTGGGAAAGTTGGACTGGAATCGGGAGATCTGTGGCACAGCAATCAAAGTGTATTAATTAATTGTGCAACTCTGCTGCAATATGGTCATCCGCTTAGTGATATTTATAACCGGTTAATTGCGCATTCAGGCGATTTTTTGCGCCATAATAATACGCTTCATTGGAAGCAAGCCGTTTTGCTTGCTACTCTCCTTGTCCGTTTAACGGGATATCGCGCGCCGAATGATCCATTTATGGAAACGGATATCTTTAGCGAGGATTTTGCCGGATCGGTGCACGGAGATCAATTTAATACGATTCAAGAGCTGGTTTGCACGCTTCATTATTTGCCTGGCTATTTTTTTGGTCAGTATCAGGAAGCAAATGAGGCTTTGAAGAGAGCAGCCGCAATTATTTCTTTGCGTAATGATAACTATGAGAGCACTGTACAATATTTTTATGAATCGTTAGTGCTGGCACAGCTTTATGAGGATGTTTCCGTACAGGAGCAAAAAGAATTTTTGACAACTATTAAGAAACATATGAAAAGAATGAAACTGCTCACTTCGCGTTGCCCAGAAAACTATAAGCATAAATATTTGCTCATTAAAGCTGAAATGGCGCGGATTACACGAAAGAGCCGTCAAGCGGAGGAGCTGTTTGAGCAGTCGATTGAGGCAGCGCGTGCTTATGGATATATACATGATCTTGCAATAGCAGCAGAATGCCTTGCAAAATTCGCCCTTCGTCAAGGCAGGCAGCAGCTCGCGAAAATCTATATGACGGAAGCGTATGAAGCTTATATTGAATGGGGGGCGGCTGCGAAAGCGGCTGATCTGGAACAAAAATATGGGCATCTGCTCCACATTAGACGGGAGTCGGGCCTTGAAAGTGTGGATTATCTCTCAGCAGTCATGTCCGCGCAAGCATTATCGGGCGAAATGGAAATGAATCGTTTGCTCGATACGCTGATGCGTATCATGCTTCATAATGCTGGCGCGGAATATGGCGTACTTATTTTTGGTCACGAAGACAATTGGGTTGTTGAGGCGTATGGAACAGCAGAGGAGCTTCACATTGAAACCGTGCCCCTTGCGGAGGAATCGGAAATCGCCTCAGCGGCGATTATTGGCTATGCAGCACGAACGAAAGAGGAAGTTGTCCTACATGATGCAGCCCATGAAGGGATGTTCGTCCGAAATCCGTATGTTAAAAATAATGGATTAAAGTCGGTTTTATGTCTGCCTATCATGCATCAGAATAAGCTGATTTGCTTGCTTTATATGGAGAATAAGCTAACGACGAGCGTCTTCACACCTCAGCGGCTTGATGTTCTGAAGCTGCTCGGCTCCCAGTGCGCCATTTCCATAGAAAACGCTAAGCTTTATTCGGGGATACAATATCTTAAAAACAACTTAGAGGCACAAGTCGTCGAGCGGACTCGCAGTCTTGAGAGATCGATGCAAGAGACGTCTGCTGCGCTTGCCGAAGCTTCTGTTTATGAGGAACGGAGCCGCATTGCCCATGATATTCATGATATTGTCGGTCATTCACTTACCTCGACGATCCTTCAGATTGAAGCTGGAAAACGTCTGCTGCACAAGGACATGGAGGGCGGCATGCAGCGGCTGAAAGAAGCGCAGGATCTAGCAAGGCATAGCTTGAATGAGATCCGCGGCTCTGTCCATATGTTGAAGGAGGACAAGTTCGCTGACCTCGGACAAATGCTGAATCGGCTCATTCAAGATACAGAGCGCAATATGGAAGTAGAAGTTCATGCAGCGATTCAGCCTTTGCCGAAGCTGTCGACAGCGCATAAGAAGGCGATCTATCATGCGCTCCAAGAAGGCTTAACCAATGGCATCCGGCATGGGGGGAGCAAGGAATTCCGCTTTAGTTTGCAAACCGTCGGCACCTATTTGCAGTTCAGGCTTGAGGATTGCGGAATTGGAGCCCCTGAGATTGCGCTCGGATTTGGGTTAAAGGCGATGAAAGAGCGAGTGGAACAGCTGGGCGGAAGCCTCTCTATTGAATCATGGCCAAATCAAGGCTGTCTGTTAAAGATCGATTTGCCCTACAAGATACGATTGAATGGAGAGAGGGAATGAATAAGATAACGATTGTAATTGCCGATGATCAGATGCTGACACGGGAAGGACTTCGAACCATACTGGACTTAGAAGATGATTTCGAGATCGTTGGCGTAGCTAAAAATGGGGAAGAGGCGTGTGAAATGGCAGAGACGCTTCAGCCACACCTTATGCTGCTGGACATTCAAATGCCGATTATGGATGGAATCACCGCTTTAAAACGAATAAAGCAGAGCTCGCCCAACATTTTTATTTTGTTTTTAACGACATTCATAGACGCGGATTATATTGTAGAGGGCATGGCGCATGGGGCAAGCGGCTATATGCTGAAGGATATGGACATCGATAAAATGATTGCCGCGATTCGTGATACGATATCCGGGCAGTTTATTCTTCCAGCCGCGGTTGCAGCCAAACTGGCTGAGAGGATGAACAGGTTTACAGAAGATCACGAGCAATGGCAAAATCCGAGCCAGCGCCACATCCAGCTGACAGATCGCGAGAAAAAGTTGGCACAGCTTATTATACGCGGACTGAACAATCGAGAAATTGCTGATGCGTTGTTCATAGCCGAAGGTACAGCACGCAACTACATCAGCAATCTCTATAGCAAACTGGAAGTTGTTGATCGCGCACAGGCGATTATTCGCCTGCAAGGCTTGATTTGATTCATGGCTTTAAGTGATGCCCGTATCCGCTGGGACAAGACGTTTTTGCATGCGCTGCTCATTTAGCAGCTCCATCATCCATGTTTCAATTTCTTTCGTATGCTGCGTGGCATAGGCTGGATTCGCAAGATTGCGATTTTCTAGAGGATCTTCGGTTAAGTTGTACAGCTCAAATTCCTCAGGAGCCGGCTCCGTTTTCACTTGTGTCGCCCACAGCGGGTACTGTTCACCTTTCGCAGCATCAGCTTGCAAAAAGGTTACATCTTGTACGCCTGGTTGGCTCCAAAATTGCACGTTGTCATAGTAACGGGAGTATTTCCACAATTGTTTCTTGCCATCGGTAATGATCGTCATGAGGACAGACTCAATATGATTAGGCTGAACAACGGATGCATAGGCTTCCCCGAGTGGATTTACTTGGTGCTGGCCGCGTGTCACGTCGTCATCGGTCATGAAATATACAGGACTATCACCGGTTACCGCCGGTTTTTGTTCCAAAATGATAGGAGTGAGGTCGCGCCCAACAAAAGGGCGGGCTTCGCTGAATCTCTTTTGCAAGCAGCATTGAACGGTATGGATGTCCGCATTCGCAAGTCCAAGCATAGTAGGCAGCAAATCAACATGGCTTGTAAGGGTATCCACATTTTTATTATGCGGAAAAAGATGTTTATTATGAATAAGGAAAGGCACATGCAGAAACTCTTCATAGGCACAGTACCATTTTTGATGAAGATTTCCGTGAGATCCGAGCAAATCACCATGGTCTGAGGTGAAAATAACGATCGTATTGTCATAAAATGATGAGCGAGCAAGCGCCTCGTATACTTTTAACATTTGCTGATCGGCATTTTTTTGCAGCTGGTAATAAAGCTGACGGTAAAATGGATTGTCGATGATCGGCTGCAGCGCCTTAGGGTAAGTATCGCGATAGCTTGCTTGGCAGCGTGGTTTCGTAAGCAGCGATTCGTTCATCGTTGGCGGCGGGGAAACGGATGGTACCGTAGGCTCCACTTCGAAACGGAAGGCGGGCAGATGCGCGGTGAGCGCACCGTACAAAACAATATCGTGCGGGTTAACGAAGGAAGCAATGACTAACCATGGCTTGGCATTTTTATCATTGCTTTTTTGACGATCAAGGTTTTCAAGCAGCATCACGGTTTCCTCACCATAAACCACATCGCGTCCGCTTATTCCAAAACCTGCAGAGGAGGCGGAATTACGCGGATTTTTTCCATTTGGCTCCGGACCAATCCAGTCAGAGAAGCCGAAGTCATCTAAGCGATTAGCTTGGTAATATAAGTCGGTTCGCTCTCTGTCAGGTACGCCTGTCAAAGGATTAAAGCTTGGTATGCTGTTGTGGGTGCCAGGGACGATAATATCTGCATTGGTTATATGCCATTTCCCTTTGTAGTGCGTCTGATAGCCGGCTTCGCGGAAATAGTCGCCCATCGTAGGAACGGTGTTTTTATCCAGCCAATGCACATCGGAATCGAAAGACTCTTTGGCGATTCCAACCGTTTGGCTGACGCCGTGGAGCGACGGGTAATGTCCGGTAAATAAGGTTGCCCGGCTTGGGCAGCATGCGGAGCTCCCGATGTAGTGCCTATGGAACTCCATAGAGTTTTCTTTCAACAGCTCCTGTGCGATTAGATTTTTTTTGCGCCATTTTTTTATTTCGGCGTTCTCATATACAGGGGGATAACGTTCCTCATCCACCAGGATCACAAGAAAATTAGGCTTATCGAGCTTTCGGGAAGCTTGCTGATTACGTTTCATGGCATACACATCCTTGGCTAAGACTTCACTTTAAATTATGCTGCAAAGCTTAGAAACAGTAATTTTCTACTGTTAGATGCGTAAGCATATGCGAAAAAGAAACAAGCTCACCTCATCAAGGAGGTGAGCTTGTTTCCTTTTTTATAGGTTTTACTTCTCTGCTTTCCATTCAGCGATTTGCTGTTTGTATTGTACAAAAAGCTCGCTCAGTGATTGCTTAATAGCAGCAGCATCTTCAGCTTGAACCGCTTGCGCCAGCTTAATCTCTGCTCTAATAAACGCCATGTCAGCGCTGTCGGCTTCGCTAATAGTCGCTTCAGTCATTTGAACTGCCGTACCTGTATTCTTATCAAGCTGAACGACATCAGCTGGTGCAATATTTAGTTTAGTGGAATCTGAGATTTTCACTGCAGCAGTGCTCATTGATAAAGTTCCGACATTCTCCGATTTAGAAATCGAAATCGTCTCCTTGCCATCTGAAATTGCTGGTATTGCTTCAACAGATGAAATGAGGTTTTTCATCGTGCTGCCGATCGTTTTCTCATATTGGTCTAATGTATCCTGCCAGTCCGCTAGTGTGTCAGGTGCATACTTTTTGGCTAAGTCGAGCGGATTAGTAAAGCTGTTGACCACAGCTACACCAGTCGTTGCATCTGCGGAGATGGAAGTGCTTGCTGTTACGTTTTGCAGCATTGAGAATTTTTCAGGTGCTGGCGCTTTAGACGCTGCATTCGAGATGGCAGGGCCTGCAACAGCGGACATTAATAAAGCAGATGAAAGGACAACTCTGGAAATAATCAACTTATGGTTCATGGTTTCACGCTCCTAATGGGTTTGTCTTACTCGTCTTACTCTACAAGAAGGCTGTGTCAGAACATTGGTGTATTTGTGGAAAAACGATGGCACGACCCCATTGCGATTGTGGGCTTGGTATACTTATAGAAGAAATGTTCAGGGGGTTAGTGAAGGTGAACAGCAATTATCGCATCGCCGTTGTGGATGATGACTTTCATATACGTAATTTAGTCGAGATTTATTTGCAGAAGGAAAATTACCAGACAATCGGTTTGGAAAATGCAGAGGACGCATGGGAGCTGTGGCAAACTAATCCTCCGGATCTGTGGGTGCTCGATATTATGCTGCCGGGAATGGATGGCTATGAGCTATGCAGGCGAATTCGGAATGAGGCAGAAGTGCCCATTATTATGATTTCAGCCAAAGATACAGAGGTTGATAAAATATTAGGCTTAGAGCTTGGGAGCGACGATTATTTAGTTAAGCCATTTAGTCCTCGGGAGCTGATGGCACGCATAAAGCGGCAGCTCCAACGCTGGTATAAAATTAACCAAGCCGAAGAAAACACGGCGAATGCTGCAACGCCATTGTCACGGTTGGAGCTTGGTGAGCTTCAATTGATGCTGGAGGAAAGACGTGTATTCTGGCAAGGCGAGGAAGTGGACATGACGAGCAAGGAATTCACGATGCTCAAGGTGTTTATTGAGCAGCCGAATCGTGCTTTTGCTAGAGCTGATCTGCTCACACTCGTCTGGGGCGACGATTATTTCGGCAGCGATCGTGCAGTCGATCATCTTATTAAACGAATACGAAAAAAAATAGAGCATTTACCAATAGAGTCAGTATGGGGTCATGGCTATCGAATGAGAACGGATCGGGGTGTGTATTAATATGAAGCTCGTTCATCAAATTAATCTCGCATTTGGCATCGCGCTTGTGCTTGTTCTATCGATCACAGCGCTCTTAATTCACTATGTGTTATTAGATCACTTTATGGTTGCGCAGAAGGAAGAACTGAAGATGGCAAGCGCAACGCTGTCCGCTACTATGAAGACAGAAATGCTGACCCAATCAGCGAAAGATAGCCGGGTGACTCTTTCTGCCAGTGCATTGTCAATTAACCCATCCATTGAAGCCGTCGTGACGGATGCCCAAGGAAATATTATGCAAGAGGTATTGCCGATGCAATCTTTGCAGGCCGGTAAAGCATCGAGCACGGAGACAGCAGCCATTACGAGCGTTGGTAAGGTAGTAGATGGTACGGATAAAGGGTTTCTTGTAGAAGTAAACGCCATTCCGCAGGGTACTTTGACGCTCTTTACGCCGGTCAGCAAAATCAAAGAAATTGAACAGGCGCTGCTGAAACGTTTGCTTCTTGTATTCGGTTTGGGCGGAATGCTCATGCTGCTGCTCAGCCATTTGATCACGAGAAAGCTAATCAAGCCGCTCATGAAATTAAAGGAAGAATTGACAAAGGTGAAGAGCCGCCAGTTTTCCAAGGTGAAACGCGTAAAGGCAGGGGGGGAGCTTGGTTCTGTTGCACAGGTCGTTTTTGAAATGGCTGACGAGCTTAATCGCTTTAACCGTGCGCAAAAGCAGTTTTTCCAAAATGCTTCACATGAGCTGAAATCACCTTTAATGTCCATTGCGGGTTATGCGGAAGGCATTAGAGACGGAGTGTTTGAAGGTGAAGGTGTTTATAAAGGCTTGGACATTATTTTAAGCGAAAGTGACAGGCTAAAAAATCTGGTGACCGAAATGACGTTGTTAGCGAAGCTGGACAGCGAGGAGGATATTTATCAGTCCTCGTTGGTGTGTTTAAAGGATTTGCTCGCTGAGACGATTGAACGTGTAAACCCTATGCTCGTCAAAAAAGGAATTACTCTGCATCCAAGCTATGATGAGCATGAACAGCTGATTGTACGAGCAGACCAAGACAAGCTTCTTCAGGCGATGCTTAATGTTGTTACAAACGCGATTCGACATGCGGACAAAAATATTTATATTCATGCTTCGGCTAAGAAAGGCCGCATAGAAATATCGGTGTCCGATGATGGCGGCGGCATTCCGGATGAGCTGCTTCCTTATTTATTTCATCGTTTTGTGAAAGGCAAGGACGGGGAGTCTGGCCTCGGCCTAGCTATATCGCGAGCGATTGTGGAACGATGCGGGGGCCTCATTACTGCCGATAACCACAAGGGCGGCGGTGCTATATTTTCTCTTGGATTTCCAATAGCCGCATGAGTAGGAGTAAGACATGCTCGATATTAAACATTCGAAGCTGCTGAAAATTTTACAAGGAGAAGCGGGTAGCATATTTTCATTTAAATCGTTAAACGCAATCCACAACCTCACTTGGTTGTGGATTTTTTACATTCATTGCAGTGATTAGGTCATGTATAATAAACAAGTTAAATGAAAAATATGGCTTTTAAACTATAGATAAGCTAGGTGATCATGTGTCGGTTCTTACCATTAATGAGTTAGAGAGATATACCGAAAACGTACTCGTATTTCCTGCCTTTCATATCGAAATTGCATGTCATGAAGTGGTCGCGCTTTATTCGAGCATGAATGTCCGAAATACGCTATTAGCGATGCTGACAGGAAAACTGCCGATTTCCAGTGGTGAAATTAAAGTGAATGAGCTGTCATTTGCAAATAACAGGAAGGGTTTTCTTAGTCAGATAGGTCTTCTGCTGTTGCAAGATGGCTCTTATGAACGGCTGACGGTCAAAGAAAACTTTAGTTTCTTTAAACTGCTATACGGTTCAAGCCTATCCATCGATGAAGCTGTCCGCATCGTCAAGCTCGATCTGAAAGCCAATAAGCGCCTAACGAAGCTGAGCCTGTCAGAGAAAAGGCGGGTTCAGTTTGCACGCTTATTATTTCAAAATCCTGCTCTTTACATTTTTGAGGAGCCGGATCAGAATGTCGACCTCGAAACGAAGCTTGTTTTTCATAAGATGGTGCATAGACTCGGAGAGAGCGGCAAAGCGATTCTCGTGCTCACGGGGAATATGGAAACAGCGCTTAGTGTGACGAGCCGGGTCTATCGACTGGATGAGAAGGGACTCAAAGCTTTTGATGTTCAAGATACAGAAGAAGAACCAAAATCAATATCTCCAGAAAATGCGGATAAAAAGGAAGAACCTTTGCCTTCGCATGCAGAAAGTGATGAGGAGCTTGAAGATGATGAACCTCTCGTTCAGCACGTCAGATTCGAGAAAATTCCGACACGAATGAATGACAAAATTATATTGTTTAATCCTCCGGAAATTGATTATATCGAAAGCAGTGAAGGACAAACGAATCTCTATATTAAAGGGGAGATGTATCCAACATCCTTCAAAATTAATGAGCTGGAAGAAAGACTGCAGACGTATGGTTTCTTTCGTTGCCATCGTTCTTACATCGTTAATTTGCAAAAGGTAAGGGAAGTCATCACCTTCACTCGCAATAGCTATAGCTTGGTGCTTGATGATCATTTAAAGACTAACGTACCGCTGTCAAAAACAAAAATGGCTGAGTTAAAGGAAATGATCGGGCTTAAATAAGCGCCATTCACCGAAACCGCTGCTCCAAACCACGTGATTATTGCGCTATTCAGCCCGAAATAAGCATCATTCACCCCTTTGTATACTCCATTCAATGCGATTATAATGCATCTCTCCCTCCTCTCACCTAAGATGAAGGTAGATCGGATAAAACAACGGAGGTTGAGAGCGGCATGCAAAATATAATTGAAGTGACTTCATTAGAGAAATCATTTTCGAATTCCAGGGCGTTAAAGGACGTTTCCTTTAACGTGAGGAAGGGTGAGATTTTCGGATTTCTAGGACCAAGCGGATCAGGCAAAACAACAACCATCAAAATATTAACAGCGCAGTCGAAGCCGACCTCGGGGAGTGCCTGTGTATTTGGAGTACCCACGAGTAAATTACGAGAAGAGAAGTATCGCAAAAAAATTGGAATCATTACCGACAATACGTCTTTGTATGCTCGCTTGTCTGTTTACGATAATTTGAAGTTTTTTTGTGATTTATACGATGTACCCGAAGGCCGGATTCATGTCGTGCTGCAGATGGTGAATTTGGAGCAAGAGAGCAAGAAGATGGTATCTAAATTATCCAAGGGCATGCTTCAACGGGTCATTCTCGCTCGGGCTTTTCTGCATGAACCAGAGCTTTTGTTTCTGGATGAGCCCACATCAGCGCTTGACCCTGTGAATACGAAGCATATTTATGAAGGCTTGTTACAATTGAAAGCCAAGGGCACAACCATTTTTTTAACGACACATGATATGAATGAAGCCGAAACTTTATGTGACCGCGTTGCTTTCCTAAACAATGGAACGATTCAATTGCTCGATGAACCAAAGAAGCTGCGTGAGCAGCATAGTGATGCAACGATTACAGTGGAGCTAACTGATGGGTCAACGGTTATTGTACCAAAGGGGTCTGATGGGGCGCAGAAGGTATTTGACTATATGAGCAAAAACCAAATCGCATCCATTCAATCCAATTTTCCGACATTAGGCGATATTTTTGTAGAAGTGACTGGGAGGAAACTATCATGACATTTTCAATGAAGCGAGTAAGGGCCATTTTGCAAAAAGACTATAAAGACGTATCTCGAAACATGTATATAACCACGACATTGATCCTTCCTTTAGTCCTTGCTGCTTTTTTTGGGCGCGTTGGTGGGAATACCATTGATGTACATTATTTGATCATCAATATGGCCTTAATTTTAGTAGCTACTTATGTGCAGTCTTCTTTAGTCGCCGAAGAGAAAGAAAAAAACACACTGCGCGGACTCATGCTGTCACCGGCGAGTATTTTCGAGATTTTTTGCGGCAAAAGCTTGCTAAGCTTTATTGCGAGCACGGTTATAATTATACTCTCTGCTTTGCTTACCGATTATCATCCGAAAAACCTATTGGTCATTATCATCGCAATTTTTTTATCTTCCGTTTTTTACTTGGGCTTAGGCACGTTCATCGGTTTGCTAACCAAATCGGTGATGGAAGCCTCCGTTGCGATCATGCCGGCTTTTGTCATTTTTGCTTTTGGGTCATTGATTACACCGTTAATGGATCAGTATCCAATCCTGACCGTTGCCAAGTTCATGCCGAACCTGCAGCTGATTGAATTAGCAAAACAAGTGGAGGCTGGTGCGGGGCTGGTAGACGTATTGTCCCATTTAGCTATCATTTTTGTTTGGATTATTGCGATGTATGCTGTCTGCTTGTACGTATACAAGAAACGTATGGTGGATGAATAAAGCAAAGTAGTATATGAAATGGTGGAAGGAGCAGCATGATTTTGCTGCCGCTTAAGCCAAGAGAACCCGGACCGCTTGCGGCCGGGTTTTTCGACATTTTCCTGAATCAAAGAATTGTAAGCTGGTGTATTCTCATGCATAATTGGATTATTGTTACTGCTCGTATATTGGCATTTACAGACTGGAGAGGCTTCGATGTATAAAGTAATTATTGTCGATGATGAAGCGGTTGTCCGAATCGGATTAAAAAATACAATCAATTGGAATGAGCATGGCTTCGAATTGATTGGTGATTACGCTAACGGTCGAGAAGCGTGGGATGCCGTAGAATTGGATAGGCCGGAGCTCGTTATTTCAGACATCAGTATGCCGTTTATGGACGGATTAGAGCTGGCTGGTTTAGTTTCCGCTCAATTCCCGTATATAAAAATGATTATATTAACGGGCTATGACGAATTTGAGTATGCGCAGCAGGCGATTCGGCTTAAAATTTCTGATTTCATTCTGAAACCGATTACAGCGCAAGAAATACGTCAGCTCCTGGATCAAATTAAAGCAGAGATGGATGAAGAGAAGCAGCGTCGTGAAGATCTGGGCAGGCTAAACAACCAGCTGGAGCACAGTCTTCCGCTGCTTAGAGAGCGGTTTCTAGAGCGTTTAGTTGCGGTTGGTTTAGGGAAAGTGGAAATCGCAGAACGTTTTGCTTATTTCAACCTGCCGCCGATATCACCGCTATATTTGGTCATGGTCGTAGATATCGACGATTTTGGCGACAGAGAACTGTCCTCCTATGAGCATGATGTCGAATTTTTGCGATTCGCTGCTTATGATATTTTTAATGAAACGCTGGACCGAGAGCATGTGCTGACCTTCCGAACCCGTGAGGAGCGGATGGTTGCCATCATTTTTGGACATGACAGTGAAAGCCTCCTGTATGAACAAGGATTTTCGCTTGCTGAGGAGGTCCGCTATCATATTGAGAAATATTTGAAATTTACAGTGACGATAGGAATCGGACGAACATGTACGCTTGCTGAACAGCTGCCGTTATCTTACAAGAGTGCGTTGTCGGTGCTGGACTATCGTTTTCTGCTAGGTAAAAATAGAGTGCTGAGTATTATTGATATTGAAGGAAAACCTTCCGGATATATGCCGCTGAGCCATGACCTCGACCGTAAGCTGGCTGCTGCTGTTAAGACAGGCGCCATTCAAGAAGCCTACCAATTGATTGAACAAGGGGTAGCGGAGCTGAAAACCTCTCTTGTTCCAGTGGAAGCCTGTATGCTGCAAATGCAAAAGGTTGTTCTCTCGCTGATGAACTCTGTACAGGAGCTAGCCGTTCGAGAGCAGGAATCACCGTTCGAGCAGCAAATGAAGCTGATGAACGTATTCAAATTCAAGACGCTGGATGAGGTTGAGATTTGGCTAAAGGACATGGTAAGCTCCGTTATTTCTACTATAGCGGATAACCGTAATTATTTGACCAACATGCAAATTCATCGCGCGGTGGAGTATATCGATACAAATTACGCGAATGAAAAGATGTCGTTGCAGGACTTATGCCGTCATGTGCTCATGAGCTCAAGCTACTTCAGTCTCGTGTTCAAACAGCATACAGGAGAGACGTTTATTGAGTATTTGACCGGTGTAAGGGTGGCCAAGGCGAAGGAGCTGCTTCACAATTCGGCGATGAAGCTGTATGAAATTGCGGAGCAGGTGGGCTACAAGGACCCGAATTATTTTAGCATTTTATTTAAGAAGCACACAGGTATAACCCCAAAGGATTACAGAGAGAAACAAATAAAGGGGAGCGGAGCCTAACATGCTCAAAGATCGGTTCTTTCCTTTGTTTCCGCTAAAAAGCATTCAATCCAATATATCTTTAGCTTTTTCTATGCTGATTTTGGCTGCTATCGTATTAACAAGTCTAGTAAGCTATCAAGTTTCCGTAGCTGCGGTTGAGCGGAATTCGAAAGGCTACATTGAGGAAATTATTAAGCAGGTCAATTTAAATATTCAATCATATGTCGACAATATGGAAAATATTTCACTGCTCGCTTTAACGAATAAGGACGTCAAGTATTACATATCGGACAATAACTTCATCAGCGCAGAGAACCGCCGTACGTACGAGAAGCAAATTTCCGACTTGTTCCAGGCGATCTTGTATACGCGCAAAGACATTGCATCCATTATGGTGTTTGGATACAATGGGCGATTTGTTTCTGACCGCCGAATAACTACCTTAAATCCCAATACGAAGATAGAGGATCAAGAGTGGTATCAGCTGGCAAAAGCGGCAGGCGGCAGGTCCGTCGTTTCTGCTCCTCATGTGCAAAGCTTAATTGAAAACGAATACCGCTGGGTCGTTTCACTGAGTCGAGAGCTTAAGAGCACAGATGGGATTAAGGCGGATGGCGTACTCCTCGTTGATCTAAACTTAAGTGTCATTAATGACATTTGCGAAAATATTAACCTCGGCAAAAAAGGTTACCTCTTCATCGTGGATAACGAAGGTCATATCGTTTATCATCCGCAGCAGCAGCTTATCGATAGCAAACTGCGTACAGAGCGTATTGCAGAAGTTTTGCGGGCTCCAAGCGGCCAATCCTTCGTCGTGAACGAGGGTGGAGACAAACGCATTTACTCCGTGCAGGACACAAACTTTGGTTGGAGAATTGCCGGAGTGGCTTATTCAGATGATTTAATTGCAAACAAAGAGGGTCTGCGTAATTCCATTATTTTTTATTCCTTATGCGGCTTAGCCATTACGCTGCTGATTTCTATAGGATTGTCACATCGCTTATCCAAGCCTATTAAAGTATTGCAATCCGACATGAAGCAAGTAGAGAAGGGCAACTTCAATATTCAGACGGAAATTGGCCAAATGAATGAAATTGGACAGCTGGGTCGATCTTTTAACTTAATGGTCAGCCGAACCAAGTTTCTCATGGAGGAAACGATTTTAAATCAGGAAAATAAGCGAAAGAGCGAGCTGCTGCTGCTTCAATCGCAAATCAATCCTCATTTTTTATACAACACTCTCGATTCGATTGTGTGGATGGCTGAGCAGAAGCAGCATGAGGAGGTCGTTCTGATGACATCTGCTTTAGCTAAGCTGTTCCGCGCAAGCATTACGAAGGAAAAAGAGCTGGTTCCGATTCGAGTGGAAATTGAGCATATTACGAACTACTTGCTTATACAGAAAATGCGCTATAACGATGAGCTTAATTATGTCATTGATATGGACGAATCGATTCTTGATTATAAAACGTTAAAAATATTGCTTCAGCCTTTTGTAGAAAATGCGATCTATCATGGCATTCGGAACATGTATGGCATGGATGATGGATTAATTACGATACGCGGAAGGCAGGCAGGCGATCAAATTATTTTTGAAGTAGAGGATAACGGCCAAGGGATGTCAGCGGAACAGCTTGGGAAGCTTCTCTACAGCAACTTGGAGGATAACGCCAACCAAGGCATCGGGATACGCAATGTAAACGAGCGAATCAAGCTTTATTTTGGGCATGAGTATGGCATTCAAATTCGCAGCGAAATTGAAGAGGGCACCTGTATTACGATCGTAATACCGAAGCTCGATTAAGGGGGAAGCAAAATAATGCGAAAGCATCGATTTACGCTGTTGCTAGTTGTGGCAATTGCGATGATTGCCATCTATTTTGTATTCAACTTTAATCTGCTTTTTGGTGTTAACCATGAGGAGAAAAATGTTACGGTCATTTTGAAATCCTTAAATATTCGACTTGATTTCTGGCAGGCAGTCAATCAGGGTGCGGAAGCAGCAGCTAAGGAAACGGGGCTAAACCTGAGTGTAGAAGGTCCGCTTGTTGAAGGCGATTCCAATGCTCAGATTCAAATCTTGGAGGATGCGATTGCGCGGAAGCCGCAAGCGATTGTCATTGATATGGTAATGGATAATCGAATGCCAGCTATTCTTGCCAAGGCGCGCGCTGCAGGCATCAAGCTGGTCATTATTAATCATTCTCCGAGTATGAAGCCCTCTCCTATCGTTGTTTCAAGCAACCATAAAGAAGCAGGACAACTAGCAGGACAAACCTCCATTCAGGAAACGGACGGCGATCCGAATATTGCCGTTATTAGTGATTACGCGAGCTCGATTATTTCGCAAGAGAGGCTGGAGGGAATGCGCCTTGCATTAAAGGGCTACAAAGCGAGTGCAATGGAAACCTATTATGCAGATGATTCCGAGGATCAAGCCTATGAAATTGCCAAGCGGCTGCTTCGAAGTGATTCCGGCATTAATACATTTATTACGCTCAATCAAACCGCGTCACAGGGGGTTGCAAGGCTGCTGAAGGAGTATAACAAGGCAGGTGCTATTAATCTTATTGGATTTGATAGCACCAGTGATGAGGTTCAATTGCTGGAGTCGGGCATTATGACAGCTTCTATTGTACAAAAGCCATTTAATATGGGTTATCTTGGCGTGAAAGCAGCGCTGAAGCTAATTGATGGAGAAAAGACCGAGCCTATCACTTATATCGAATCCAATGTCATTACAAAAGAAAATATGTACACAACGGAAAATCAGAAGCTGTTATTCCCATTTATAACGAGTAAGTAGATCCCTATTCGGAAGGATAATATAACTATATGCAGCGAAAACGGTATGGAATTAAACCTCTTATGGTTGCTATCAGCCTCTTGTTAGTTACAGCAGTTTCCTCCTCGTGCATGAACGAGAACCCGGAGCCCGTTGCAACTCCAAAGGAGGAGCGGGCGTTGATTCGGTATGTCGCCTCCGAATATAGTACGGAAACAAAGCCGCTGCTTGAGAAGCTGGTAAAAGAGTTTGAGAGGAAAAACCCTCTCATTGATGTAGAGCTGCAAGTAGCCAACTGGGATATACTCGATGGAATCTATACGACGATGATTAGCAAAAACCAGCCTCCCGATCTTCTGAATACGAATGTGTATGCCCATTACGCCAAGGATGGCTTGTTAAATAATATGGATGATATTATATCGCCTGAACTAGCGAATCGGCTGTATCCGAACTTAGTAGATATGGATCAGATAGACGGGGTGCAATACGCAATTCCATACGTTGCTACTACACGGAATTTATACTATAACAAGGAGCTGTTCCGCAAAGCGGGCATTGCTGCCCCTCCGACAACGTGGTCGGAGCTGGAGCAGGCCGCAATGAAAATTAAAGCGCTTGGCGCAGCAGATGGCTTCGGCATTGACCTGTCGGACAATGAGACGCAGGCTACTTTGTCTTATATATTTTTCGGTTCGGGCGGAGATTGGATTAAAGATGGGAAATGGGCCATTAATTCACCGACCAATGTGGAAGGATTGTCTTTTTTTAAAGAGCTGTTTGATAAAGGCTTGACTGAGCCTGAGCCGAACATAACGACTCGCGATGAGAAGCAGCGAATTATGGGCGGAGGCAATCTTGCTATGATGATATCAGGAAATTATTTCTCGGCAGTCGTCCCCAAAGAGTTTCCGGAGCTGGAATGGGGAAAGGGTCCGATTCCAGTAAAGGATGGTACATCGCCAATTACGTTTGGTGTACATGATCTGCTCGTGTCCTTCAAAACCGATCATACCAATAAAGAAGCGTTGTCCAAGTTTCTTGACTTCCTCTATGAAGATCGAGCTTATGAAGAAATGATTAAACGCGAAGGGTTTCTTCCCGTTACGACGACGGTGGGCACCAAGCTGTCGGAGAAAAGCGAAGTGATCAAAAGCGATTTGGAAGCGTTAAGCAAAGCGAGGTTTTATCCGGCGAAGGAGCCTGCTTGGCAAGCGGTGCTTGATTATACCCGTAAGCTAGGTGAAGCTGTTCTATATGAGCAAATGACGCCAAAAGCGGCATTAGATGAATTGCAGTCTTTTGCAGAAAATAAGAGCAATCAGCAAAAATAAGCGCTATCTTAGCGAAATTACTCGAAAAATAGCTTTATATGCACGGAAGAGAAGATAATAAAGAATATATGGAAGATATTCAATAGAGATTATAGCCCTCCCAATTTATGATGAAATTACACGATGGAGCAGCAAGATGAGCCCCTAAGTACAGTGTGAAAAACATCATTTTTGGGAGGGTTTGCTTTAATGATTATGAAGAAAAAGATTGCAGCGCTTGGTATCGCCGTTATTTTGGCTGCCGTATCGTTAGTTGGATGTGGCTCGAATAGCAATAATGGTGGAGCAGCTACTAATGCACCTACAAAGGAGCCGGCTGCTGAAGCGACGGACGCACCTGCTGCTACCGACACGACGGTTAAGCTGACAGGCGATTTCGAAATTCAATATTTTGTGGGCGGGTATGGCGATAAATGGTGGAAAAAAGTTATTGCTGATTTCCAAGCTGCAAATCCGGAGCTTAACATTAAAGAATCCGCAGGACCTAAAATTAACGATCAAAATAGACCGCGCTGGATCGGCGGCAACCCGCCAGATTTCGTATACATCGATGGTCCGGTATTGAACGATCGCCAAATGGTTGAAGACGGCCAGCTGGAAGATTTGACGGATTGGCTGAAAGATGCCAAAAACGTTGACGGTGATCTAATCAGCGACATTTTGGCTCAACCTGCTCAACAATTTGACGGTAAAGTATACAATATTCCACTCGTATTGAACTCATGGGGTGTTTTCTGGAACAAAGCGCTCTTCAAGGAAAAAGGCTGGGCTGAGCCAACTGACTTCCCATCGTTCCTTGCTGTAAGCGAAAAAATCAAAGCAGACGGCATTACGCCGTTCATTCACACAGGTAAATACCCGTACTATATCAATGGCTCGTTCCTGTATCCAGCTATCGTATCAGCAAACAACAACGATTTCTCTATTCTTCAAGATATGGCAGCTAACAAAGTAGAAGCTTTTGAGAGCCCTGCTGTTCTTGCTGCATTGAACAAAATCGTAGAAATGCGCGATAAGGATTACATCGATAAAGCTTCTATCCAAATCAATCACACGGATTCACAAATGCTGTTCCTGCAAAACAAAGATGCTTTCATTGTGAATGGTCTTTGGCTGCCTAATGAAATGGCTAAAGACGTTCCTGCTGGCTTTGACTTTGGTTTCATTCCTTCCATTACGCAAGAAGCAGGCGGTAAAGTGGTTGCGAATACATCCACAGCTACAGTTGCCATTGCGAAAAAAGCGAAAAACAAAGAAGCAGCTAAAGCGTTCTTGCAATTCATTTTCTCAAAAGATCAAGCTTCACAATGGGCTGAGCTAAGCGGCGCGCCTTCCAACATTAAAGGCGACATCAGCAGCTCCAATGCGCCAAGCCATGTTAAAGATGCTGCTAAATATTTGACAGATCCTAACACGGTTGTAATCCCAACAATCACTTACAACGCTGACGTTGATAAAGCGATGATGGATGCAACAGATGCACTGACGATTAGCAAAATTACGCCTGAAGAGTGGGTTAAGCGGGTAACTGACGTGGTGAAAAAGGTTAGCAAATAATAAGCCTTCAAAAGATTGACGGCAGAGATTGATCGAGGCATAACGCCTCGATCACTTTCTGTGAATTTACTCGGAGGGATGGAAGGTATGAACTCAGGGACAGTAAAATGGCAGAGAAATATATTTATCGCATCATTCATCATCCCAACTCTTTTATTTTTCGGCGTATTTACAATCTATCCGGTAGTGCAAAGCTTGTATTATTCATTTTTTGACTGGTCCGGCATGTCGGAGACAAAAACGTTTGTTGGTTTTGATAATTTCAAAGAGATGTTCCATGATCCCATTGTGTGGAGAGCGATCGGCAACGACTATTTTCTTGTTGCTGGCAAAGTAATCGGAATTATGCTTCTCGCGACGTTTTTTGCAGTAGCACTCACTAGGTTTGGCTTTAAGCTGGCTGGATTTTTTCGGTCGATTTTCTTCATTCCGAATGTAATTTCCGTCGTTGTTATTGGCGTATTGTGGAATTTCATATATAATCCGCAAATTGGCTTCTTGAATGCATTTTTGTCATTATTCACGAGTGAAAAAGTATCGATAACGTGGCTAGGTTTTTCCGATCATACGATATGGATGCTTCTGCCTCCGGCTATTTGGGCGGGTATCGGCTTTTATATGATTCTTCTCATTGCAGCTATTCAAAGCATTCCTGCTTCCTATTTTGAAGCGGCAAGCATTGAGGGCGCAGGGGAATGGAAACAGTTCTGGAGCATCACGCTTCCGCTCGTTTGGGAGCAGATGAAAGTGTCCATTCTTAACATCATGATGACTACGCTTAACGGTTCCTTCGTAATCGTATGGATTATGACAGAAGGCGGACCGGATAACAGTACACAGGTTATGGGCTCCTACTTGTATCAAATGGCATTCCGGCAATTCCACTTTGGGTATGGCGCTTCGATAGGGTTTATCATCCTGGTCCTGTCCTTAATTACGACAATCGTACTTCAACGGCTTATGCGTCATGATCCCGTTGAGATGAGCTAAGGGGGATAAAGAGATGAATATACAGATTAAAAATCCGATCGCCAAGCTAATCATCTATGCCATTTTGATCCTATGGGGCATATCGGTATTGTACCCGCTCATTTGGACCTTGCTTGATTCTCTAAAAAATAATGAACAATTTTTCTTAAATGCACCGTGGGCTTTGCCGGAGATTCCGCTTATTTGGTCCAATTTCTCGTATGTGTGGAGCAAATACCACTTTGATACTTATTTTGTGAATTCCCTTGTCATTACGACGGGATCAACGATATTAGCGCTGCTGCTATCCGCAACGACAGCGTATGTGCTGGCTAGATATAAATTTAGAGGAAGCAATGCGTTGTTTCTGCTTTATATTTCCTCAATGATGGTACCGTTTGTACTAGCGCTCATTCCGTTGTTTTTCTTAATGAATTCACTCGGCCTAATTAATACGAAGCTCGGATTGATATTTGTTTATACGTCCAGCTTGCTGGCCTTCGGCATCTTTGTGCTCGTCGGTTTTTTCAAGTCGCTGCCGAAGGAGCTCGAGGAAGCAGCAATCGTGGATGGCGCTTCTTATTACGGGACATTTTTCCGAGTTATGCTTCCGCTGGCGCAGCCAGGTTTGATCACGGTTGGCATCGTCAATATCCTGAACATCTGGAACGAATATATCGTGGGTACGATACTTATTAATGATCCGACCCAGTATACGCTGCCGGTAGAAATTGGCGTTATGCAAGCCGAGATGCAGTATCGCACAGAGTGGGGTCCGTTGTTCGCAGCGCTGTTGATCACCATTATTCCCGTTCTTATTATTTATATTATTTTTCAAAGGCAAATCGCAAGCGGGATTACAGCTGGTGCGGTTAAATAAGCTAATATTTGAATAATCCAATAGCAGCTGGCAGCTCTTTTCTCTTCCGAGGAAGGAGCTGTTCGTTTATGGAATACGTACTCGAGTTCAGGCATTCCTATTTTTCAAACAAATATCATATGAGCATGCATTCATTTGTTTTTATTTATGATATGATGGCTTTTGAGTTGAACCCTGTGCTTGGAGTTGATCATATTGTACATTTATTTGTTTGAAACGCTGCTTTATCTGTCCTTTGCTTTGACCGGTGGTTATCTATTGCTTCAATTCATTCCAGAGAAGTCCAAACCGCAATTAAAGAACATCACTGATTTATTTCAATATGCTTTATTGGCAATCCCGCTTTTTTCATTTATGTCGATTCTTCGATCAGCGCTTGTTTTACGCGATTTTGCGCAGGACATGCCCTTCATTCAAGTTTTATTAATTGTTGTAAAAGATTATTCGTACGGCAATGCTTGGGTGTGGAATCTCATTATATGTACCGTGATGTACATGATCACACAGTTTAAAGGCTTGCAGGGTAAAATGACCAAATGGGTTCTAGCACTCTTATGGTGTGCCAGTATTCTAGCTCATGGCTGGGCCAGCCATCCGGCAGGCTTCTCGCCTTTCTGGGGCGTACTTTCACAATCCGTTCATGTCGCTGCAGTCTCTCTTTGGCTTGGTACACTTCTTATTGTTGCTTGGTTTACAAAAGGGGAATGGAACTGGAAGGCGTTTGTACGATGGTTTACGCCAATGTCGATCAGCAGCATCGTCCTAATTGTAGCGGCTGGTATAATGATGATGTTTCTCCTGGTCGATGGTTATATCAACTCATGGGGAATCAATTATGGACAAGCGCTTCTACTTAAGCATCTTGTTTTCTTGCCGCTTGTTCTTCTAGGCTTTATGAATGGGTTTCTATCAAAAATTACAGATCATGGTCGACATAAAAGTAGATTGCAATGGTGGCTTCGAGCGGAAACGTTTCTTGCACTTGTCATCCTCATCACAACCGCCTACATGGGTGTACAGGAGCCGCCTCATGAAGGGGAGTTCGAACAGCCTTCTCCATCTCCGTTATTTACTTTTTTGCATGGCGATTTGCAAGACTTGTCGCTGCAGTGGAACTGGAGTTTGGTATATATCAGCATGATTGTTATTGGAATTGCAGCACTTTCCTTATTATTTCCCAGCTATAAAAAAGAGAAACGCAGCATGTTTGCTGCCTTTGCTTGCATAGCTGTTTTATTCCCGTTTTTTGGCATACTTTTATCTGTTCAATAGAGCAGATAGAAGGAAACTCGTTTTTGCTTTTTAAGCAGGACGAGTTTTTTTTGTAAGACAGTAGGATTGTATTAGATAAGGAGAGGAGAGTATTGGAACATTTTTTTATTCTCAACTATAATACAGGAAACTAACGAGAGAATAGGGGTTGCCATATGACAACTGAAGCGTTTTGGAAGGGAAATAACGACCAGCCGATATGTGCATTTACGTTTGATGACGGGCCTTCAGATCTGCCACTTGAACTTTGGCTTTCTGTTCTAGAGGAAGAAGAAGCGATTGGCACCTTCTTTTTTACGGGCGAGTGGATAGATCGATATCCAGATAAAGCTAGAGAGATACTTTCACGCGGTCATGTGCTTGCTCCGCATACGTATCATCATCGCCGGATGGCACAGGTGCCTAAAACTGTATTTTTGGAACAGCTTAAGCTGACCGAGCTGGCTTATCAGGATGCGACAGGCCTTGCTTGCCCAACCTTTATGCGTTTTCCTTATTGTTCTTTCCGCGAGGAAAACTTGGATTGGCTGGATGAATGGGGCGGCTACCGGGACATTGAAGGCGTCGATTCAGGAGATTGGAGGGGCGTATCTTCGGAAGATATAATTGCAAAGGTCGAACCCGTTCTAGATAAAGGGACGATTGTCGTCATGCATAGCAATGATATTGCAACAGGCACCCCGGAGGCTTTAAGAGCACTTATCCAAACCGCTAAGCAAAGAGGATTACGATGCGTTGGTATTCCCGAAATGCTGGAGTCAGCTGGGTTAGAAGTAGGCTACAAGCCTTGGAAAATAACGGTTGAGGTTCCATCTGAGCTGGATTATCCTTCGGAGGGCTGGGCTCCCTTTGCAAATAAAGAGGAGCTGTCTGCGCTAGCTGCTCAGACCATAGCATGGAACGTTCCACAATATACGCTTCAATTCAATGCCGAGCTGGAATGGCTTGAGCATTTGGAGAATCCAATTCATGAATTCGGTGTTATAGAGAATCGTGAGCTGTTCCACATATGGCAGTTTGAAGGCTCCTATTGGGGTTTCGTACGCGCTGGTGTCGTAGAAGATACGCTTGTACTACTCGACTTTGCGGCTAAGGAAGCGCAAGCGGATACGCTCGTATATTTGCTTCGGTGGGCTGCTAAGCATGCATTGGAATTAGGGTTAATCCGCATTGAAGCAAGACGGGATATTCGCAATATGCATGAGATGTGCAGGCAGCTCGGCTGGCAATCGGAGATTAAGGAAGAGCTGTAGAGAGAAGGTACGTACCCGGTGAAGTCATTAGCAACCTATTATTTTTTATGGTATCTAGCCATTTCTGTCGTTATGCCTTACACCAGTCTATATTTCAGTGATCGCGGCTTTAGCCATACAACGGTTGGTCTCATCCTGTCTTTATGGGCTCTGGTCAGCGTCATTGCCCAGCCCGTGATGGGCATGATTAATGACCGAATCAACAATCCGCGCAAAATTATCATGATCTGCGTCATCATTGCTCCGATACTCGGGCTTGGATTTCAGCTTATGGAGGGACTTGCGGGGATTCTTTTCTTGTCTATTTTCTTTGCATGGTTTCAATCCTCTGGCGGGCCGATAGGCGACGCGATGTCTGTAGAAATCGCCAGCAAAAAAGGTTTTTCCTTTGGCAGCGTCAGATTATGGGGAGCTTTAAGTTATGCGATAGGTACATTTGCTACAGGCATTTTATACGAAAAATACGGCTACAACGACATCTTTATTTATTATCTTATTGTGAGTATAACCGTCTGCTTGGCGCTCATGCTGCTTCCAGCAACGAAGGTTACTCGAAGAAATGTGACGTTATTCGGCCAAATGGGCGAGGTTGTTCGCAATAAACCATTTATGATCTTTGTCGCTACTAGCATGCTGATGATGATGTCTGCATCGATTAATATGAATTTTTTGCCATTATACTTTAAGGAAATGGGCTTTGATAAGAGCTGGATCGGCAGTGCATTTGCGATAGCCGCTATTATTGAGGTGCCGATGTTCTGGGTGGCGACGAAGCTAAGCAAGCGAATAGGCAGATATCAGCTGCTGTGCGTCGCGGCTTTGATCTATGGCATCCAATATTTCGCGATGTTTTTCTTCGATAACGTTTCATTGACGCTGGCGGTTCAACTGTTAAATGGGATCGCGTTCGCTTTTGTCGCGGGCACAGCTGTTGAAATCGTACAAAGCTATGCGACTGAGGGCACGAAAGCGACTCTGCAAACGGTATATGCGGCTGTAACCTGGGGACTTGGCGGCATTGTCGGCAATGCGATGGGCGGCGCGGTTGTCGATTATTTTGGCGCGCCATTCCTTTATTTGATTCTGTTTTGTTTATGTCTGACGGCTTCGGTACTGTTTTTCGCAAACAAGCATCATGAGCGCGGAAACCAAACAAACTCGATTGTTTAATGGTTGCTCGAAAAAATAGATCTAGAAAATAGTCTTATTATCTTCGAATTAGCTCATTTTGCTGAAATAGATCTAGAAAGTAGTCTTATTGTTGCTGAGAAGCTGCCGAGTGGCACTTTAAACTTACATTTGCTAAAAAAGGGGCAGTCCCTCATGGTCTGAAATGACCGGAGGGACTGCCCCTTTCCTATGTTTAGAGCGCAATTAGCCGAGAATCGGCGGCTCGTGATCTGTCATATATTTTTCAGTCAGTATGGACAGCAACTGAATACCGACCTCATTGTGTCCGCCTTCGGGAATGATTAGATCGGCATATTTTTTGGATGGTTCGATAAAAGCCTCGTGCATCGGCTTGACCGTCTTCAAGTACTGGTCATGAACGGACTGGATCGTCCGGCCGCGCTCCTCAATATCCCGAAGCACACGACGGAGAATACGTACATCGGGATCCGTATCGACGAATACTTTGATGTCGAGCAGCTTCCGAATGCTCTCTTCCGCGAGCACATGAAGTCCTTCCAATATTACGATATTGTTCGGCTTAAGCTCTACCGTTTCTGTTGTGGATGGAGCATAAGCGGCAAAGTCATAGACTGGCGCGTAAACGGTTTTCCCTTCTTTTAGAAGCAGCAGATCTTGAGCGAGCAGCTCGATATCAAAAGAGAGAGGGTGATCATAATTAATCAATTCACGTTCAGCCATGCTGAGATGCGAATAGGTTTTATAGTAGTTATCCTGAGATATGAAAGTTACTTTTTCCGATCCAAGACGTTCAATGACAGAGCGTGCAACCGTAGTTTTTCCCGAGCCGGTGCCGCCAGCGATACCAATAATAAGCATGGTGATTCAGTAAACCTCCCTAATAAAATTGCCATAGCAATTTCAGTATTGTAGCACAGAATACGGAAGCATGCTATTTCTTACTCATGGTTTAAAATGTTAAAATGAAAAGGACAGGCTACATCATTTAGAAGGAGTGTTGATCTTGAAGTATAGAAGACTCGGAAGCACAGAACTAAATGTGTCGGTAATCGGCATCGGAACCTGGCAGTTTGGAGGAGAATGGGGCCGGGAGTATTCGCAGAACGAAGTCGATTTGATTCTCGATAAAGGGCGTGAGCTTGGCATCAATCTGATTGATACCGCTGAATGTTACGGTGACCACCTCTCAGAGTCACTCATTGGAGATTATATCAGCCGCCGCAACCGCGAGGATTGGATCATAGCAACAAAGTTTGGCCATCATTTCCACGAGCGCTTCACGCGTACCGACGTATTTGACGCTGAAGGTGTTGTAGCTCAGCTTGATGCTTCACTGAAGGCGCTAAAGACGGACTATATTGACCTGTACCAGTTCCACTCAGGACCAGACCAAGCATTTGATAATGATGTGCTGTGGACCACTCTGGATAAGCAAATTGCAGCCGGGAAAATCCGTTTTCTTGGGACGTCTATCGGCAGCAATGACAATTTGCATCAGACAGAAGCCTCAACAAAGGTGAATTCTCGCGTCATTCAGGTCGTATATAATCGTCTCGACCGTCAGCCGGAGGAAAGAGTATTTCCAGCATGCGAGCAGCAGGATTTGGGCGTGCTTGCACGTGTTCCGCTGGCGAGCGGCTATTTGAGCGGCAAATATAAGCCGGGTGCCGTGTTCGGTGATACCGATGTACGCCACAGGCATGATAAAGAGAACACACGGCTTAAGCTGCTGGAAGTAGAACACATTCAGCGTGAAGAGGTACCGCAAGGTGTCGATATGGCGAGCTGGGCGCTTGCTTGGTGCTTGAAGCACCCAGCCGTAACGGCTGTCATTCCGGGCTGCAAGGACCCGGCTCAGGTTGAAGCGAACGCAAAGGCGGCAATGCTTGCAGTCGAGCCGCACCCGCAGGATCGCAGCAACTAGATATTTTCGACATAAGAAGAGGCTGTCGCAAAAGGTTATTATCCTTTTGGACAGCCTCCTTTTTTCTTAAAGCACTGTTACTTCATTACGGTACCTTTCAAAATCGGATACCCGGCATTCCAGCTTCATCCGAGTGCCTTCTGCTTCGTAGTCCGTTGCATGCACATGCGCATGCTCGTTAAAGTAAGCAACCAAGCGCCCTTGGTTGAACGGAATCAACAGCTCGCATTCCATATAGTCGTCGAAGACATGATCGCGAATAAGCTGAATTAGCTCATTTAGTCCAATATTCTTTTTGGCGGATAGGTAGACGTTGTTATCACGTACTTCCGGATATGGATGCTCCGTCAGATCACATTTATTGTATGCATAAATCGTTGGGAGATTGTAAGCCCCCAGCTCCTTTAACGTCTCATTCGTAACCGCAACAAGCTGCTCATAATCGTCATGGGCGTAGTCGACGACATGTACGAGCAAATCAGCTTCAGTTACTTCCTCTAAAGTTGAGCGGAAGGCCTTCACCAGGTGATGGGGAAGCTGGCTTACGAAGCCGACCGTATCTGTGAGCAAGAATGATTTGTTGTCAGGCAAATCAATACTGCGAACCGAGGTCTCCAGCGTTGCAAAAAGCATATCCTTGGCAAATACCTGTTTGGTTGTCTCTGGATTGTATTTCTCAAGCAAAGCATTCATCAAGCTGGATTTCCCCGTATTCGTATAACCGACGAGACAGACGACAGGCACCTCGTTCTTCTGCCGCTGCTTCCGCTGAATTTGACGGCGGGCTACCAGCTTCTCAAGCTCGGCTTGCAAAGCGGTGATCCGCTCTTCGATACGTCTGCGATCCAGCTCCAGCTTCGTTTCACCGGCGCCTCTGTTCTTGAGACCAGCTCCGCCGCCTTGCCGCCCCAAGGATGCGCGAAGTCCGACAAGCCTAGGAAGCATATATTGAAGCCGAGCGACTTCGACTTGCAGCTGGGCTTCTCTTGTTTTGGCGCGCTCCGCAAAAATATCCAGAATGAGAATCGTTCGGTCAATGACCGTCCGCTCCAAAGCGGCTTCCAAATTACGAATTTGAGAGTGGGAGAGCTCATCATTGAAAATAACGACATGCGCGTCATGCGCTTCGAGCAGGGCCAGCAGCTCTTGGATCTTTCCAGTCCCAATATAGTGAGACGGGTTAATGCGTGCTGCTTTTTGGCTTAGTTCATCAACGACCTCGATATAACAAGCGGAAGCTAGATTGCGAAGCTCCTCCATGGAGTATTCAAAGTCGGTTTGATTTTGAAGCTGAACTCCGACGATAATCGCCTTTTGTTTTGGTTGTTCCATTATTCATCATCCTTTTAACGGTTATTTAAAAAATAAAAAAACACAGGCAGCTCTGCCTGTGTTCACCGTTATTGGTAAGAGGGTATCAGTAAAAATATCCATAAGGAATCCAATATTCCTTATCAATATGGATTGATGGCCTTCCATATACGCTGAAATAAACGTATGGAAATTCCGCTCTAAAGGCGAATACGCGAGTCGGGATGCTCCCTACAATAGTCGACGTATTCTGTTTATATGGGTTACCTTCAAAATGGGCAGACCTATCCTGAGTCCCCTGCACACAGGCAGAGCTTTGGCGCTATTCAATTAGCAGCTGCGCAAAGACCTAACTCGGATATAGTCTATCACACGTAACCCTCCGTTCATTTAAATTAGCATCAGTGTAGCACAAAGGGCTATTTCACGGCAAGTCAAAAGGAAAAGAGTCCCTTATGAATCGCTCCAATCCTGACGCAAAGTGAAGAGCTCCTTCAGCTCATCAGTTGATAGCTCCGTGATCCAGCCCTCTGAACTGGAGATGACATTTTCACTGAGCTGCTGCTTATTTTCGAGCATCTCATCGATGCGTTCCTCCAGCGTGCCAAGCGAGATGAATTTATGAACCTGAACGTCGCGAGTTTGGCCCATGCGGTACGCGCGGTCGGTTGCTTGGTTCTCCACAGCAGGATTCCACCAACGGTCGAAATGGAATACATGGTTAGCAGCGGTCAGGTTTAGCCCAACTCCGCCAGCCTTAATCGACAGAATGAACACATTAGGCTGCTCTTCCGGCGGCAATTGTTGCGACTGGAACCGCTCAATCATGCGGTCACGCGCCAGCTTGGAGGTGCTGCCATTCAAATATAATATCGGCTCCTGCAGCTCCTGCTGCAGCACGCTTTGAAGCATTTCCCCCATACCGAGGTATTGCGTGAAAATAAGGCAGCGTTCGCCTTCGTCTCGCAGTTCTCTCACCATGGCGAGCAGCCGCTCAAGCTTAGCCGATCGGCTTATGATCCGCTCTGTATCCATTTGCTCGCCAGCGGGCGCAGAGCTGTCCACCAAAGGTTCTTTCGTTAGCAGCATCGGATGGTCGCATAGCTGCTTCAGCTGCATAATGGACGATAAAATGGTGCCTTTACGTTCGATGCCTTCAAGCTTTTGCATGCGATCCATAAGCTGATTAACGGTTTGATTATAAAGCGCGCCTTGCTCGGCTGTGAGATGAATATACGTTTTCATTTCATTTTTGTCCGGCAAATCAAGCTGGATCGCGGGGTCCTTCTTCTTGCGCCGCAGCATGAATGGCTTAACGAGCTTTTGCAAATCTGCGGTGCGCTGAACATTGCGTTCCTTTTCAATAGGATTGCTGAAGCGCTGCTGAAAACCGTGTGCGCTCCCCAGAAACCCCGGATTCATGAAATCATAGATGGACCACAGCTCCGATAAACGATTCTCGATCGGCGTGCCCGTCAAAGCGATACGATGCTTCGCAGTAAAGCTGCGAACGGCTGCGGATTGTTTCGTTTGAGCGTTCTTTATATTTTGTGCCTCATCCAAGCAAATCGCTGCAAAAGTAATATCCTTCAGCATGTCCTGATCAAGAGTAGCGGTTGCGAATGAAGTTAGTATGACATCGGCGTTTCGCATTTCCTCAAGGAAATGTTCTCCTACGAGGCGTTTGCTTCCGTAATGAAGCATAACGCGCAGCGAGGGTGCAAAGCGGCTAATCTCCTTCTGCCAGTTGCCCAGAACAGAGGTTGGGCAGATGATGAGCGATGGCATTTGTTGCTCCGACTCTGCTGTGCTCTCTTTGAGATTGAGCAAATAGGCGATAAGCTGAACCGTTTTGCCAAGACCCATGTCATCGGCCAAGCATGCGCCAAGTCCGAATCGACGTAAGAAGGACAACCAAGCGTAGCCTTCCTGCTGATAAGGTCGAAGCTCGGCACGCAGCCCGGCAGGAACAGCAAGCATAGGCCACTCGGTTCGTTGGTTTAGCTGGCTGACCAGCGTCAGCAAATGCTCGTTCAGCTCAACTTCCAGCTGAATACGATGCTCTTGCTCTGCTTCGTTTTCCTGCTCAGGCTGATCATCCCCTTGCTCGTTGCCGCTTCCCAGAAGATGCAGCTGAAGAACATCTTGAAACGATAAACCTTCGGCGCGGTCAATGCCCGACATCGCTTTGCGAATTTGCGCGAGCAAGGCGGGATCAAGCGATACCCACTGTCCTCGGAAGCGAACAAGCCGCTCATTCCGGGCAACAAGCTCATTAAACTCGGATTCAGTCAGGTCGGTGTCTCCAATGGCAATGCGCCAATCGAATTCGATTAGTGTATCCAGTCCAAATAAAGATTCACCAGAGCCCTCTTCTCGTTTGCTTGTGCTGACCTTAGCGCGAAGGCGTGGTTTCTTACGGCTGGCGGTTTCCCACCAAGCGGGAAGCAGTACCTGCCAGCCCGCGTCTAATAAACGGGGGCTATCTACGGCAAGGAACCGCCAAGCGGCATCATTTTTCAAGGGGACGTTTAAAATATCGTCGTGCTTGCCCGCAAGCAGGTTTGTTGGCAGGCAAGCACGCAGACGCTCCAGCCAGCCTGAGGAACGCTCACGAATAGAAGGAGACCAAGAAGCAGGCCACGAGCCGTAAGCTTCGCCTGTATCAGACAATTTAACGGGTACAATAACCGCCTGATCGAGCTTGTCCTGCAAAATAAGCTTGAGCTGCCACGGGTCATACACATCAACGGGCTCGATAAGCTGAAGCATTGGCCGAAATGGAGCTTGATCGGCTTTCCAGCCAATGGCGATCAGCCATGCCTGTGCATCCAGTCCGGCGGTTATGCCATCCTTGGCAAAGAGGAGCGGGTATTCCCTGCGCAAATCAGCAGCAGTCGTTTCTGTGCCATAGTAAGCGTCAAATACAGCAGCAGAAAAAGCAGCAAGCAATCCCGTCTTAAAGCTATCGTCTGATTGAGTTTTCCTGATCATGCTCTGAATTTGTTCGTTTATTACAGCACTATCCCAGCTCCATTGGAGCTTTCCAGAACGGAAGGCCGAGAAACTTGGTATGTAGCGATGTGCTGTTATTTCAGCTGCTAACAAGGGGGCGAGCGCAACAAGCATTCCGGCTTGCTCTTCCCATATCCATTCCACGTGCTCAAGCACCGTGTTTTCCGCAAAAAAAGGAATAACCTGCTCGGCTGGAAGCAATACAAGCTCTAGTCCTTCAACCTGCTGTACTTCGAGTTCTGTGCCGTAAAAGGAAGGCGTATGCCAGGCGAACAAGCTGTGCTTCAAGCTTACGCCGGGCAGGAAGTCGCTCATGCCGCTCATTCCGTATAAGAGAGCATCGCCATGTGTCGTTAAACTAGCGTATACCGTAATTGTTTTTGTAAACTTGCTCATGGTATAAGTTTTCCTTTCCGAAGCTCTTCCTGAAGCGCACGAAGGCGGCTATGGCTAGAAGCGAACGCTGCAATAAACGTTTCCCAGCGCTCCTCGTCTTTCCTTTTCTTGTACAGCTTAGCCAGCCGTTTGAGCAGTTTCACAGCGGTTTTGTAGCCAGGCCTATTTTTGAGCAGCACATATCTTTCCACAGCCTGATGATAAAAGGGCAGCAGCAGCTCCGGCGCATGTTTCTCAATAGGGGCGAACACACCAACGCGATAGTCAAGCGGCTCGGTTCCCGTGCTGAGCTGATAATCGATCCATTGCTGCCATTTGGCATGACGGAGCAATTTTCCTTCGTAAATAGAACTAGCATAGGGAAGCGATTGAATGAGAGGCGTCCACATCAGCTGCTCCGCATCTGGATAATGTTCAATTACCCCGTCCCAGTAGCTATAAAAGATTTCCAAGGCGTTAATTCGGCTTTTCTCTACATATGGCTTCGTTTCCACTAACCAATTCGATAACCGCTGCCATTGCTCTTTTTCAGACATCATGGATAAGACATGGAATAAGTCACTTGGACGAAGCTCGTTACCGCTGCTTATTTCATTTAGTTTGCTCCACGCCTCTTCGTCGCGTTGTAAGAAGAAGTTCATCCACACCTCGGCAAGCAGCAAAGGGTAGCGGGAGAGCGCTGAGCCGAGCTTTGAAGGTGCGGTATCCAATTGCTCCAGCTCTTCTAGACAGAGGCTCGTATCGTTCTGGTTAGGGATAATCCAGTATTGCCATAACCAAAAATAAGGATCGGAGAAATATGTCTTTGATCCTGATTCCGCGAGCATAAGCTTGCGTAAAAAGATTAATGTTTCTTCTAGGCACTGCCAATAGTCGGGTCCTTCGGCAGGATCGGATTTTTTTTGCATGAGCTCAGCAATAGCAAGCTGTACATCTGAAATAGCAGCATGTGTATGGAAGCCGATAAAGGAGCCGGAATGTCCCTTTTGATCGGGAATAAGATTAAGCAGCAGCATTAGAATATGAAGATGAGCATGCAGCTCAAATAGATTATTTTGTGCAGAAGAAAGCTTAGGCTTTATCTGATTAATTGCTGTAATTGCATGATGTACATATGCGGCATTTCGAGTAAGGTCAGACAGAGACTCGGTACGAGATTTAAACAGTGCGTGCCACTCTGCGACGTTCATTTGTTCAATTGGTTTCATGACGAAGTGGTCTCCCTAACGAATAAAATCATTTTACGAATCAGCTAATTATACCATTTATTTCGCTTATGGCTTGGAGTATAAAGTGCATGTACGCTTCAGTTTGTCTTTCCTAAAGCACCAAAACATTTTACAATATAAATACGGCAACAAATGAACGACTGTCTTTATCGGCAGAAAGGAAAGATGACAGATGGCAATTCAAGAAATCCAAGAAGAAGACTGGCTAAAGCTTAATCGGATAGGGAATGGTAAGGATGCGCTGCTTTTTTCATCACCGTTTTGCGGAACCTGTAAGGTCGCCGAGCGGATGCTGGAAATTGTGGAAGCGGCTGAGGTTCCGACGACCTTGTATAAAATAAATATAAATTACGCCCCCCAGCTGCGAAATGCTTGGAAAATTACGAGTGTGCCTTGCCTTGTTTTATTGAAGAACGGAGAACCTTATCAGTTTGAATATGCGATGCGTTCAGTTGATTATTTGTATAAACTTATGAAGAACATGGATTAATGGGGATGATTTCTCCGTAGAACGGCCGAAATATATTTTTATTTACTATAAAATTTTTATCAGGCGAAGATTATAGTGCTGTTCGTGTTATAATTGAGAGGTGCAGTCAATAAAGACCATTGACTATGATAAAGGAGTCGGAAATATGCAGGTAGTATTTGAAGACTGGGATCAAAAAGTAAAAAAAACATTTAACGCAACGAGCAAGCAGGTTGTATTAACCGTTACCGAGGCCGGTGACCTGTTAGGCCTGACTAAGGACCAGATGAAGGTTTATGTGCTTAAGCATAACCTCACTAAGGTTGCGATTAATCGCAGCGTCCACAGATATCTATTACTGAAAAGCGAAATAGATGAGATCCTAGGTAAAGCCTAATAATTGCGATAAACCACAGCCAAATATGGGCTGTGGTTTTTTGTTGTGTTTACATCCCATCTGAGGAGGTCAGGACGTTATATGGAGGATATGGCAGGATGTTTTCGAATGACTGCTGCTCGTTTCCGCTCAGTCCGCCTTAGTCAGCTTTATTAGAAATAACGCCACTGGTTGCTGTTTTTCAATAGGAGTCGTATTCGTTATACTTAAAACGACCGATTGGAAAACATTATCTGGAGGGTGATTTTACTTGACTTATATGGACATGTTAGGACGTCGGAGCATCATTTTGAAGCGGAATATCGGCAATTTAATTATTAAAGACAACAAGCAGGGACTCAGCACGCAGGAAAGTCATTTTTACCAAAGCATGCTCAAGGAATGGCATCAAAATGCCAATGAATTGAATTCAGCTAGAAAACATTCTTAGTTGATCGGTAATTATTGAAATTACATGACTTGCAAAAAAAGCCGGGTGTCATTCTGACATTCGGTTTGCTGTGTGTAATTTTTGTATATAGCTACAAATGAAGTTCTTTTAGGAATGAAGAGTAAAGGAAAAGGAATGCTTATGGTATACTACATAGATGATAAAGGTTGGCAGCAATAATTAAACGGGGGTTTCTTGCTATGTTGGCGGTTGAAAAAGCAGTGTACCTCACAATAGATGAAGGTCCTGCTGAAGATTTTATGCAAAAGGTAAATTTTCTGAACGCAAAAGAGATTCGGGCGATTTGGTTTTGTGTGGGCGAAGCATTGGAAAGCTGTTCTGAGGAAGCGATAGCTGCGATTAAAGCAGGCCATATCATTGGGAATCGCGGTTATGATCATGCAGATTTCTCTGTTATCGGCTTACAAGACGTAAGAGGGCAGATCGAGCGAACCGACCGTATTATAGATGAGCTGTACAATAAAGCAGAAACGATCAGGCCTTCCAAGCTGTTTCGTTTTCCATTTATGCAGCATTTGTTAGACGAAATGAAGGATGATCATTTCGAAGGTATTCAGCGTGTACTGGATGAGCTGGGCTATCAGCAGCCGTCCTTCGAGAATGGCACCCCAAAAAACGGACTGCATGTGGATTGTACTTGGGATACGTTCGATTTTGAGCCGGCAGACGTTATGGACCAACATCATGATTTACAAGCAACAAGCGGACAAATTATTATGATACACGACTGGATCTCGGTTGCTCCTTTTCAAGCATTAATGGATAAGCTGCTTGCAAAAAATGTAGTTTTTCAGCTTCCTAAGGAAACGACTCTTCAAACCGCAGCCATTTAGCAAGCAAATCGCATGATCAAAAAGGAGTACAGCTCGTCTCTATGAATTCATAGCAGCGGCGAACGGTACTCCTTTTTTGCTGCGAGCAGTTATTGCTGAATTCATGCTGGGCAAACCAGAATGAACGAAACAAAGTAAGCGCTTCATGCGTTTAAGTAAAAAAGAACATTTATTCAAGAGGGGGCAATGGTTGATGCACTGGATTCCCGCTGACAGAAGCGGCAGGTGGTGGCTACTAGCTGGAGCATCCACCTTGCTTGTTAGCCTGTTATTATGGTTGATTCGTTTTGTTATATTAGGCCAGCCTTTCACAGGCATGCACGCTTTCCGATTTATGCTGCTCGCAGCCATATTATCTTTTTTATTCGGTTTTATCGGCTGGCTTGGAGCGAGAAAGCTATGGCTGTTCTCCAATCTTGGGATGCTAATTGGTCTTATACTGATGGCTATGTATTCCAAAGGTTTGACTGGATGGGAGGACCTAATTAGTTTCCTCGTATTTTTAGAAGCAGTAGCAGGAGGTTTTATGGCAGGGCTGATTGTTGAGGGTGTTTATTTCTTTAGACGGATATCGAAGAAATAATAGGCTGCCATAAAAATGTTGCAACTGGCTGTTGCTTTTTCCCGTCATACAGAGTGAAATGGAATAATGAGGTAAAAATTATTCTAATTTGTTTGGTGACGGAGCTGATCTTATGTGCCAAGAGGCAATGATAAGTTTGGAAATAGAAGAAAAAATGAAGTTGAATGGTATACCGGGATTAGGAATTGCCGTTCTTCAGCATGGACAAATGGTGTGGCAAGGAAGCTATGGCGTACTTGAAGCGAGCATGCAGCAGAAGGTGACAGAGGAAACTTTGTTTCCTGCCTGCTCCATTAGCAAGATGGTAACAGCTATTGGTGTACTTCGTTTAGTCCAAGAGGGCGTGCTTAGCTTGGAGGAGGATGTTAATCGTTACTTAGTTTCCTGGCAGGTGCCCGAAAACCAGTTCACTCAGCAGAGGAAAGTAACGCTGCGCAGTTTGCTGGCACATCAATCGGGAATTGTGGATGCACGGGGGAGCTATGAACCTTATCAGAAGCAAGACCCTTTCCCTACGCCTAGAGAGCTGCTCTTAGGAGCAACGAAATATCATTCCAAACCAGTTGAGGTTGCTCACCTGCCAGAGAGTCGATTCTCTTACTCGGATGCAGGTTATTCTGTGTTGGAGCAAATCCTTGAGGATGTGTCAGGAGAAGCCTTTTCTGCTGCTATGGAGCGGCTTGTTATGAAGCCGCTTGGCTTAAAACGAACTATTTTCTGGGATGGTATTGCAAACGAGTTACTGAACACATCCATGGGTCATGATAAACGGGGACAGGTGGTTGAAGGGAAGAGAGCGTACTATCCCAATTTATCGGGAGCAGGCTTATGGACAACGCCTTCTGAATTGATAGTAATGGCAAGCGAGGTCGTGAAGGCTTGGAATGGCGATCCTAATGGTATTTTGCGGCCAGCGATGGCTAGAATAATGCTTACGGGTTATGCGAGCGACAAAGGTGCAGGCTTAGGCGTATTTCTTCCTGATGCTGGAGAGCAGCTCTGCTTCGTTTCTCAAGGCTGGGGAGTTGGTTCTCAAAGCAAGCTGGTTGGATACCCGCGCCAAGAAAGCGGTATTGCAGTAATGATGAATGCAGAGCCAGGTAAACCTCAAAACGAGTCGTTGGTCGGTGAGGTCATTCGGGAGTTGTGCAAGCATTATGAACTGCCGATAGTGTAGGCTGCTTCTTCGAGAATCATATATCAAATTTTATAATTTGATTGAAAGGTGAATATGGAGAATATTTCAGGTCATATCATACACGTCTTTTTACATTTTGTTGTAGGCGCCAGCTTGGCCTATTTATTTTGCGGGAAAGCGGCTGCATCCACTGCGAATCGCAAGGTTCTCTTGATTTTCGGCGGTGCAGCTGCTATTTCTCCTGATATTTCGAAGCTTTACGGAGACCTGCTTGGCCACTCCATTTGGCTCGTACCTGTGATTGGTTTGTTTTTTGCTGCATGTTATCATGCATTCCAGAAGAAAATTTCGTTTAAAAAGGCTTGGCTGATATTGTCTATCTGCGTTTTTAGCCATTTATTTATAGATTTCATCGGCAATGGCGTAGCTCCCTTTTATCCCTTTATTAAAACGGAGTCTGATTTCTTTATTGTAAATAGAAACGACGCTGTTCTTTTAATTACGCTGACCACTGCTCTCATTATCGGGGCATCTACTGGGAGAAGAAGGCGTATATTTTTATCAGGACTAATTCTTGTTGCTTTGTATCTTGGAGGGTTGTCGTTCTCGAAGCTGCAATTGCAGCATGCATTAGAAAAAAAGTATAAGAACGAAAACGTCTATGTCATGCTCACCTTTCCGAGAGAGGGCTTTAAGTGGTCATTCATGGTGAGGACGGATGAGACAAGTGTAGACGGCTATTCGCCTATAGCAGGCTTGGACATACATATTGAACAAGAAATGAACAAATCAGGAGAGTGGATCAATGTTGATAAACAGTGAAGAGGATATTATACAGCTTGTGTATAGAGATGAGTGGATGATGAACATCTTACGAGAGGTTAGCACGCTCCAGCTTCCAGATTGGTGGGTATGTGCAGGTTTCGTTCGCAGCAAAATTTGGGATACCCTTCACGGATTTACGGAACGAACGCCGCTGGCCGATGTTGATGTCGTTTATTTCGATCCTTCCAACATAGACGAGCAGATAGAGAAACAGCTGGAAAACACATTAAATCAGATGAACCCTCACGTACCTTGGTCCGTTAAGAACCAAGCTCGAATGCATGTAATCAATAACAATCCTCCGTATTCCAGCTCCACAGATGCCATTTCCAAATTTCCAGAGACCGTAACAGCTCTAGGATTGAAAATAGATCAGCATGACAAACTCGTGTTAACTGCTCCTTGTGGGATAGAAGATGTTCTAGAAATGATTGTTAGACCATCACCTTTTTACTTGGAATACGAGGATCGAATCGCCATTTATGAGAAGCGGCTTGAGCAAAAAAGATTTCAAGAGCGCTGGCCTAAAGTACGCCAATGAAAGCACGGTATTATTTTAAGGACATCGATAACGCAAGAAGAAAGTTGTCTCTGACACAATGAAAAGCTTTTGTCCGTTTATCCTATTGCCTGATTGGGTAAGCATAAAATAGCAGTGCTGGGATTGAAAGCAGGCAATAGTGGAAAGGTAATGGTAAATAAAATGTAGCGGGGGAGAAAATGGAGCCTAAAGCAGAACGTCAGAGTTTTATGCAGCTTATAAAGAAAGGGAATAAATCTTCCGCTGTAGCGATGATCGGCAATGCGTTTATCGCCGCCATAAAAGGGTTCGCAGCGGCCTTCAGCGGCAGCGGCGCGATGTTTGCTTCCGCCATGCATTCATTGGCAGATGCGATAAACCAAGGGTTTGTTTTTGCCGGAAGCATTCTTGCCGAGAAAAAACCGACGCCGAGGTTTCCAACCGGCTTTGGGCGTGTCATCAATATTTTTTGTATGATTGCCGTCATCGTGGTTACCATTATGGCTTATGAAACGATTCGTGAAGGCTGGCATCTCATTTTGCATCCAGTTGCAAGTGAAGGTTTTTGGCTAAACATTGGGGTTCTGGTTGTTAATCTAGTTATTGACGGGCTTATATTAGTCAAAGCAATGAAGGAAATTATACACGAAGCGGGAGCGGAGGGGAAAGGTCTCGATATTTTCTCAGCTGCCTTCAAAAATGTAGGGCGTTCCGCTCCTGCTACACGATTAGTTTTCTATGAGGATCTTGTCGCCGTTTCGGGAGCTGCCTTGGCGATGATCGCGGTCATTATTGCTGCATTTACCTCGTTTAAAACGGTTGATGGCGTTGCAACCCTGTTGATTGGTCTGTTAATGGTTGGTGTTGCTTATCGTGTGGGATACGACAATATGATCGGACTCATTGGTGTTTCTGCCCCGAAGGAAGTAGCAGACAAGGTGTCCCGTATTATTTTTTCCGAACAGAGCGTAACCGATATTTATCAAATGCGCATTCTGCAAGAGGGCCGTTATTACCACGTTGAGGCGTACTTGGAGCTGCAGCCTGGTTTAACGCTTGCGGTAGCTGATGATATTAAGTTCCTCGTTCGCGCCAAGCTGCTTGAAGACAAGGATATTGCAGATGTGACATTAGGGATCTTAGAGGATGACGGCAAAAGAAGCTGGAATCCTATTGAAACCAAATAGAAAAGCTGCACCTCTAATGTTAGATGGTGTCTAACAATGGGGGTGCAGTTCATAGGTGCTGGCTTATGCTATTTACGTGTATTGCAGCTGCCCTGCAACAACGATCTGTTCATGGGGTATATCAAGGTATTTCCTCTTACTGACTCAGCATGGGAAACAACTGCTTCAGCTCTGTATCACTCGGTCTTCTGCCATAATCTGCAATCTCGAATGGCTCTGCATACTTTGTCTTTTCTGACTTCCCATCTTCGTATAGTCGATCCAGCGTCGGAAGCATCTCCGATGAAACCTCAATAAAGCTGCTCCAATATTGCAAAATATAATCCTTCCTAGCATCCCACGTCTGTGGAACCTGATCTAGCAGATTACGCTGCCATGGCGCAAACTCATAGAATTGGGAAGCGTGCGCATCACAGCCAAGCAGCTTCTTCTCAATAACAGAACCAATATCGACGACCAGATCGGGTGAGTAAGCATGCCTCTTTCCGTAGTCCGGCATAAGTAAGAAAAGAGGGGATTGCTCTAAATATGGGGCATCTGGCACAGAATTAGGTACCTTCGCTATAAAATCCGCAGCATCTCTCACAATTCTTCCTGCATTGCGATTATCTACATGTCCTGCACCTTCAGGATGGAAGGTAATGACGACATCGGCCTTCCAATTGCGAATTTGGCGAATAACTTCTTCTCTCACTTCAAAGCTATTCGTCAGACGGCCATCAGATATATTCAATATGCTATAGTCAAGAACACCCAATCGTCTAGCAGCCTCATAGGCCTCCTGCGTTCTTCTATCCACGAGCTCTTGTCCGCTAATTGAGTAGTGTCCGCAATCTCCATTGGTTAAGGAAACGAATTTCACTCGGTGCCCCATTTCTGCGAATAAAGCAGAGGTTCCTCCCGCATAAATTTCCGCTTCATCCGGATGTGCAGCAATGACAATTATATTTTTTTGTTGTTGTGTAGACATTTTTTCTCTCTCCTCCTGTATGGTAACCCAAAACCATTATCCCTTTACTGCACCTGCTGTCAGCCCTTTAATAACCGTTTCTTGTGAGAACATGTACAAAACAAGTAGTGGTACAATTGAAATCGTGATGGCTGCCATCATAGCGCCATAATCTGTACCATACGCATTCGATACGAGCGACAAGAGGACAGATATAGGCTGCATCTCTCTTATTGGCAGGTAGACGAGTGGTAACAAAAGCTCGTTGTATGACCAAAGAAAGACCATAATAGACACCGTTGCGAAAATAGGGAAGCAAAGCGGCAGCGTTATTTTATAATATATTTTCCAAATGGTTGCCCCATCCATGACCGCCGCTTCCTCTAGTTCTCCAGGCAAAGAAGCCATGAAGCCTGTTATCATTAGAATAGCAAAGCTCAAATTGCCAGCTACTTGTGGGAGAATAACAGATAAATAGGTTCCATTCAAACCCAGCTTCTCGATGATAACGAAATTCGGAATAATAACAGCGAACTGCGGCAGCAGCATACAGATAACAAATATAGACGTGAAATACCCTTTAAATGAAAATTGAAATCTCGCTAGTACAAAAGAAGCCAACCCGCCAAAAAGGGAAACACCTAATACAACGGATCCCGAAATGATCATACTGTTCATAAAGCCTTTAACGACGTTAATGTTGCCATATTCGTTCAACTTCAAAAAGTTAAATAAAGAGTAGCTTTGTGGGAGAGCGAATGATTGCGTTAAAATTTCTTCGGACGTTTTGAAGCTATTGAGCAGCACCCATAATAGTGGGATGATCGTTGTGCATGCCCATAAAAGCAGGAGTGCATATACGCCGAACTTGACCGCACCAGGCTTTACTAGTCTGTTAACCATCTAAAATATCACCTTCTCAATTGGGCTGTTTGTTGTCTATCATCAGTAGCTGACAGCCTCTTTTTTAACTAATTTATTTAACACAACGGTTATGACAATACCGAGTATCATCATCGCAATGACGATTGTGCTGGCATAACCTGCGTTTTGCCCATTGAATGCCTTCGTGTACATGTAAGTACTGAGCAGCTCACTGGAATTCAATGGACCACCCTTGGTCACGATATATACGACATCAAATACCTTCAATGCTCCAGCCGTGGCGAGCGTAAGACAAGAAGCAATGACATCTCGTAATAATGGAAGTGTAATATAGATGGATTTTCTTATTCCTGTAATACCGTCCAGCATAGCTGATTCATAAATATCCTCTGGAATCTTCGACATTCCGGTCAGGAATATAACAAAATAAAATCCAACATACTGCCATAGAATCGGTATGAGTACCAAATAGATCGCGCTTTTCTCCGTTAGCCATATTTGCTCAGACAGACCGAGCCCTCTCATAATGGCATTTAAGAGACCATAGTCGTAGTTGTAAATGAGCGAGAACATGAGGCCAATCGCCGTACCTGAGATAACAATCGGAAAGAAAAAGACCGTTCTAAAAAATTTAAATCCTCTTTTGATGCTGTCGGTTAGCAGCGCAAGGACCAAACCTCCTCCAGCCTGCAGGAATACGGCACCGATCACCAATATAAACGTGTTTTTTAGCGCTATCCAAACAACGGGGTCATGAATGAGCTGGTTGTAATTGCCGAATCCTATGAACTTCTTCGTATTTGAGAAGTTATACCATTCGGTGAAGCTATAATAAACGGATTGTACGAGTGGATATAAAAGAAAGGTGAATAATAATAGCATCGTTGGCGCCAGGAAAAGCACAATGTACCTCTTGTCCCTGAATATCACAACTGAACGCCTCCTCTTCATAAGCAATAGCTTGGATTACATACTGCCATTTGCCCGGGAGCCGGCAATCCGATATCCCGGGGCATGTTGAAAGAACTACTTGTTTCTGTTGTTTAATTTTGTGGCTTCATCTAGAATTTCCTCGGCTGTTTTTCTTCCTGCTGACACATAAGCAATACCTTTTAAGAACTCGGTATACGATTCCCTAGAAACGTAAGAATCGATTGGCATAACGAAATCCTTTGCCTCACTCACCATCTTGTTGCCGTCAATGAGAAGCTGTGCGGTGCTGCTGGATTGTTGTGTATCGACTGCATAAGTTCCACCTATTGCTGCAAATTTGCCAGCCGTTTCAGGAGATGTCATGAATTTCACAAAAGCTAGAGCTGCATCATATTTAGCTTGATCGGTATTTTTCTTCATATACCAACCAGAACCAAATCCAGATACAATCATATTCTCACCCTTACCACCCGGTACGAGTGGAAATGGTGTAATTTGAAAAGCAGGATTTGTACTCAGACCAGCAGCTGTCCATGAACCGTTGAACATCATTCCCGCTTTCCCGCCTGCAAATAAAGATTGCGCTTTTTCATCATCCAGCGTGAGTGCATCTTTAGGAAACGCTTTCTTATCATTCAACTCTTTGAAGATCGTAAGAGCTGGCGCCCATGATGGATCGTAAGCCTTTTGTTGTCCCTCTGGCCCAACCTGTGAAAGAACCAAAGCTTCTTGCAGATATGGAGTTGTGAGCGATGTAGCGAATGGTACAATATTATTAGCTGCAAACGTATCTATCGCTTTTATAAAAGCATCATAGGTTGTTGGAGCTTCGAGTTGATACTGGTCGAATAACTCTTTATTCCAGAACAAGCCTTCATAGAAGCCGATATAGGGGAGAGAATAGAGTTTGCCTTCATACTTGACCTTCTCGATGATCCCGCTATTGAATTGCTTCGCCCAATCTGGATCTTTAGCAAATTCATCTTCCCAGGAAACAATTTCTTTCGATTCGGTTAGAATAGCTGTCTCGCTGCCATTGAAATAAAACATGACATCGGCTAGATTGCCAGTTGCTGCATCCGCTTTCACTTTCGTACGCAATGCTTCTTGATTGACCGGCGTTGACTCATCCGTAATTTTGATGCCCTTGTTTTCCTCTTGAAACTGTTTAATAGCTTCCGTCCAAGCTGGAACCCATGGATCAGATCCAGCGAATGATGTCGCTACCCGAAGCGTTATCTCTTTTGTTTTACTCTCGGATGCTCCATTCTCTTCTTGTTTGGATCCCCCGCATGCTGCCATCAGTGCTGCAAATACTACGAAGATAAGTACTAGTGCTGTTGTCTTGCTTGCCACCTTTTTCCTCATTACTCAACTCTCCTTTTAAAATGAATTCATATATTGAAACTTGAACGCGTTCATTTTAAACGCCCAAGGAACAATCTAATTTATCATTGATTAATAAACTTAATTAACTAATTGAAGGGATAGGAGGCTTTAAGCCTCCTGCTCCTCCAGCAGTTCACTAAACATAGTCTCCAATCCAATGGCAATCCCGCCGATCAAAACAGCTTTCGTCTTGAGCGCCGTATCCACGATAGCCGTATTTTCTAGCCCTAAACGCCTAACTTCATCCCGTATTGTATCGGTGTAAGCCGAACCGAGGGTGACGAACCCACCACCCAATATAACGGTATCCAAATCAAGTAAAAATAGCATGTTTGCTATGAAGGCAGCCATAATCTTTGCACAGCGCTTCACATGCTTAACGCTAAGGGCATCTCCTTCTAATGTCGCCTTTATAATGTCATTAAAATCGACCTTAGCAATGTCGCCATTCACAGCTTTAAGCAGTCTGCTTTCGCCCCCAGCCTCCAGCTCTGCTCTAACCGATCTGACCAAAGCTTCTATTGTAACCAAATCGCGCAACCGAGAGCTCTCAAATATCCCATCTTGTCGTTCCGTATTCTCTGCCTCTACGTTCACGATGTAATTTTCTATTTCACCTGCAAGATGAAATTTCCCCGGATACAACGATCCTCCAAGCACAATACCAAGACCCACACCCACGTCAACGCTTACAAACACAGCATTTGCGTGTCCCTGTGCAGCTCCAAATTTTATCTCACCTAGAACAGCAGAATTGATATCCTTTTGTACCAGTACTCTAACACCGAATTTATTTAGAAGCGGTTCTCTGAAATTCACAGTGCCGAGTCGCTCCAGATACGATCCGCACTTTACGATACCTAAATCATTATCCACTTGACCTGGTATAGAGATAGATATAGCAAGCAATTGATTTACTAATACACTGCTCTTAACAAGAAGTTCATCAATCTTGCTTATTATTAGTTCCATTAACTGGTTGATGTCATATTGTTCAATATCGAATTTCACTTCTTGAATAATGATTGGATTTAGATTTGAAATGCCCACCGTAATACAAGGATTGCTTAGATCAACGGAGATGATATAGCCAAAGTTGTCATTCAACCGCAAACGGCTTGCTTTTCTTCCCACACCTGTGAAGCCATCCTCTGTTTCCCTTAGAATGCCTAACCTAACCAATTGATCTGCGTTCGTGCAAACGCTAGGTACACTCAGCTTCAACAGCTTTGACAGCTCACTTCTTGTAGCGCTTTCATCTCTTCTAATCGCATCTATGATTAAATTTTGATTCATGATTCTTACATGTTTCTGCTTTGCTGATACTTTGGACAAACGACAACCTCTCTTCTAAAATTGATTAATAAATAAACTTAATTAAATAATAAGATTTGCCATTATGATTGTCAATAACTATTATTTACATATTCACAAACACGATGGCGAGCAAGCCAATGCCTATTCCGATGATGCCGCCACGAGATATTTTCTCTTTAAATAAAACAGCGGAGAGTATCGTTAGAAGCACAATCATACTTCCATTGACGAGCGGAAACAAATGAAGACCTGACATTCGTCCTGACAAATACGTTATTATCGCATTTCCAGTACCGGTTGATCCTGCTATGGCTACAATGTACAGTGTCAAAATACGAAGCTGTCGTACAGTAGGAATTGCCTTGCTTTGTCTTTGGAATCCCCCAGTGAAAAGAATACCGCTAAGTGAAAATAAGAACGCCGATCCAAATCCTACACACATAAAGGGAATCAGCTCATGCCCCTCAAGTAACGTCTGCTGCCATTTCATGATGATTGGCAAGGTACCATTTAAAATAAAGGCAAGAAGACAATAAACTAACCATTTCATTCCTGCTGCTTCTTGCCCTTTGCTTCCAAACACATTGATGAAATAGAAGGATAGGATAAAAAGAGCAATACCCATAAATTTCATGCCGGTCATCGGCTCATTCCAAAGTACAACACTTGCAACAACAGGCAGAAGCAGGCTTGCTGAGAAATAAAAAGCAGAGTAAGATAACGGTCCCGTATTCATAGCGCAGGAATAGAACAAAACAGTAAGTACAAAAACAAGCCCATAAAACACTCCAAGCACAAGCGTAGCGGTATGGATGCCATTCAAATCTGACATGAGCCATGATACAAAAAAGCCAATAGCAATTATCGCCGTATAAGCCGAACTCCGTTTGAAAAAGGAGGATAATCCCTCATTGTTATTCGTGCTTCTCATTTGTTTCAAAGCTAACGTCTGAATAATGAACATCAGAACAGCGCAAAAGGCCAACAATATATTCAATAGATTCCATCCTTTTTATTCATCTACCATAAAAATATCCAGCCCATGGCGGCCTTCTTCACTATCAACTAGTCACAGCCCACGAATGGGCATTTCATCATATTTATTAATAAAAACCTCAATAATCTCAGGAATGTATGAGGAACCGCCTCCAATAACCGCTATTTTCAACCCTTTTTTTCTGCTCCGTCATGGTTTGGACTTCCTAAATGGTTGTAACACTAAAACATACACATCATTAATCTATATCTGTATTTTGGTTCACACTCCTATTCAAATCAAAAAGATATTGGCAAGCGCATGATCTTCATCCCGCTTAGCCTTACTTCTATTGTAAAATAAAAAAAATCGTTCTTCTTATGATAAAGAACGATTTTATAATACTATCTTACTGTATGTAGTCCATGGGGGAGGTTCCAACCGTTAGGACAAACAATGAGCTAAATTGAGATGGACTCACTTCATATAACTATTAATTTTCCAATTATGGTAATATAAATTTGAAAGGCAATTTAGCTTTTTTGGAGGGATCATTCATGACCGTTCACGAAATTGAATTGGCGCAAGGCTCCCTAATTGGCTCGTTTACAACAGAAGTGACTCCGCTGCTTACGATCGAATCAGGTGATTCCATTCGTTTTCAAACGCTGGATGCAGGCTGGGGTACAGGTACAAGCAATCAAGATAGATATAAACCTTTTTCAAGAAGACAGGATATCGATAGTGGTCATGCATTAATTGGCCCCTTATTTATTAAAGAAGCAAAAAAAGGAATGACCCTTGAGATTAGATTTAATGATATCATTCCAGGATCATACGGCTTTACAGCAGCAGGCCAATATCCAAATTGGCAAAATCAAAAGCTAAAGCTAACCGAATATAAAGAGATTTCCCTCGATTGGAAGCTAGACAAGGAATGGATGAGGGGAACCTGTCTCATTAATGACAAATCGTTTACGGTAGAGCTACAACCCTTTATGGGCGTGATTGGGATGCCCCCTGATAGTCCAGGTATTCATTCCACTTTTCCTCCTCGCGCCTGCGGCGGCAATATTGATTGCAAGGAGCTTGTCAAAGGAAGCAAACTATATTTGCCGATCTCTGTAGACGGAGGTTATTTATCCATAGGAGATGGCCACGCTCGTCAAGGCGATGGGGAGATTAGTTGTCAGGCGATTGAGTCTACAATGGATTTGGTTGACGTAACGATAACGGTGAAGGAAAACATCGTTTTGACGAATCCTAGAGCGAATACACCTTCAGGCTGGATTACGTTTGGCTTTCATGAAGACTTAAATGAAGCCACCGTAGAGGCGCTGGATGGGATGCTTGATCTTATGGGTGAATTATATGGTTTAAACCGAGTGGAAGCGATCGCACTTGGAAGCTCGGTTGTTGACTTAAAGATTACTCAAATTGTGAATGGCATTAAAGGCGTTCACGCTTGCTTACCGCATGGCGCGTTCAAGTCATCGATATAGCTGGGATCAAAAAACAATTTGGAACATGCAGTTATGTTTCAGATTGTTTTTTTTGCTTATGAACGGCAAGTTATTTGCACAACTGCTGCTCCATCACTATTGCTCTCCAAAAGTTAACGTTGACGTTAACTGTTACTAGGGGTATGCTTATTGTAGAAAATTCGGAGGTGCTCGACATTGGATTTGTTAAAAATTGAAGAAGTAGCCAAGCGTACTGGATTAACGAAACGCGCCATTCGGTATTATGAGGATTTTGGTCTAATCTCTGCACCGGAGCGGACGCAAGGCGGTATTCGGTTATATTCAGAGGAAAATATAGAGAAAATCAACAAAATACTGCTCGTAAAAGAGGTACTCGGCTTCTCGCTTGCAGAGCTTCAGCAGTATATGGAGTTTCAATCGCTCATTGAGCAGCAGAAAAGTGAATATCGTACGAGTGAGGATCGCGAAGCGCGAAAATTGAAGCTTTTCGAAATATCACAGGTGCTCCATAAGGAAAAAACGATGATCGACATGAAAATTAAACGTATGGAGCAGTTTAAAGATGAACTTACCGAAACAGAGAAGCGTGTACAGAAGGCTTTGGATCAATTACAGGAATAGGAGCATGAATGTGGATACCTCGCAAAAAGCAGCTTCGTCATTTTGGACCATTATGATTGCCGTTTTTTTCGGTAACTTCATGGCCTCTTTGAGTACAACTACGATAAATGTGGCGTTGCCTATCTTTATGGATGATTTTCATGCCAGTTTAAACACGGTGCAATGGATGTTATCCGGTTTTATGATGGCAACAGGTATTATTGCTCCGATTATCGGTTTTATGGGTGATAAGTGGAGCTACAAAAAATTATATGTGATTGCACTAGCCGGTTTTACTTTAACGTCTGCGCTTTGTACCTTCGCTTGGAGTATTGAATCTCTTATTGCATTTCGGATTTTGCAAGGATTCTTCAGCGGAATTATTATGCCCACTACGATGACAATCATTTACCAGACCATTGAGAAATCAAAACAGGCTGTTGCCGTCAGCTTCTGGAGCGTATCAGCGATGCTTGCTCCTGCGCTTGGGCCGACGATAGGCGGATGGCTTGCTGAAATTTATGGCTGGAAATCATTATTTCTAATGAACATTCCGATTGGCATTATTGCTGTGCTTATTGCCGCGAAGTACATTCCTAATTATCGATTAAGCACCGGGATTAAGCTGGATTGGATCGGGTTTGGCGCAGTTCTCATCGGAACAAGCGCATTGCTGGTCGCATTTAGCGAGGCGCATAATTGGGGCTGGGCGGGCTGGCAAACTCTCGGAATGATCGCTGCTGGTTTAGTCGTGCTTGCTTATTTTGTGGTGCGGACACTGCGAGTCAGCAATCCTTTATTAAATTTGCGGGTACTGAAGATACCGAGGTTTACTTACGGAGTCATACTAAACTGCTGTATAACGATTTCCTTATATGCAGGTACGTTACTCGTTCCGATCTTCATGCAAAATATTAAAGGGGAGTCGAGCTTTACTACCGGCATGGTCATGCTTCCAGGTACACTTGCGATGGTATTAATCTCGCTTGCAGTAGGCAGGCTTTATGGCAAAATAGGACCATCGAGGCTAATCTTCATCGGTTTGCTGCTAATGGGATTAGCCACATGGGAGCTTAGCCATGCAAATGTGGCGACAAGCGCGGCATTTATTACGGTATGGGTGGCTATTCGTTATATGGGGATTGGCTTCAGCAACATGCCCGTGACGAACGCTGCGATGTCTGCCGTACCAAGCGTCAATTCCGGTCATGCCTCTGCGGTGATGAACTGGATCAGGCAGGGGACATCAGCGTTATCGATTAGTTTATTCAGCACGATCCTCTCTGCGCAGACGATTGCTCATTTGGAGGACGGAGTATCGTCCAAAACCATCGCGCTGTCGCTAAGCGTTCAGGATGTTTTCCATCTGGGGACGATTATTATTATCTGCTCTATCCCACTTACGCTATTGCTGCGGAAACGAAAGGCAGCAGCAGTACAATAAGAAAGAGCGCCGATTGCGGCGCTCTTTCTTATTTCATGGAAGTTAAAATACATGTGCGCCTTCCAAGGCGACCTTAATTTTGCCGTTAGTCTCCAGCACCTTCACCTTTACTTTGTGGCCAGGCTGATACTGAGGAATATTAACCATATAAATGGCGGTTTTAATGATGGCGCGATAGGGATCTGCATGCTCTCTTGGAATCGTTAATCCGATAAAAACCTCAGGATGACCGTTAATCTCCGTATTGGTTTTTTGTATGGAACTCACAGTCGCGTCAAAGGATTCGCCATGTTTCAAAATAAATTTAGTTTCCCGAGTATCCTTAAACGATTGCCGAATGACGATGAAGGCAAGCAGGAAAAGCGGCACGGAAATGAGGGTAATGACAACTAAGGTGATACTTTCATTTGTACTCACGAATCACCAACTTTCATGGATCATGAACGGTATAGCTTCATGCTGACTCTAAGCTTTTATAATCCTAGAAGAAGCATAACACAACCAATTCAACATGAAAATATTTCCAAAGGCTTATTAAGGAATAGGTACTTTAGCAGCTGTCAAAGTCGTAAACAGTTTATTTTGTACGATAAAAAAAGGCTGTTTCATGAGGTCATTTGACCCGAAACAGCCTTTCTGCTCCTATTCTAGTAATATTTCTATAGGAATGGCGTCTTTTTTACAAAGCTTTGTGCGAGATGGTCAGCATGTAGATCTTTGTCGTTTTTCTTATAGTTTTCAAGAACGTCGATCAAATAATCGTCTGCTGGGTTGTTGGAGCGGAAAATAAACTGCTCTTCATTCTCGATATGTACATCATGTCCGCATTGTTTCAGGACTTCTTGATAATCTTGAACAGTTGGTTTTGTGTTTTCTTCTAGGTACATGAGTCCGGTTAGCGTTTTGGTTGCCGAGCCATGCATAATTTTGAAATGAACGGTATGTTCTTTTTTCATACCCATTCCCTCCTAAGTGTAGAAACGATGTGTTGTTATTATTATAATATGCTCCAAAAGGCATAGGAAAGTAAAGCTTCATGAAAGATCATTATGTTGAGTCATTCGGGCTGCATTTATATGAGTAAAAAGCTGCATCGTCCTCGGACGGCGCAGCTTTTTGATATCATGCCATTTTTGGCGAAATACTTACTTATACTTGTGCTACTTTGATAAGATTGGTCGCCCCGGCTTGGCCGATTGGCACGCCAGCGGAAAGCACGATAATATCGCCTGTATCAATAAGTCCAGTCAGCTTGGCATTGCGGATAGCGGACTCGAACATTTCGTCTGTTGTTGTTACTGCATCGCCTTTAACCGGAATAACGCCGGAGAGCAAGCAAATTTTTGGAAGCACATGATCATGCTGCGTAATTGCGATAATTGGTGACATCGGACGGTACTTGGATACCATGCGAGCAGTAAAGCCGCTTTCCGTTGAAGTAAGGATTGCTTTGGCGCTCAGCTCAAGCGAGGAGCTAACGACACCTTGGCTAATTACCTCCGTAATGTTCGTGCTTTGCTGCGATCTCTTTTTATCGAATTGCTCTTTATAATCGATCATGGATTCCGCTTTTCTTGCGATGGAAGCCATTGTCCGTACGGATGGGATAGGGTATTTTCCAGCAGCTGTCTCGCCGGAGAGCATCACGACGTCAGCGCCTTGAATAACCGCATTGGCTACGTCGCTTACTTCAGCCCGAGTTGGACGCGGGTTAACCTGCATCGATTCGAGCATATGTGTAGCAACAATAACCGGCTTGCCTACAAGATTACATTTGTTGATCATCTCACGCTGCATCATCGGCACGTCTTCGATCGGTACCTCAACGCCTAGATCACCACGCGCGACCATAATGCCATCGGATGCTTCGATAATTGCATCAAGGTTTTGCATGCCCTCAGCGTTCTCAATTTTGGAAATGATTTGTACATGGCTTGCATTTGCTTCTTCAAGAATGTTGCGGATTTCCAAGATGTCCTCTGCTTTTCTTACAAAGGAAGCAGCAATGATCTCAACATTATGTTTGATGCCAAAATGAATATGCACGACATCGCGCTCCGTTACGCCTGGCAGCGTCGTTTTGATGCCTGGCAGGTTAACGCCTTTGCGAGGTTTCAATATGCCGCCGCTCACGATTTTGCAACGAATATCGTTACCTTCAACCGACAATACCGTCAGATCAACAAGTCCATCATCAATGAGAATCCGGTCGCCTGTTTTTACGACAAGCGGAAGCTCGGAATAGTTTACAGGAAGACGAGTTGCATCGCCGAGTACATCCTCCGTCGTGAGAATCAAATCTTCACCGATAACCAGCTCGCAGGACGCTTCCTTCAGCTTGCCGATCCGCACCTCAGGACCTTTAATATCCATCATAATGGGAACAAAAGTGTTCAGCTCGCGTGCAGCCTGCCGTATATTGTTCATTCGCATAACGTGATCTTCTAATTCGCCGTGAGCCATATTCAGTCTACCAACAGTCATCCCTGCTTGGATCATTTCTTTAATCGTCGAAACGGAGTCGCAAGCGGGCCCCATTGTACAAATAATTTTTGTTTTTAGCATGTTGTAGGCCTCCTTATTTTTTTCATTGTAACGTGAAAAGTCGAAAGGAGATAAGAACTATAGTACAATGAATGTACAATAGTACGGTTCTAAGGAGCGTTCATTATGCTGGCAATTATGGATGTGCATCAGGACAACGGGGCGGATTGGTACGAGGAAGGTGAGGGGCGCATGTTATCCTTTCATCTCTCGTTAGTGACTTATGGGAAATGTGTATATTGGGTGAACGAGGAGAAGGTGATTTTGGAAAAAGGAGATTTGCTCCTTATACCGGGGCATATTCCATACTATGGGAAAAGCATTCCAACGGTCGTCCACACGAAGTATGTGGTCAATTTTTGCAAAATCGTTTCCGAGTGCAGCCTCCCTCTGCTTCAGCTGGAGGAGCCGTTAAAGCAACGGCTCGGGCGCTTTGAAGTGATACAAGAGAGGCTGCGGGGAGTTTGGACACAATACAAGGAGAAACCGCCTTATTATGAACTCATGGCAGAGGCGCTGCTTACGGAAGCGCTGGTCTATCTCAATCAAGAGAAGGATCGCGGAATGATTTCCTCGGACAAGCATCGGCGTGTTGACAGCATGAAGCAATATATTTCGACGCATTATCGCGAGAGGGTGACGAAGGAGGAGCTGGGGGATGTCATTAATACGACACCGAATTATGCGGCTACTTTATTTAAGGCGGTTACGAACCAGACGATCAGCGAATATGTACACAATCAGCGAATGAAGACGGCGATCTACATGCTGACCGAATCGCAGCTGATGATTAGTGAAATCGCCGACTATTTAGGATATAACGATGTTTCGTATTTTTACCGTATATTCAAGCGCATTGTTGGCAGCTCTCCATCTGATTTCCTGCATGAGCGCTCTTCAACCGTTTAATTGATTTCTATCAAATTTAAAAAACTTCACTGACGGAGGATGTCAGTGAAGTTTTTTTATAATAGGGGTATTCAGATATTACAAAAGGAGTGTTTATTATGCAGACAAAAAAAGTATATCTTTATGTTTTTGATACGATGGCAGATTGGGAAGTAGGTTATTTAACTGCTGAGCTTAACTCAGGGAGATATTTTAAAAAGGAGTTAGCGTCTTTAGAGGTCATTGCAGTAGGTGCTGATAAAAATCCTATTACTACAATGGGAGGATTGAAAATACTGCCTGCTATTTCTATTGAAGAGTGTAGTTTGGAAAGTATGGATGTACTCGTTCTTCCAGGCGGAGATACTTGGATGGAACCCATTCACGAGCCTATATTGAAAAAAGCTTCAAAAGCATTAGAAGAAGGAACAGTAGTTGCAGCGATTTGTGGCGCTACAATGGGACTTGCAAAGATGGGAGCGCTCGACTCAAGAAGACATACAAGCAACGATCTCGAATATTTGAAAATGGTTTGTCCTAATTATACGGGAGAAAAATATTATGAAACGGAGCCTGCAGTAACAGATGGAAACTTAGTTACTGCATCAGGTATAGCCCCGCTGGAATTTACGATGCATGTACTGCAGTTGTTGGATGTTTTTGCGCCAAATACATTACAGGCTTGGTTTAAGCTTTATCAGACTCATGAATCAAAATATTTCTTCGAATTAATGGATTCCGTATCGAATTGAGTCCCGGCGCCGCCGGTTCAGGAATACCAAAGACAACGCAATGACCGTGAGGATAATTCCAAGCACATGAAATCCCTCGAAGCTGAACGTATCGCCCATAACGATACCTATCAACAATGAGGAGAGGATGGTTCCAAAGTATCTGGATGTATTAAATAATCCGGATGCTACACCGATTATTTCTTTTGGAGAGCTTTGGAACAAGGATGCTTGCATCCCTACATTGTTCAGCCCGTTGCTAATACCGAATGCAGCCAAAGCTAGACATACGCTAATAACCGGTGAATTTTGATTCAATGTGACGAGCCACACTGACCCAAGTGTCATGAGTATGGCAGATACCAGCAATGCTGGTCTTGGTCCTGATTTATCGATCCATCGTCCTGCGATTGGAGAAGTAACTAGCGAGCATAAGCCTAAGCTTAGCATGAGAATCCCGGTTTGGAACTCACTGACATGGCGTACCATTTGCAAATAGGATGGTAGCCCGAAAAAGAGCGAGTAATATAATACGTTAACGAGCATGAATTCTACATTAACCCAAGTCATCGCAGGATATTTGGCGAATGTGCGCAGTGGAATAAAAGGTGACGCCGCTTTTAACTCATGTCGAACGAATGCCCCAAGTGCAGCAAGTCCGACCAGCAAGGCAACGACATTTCTGAATGAGACATGTCCAGATGATTTGGCTGAGAGCAATGAAGCGAGCAGGGCAACCAGACCTACTGTAAAGAGCAGGATTCCTGACGCATCTATCAAATCAAACCACATACGAAAAGACATGTCCTTTGCAGCGTGCATTTGCGGTTCATCGATAGGAATAGTTCTCCATGCTAATAGAAAGCTAGCTATCGCAAATGGAATATTGACGAAAAAGATAGCCGTCCAATCCCACGAATGAATCAAGATCCCGCCAATAAAGGGTCCTATGGCTGCCGCTCCCGATAGAAAGATGGACAAAACAGACAGCGCAGTCGCTTGTTTCTCTGTAATATGAATGCGTACAATAGCCATTCCAACGGCAACCATCATGCTTGTTCCAATGGCTTGCACAATGCGGAACACTATGAGCCATCCGAAGTTTGGTGACAGCGGAGCTAGTAATGACGCAACGAAGGCTACAACAAGGCCGGCAAGAAAGATCTTCCTGCGCCCGAATAAATCGCTGGCCTTTCCCATAATAGGCTGAGCGATGCTGCTTGCAATGTAAAAGGAAAAAATAATCCAAGAAACACTTGTAAAATCAAGTTGGAATACATGCTGCAGACGTGGAATAGCAACTGAAACCATCGAAGAATTTAATGGGTTCAATAGTATTCCTAGACCAACGGAGATCATTAACCACCTGCTGCGAACACTCATTTTTGAATCGCCCCCAAATCGTATTAATGTCATCGTACTTGAAATCATTTATTCATTCCAACGCATTTGATGCTATAATCTCATTGACTTGAGGGAATGAATGGGGGCGCAAAATGGAACTTCTTCAACTGCAATATTTTCTTACGGTAGCTCGTTTGGAGCATATGACCGAAGCTGCACGCAATCTGCACGTTACTCAGTCTTCACTAAGCAAAACGATTGGGCGCTTGGAGGAGGATTTAGGGGTTCCCTTATTCGATCGAATAGGGAGGAATTTGCGATTGAATGAGTATGGCAGCCTATTCCTCCGCCGTGCAGAAAGGGCATTGTTTGAATTGGAGCAGGGGAAGCAGGAGCTTAGCGATTTATCCAGCCCGGAACATAGCACGCTCAAATTAGCAGTGACCACTGCAAGCAAATTGCCCAATATCCTTCGTGAGTTTCGGAAAAAACGTCCTGATATTCAATTTCATGTGCAAATGCTCACCACACAGGAAATGGTTACGCTTCTGGATAGAGGAGAAGTGGATTTTTGCTTGTCCTCGCCTCCTATAGAAGGGGATGATATCGAATGTCAAATCGTGTTTATCGACCCGATCCTTGTAGCTGTTCCAAAGGGGCATCGGCTGGCAGATCGAAGCAGCGTATCTTTGGCAGAGCTAAGGGATGAATGGTTTGTCGGAGTGAAAAAAGGTTACGGTACGCGCGATTTAGTTGACTCTTTATGCGAATCGATTGGATTTGTACCAAAATATGTGTATGAGGGGGATGAACCTGCAAGGCTTAGCATGCTTGTAGAGGCCGAAATAGGTATAGCCTTCATACCCAGCACGGCAAGGAATTCGCGGGAACAAATCCATTATCTCCAAATAGAGAATCACGAATTAGTACGGGAGATAGCGCTATTATGGCATAGGAATCGGTATATTTCGCGAGCTGCTCTGGAATTTCGTGAGGTCGTTGCAGCGTATTTTGAAGCGTTATCCAAACAAAGCATTTAAGCGTGTTCACCACTAATTCATCATAAAAGGCTGCCGGCGACGGCAGCCTTCTTGATTTGCATGATCTGGCTTTTCCAATTAATCAGAAATATTTCGGGTATAGTATTCGATGATATCTTTGCGGCGAATAATACCAAGAAAGACACGATCGATGTCTACGACGGGAACGAAGTTCTGATCGGCCGCCAGCGCCAGCATATCGTCCAAATCGGCGTTGATCGCGACACATTCGACTTTCATCCGTTTTTTGATGGAGACGACAGGAATTTCGTGCATTGTATCGAAGGTGAGGCCGGGTGTGGCTTTCAACTTCCATAACAAATCCCCTTCGGAAAGTGTTCCGAAATATAAGCCATTGTCGTCCAAGATCGGAATGGCTGTATAGTGGCTAGCCTCTAATTTATCTATGGCTTCTTTCATATTAGAGGATGTCATGAGGTATGAGACCTCGTTTTTTGGAAATAGAAACGATTTGATGTCCATTGAATCACGCTCCTTTGGTATATTAAAGCATATTTTGTCCGATGGTGCATGTGGAAGTGACTGGGCACGTCTAAAATGATCGAATAAAAATGCTAAAAATTATGCTTATTTCCATGAATACTTGGCTGCAGTTGACTTATTGGAACATTCGAATTACAATTTACCCATAAATAGGCTTTGACCAAAGACATGATTACCTTATACGAGCTGTCCAGAGAGAGAGGCTAAGGCTGAGAGCTTCTCCAGCAACCGATTGTGTAATTACCCCTTTGTAGCCGTGTTATTGAACCCGCTGTTTGCACAAAGCGATTGTAAATAACACCGATTCATCCTCGTTACCGGGTGCTCAATAAGGATCTTGCTGTAACTTTAAGTCTGGCGGATAGCCAGTCATATAAAGCAGCAGATCGAATGAGGGTGGAACCACGAGCTGAACGCACTCGTCCCTTGGTGGGAGAGATGTGTTTTTTTTGCGTTCAACTACATTCGATCGGAGGCTGCATGATGAGTATTGCAATTACATTACCGGATGGAACAGTTAAGGAGTATCCACGGGGGACAACCGCCGCGCAATTGGCGGAATCAATCAGTACTGGCCTTGGCAAAAATGCAGTCGCGGGAAAAGTCGATGGCAGGCTCGTCGATCTGAACGAGCCCATCCTAGCAAGCAGCAGCGTTGAAATTATAACGCTTGATGGTGCTGATGGTTTAGCGATTTACCGTCACAGTACAGCGCATGTGATGGCACAAGCCATAAAGCGTATCTATGGGGAAAAGACTGTGAAGCTTGGGATTGGTCCTGTTATTGAGGATGGCTTCTACTATGACATTGATATCGAGAAGCCGTTGTCTACAGATGATCTTGCTGCGATAGAAGCGGAGATGAGCAAGGTTATTCAAGAAAACCTGCCTATTACGCGTCGTGAAGTGAGTCGCGAGGAAGCGACAGCTTTATTCGCACAGGAGGAAGAGCCGCTCAAGCTGGAGTTAATTCGTGATTTGCCGGACGATTCCATTATTTCGCTGTATGAGCAAGGCGAGTTTGTTGACCTTTGCCGCGGTCCTCATTTACCTTCCACAGGACGCATCAAGGCGTTCAAGCTGCTAAGTGTAGCAGGCGCTTACTGGCGTGGCAATTCGGACAACAAAATGCTGCAGCGCATATATGGCACGTCGTTCCCGAAAAAGGCGCAGCTTGATGAGCATTTGCACCTGCTGGAGGAAGCGAAGAAGCGTGATCACCGCAAGCTGGGCAAGGAATTGGAGCTGTTCATGTTCTCAGAAGAGGCGCCGGGCATGCCGTTCTACCTGCCGAACGGCATGACAATTCGTACGGAGCTGGAGAGCCTGATTCGCGAGAAGCAGTGGCAGCGGGATTATGAGGAAGTACGCACGCCATTTATGATGAACCAGCGGATGTGGGAGCAATCGGGTCACTGGGATCATTATAAGGACAATATGTATTTTACAAATGTGGATGACACGGCTTATGCGCTAAAACCGATGAACTGCCCGGGGCATATGCTGATTTTCAAAAACAGTCTGCATTCGTATAGAGAGCTTCCGATTCGGATGTCGGAATTTGGCCAGGTTCATCGCCATGAGTACTCGGGTGCTCTGAACGGCATGATGCGGGTGCGTACGTTTTGCCAGGATGATGCTCATATATTCGTGCGGCCTGATCAGATTGAAGCAGAGATCAGCCATGCGATCGCATTGATCGACCATATCTACGGCGTATTCGGTTTTGATTTCAAAATTGAGCTGTCGACTAGACCAGAGGACTCAATGGGTTCCGAGGAGCTATGGGATCAAGCGGAGCAATCACTGCGCAGCGTACTGGACAGCCGCAATATTCAATATCGCGTAAATGAGGGCGACGGTGCATTTTATGGGCCAAAAATCGACTTTCATATCCTCGATGCTTTGAAGCGGAGCTGGCAATGCGGCACGATTCAGCTTGATTTCCAAATGCCTGAGAAATTTGATTTGTCCTATATTGGCGAAGACAACCAGAAGCATCGCCCTGTCGTTATTCATCGTGCGGTATATGGATCGATTGATCGTTTTATCGGTATATTGACAGAGCATTATTCAGGAGCATTCCCATTATGGCTCGCACCTGTTCAGGTTAAGCTGCTGCCTGTCTCGGAGAAATATATCGATTATGCCTTGCAGGTGAAGGAAGCACTCGCTGAAGCGGGCATTCGCACTAAAGTGGATACACGGAATGAGAAGCTGGGTTATAAAATTCGCGAGGCTGGCCTTGAAAAGGTGCCTTACACATTGGTACTCGGTGAAAGTGAGAAAAACGCGGGCAGCGTTGCCATCAGGAAAAGAGGCGAAGGTGATCTCGGATCACTAGCGATTGCTGAGGTTGTACAGCGGATTAAGGATGAGGTGCAGGCTAAATCGTAAGATGGCTAGCGCGGCTGCAGCATGGTGCAATAACGGAGCGGCAGCCGTTCCACGTTGGAATTGGTCATCCATGGAAGAGCTAGCGCTTGAATGACAAATAAAATCGTTGACAGAAGCAATAAATAAAATCTATAGTAAGCTCATCGGAATTATAAGAAATCGAGCTGATTAGACGACTAAAAGCTCTTATTTCACGGAACGGCGCAAACAGCCGGCATCGTGGAATAAGAGCTTTTCTGTTTTTCTAGACATGTAATCAGCTTGAAAAACAAATAGGAAGCAGGGGAGATCATATGAAACAAAAGATCGTATTGATTATGCTGACACTGGTATTAACCGCTGTGCTTGCCGCGTGCGGCAACAAATCAGAATTGAGCGGTGCAGAGGGAGAAGGAGAGAAAGCGAAGCTTAAGGTAGGCATTTCGGCAGGCGTTGAGGAAGAGATTTGGAAACAGGTGCAGGAAGTTGCGGCTAAGGATAACCTCGATATTGAGCTTGTTGTATTCAATGACTATGTACAGCCGAATAAAGTGCTGGCGGAAGGCGAGCTTGATGCCAATGCATTCCAGCATGAGCCGTATCTCGATCAATTCAAGAAGGATAACAACCTTGATTTGGTGAAGATCGCAAACACGCTTAATTTTCCAATCGGCTTCTACTCCAAAAAAATCAAAGACGTTTCTGAAATAAAGGAAGGCGATGTCATCGGCCTGCCTAATGATCCGACGAATGGCGCACGCGCGTTGATTCTATTTGAAAACGCTGGACTGATCAAGTTAAAAGAAGGCGTTGGCATTAAAGCGACTGTTCGCGACATCGCAGAAAACAAGCTCAAATTGAAATTTGAGGAGCTGGATGCAGCATTCATACCGAAAGCGCTTGGCGATCTGACGGCGGCAGTAATCAACACCAACTATGCGGTAGAAGCGGGTTTTGTGCCAACGAAGGATGCCATTTTTATTGAGCCAAAGGATTCTCCTTGGGTAAATATTATTGCAGTAAGAACCGAGGACAAGGATAAGCCGGTATTCCAAAGATTGATTAAGGCTTATCATTCCGACCAAGTCAAGAAATTCGTAGAAGAAAAATACGGCACGTACATTGTCGCATCTTGGTAACTCAATTATAGACCTTGGTCTCTTCTTAGATGAAGAGACCTTTTTAACATTTTAGCAGAGGCGGGGTTGTACAGTGATCTGGATCGAAAATGTCAGCAAAACGTATCAACAGGGCAAACAGAACATCCATGCAATTAAGGACGCGAATCTGCATATTCGTAAAGGGGAAATTTTTGGCATTATCGGCTACAGCGGAGCAGGCAAAAGCACGCTTCTACGCTGCATCAACTATTTGGAGCGGCCGACTGCTGGCAGTATACGTATAAATGACACGGATCTGGCATCGCTTAGCGAGCAGGAACTGCGCATTATGCGGCGGAAAATCGGGATGATTTTTCAAAACTTTAACTTGCTTATGTCGAGTACCGTCTATGAAAATATAGCTTCTCCGCTCGTGCTTGCAGGTGTCCCCAAAAAACAAATTGAAGCAAGGGTAAGCGAGCTGCTGAAGCTTGTGGAACTTACGGATAAACGAGACAGCTACCCCGCTCAATTGTCTGGAGGGCAGAAGCAGCGTGTGGCGATTGCAAGGGCGCTTGCCAACGAGCCGGAAATCTTGTTATGCGATGAAGCGACATCGGCACTTGATCCGCAGACGACCGATTCGATCTTGCATTTGCTGCTCGACATTCATCGTTCCTATGGGATTACGATTGTGCTGATTACCCATGAGATGTATGTGTTGAAAAAGATATGTGATCGAGCAGCCGTTATGGAGAACGGCATCATTGTAGAGCAGGGCTCTATTTTGGAGCTGTTTACGAAACCGCAAACGGATACGACCAAAAAATTTACGAAAAGCGTGTTTGATGCGGATTTGCCGCAGGAGCTGCTTTACAAAGCCAACCACCCTGCAGAGCCGAAACATCTGCTTCGCATCTCTTTCATTGGCGAAACCGTAAGCGAGCCTATACTCGCAGATTTGACGCTGCGCTATCAGCTTCGGCCAAGCATTTTGTACGGGAATATAACGAAAATTAAAGATACCATATTTGGTTTTCTCTTAATTAGTTTGCCGGGCGAATCGACTGCCATAGAAGAAGGAATTGCATACATGGTACAAAACGGAATGCAGGTGGAGGTGCTTAAGCATGCTGGATAGCTTCTTCAGAAGCCTCGCCGAGAACCATGATCTATACACGGAAGCGCTAGGGGAAACGGCGGCGATGGTTGTCTATTCCTTGTTTTTCTCCACTATTATTGGCTTGTTTCTGGGCATTTGCCTGGTCGTGCTGCGCCCAAATCATATTTATGAGAACAAGGTGCTCTATCATCTGTTAAACGCAGTCATCAATGTGCTGCGGTCTGTCCCGTTCATCATTATTTTGATAGCGATCATTCCTATTACGAAATGGATTGTGCATACGACTATCGGGGTGAAAGGAGCAATCGTGCCTCTTGTCTTTTATACTGCGCCTTATATTGCGAGGCTTATCGAATCGGCTTTGCTGGAGGTGAATCCCGGTGTTATTGAAGCATTTCAAGCGATGGGAGCTTCGCGCCGGCAAATCATTTGGCGGGTTATTTTGAAGGAAGCAAGACCTGGGATCGTGCTTGGCTTAACCATCGCAACGATTGGATTAATTGGCGCAACAGCGATGGCGGGTGTACTTGGCGCAGGCGGTTTAGGCGATGTGGCGATTAGGTACGGCTACCAGCGCTGGGAGCCCGACGTGATGTACGTTTGCGTCATTATTCTTATTTTGCTCGTGCAGCTGATGCAGTCAGCGGGCAACCGCATATCGAAGAAGCTGCGCAAGCACTAGTTGAAACGTTTTAGCGGCCTGCCCACATTCTGCGAATGAACTCCTGATATAATCGGGAGTTTTTTTCGTTTATCCATTCATCCTGCGATTGCAAACCATTTCGCAGCTTTAATGGCTTTTTTATAAGCAGCTTGTATGGTACTATCGATGGGCAATAAAAGAAAGCGCTTCATTATAGCTTGCGTTAAAATAGAAATGAGGACAACTGGGGAACGAGGGGATACGGTGTTTAGATCGCTTGATAAGAAAATGAAAATTATTTTGCTATCGGTCATTATTTTATATGTGATCTTGTCCAGCATGCTCGTATTTCGAACCATGGAGAACAAAAGCTCGGAAATGCAGCGTCAGCTTTCCCTACAATATACAGGCCAACAGCACAAAAACGCCCAGCTGTTTATGAAATGGATGGAGGAAATGGCTAGTTTGGTGACAAACAATACAGCCGTTCATGCTTCCCTCACAAGCAACGAATATGACAATACCATTCCGCCGATATTGGACGGCATGATTTCATCCAACCTTTATATTTTAGATATGGTGATGTACGGGAATAGCGGCAGCGTGTACGCATCAAGCAACGTATCGGCGATACGCTCGTTCCAGGAGACCCAGAAGCTTCCCGAATATACGAAGTTTTTAAGCTCAGATTTAACGTCCGAATGGATTGTTCAAGCTTCGAGCTCGCTCGTGTACAAGAACACAGATCCACGCAGAAAGCTGGTTTATGTGGCCAAAATCATCGATACAAACGAGAAGATAACGGGCCTGCTTCTCATGAATGTGGATTTGAAGAAGATGAGCAGCTTCTATCATGCCGACGATCCTGAATTGTATGGCCGTCATCCTACCTATATTATTACGCATGATCATGCGATTTTGAATGCAAATGGCTTGCAGGAAGAGCCTAACGATGTGATTTGGGAAACGCTGCAGGAGGATACACAAAAAGAAGCGAATGAGGAAATGACGATCAATCAGACGGAAGAGGGCATTGTTTTGTTATATCGCTTGTATCATTCTGATGATCGAATCGCGATTCTAATCTCAGGCGAGCCGATCAAAAGCGAACTCCGACTGCTAAGAAATACGCTGATCGGAGTTGGCGCTTTTATTTTGGCACTATTTTTTATACTGATTAAGCGGCTGTCTCGCAGCATTCTAGATCCATTAAAGGATTTGTACAAACAAATGCGCAGACATCATGAGATTTGATCTAGGCTGAGGCGAATCCGAATAAGGGCAGTCGTTCCTTTTCCGGGTTCGCTCGTTATCGTGAGCCCCGATTCCTTGCCATATTCGAGCTTAATCCTCTCGTCAACGTTTCTGAGGCCGTAACCGCTTTGAAACAACACATTTTTGTCGGTGCTTTGAATGTTGGATTTGCTTTTGAACCCTACCCCGTCATCCTTAATTTCAAAATACAGATAGGTCTCGTCTCGCCAGCTTTTAACCTCGACTAATCCTTTTCCTTGTTTCTCACTCATGCCATGTTTAATGGCGTTCTCCACTAATGGCTGAAGAATAAGCTTCAAGATGCGAATTTTCCGAAGCGGCTCTGGGATATCGTAGGTGACATCATATTTGTCTGGAAAACGCATCAGCTCAACGGTTACAAAGCTTTTTACCAGCCGAATCTCTTCCTCAACGGGAATATGCTTGTCCCCTTTATGCAGGCTGATTCGGAAGAAGGTCGCTAACGCAGAAATCATTCTCTCGATTTCAGGTTGTTTTTTCAGCCTGGCCGTCCAAGTGATCGCATCGAGCGTATTGTACAAAAAATGCGGATTGATTTGCGATTGCAAAGCGGTTAGCTCCATCACTCGCTGCTTTTCCTTTTCCTCATTGTTTTCGTGAATGAGGTTGTTGATTCGGTCGATCATCGTGTAATAGCTGTTTTCAAGCTCACTGATTTCGTCGCTCGGTTTATTTCGATCATTCATGAGCTGCAGCCCGGACTTTCCTATCGCACCCAGCTTCTTTGTCAGATTGAAGACAGGCTCCGTAATTTTGGATGCCAAATAAAAAGATAGAGCTAAGAGACCAACAAAAACGAGCAAAGCGAAATATAGCGCGTTGCGGTTTCCTTCCGTAATCGCTGCAAACAATTGTGGCCGCGATACAACGGAAACAAGCTTCCAGCTGACGCCGAATCGGTTCAGGCGGTCGCTCAGTGGATACGTGCTCAAAACATAGTTTTCATGCCCCGATGATACGTTTCGATAACCTGCCGTTTCTCCGGGATGGAACGAATCCGATTCCAGAAGAGTATTGCCGACCACCCGTTTATCCGGATGTGAAATCACTTCATTAGTGACCGAGGCAATATAGGAATAGCCTAGCCCCTCAAACGCTGGCTTATAAAGATTAAACAGCGAAGATTCCTTCACATAGACGAGAATCGTACCAATGTTTTGGCCAGTATTGAAATTGCGATATTTTTGTCCGAAAACGATATAGGCGTCACCTTTAGCGTTATGCTTCACCTTACCGATAACAGGTAAAATAGACTCCTCGATTTTGGATAGCAGCAGGTCATCCGGATCTTCAAAAATTTCTGTATCGGCGACATATCGGTAACGGGTGCCTTCATTTGTAATGACCACCACGTCGCCGATCAGCTCGTTCTTGGCGACGATGCCTTCCATCAGCGAACGAATACGCGTTTTTTTCTCATCCTCTGCAATGGACGAGTCGCTGATCAGGCGGTAAATGTCTGTATTGACGAGGAAACGGAGCGAAAGCATTTGGATATCATCGACGATCAGCTCTAAGCTGAGTCCGATCTCTTTTTGAATATTGCCAATGTGATTGTACAAATTGTTTTTGAGATACGTGTGCGCGTAAATGTTGAACACACCCAGCATCAAAGTGAGATGCAGCGTCAATCCGGCGATGATGACAAAGACGATTCGGGTTCTAATGTTCATTTTACGCAAAATAGAGGACGACTTGTCGCTGCGATCCTGCTTATTGTTGATATTTGGCATATTCGCTAGGAGACATCCCGGTCATTTTGCGGAAAATTTGGCTGAAATATTTGGAATCGCCGAAGCCAACATGCAGACCGACCTCATAAACGCGGTAGGAGGAGTAGCGCAGCAAACGCTTAGCCTCATCGATGCGATATTCCGTCAGGCACTCATAAAACGTTTTGTTCAGATCCTTCCTAAACAAATGCATCAGATGAGTTGGGCTGACATGAACCTTCTCGGCAACCATGTCGGCTGTAATGTTATCTGCATAATGAAGTCTAATATAGGCGAGCGCGTCCCGAACCTCGCGTCTTGAGCCTGAACGTTCATTTTCTGATTCGAATAAGACGCCGCCTAATCCAGAGATGGATTTGCGTGCCGCCTCGCGTGCTTTCACAAAAGCAGTGTGTATGCCAGTATAGCGGTCAGCTGCTTCAGTGAAGCCTACCGTCAATTGGAAGCCGGCGGAGTCTTTTATTTCTTTAATGACAGCGTAACCAAAAGTGTACATGGTGGATGCAAAATCGATGATTGGCAGGCTCGAAGCCGTGATGACTGTCCATTCTGTCGGTGCACTTTGCAAAACAGCTATAGTATTCACTGAATGGTTGTTTAAGATCTGGCGAATTTGCTGTTCAATTGCCGACCATTTGGATTGATCCACAAAATCTATCGCTGTAACGGTGTCTGGAATGATAGAGATGACAGCAGCAATCAGCTTATCCTCAGGCGCAATCGCGATATTCAGCCAATCATATTTCTCCTGAATCAATGTGGTGTCAGAGAGTCGCCCGTAAAATAAATCAAGCCAAAATTGCGAGGAGATGGCGCTCTCTTCTTTTTTATATTTTTGAAATTGCATGCGGTTTGCTCGTTTTTCAATCGTTTGCCGCCCAATTTGCTGGACCGTTTCTGCCAGCTCATCGATATTTACCGGCTTAAGCAGATAACTGGCTGCGCCATGGCGAAGCGCCTCCTGGGCATATTGAAACTCATCGTATCCACTGAGCACAATAACGCCGCAATGCAGATTATGCTCTTTTATTTTCTCCAAAAACTCCAGCCCGTTCATATAAGGCATACGCACATCAGTCACAATGACATCGGGCTGATGAAGCAGTGCGAGCTCCAGCCCTTCCACGCCATTGCTTGCATCTCCAATAATCTCTACCCCATATTCGGCCCAATCGATGGTCTCGCGGATTCCTGTGCGAACTAAATACTCGTCGTCGACGATAAGCGCTTTCAACATGGTGTCCGACTCCCCCATAACCCATTGTTGTCGATCCATTTTATTATAATATATCGTCCTTATTTCGTCAGTGCCATGGAAGGTTCCGACAGAATAATCCACCCTTTCGCAGGATAACAACCTACTGGCAAATCTTTTTACTGTGCTACCATGAGCTAAAGCAGCGATTGCCATGAAGAAGGGAGAACAACGTTAGCAGCAATCGGCGCTTATATTTCACACCATGTCAAACCATTTCGCAGGGTTGAAGGATGTCGCTCTTCGCAAGGAAGCGTTATCATTTTAATTAAATACATCATTTAGGAAAGGAAGCCAACATGAGCGTAAACGCCGGTACACCCACGTATACTCCTAAGCAGAAAAAATCGACTTTTTTTATGTATTGGATGAAGGAATGGTCCTCGTGGCTTTTAATTATTCCCACGCTGCTTTTTTTCTTTTTCTTTTCATGGCAGCCGTTATTGTCAGGCATTTGGTTATCCTTTTTTAAGACAAAGGGATTTAAAGCAGAGTCATTTATCGGGCTGCAAAATTATATCGATGTCATCACCAATTCGGTATTCCAGCAAACCTTGATCAATACGTTTATGTACGTTTTTTGGTCTCTTGTTATTGGATTTGTCATTCCGATCGTCGTTGCTGTCATGATTAATGAAATGCGGCATTGGAGCTCTTTTTTCCGGTTTTCGGCTTTTTTCCCAAGCATGATTCCGGGAATTGCAGCATCCATGCTGTGGATGTTCCTCTTTGAGCCGAGTGAGAACGGTTTGGTCAATAAAATAATAGGCATGGTCGGCATTCATCCGCAGGGGTGGCTGCAGGACCCAAGCTTGACGATTATTACGATCGTGCTCACGATCACATGGAGAAGCTTCGGGGCAACAACGCTTCTATTTCTCGCCAGTTTACAGGGTGTGAATAGTGAGCTGTATGAGGCGGCTTCAATTGATGGCGCAGGCATATGGCGAAAATTTTGGAACATTACGCTTCCACAGATTTCACCTTTAATCGGCTTAACGCTGATCTTACAAATTAGCGGCGTTTTCCAAATTTTTAATGAGCCTCTCGTTTTGACAGAGGGCGGCCCTAATAATTCGTCGATGACTCTGCAGCTGCAAAGCTACTTCTATGCCTTCCGTTATTTCGAGGCGGGTCATTCGGTGGCACTCGGCGTCATTACCTTTATGATTTTGATGGTTATGACCGTCTACTATTTCAAATTGCAGAAAAAATGGGACAAGGAGTAAGGAGTGAGTAAATGAAAATGGCTAAATCATCAGGAATTATTGGGGATCTGGAATACAAAATACCTAAGGTTAAAATTATGTATTGGCTATTTTTTGCGATCATGACGATCATTTCACTCGTATGCCTTCTGCCTCCTGTCTGGGTTATTTTGTCCAGCTTCAAGGATGTGAAGGAGTTTTACGAAATTCCGCCTACCATTATTCCGCGGTCTTTTCACATCGAGAAGCTTTGGGACACATGGAATGAGTTCAAGTTTATGCGTTATTATGTGAATACGTCCTATGTGACGATCGGAACGCTTGTATTTACGGTGTTGTTTAATGGATTGGCAGGTTACTTTTTCTCTAAGCTGAAGCCAAAAGGAAGCGCCTTTTTCTTTTTGCTCATTCTTTGGACAGTGCTGCTGCCGAGTACAGTCGGAATTGTTCCTTTGTTCGGCAATATTGTCGATTTTCCACTGTTCCATATTAACTTTACGAATACGTATTGGCCATTATGGTTTTTGGCGGCGGTCAATCCCGTTGTCATTCTTATTTTCAAAAACTTTTTCGACACGATTCCAGCTTCCTTGGTCGAATCTGCCCATATTGACGGAGCTTCCAAGCTAAGCATTTTTTTGCGGATTATTTTGCCTTTGAGTGGACCTGTGCTCATCACAATCTCGATCTTAACGATCAACGGCGTATGGAATGACTTTTTCTGGCCGTATATGATTCTGAAAGACCAGTCGCAGTGGACGGTCATCGTTGCTATTTTCAACTTAAAGGCTACGCTGCCTGCAGATATCCAGTTCCTTGGCTTAACATTTGCCATCGTTCCGCCGGTTCTACTATTTCTAGTCTTCCAGCGCTATATTATGCAGGGCTATTCGATTGCCGGAAGCATCAAAGGTTAAGGAAGCGCGCAGAATATTAAACTGTTTCGCAGATTTGTGCCCTACTGAATGCGATAATGAGTATGATAGCATTTAGTTGCCGGCAAATAAGAAAGCGCTTCAAAAGCTCGTAATGTCATCATTCCAAATAGAAGGCTGGGGGATTACAAATGAATTTGAAAAAAAGAAACACTTGGCAGTTTACGTTTATTATGTTGTGCGTGTTTGTTCTCGTTATCGCAGGCTGCGGTAAAAATAGCGGCAATAATGCTGTGGAGCCGACGGCAAGCAGCAATAGCGGCGAAAATAATCCAGCGACGGAAGCGCCTTCCGAAGCGAAGCCTACAACGATCAAGGTCAGCAACTGGCCAAAGCCGAATGAGGAAGCTCAGGTCAAAATTTACACCGATTATGTTGCCAAGATGAAAGAGAAATATCCGCTTATTACAGTGGATAAGGATGAATGGGGCTATGATGTAAGCTCGTTCCTTCCAAAGGCGGCAAGCGGTGAGCTTCCTACCGTGTATGAAACCTTTTTTACTGAAGCAGACAAAATTATCAAGGCTAATTATGCCGCTGATATTACGGATATTATGACTAAAAATGAGTTCGACAAAGCGCTTAACCCAGATTTGCTGAAGCTGGTGCAAAAAGACGGCAAATATTACGGCATTCCAAAAGACGGATACGTGATGGGCCTTATGTACAACGTAAACCTGTTCAAGCAAGCAGGTCTTGTAGATGACAAAGGGGTGCCGAATTTCCCGAAAACCTATGAGGAGCTTGCGCAAACCGCTAAAACGATCAAAGAGAAAACAGGAAAGTCCGGCTTTTTCTTCCCAACCAAAAACAATCAAGGCGGCTGGATGTTCATGAATATCGCCTGGGCATATGGCGCTGATTTTGAACAGCAGGTAGATGGCAAATGGAAAGCTGTATTTAATTCCCCAGAGGCTGCTGAAGCGCTTCAATACGTAAAGGATTTGAAATGGAAATATGACGTGCTTCCTGCAAACAATCTAGTTGATGTCGGTACTGATTTATTCCAAATGTTCGGAACAGAGCAAGTGGCGATGAGCTTCGGCATATCCGATTGGGGTAATGCGATCGTTCAAAACATGAAAATGCCAAAGGATAATCTGGCTATGTCTGCACTGCCGACAGGACCAAAAGGAAATGCGACGCTTCTAGGCGGCGGATTATACATGTTTGCGCCGGATGCGACGCCTGAGCAATTGGATTCAGCCTTCAAATGGCTGGATGTGAAGGGCTTCTCGCCGCAAACGAGTGAAGAGTCGTTGCTTGGACTTGAAACGCAATCCAAAACAGCTAACGAGCAAGGTTTAATCGTTGGCCCGCACGGACTTCGCGTATGGGTGAACGAGGATCGTATTAAAGCAGAGCAAGCTATTCTTGATAAATACACCAATGTAAATATGGATATGTTCAATGATTACATGACGAATGGTTCGGCTGGTCTTCGCCCTGAGGTGCCAGTCAATGCGCAAGAGCTTTACAAAACGCTTGATGTGGCTATCCAAGCTGTATTAACGAACAAGAATGCAGATCCGAAAGCACTGCTTGAGAAGGCAGCTGCCGATTTCCAAAAGGACTATCTCGATAAAGTGCAATAAGCATCGGAAGTTTTCGGTGAACTCTAAATCCCCAAGGGCAGTCAGCCTTGGGGATTTACAATCAATAGGGCAGCGGCGGAGCCTCTGCGAATGGCAAAGGACAACATGTAATGTGGAAGGAGAATGGATGTCGTGAGGAAGCAGAAGGATATGGCGATAAAGGGGTTGCGTGCGAAACAAAAGCAGTTTTTCATTTTGTTTTTATTGATAACGCTTACAGCAGTTTTCTTCTTGGTCGGCGCTTCGCAAAAACGATCGAGTATTGCTTCCGAACCCTTAATCGTTAACGGCCATGCAGCTTCAGCAGAACAATTCGGAATGTATTTAGGGTTGAAAAAAGCGCTCGTAGCTGATTATTTCAAGCAAACCTACGGAGCTGAATATACAGATCAGTTCTGGACGACTTCCTACTCCGGTGAAATGCCTTTGCAGAGGTTAATTGAGGAAGCTAAAGCGGAGCTGACGAAAACGATAGTTTTGCAGCAGCTGGCGAAGAAGAGTGGGATTGCTGTGGATGGCAGCTACGAATCGTTTCTCAGCGGGATGGAAGCTGAGAATAGCAGGCGCAGTAAGGCTGCAGCAGACGGTGAAATCGTATATGGACCCACTTCCTTCGAAATCGAAGCTTATTACAGCTATTACATGAGCAATTTGGAAAGCGCGACACTTGAAGCAATGCAAAAAAGCGGCCAGCTCTCTGTTCCAAATGACAAAGTAAAACAGGCATATGAAACGGATAAACAGACGAAGTATTCGCTACCGGGGCATGTAAAGCTTAGATGGGCGGTGCTGCCTTATGGAGATGGAGCCGCTTTGATTAATAAGAACGAGGCTCTCCGCGTTATGGAACAGTTGAAAAAAGCAGCTGTAGACCAAGCAAGCTTCATCGATTCTGCCAAGCAGCTTGCGATAGAGGTGATGGATGCAAGCTTAACGAGTGCAACTCGTCGTACCGCGGCTTTAGAGAGTCCAATAGCGGTGCAGCAAGCAGAGCGTATCCAGGCAGATCAATTGAGCGATATTTTTGAAGAGAACGGGGAGCTGAATCTACTGTATTGCATTTCTAAAGGAGAGCCAATTCTCCAATCCTATGAGAAAGTGAAAGACGCGATCGCAAGCGAGTTGATGTCTGAACAATTTCGCGAAATCGCTCAGCAGGAATCAAGACTAGCGAATGTTGATTGGGATAACGAGCGTGCAGAACGCCTTGCACGAAGCTGGCTAGGTATAACGAAATTATAGCTTTTTATTAATAAATGAATTTCTATTCTTTTTTAAGAAGGAGCCATGAAAAATGTTGAAGAAGTGGATGAATGCGATGCTGGTCCTCACGCTGCTCAGCATGCTGGCATTGCCAGCTGCGAGCGTATCTGCGCATGATGCAGTATCGATTGAAGATGCGTTAACGGATAACTCCAAGATGTTTGCGAGTTCGCCAAACTGGACATTTGACAATACGAATCCGCATTTTTTTGGAGGCGATGATTCTAGGGCGGTTAGAACGTCAACGACGACGGAGTATGCTGTATATAGGCTGGATGGCATTCTGTCCTTTGCGTTGCAAGCTTATTATTTCTCCGGATCAACTGCGGTCATTACGTTCTATGGCTCAGCGGACGGTTCTGCTTGGACAGAAATTCCTTCTCAATATTCAGATCCTGTAGGAACAGGCTCCGGCTGGTATGGAACGGAATACAGCTCCTCGGGAGCACTGCCAAGCGGAATCGATTATTTGAAAATTGAAGTGAGCGGAGACATCGATACTTGGCTCATGCAGCTTGGATCGATTACGGTTTCAAATCTGTCAACGGCACCTCAGACGATTGACGATAAGCTTGATGACATTTCCAAGCTTGCTTCGTTTACGGCTAATTGGTCGATTGACACTACCAATCCGGCTTTTTTTGGCGGGGATGCTTCTAGAATCGTGAGAACGGCTGTGTCGGATGAGTCAGTCGTTTATCATCTGCATGGCATTAAGCATTTTGCAGCAAGGCTTCACTCCTTCGCAGGTTCAACGGGCGTTATTACGTTTTATGGCTCGCCGGATGGCGCGGTGTGGACAGAGCTTGGTGCTATACATGATACGCCTGAATCGACCGGGGACGGGGCTTGGTCAGGAGCTACATATACGCCGGCTGATCCGCTGCCTGCAGACATTAATTATTTGAAAGTAGAATTATCTGGCGATCTGGCGAATTGGCTCATGCAGCTGGGCTCTGTAACGCTTGCGAATGTGGTGCCTGGAAACGGCGGCACAGGAGGCGATGGCGATTATTTCGTAGATGCCGCGGCTGGCAGCGACAGCAATGACGGCAAATCGCAAAGCACGGCATGGAAATCGTTTGCCAACGTCAATAACACGACTTTTGCAGCGGGTGATCGCATTTTGCTCAAAAAAGGCAGCGTATGGAACGAGCGGCTGTATCCAAAGGGCAGCGGGACAGCGGAAGCGCCAATAACGATTACATCTTACGGCAGCGGCAGCAAACCAATCATTAACGGCGGCGGCATGGCCGGGGGCGCTGTATATCTTCGCAATTCTTCGAACGTCGTTATTCAAAATTTGGAGGTAACCAACTACGCCGCTGAACGCGGAACGACGTACCGAGAGGGCATTCTTGTTGAAAATGCAAACGCGGGTACGCTGACAAACATTCAGATTTTGGATAACTATGTGCATGACGTATCAAGCAGTTTCAGATATCCGACTGAATCAGGAGCAGAGGGCGGACCACATGCCTTTGGGGGCATTTCCGTATATGTAGGTGGCACTACCGCAAAGGATAAGTTCGATCAAGTGCTTATTCAAGGAAATACAGTGGAGCGTATTGGACGAACGGGCATTGTCGTATGGGATCAGCGCTGGAATGGGCAGGATTTTGCTTCAACTGGTGTGAAAATCCGTCAAAACTATGTGAAGCAAGCCGATAGCGATGGCATTCTTACTTTCGGCGTCGATGGTGCGTTAATTGAACATAATGTGGCAGAAGGCGGCGGCAATTACTCTGAGGTTGGTGAGTTTAACGGTTCAGCTGCCATTTGGCCGACTCGAGGCAAAAACAATGTGGTGCAGTTTAATGAATCCTTTAATACGAATAAGCCGGAAGGTGACGGTCAAGGCTTCAATTTAGATATTGATACGAACAACAGCGTCGTTCAATACAACTACAGCCACGATAATAAAGGCGGCTTTATTCTCTTTGTGGATGCGCGGTTAACACCAGGCGTGCTGGTTGGCTCTTCAAACAATGTGGTTAGATACAATATCAGCCAAAACGACCTGACTCATACGTTTAACTTTGCAGGCGGAGTTTCGCCTAATACGCAAATTTATAACAACAGCATTTATATCGGAACAGGTCAAAATACAAAAATTATGGATCATGAATGGAATGAAGCAGGGGATTTGCAGGCGGCTTTTTCATTCAAAAACAATCTTATCTATAATCTTGGAACAGGCGATTATCATGTGCCGGGCATGAATGGCGTTTTTGACCATAACTTGTTTTACGGCAACCATCCGATCAACGAGCCTGCTGACCCGAATAAAGTTACGGCTAACCCGATGCTCGTTTATCAAGGCGGCGGCAGCAAAGGCTGGAATACGGTTGATGGGTACAAGCTAAGAGCCGGTTCTCCTGCTTTGGGTGCGGGTACGCTCATTGCCGACAATGGCGGTCTTGATTATTGGGGGAATTCGGTATCGGGCACGGAAGCTCCGAATATTGGCGCTTATAATGGAGCAGGTCTAGATCCGGCGACGCTGCCGGAGCCGCCTATCGATGATTTGAGATTGTATTTCCAAGGCTTGAAGGTCATACCAAGTATTACTGATGATGAAAGCGGCAGCAAGTCGCTCCGTCTTCAGTTCGTAAACAGCTCTGAAAAAGACAGCTTAACGGTTGGAAAGATCGCTTGGGAGGTTGGCAAAGGTTCGGGTCTCGGCACAATCAGCGGTACGGATACGAAAGTCCCTGTCGTCGCGCCAAGCGGGCAATCGACGTATGTCATTCCTTTGCCGGGCTTGGCTGAAGGGGTTAAATATCCGCTTGATTTGAAGGTTGAAATTGCCGGATATGAGAACATTCATATGACAAGAGAGATTGATTTTAACCGCATATTGCATGAAACGGACAGCCGCCAGCCTATAACGATTGATTTGGCGAAAGGCAGCAATGTGATCACAGGTTTTCAAGGTGACGATGACTTAAGCGGTACAGCCAAGCTGCGCTGGGATGAAGGCTTTTTCTATCTCTCAGCAAGCATAAAAGACGATGTGTTTAACCATGCAGCCTCCGGCAGCTCGATTTGGCAAAACGATGGTATTCAGTTCAGCGTAGCGCCGGGTGTTCCCGGCGAGAGCCAGTCCTGGTATGAATACGGCATTTCGCAGACGCCGGACGGGCCGCAAATTTATCGCTGGCTTACGATGCAAGGCAAAGCAACAGGTTCAGTAACGAACGGTACGCTTAACGTAACGCGAAATGAAGAAACGAAGGTAACTTTCTATGAGCTGAAGCTTCCTTGGAGCGAGCTTTATCCGATCCAAGCCGCTGCGAATCAAGCATTAAGCTTCTCGATGCTGGTCAACGATAATGATGGTGCAGGCCGCAAAGGATATATCGAGTGGGGCTCGGGTATTGGCGGAGTGAAGGACCCGGCGCTATTCCGTACTTTCCAGCTGCTGGCTAAAGCAACGGTCACTCCACCGACACCAGGGGGAAGCACAGGCGGCAGCAATGGCAGCTTGAACACGATTGATAAGGGCATCATTACAGCAAAAGGAGCTAGTATCGACAAGGGGATTGCTCAAATTAATATTTCCAACGAGGAGCTTAACAAAGCACTCGAAGGAGCGAAAGACGGGCAATTGGTTATTAATGTGGTACCGTCTGGAGCAGATGCGAAGGGTGCTGCCATTCACATTTCCGCAGCAGCGCTAAAGGATGGGAACGCCAAGGCAAAAGAATTGATGGTCACCGCAAATGGCGCATCGCTTTCCATTCCAGTAGAAGTTCTCTTAGGTAGCCTTCCAGCTGGCTCGAAGCAGGTGGAGATCTCAATTATCCAGCAAGGAGATGCCTCGCTTCCGCAAAGCTTACAGCAAAAATGGAAAGGCAATACGATTTACGATTTCTTCGTTAAGGCTGATGGAGCAGCGGCCCGCAAGTTTGATTCGAAGTCGCCAATGACGGCGACAATGAAATACGAGCTGAAGCCAGAAGAGCAGGCTCATCAGGTTGTTGTATATACAATTCTAGAAGATGGCCGTGTAGAAGTGGTGAAACAAGTAAAATACGATTCCGTTACGGGGACGGTAACTTTCCAGACTAATCTTTCTAGCCGTTACGCAGCAGCCTATGCGAATGTACATTTTACAGACGTCAACGCTGCATCGCGGACGATTATTGAAGCTTTAGCAGCTCGTGAAATTGTGAAAGGTGTGGGGGAGAGCAGGTTTGAGCCTAACCGTTCCATTACCCGCGGCGAGTTTGTTCAGCTTCTCGTCAATGCCCTCGATTTGGCACCTGCTGCTGCAGGGTCTAGCAGCTTTACGGATGTCCGTAAGGAAGCATGGTATTATGCTGCGGTTTCCACAGCTCAGGCGCTGGGTATTGTAAACGGAAAAGGGGACGGCTCGTTTGGCGTATCGGATGTCATTACACGTGAGGAAATGGCTGTCATTGCTTTCCGCGCAATAGAGGCGGTTGTGAAGCTGCCAAAAGCAGCTGGCGAATCGGATATTTTTAAGGACCAGAGCCAAATAAGCGGTTACGCTTTGGAGGGAATTATGGCTTTGCAGCAGGCGGGATTCATCAAAGGGTACAAGGATGGATTATACAAACCAAAAGGCTTGTCTACCCGCGCGGAAGCAGCAGCAGTTATTTTCCGGTTGATGGGGTTATAGGTTTGTTGAAAGGACTGCACTCTTGTTGAAAAACAGGAGGGTGGTCCTTTTTTTCTATTGTAAAATCGGCTGGTTGCTGGAAATTTGCAAGGAGATCAAGGGTTTTATAGGAAATTAAGCAAAAAAGGAAGCCTACTTAACCATTTCGCAGGGTTGTCGGATATTATCCTACGATATAAAGCGCTATCATAAGATGAAAATGGCAGGCCAAATCAACATTAGCCAACTACTCGGAGGTCGTTTCCATGAACTATTTGTCTTATGTTAATCCGCTGCAAGGAACGGATTATGTGTATACATTCTCGAATGGAAATACGCTCCCGCTCGTTTCAAGACCTTGGGGTACTGCTTCATGGAGTCCGCAATCCCATGAGGACGGAGCGGGGTGGTTTTACCATCCCTCCCACCGCAGATTTCAAGGCCTGCGGCTAACGCATCAGCCTAGCCCGTGGATAAGGGATTATGGGCATCTTGTTGTCATGCCGCAGAGCGGGCCTATTTATTTAGATGCGGATTCCCGTGCTTCCTCCTACAGACCAGAGGAAATGGTCGTGCAGCCGCATTATTTTCGAATTCGGCTTCCTCGTTATGAAGCATCGCTGGAGCTGGTTCCGGGAATGAGGAGTGCGCGCCTTAAATTTACTTTCGACAGGAGAGAGGACTGCAGAGTTATCGTGTCTCCTTTTGAAGGGGAATCCTCGATTTTAATTGATAGCGTCAATCGACGCGTGACGGGCTTTACTCGTGCTCATCACGGGGAAGTACATGAGAATTTTGCGATGTACTTTGTTATGGACTTTGATTGTGATTTGCAGGAAGAGCAAAGCGGTACATTTAATGGGGATTTTGCTGTGCGCGAGCAGCTGGCAGGAGCGGGAGAACGAGTAGGCGCATTCGCTGGACTTGATGTCCCTGCGTCTGGGATCGTTAATGTTCGCTTTGGAATATACAGCAGGAGCTGGGGGATTTAAGCTTTGCGCAATTGCAGGAACAAGCTGCACAGGATTGGGAGCAACGACTGAGCACAATAAAGGTGGAAAGTGAAGATAAGGATGAGATGAGCACCTTCTATACATGCTTATATCGCACTTGTCTATTTCCTCGTACATGGCATGAATACAGCCCTGCTGGGGAACAAGTGCATTTTAGTGCTTATGACGGTAACGTTCATAAAGGCCCTATGTATATGGATATTGGTTTTTGGGATATCTATCGTACGAGCCTTCCGCTGTACAGCCTTTTATTTCCCTCCCTGCTGGGTGAAATGACAGAAGCATGGGTTCATATTTATAAGGAAAGCGGCTGGATGCCCAAATGGATTTCGCCTGCGGAACGAAGTGCCATGCCGGGTACATTGATCGATGCTGCGATAGCGGATGCTTATGTGAAAGGCATTCAAGGGTTTGATGTGCAAGCGGCTTACGAGGGACTGCGCAAGCATGCCACACTCGCTTCCAGTGATGGGAAGCATGGACGAAAAGGATTGGCAGCTTATATCGAATATGGCTATCTGCCGGATAATCTTTTCCACGAAAGCGTGAGCAACGCCTTGGATTATTATTACGGTGACTTCTGCATTGCTCAGATGGCAAAAGGCCTCGGCAAAGAAGAGGATTATCGTTTCTTTATGGAGAGAGCGGCGAACTATAACAAGCTGTTTGATGCTGGCGAGGGTTTCATGAAAGGGCGCAATGAGCAAGGGCAGTGGCAGGAGCACTTCGATCCTTTGCAATGGGGCAACCCGTTTTGTGAAGGCGGGGCTTGGCAGTGCAGCTGGTCCGTACCGCATGATATAGCTGGGTTAGCAGAGCTGATGGGCGGAAATGATGCTTTTGCGAAAATGCTCGATGAACTGATGACGATGCCTCCTCTATTCAAAACGGGCACGTACGGCACGGAAATTCATGAAATGTCGGAAATGGCTGCGATAGATTTCGGCCAGTTTGCCATTAGCAATCAGCCTAGCTTCCATATTCCCTATATTTATACCGTAATCGGCAAGCCGTCTCGAACGCAATATTGGGTAAGAAAAGCGATGAAAGAGCTATTCAGCAGCAGGCCTGATGGACTGCCTGGCGATGAGGATAATGGGAGCTTGAGCTCGTGGTATATATGGAGTGCGCTTGGCATGTATCCATTCTGTCCCGGAACTCCGGAATATGTCATGGGCTGCCCCTTGTTCCGTAAAGTGACCATTCAATTGGAGAACGGCAAGGAGCTTGTCATTGAAGCGGTGAACAACGGCGCTGAAAATGTATATTGGGATAAACTGAGTGTAAACGGCGAACCGTGGCATAAATTGTCGATCAGTCATGATCAGCTGGCGGCTGGAGCGGAGCTTCAATTTCATATGGTGGACGCGCCTTTTGGGTCGGTAACGCTAAGTAATACTTTACCATACTCAATGAAAAATGAGGCTGCTTATGAGCCCAAATAATTTGATTTTTGCTCCTGGTCGTTATGTCCCTATTAGCTCGTTTACTAGTCTTGACGGTACCTCGTCGTTCGCAGATATAAAGGTGAACCCGAAGCTTTTAGCGGCTCTTACGGAAAGCGAAGCAACGATTAAAGCGGCTCGTTATACGGATAAAAAGGTTGAGTTTTTGGAAGTAGAGCAGGTGGATTTCTATCGTGGGCTTGTTCGAATACAATCGGCGACAGCTGGCATTTATACCATTGTCACAGAGAAGCTGTGTAATGATTTTCCGATTTTGACGAATTGGAATGCCGCATTAAATGGCGGCAGAGGCGGTTCACAGGCAGGTGGCACCGATGGGATCGGCGTTCTTCGACTGCATGAGGAAACGGGCGAACGTGAAGTCGAACTTCCGCTGCAGGACAATGATATCACTAGTCCTTATTATTACCGGACGGATGCTTATGCTTTGTTTGCAGCGGAAAAAGACGGCGAGCATCAAAGGACGCCAGCCTATGAACGCTATATTGGTGAGACGTATAGCGTGGTTCGCGTGACGGATGAAGTAGCTTTGAAGCTATCGGATGAAGTGATGAAACTTACGGGTTATCCTGTCATTTTCCGCAATCCGGGGACGGCACTTGACGAACTAGAAGGAGTACCTGCCTTTCAGCTTGTGCATGGACGTATTGCAGGTCAAGGTGAGCATCGCAGTATGGTTAGCTACATCCTTCCTCCAGAGTGGTCTCGTACACCTGCAGTACGGTATCCTGCTTTATTCAGCGGGTTTTATGATCAGAATGAAAATGTGTTTGCAAACGTTGGGCCAGCTCTTCTAAACGTGCTTGGCCAGACGTTATTGGACACAGGGAAAGGTGCAGTCGGCATCCTATGGAACGGCGGAGGTTCGTTCGGTACGAGAACGATGCATGGTTCCGTATATGAGAACTTGGACGATCTGTTCCTGACCGCTATCGAGCAGTTCGCCGTGGATGGGTATGCTGTTGTGACGGTTGGCGGCTCACGCGGAGGCATAACAAGCTTAATTGCGGCGGGTAATCCGAATAGCAGTATGTACTCCGTTCGTTATGCCATCTGCTATAATGTGCCGCTCGCTTTTGGAGAACCTTTTAAGGAAATGCTTAATCCTACCTGTCCGGTATGCTGGCGCGCGGTTTGTGAGGATACGGGTTATAAATACGCGTGGCAGCCTGGCTGGCAGGATGCGGACGGTCGCAGCGCAGTTGATCTATTCTTCACAACGCTGCTTGGTACTGATGATATGGAGCTTATTGCGAGCGAGCGAAGTCCTGCGTCGAATCAAATCATACATGCCTTGAAGTCCAAAGGGACTAAGGTTTGGCTGACACACGGGACGCATGACGCGTATACCTCAAGCTGGCTGTCCTTTGAGTGGGCTGATCGAGCCCGCAGGCAGGGCGTGGACGTTAGGCATGAAATCGGCTACCGTTACGGACATAACAATTGTACAGATCCATTCCAAAGCGCAAAAACCTGCTTAACAGCTCTTCTGAATAAAGTGGATTTGCCAATAGAGGGGACATGGCATTATCGCAGAGCTAGCGAAGTGCAGGAAGAGTGGGAGCGATCGGAGCTATTCGAGCCGACACATCAGCCTGTATTTGTGGAAGCGCCCAAAATTGCTGTTGTGGGACTGCCTATTCTTCTTATTGTCTATGGCGAGCCGGGCATGGAATACGAATTGATTTTGCATCCTTCGAGCGAGGTGGAACGGGCGGAGCCCGTTGTTCTCATGGCAGGTACGATGAGCCAGTTGGAAGGCTATCGCACGACATTTTCCTTTGAGAAAACCGTTAAGATCGTGTCAGAGAAGATTAAGCCGGGGTTGTATGAATACCGTTTGCTTTTTAGAAGAAATGGTTCGGAGAAGTGGGATAACACGGCTGTACATTGCCCTCATCCCGGCTTTGAAGGACAGTCGACGCTTACGGTAACAAAGGACATACCAAACTTCGCAAGCAATGAGTGGCTTGAACAGACGACAAAACATGCAATCGGGTGGGGACTGAGCGAGGCTTAATGATAAGGGGATGCTCCTTAAGTAGACTTTTCTACTTGAGGAGCATCCCTTTTTTAAAATATAAGAATTTATAAGTTTTTTAGCTAATATAGGGTTTATATTTCTCCGTCAAAGCTGCTTCAGCATCCAGAGGACGCTGAAGGCGTTTTTGCTTGTAGGCTTGAATAACGCCTAAAAGTAGGCTTACGGGACATAAACACAAAGAGAAGCAGCTTCATATGATGAAGAGTATAGCCCGAGTAAAGGATGCGCGTAGGAGGAAATAGGAGTCGTGGGAGGGATTGCAAATGGCGTTGTATCACAATATCCACGCACTAATTGGCAATACGCCGCTAGTTGAGCTTACAGGTTTTGCGCTGCCAGAAGGTGTAACGCTTTATGCGAAGCTTGAGTATAAAAATCCGGGAGGAAGCGTCAAGGATCGGCTTGGTGTCGAGCTGTTGAATGCCGCGTTCGCAAACGGACAGCTGAAGCCCGGAGGAACCGTTATCGAAGCGACAGCAGGCAATACGGGAATAGGTTTGGCATTGGCGGCGATCGGACGGGGAGTATCGACGATCTTTGTTGTCCCCCATAAATTCAGCATAGAGAAGCAGCAATTGATGAGGGCGCTTGGCGCACAAGTTGTAAATACGCCAACAGAGCTTGGGATAGCAGGCGCGGTGCAGAAGGCGGAAGAGCTGATGAAGGAAATACCCGGTTCCTATTCGCCAAGGCAGTTTTCTAATGCAGCAAATCCGTTAACCTATTACAAAACGTTAGGCCCCGAGTTATGGCATGATTTGAATGGTACGGTTGATGTGTTTGTTGCCGGAGCGGGAACGGGGGGCACCTTCATGGGAACAGCGCAGTATTTGAAGGAGCAGAGCCCAAAGGTGAAGACGGTTATTGTTGAGCCGGAAGGCTCCATACTTGGCGGCGGAGCACTAGGGCCGCATAGGATAGAGGGAATTGGCGTGGAGAAGCTGGCTCCATTTATGGATAGCAGCTATTTCGATGCCATTCATACGATAAAGGATGAGGATGCTTTTGCAAGGGTGAAGGAGCTGGCGCAGCTCGAAGGAATGCTTGTCGGCAGCTCATCGGGCGCCGCTCTGCATGCTGCGCTGCTTGAAGCGGAAGCAGCTGCGCCCGGCAGCCGAATCGTTACTATTTTTCCAGATGGCAGTGAGAGGTACTTAAGCAAACAGATTTACAACGGAGGTGCTTAAGCTGAGGCGAAAAACAAAGCTCATTCATGGAGGCAGCCCTTTTGACCCTTTTACAGGTGCAGTCAGTGTTCCCATTTACCAAGTGAGCACCTATAAACAGGACGACATCGGCGTTCATAAAGGCTATGAATACTCACGTACGGGCAATCCAACGCGTCATGCACTGGAGCAGTATATTGCTGATTTAGAGGAAGGTGCAAGAGGTTTTGCTTTTAGCTCAGGCATGGCAGCGATTAACGCTGTATTTTCGCTACTGAGCGCTGGCGATCATATTATTTTGACGGATGATGTGTATGGGGGAACGTATCGCATTGTGACGAAGGTGCTCAGCCGACTGGGGATTGAAGCGACCTTTGCGGATACGACGAGCCTAGAAGATATGGAGAAGGCGCTTCAGCCGAATACAAAAGCATTGTTTGTGGAAACACCGACAAATCCGCTGCTTAAAGTAACGGACATTGCAGGTGTTGCCGCTTGGGCCAAAGCAAGGCAGCTGCTATTCATTGTGGACAATACGTTCAGCACGCCATATTGGCAAACCCCGATAACACTAGGCGCTGATATCGTGCTTCATTCTGCTACCAAATATATTGGCGGGCATAGCGATGTTGTTGCTGGCCTGGCTGTTGTGAGCAACGATAAGCTGGGGGAAGAGCTGCATTTTGTGCAAAATGCGACGGGAGGCGTGCTTGGTCCTCAGGATTCGTGGCTGCTCATCCGCGGGTTGAAGACACTTGGCCTGCGCATGGAAGCTCATGAAGAGAATGCTGAGGCAATCGTCGCTTATTTATCGCGTTTGGAAACCATACAAAACATCTATTACCCGGGGCTGCCGAGCCATCCGCAGCATGAGCTTGCGAAGAGGCAGGCACGCGGCTTTGGCGGCATTATATCATTTGACGTAGGCAGCGCGGAGAAAGCGTCTGCGATGATCAAAAAGTTGAAATATTTTACGCTTGCCGAGAGCTTAGGTGCTGTAGAGAGTCTTATTTCCGTTCCCGCGAGAATGACGCATGCATCTATACCAAGCGAGCGGCGGAAGCAGCTTGGCATTACGGATGGTTTAGTGCGAATATCAGTCGGGATTGAAGATAGCGAGGATTTGCTTGAAGATCTAGAGCAGAGTCTTAAGTCATGAAAAATTAGCCAATTGCAACTTATATTCATCTTTGTTCGTTAGTTTGGGTACGCACCAAAAGACTAACAACAAAGGATGGTAGACAAATGGCCTTTAAACAATTGTTAAATAAAAACCTCATGATAGCATCTCTTTCAACCGCTTTATTTCTTAGTGCAGCAGCTAGCGGAGCAACCGCTTATGGCGCTTCAGCCGTTTCGCCTGCTCCTCTTCAATTTCAAATAGGAAGCACCAAATCGATTGATTACCGCGGAGAGCATAAGCTTGCGGTGGCGCCTTATTTACAGAACGGTATTGCGATGGTCCCTGTCAGAGCGCTGGCTGAGGGATTGCAAGCAAACATTCAATTGGATGCGGCAGCGAAACAAATTATTTTAACCCGTGCTGGACTTGCAGTGACTCTCACTCAAAATAGCGATGCGGTAGTTGGGAGCTTCATTAAAAACGTGAAGCTGCCTGCCAAAGTTGTTGTTATTAAAGGCACGACCTTCATACCGGCAAAAATGGTAGCACAGCTGTTAGGAGCAAAAACGAGCTGGGACGCGAAGCAGAAAAAAGTTACCGTGCAAACGAGTGAGGCTGCGCTATCGCTCCATTATAACTTTGACCAAGGCGAGGAAGGCTGGAATGGAGCTTTTGCCGATTTGCCAGTAGACTACAATCCGGATATTTACGAGCTGCAATACGCTAGAGAACTGCTTCCTCTTGCGAATAACAAGACCAATTACGCACTGAAGCTTAAAGGGATGAATCGCAGCGATGATTTGTTTATGTTCGCGACGAAGAAGATCGATGGGCTGAAGCCAAACACGGTATATCAAGCATCATTATCCTTTAAGCTGTATACGGATCAATCGGGCGGCATGATGGGTGTTGGCGGAGCTCCTGGAGAAGCTGTCAGCATTAAAGCAGGATTTGTAAGCAAGGAGCCTCAAGCTGTCAAGGTTGATAGCGGTGGCGATCATTACTATCGAATGAATTTGGATAAAGGCAATCAGAAGACCGAAGGCAAAGATATGAAGATCGTTGGAAACATGGTGCAGCCGGATGATTCGCTGAAAGGCTTTCAGCCAGTCGCCATGGATTATACGGCAACATTGCAAACCAACGAGAAGGGTGAGCTTTATGTCATTGTGGGCAGCGACTCCGGCTATGAGGGTCTGACAACTTTGTACCTTGATGACATGAAAATTGAGCTTTCACCAAAGGGCTAATCATAACATTGCATAACATTGAAAAAAAGCGATTTCTTAATGGTTTTTAACTATTAAGCATCGCTTTTTTTTATTTTAGGATTGATTTGGTGCAAATTTCGAACGAAGGAATGTCGCTTTTTGGGGTCTCGACGCTGATTTTGGAGATTATTGTAGATAATAAGTGATTTTTAATGAATTTGGGAAGGAATATGCCAGGTTAAACTAGAATATTGGATAATGTCCAACAAAATGGAAGCTAGCTGTCCTGGAAAGGTTAATTGGTATACCATATGATAAATAACGATTTAATCATAGAATCACATCGAAAATGCGAGCGGTATGGACTTAATCGTGATGAACTGCCTATATTTACCCAGCGGTTTACGGATGCGGAGCTTAAAGCTCAGCAGGGCCATTATAAAGAAACGATTGAAGTTATCAGCGTGTTTGTTGAAAAATTTTTATCGACCGTTGCAGATGACCCTTTTTTCCTTGCCATATCAGACAATGAGGGGTATATCCTTGAGTTCAGAGGCAATGCTTCTATTATTAATCAGGTGCGCCAGCTAGGTATTGTTGAAGGCGTGCGATACTGTGAAGAGATCGGTACGAGCTCGGTTGATCTATGTTTGCGTGAACAGCTGCCTATTCAGCTCGTAGGCGAAGATCATTATCAGAAAGTACTACATCAGCTAGCTTGTTATACAGCTCCTTTTTTTATGGAGGACAGCGGTCAGCTGCTTGGTTCGATTTCGATCATGACAGAAATTCAGTTTGCCCATCCTCATTTGCTTGCACTTTTATGCACAATCGTTGATTCTATCGAGCGAGAGCTGCTGCTCCGTAAACACAATACACAGCTTCAAATCTTAAATCAGGTTCTTCTGGAAACGGATTATTATGGTGTCATTATTGCCGATGCGCAGGGTGCAATTGTAGAAATAAACAAATACTGCGCTGCGATATTGAACAATTCGGATCATGAAAAAAATGGCTGCTTAGGCACAAGTGTATTTGAAGTCGGCATCATTGGGACGTATTTTGAACGCGTTATGAAACGCAGTGAGTCCTGTGTAGGAATCGAGCTATCTATTCTAGTTGAAGAGAAGCTGCGCTACTACATGCTGGATGTGGTTCCTATCTACGACAGCGAGCGCCAGCTTACGCGGGTTGTCGGCAGCTTGCGGGATATTACGGAAATGAAGATCGCGGAAGAACTGCTTCGCAATAGTGAGAAGCTTGTGTTTGCAGGCCAGCTAGCCGTCAGCATCGCGCATGAGATTCGAAACCCTATGACTACAGTAAAAGGCATGCTTCAATTGTCCAGCAAAACGACGAATCCCCATCATTACAACTTGATGATGTCAGAGCTGGAGCGGATGAATGCGATTGTGGGCGAATATTTAATATTGGGAAGGCCGCAAGCGATTCAGTATAAAGAAGAAGATTGTGATGTTATTTTACAAGAGGTCATTTCGGTATTCGAGCTTCAATTTGAGATGAACGGCATTCAAATACGGAGCGCAAAAGTAGGCGAGACAAAAATTCTATGCGACCGTGATCAAGTCAAACAGGTATTTTTAAATATTTTAAAAAATTGCATGGAAGCTCTGCCCTTCGGCGGAGAAGTGAACATTAAGCTCGATGTGGTGGATAATTATCAACGCATTCAATTTATCGATAACGGTGTAGGTATGACGGATGAAGTGATGCGGCGTATTGGACAACCGTTCCATACGACAAGGCGGGACGGGAACGGCTTAGGCATGATGATTGTAGATAAAATAGTATCGTCGCATGGGGGACGATTATCGTTGTCCAGCGAGCTTGGTGTAGGCACTATTGTTGAGGTATGGCTCCCTACTGTATAAAGATGACGAATCATAGATGGAAGCGCGTTTCGGATGCCGAGACGCGCTTTTTTGCTGTGCTTTACTTACTTGATAGCTGCTATTTGCGCGTCGACTTTAGCTATAATGCTCATCGTCTGCTGCTCATAGTTGTATGTTTTTTGTTTCTGCTCGTTAATTTGCTTTGTGTAAGCGAGCATGCGAGTAAAAGAGCTTGAGGTTGCTGTTGAATCGCCTTTTTTCAACACTTGATTCAAAATAGATGTCTCCGTCGTGAACTGTTTCTTTATACTGCTGATGGTGCTCTTGGATGCTTTGATTTTCACCTTAAGCGGGTCGATGCCGCTCAGCAGCTCGCGCAAATCTTTAATCGTTTTGGCGGTGCTCGCTTTGGCTGTTCTAAGCGCCGTTTCTTTGCTGCGTATATCTAGCTTGGCGAGCTGAACGGCAGCTTTAGTCGTTTCGACCTGCGGCTTCAGCGCATTCGTAAGCCATTTATCTTTGAACGATTTGGCGAGGCTCAGCTGTTGATTCAAGGAATCATAAAGGTTGAATAGGGCTTCGTATTTCTTTTTGGTTTGCACGACAGCTGCCTCTAGCTGAACCAGCTTCTCCGCACCAACTTCCTTAATCCGCTTGCGAGTAGCGAGAACGGTCTCCTCGTTTTGGTAATGGAGCTTGTCTATCCGCACATCCCAATCAAGGGTCAGCTTCTGAATTTCTTGCAATTCCGTGTATTGAGACGTTAACTTGGCAGAGGTACCTTTATCCGCGGTTCCTTTCATTTTGTCAAAAGCTGTTTTGGCAGTAACGCTGAATTCAAACGGTGCGGCAGCAATAGTAGTTGGACTTAGAAACGCAAGCAAGAGAACAAACAAAACTACAGTTAATTTGGAAGCAGATGGCATGATCGATAAAACCTCCTTTGGTTTTGGGCAAACAACGCAAAAAAAGCACCTGCAAGATAGGCGGTATACGCCTTCTCTTACGGGTGCTTCCATCGTAAGCCGTGCTTATTTTATTAATTTTTATAAATATACAGGATCATTCAAGCCTCAGTCAAATTGGCTAAGCAACAGGCAAACTACAAAGCTTGTCGCTTTGCATATTCATCTGGCGTTTTCCCAATAATGGATTTAAAGTCTTTAATAAAATGTGATTGATCATAATAGCCAAGCTCTGCTGAGAGTTTAAGTGAATCATAATGAGTGCTCTTATCGATCGCTTCCGCCGCATTTTGCAGTCGGTACAGCTTAATCACCCACTTTGGCGTTATTCCGACATATTGACTGAAGAGGCGCTGTAGCTTCCTTTTGTTAATATCGAAGGTTTCGCATAGCTGCTCTACCTTGGTCAGTTCTTGATCCTCATGTATCCGTGAAATGATTTGATTGACGAGTGTAATCGACTCATCCGGCTGCGGGAGATGACGAAGAAGTAAGGCCTCGGTAAGTGCGATCATGCCAGTAGGATCTGCTGCCAACCTTAGCTGCTGCTCGTACGCGATAGCATCCGTCCCAAAAACAGCCTGAATCGACAACGCTTGGTCCGTAAGCTCTGCTAAATGCGAGTTTAGAAAAGGATAAAAACCGCCAGGCTGAAACTTTATGCCGAATACTCGTCCTTTGCCTTCAATTTTTTTTGTATACATTTGACTGGCAACGCCATAAATGCCGCTTTGGTGGTCTTCGATAACGAGATTGACGCAAGGATTCGGGACGACATCCTGAAAATAAGGAGCATGGCCTTCTAAATCCCAGTTTATTATCCAGTAATGTTTAATGAATGGAAGGAGAGGTTCGGAAGGAGCATAACGGGAAAGCTGAAATTTTTTCTCGCTCTCACTCCGCTGTAAAATACCCAAACTGCGTTTTTGGTCGATAGTGTTCATTACTATATCACTCCTATTGATCAATTTGTCGCGTTTTTACAATACGATCCTAGCAGATAGTTTTATACTACGAGTAGAAAACATCAACCATTTTAAATAGAAAAAGGAGTGTAACACATGGAGTTTAAATATGAGTTTTATATTGGTGCAGCGCCCGAGAAAGTATGGGATGCATTCGTATCGCCTGAGGGAACGCGTCAAACATTTTTTGGCTGTATTATTGAATCAACTTTCGAAGTAGGCTCATCGCTTAAATATGTTGGGCCAGGTACGGAAGGCGATGAAACCGTTCATATTTATGGTACTATTTTAGCATATGAGCCAAGCAAAATACTTAGCTTTTTGGAGCATCCAGGTCCTTCTTATCGGTCGAATCATGCAGAGCTGGAGTCAAGGATCACTTTTACGCTAGAAGAGGTTGGGGCTACGACGAAGCTAACTTTGGTTAATGACCAATTTACTGAAGACCATCCTTCGATTCCAACGACGGATAGTCAGTGGTGGATGATTCTAAGCAATTTGAAAACCTTTGTTGAGACGGGCAAGGAACTGGATTATGGTTGGTAACGATATGGTTTTAGATATATAGATATTAAATCTACGACTAACTCTAACGGCTCATTCGTAATTGCTGTGTTAATTTAATGCTTCTCGAAAAAAACCTTTATAGAGTCAGTAAGTATTGGGCTGGCTATATAGTATTTTCCATCAACAGAGTTGGTTGTAAAAGACATTTTTTTGTCATCACCTTCAAACAAATCGATCGAATAAAGAAAACCATCTTTCTTACTCTGATCTGAAGAAGGAATAAGTTCTAGGTCTTGTATAGATTGCAGCCACTCTTTAATTTATACTGCATCACGGACAGACTTTTTTTCTCCTGAGGATCCATTTGTTAGTGATACATGATCCACATGTAATATGTTTCCGAGGAAAAGCTCTCGTAATTTTTGGGTTCATCATCAGCCACTGTACAGCCCGAAGCAACTATTATAATGGACATCATGAACAAGGCCATTCTAAACAATTGGATTTCCTCCTCGTTTTATGTAAGGGATTACCTACTAAACGATAAAAGTTCAGTTTATGTTTCCAGGTAATCGATGTGAAAAGAGAATAGTGTAAGTATTTCCAGACTGACAAGAAAGCCTCCAGAGCCTAAAAATGATTGATCATTAAAAGATCAATCATTTTGTTTTATTAATTGAGAACTACCAGCAGCTGCTGGTGGTTCTTTTTGTTGAATTCGGTAAACGCTTGTCGAAGCTCTTAACAACAATAAGGTCAACGGACATGAGATGCGTTATTTTGCGAAATTCCCCATTAATTGCTAAGCTTGCGGACATATAGGCCCTTATTTGGGTTAAAAAGCTCATTTAACAACCTAATCCGCCCGATTAGCGTATCGTATGTCCGTTACCCCGCCACTTTTGCCTATATTTCATGAAATAGCGGATTCTATGTCCGTTAGATTTTACATGTTATGCTGCATGCTGCACGCTGCGTGCTGTGAGGCAAGGCTTTTAATGGCGGGTCGAGCTTGCAAAATAAGGCGAAAGATTTCTTTTCATGGCTTAATTCTTTATACTGTATAAAAAGGACAGGCGTCATACGTCTGCGACTACGGATAGGAGAGAACAGAGAATGGGGTATAAAATCGTTTTTTTTGATATCGATGGCACGCTGATTAATGAGCATAAGGAAATTCCGGCAGATACGATCAAAGCTATTGCGGAACTGAAGGAAAGTGGAGTGGAGCCGGTTATTGCAACAGGCAGAGCGCCTTACTTTATAAAGCCGCTTGCTGAGCAGCTTGGCATCGAGTCATTCGTATGTCTAAACGGCGGATACGTTGTGTACAAAGGAACTCCGCTATACAGACGAGAGATCGAAAAAGGCCGTTTGGAGCGACTTGTAAAGGTTGCAGCTGAGCATAATCATGGACTCGTATTTGAAGGGGAGCATAACTTTTTTGCGGACAAAGAGGATCATCCCTTTATTATAGATTCGGTAAATTCATTAAAGGTAGATCTGCCAGGCTATAATCCGGAATTTTGGAAAACGGATGATATTTTCCAAGTATTTCTACACTGTGAGAGCCATGACGAGCATCTGTATGATGGATTGCATGACGAGCTGAAGCTTATTCGCTGGCATTCTCAAGCGATTGATGTTCTTCCCGCAGGCGGCTCCAAGGCTCAAGGAATTGAGGCATTGCTCGAGAAACTCGGCTATACGACTGCCGATGCGGTCGCTTTTGGCGATGGCTTGAATGATATTGAAATGCTGGAGACAGTAGGCCTAGGCATCGCAATGGGCAACTCGCATCCAGACCTGCTGCCATTCGCAGATTATGTAACAACGCATGTGGATGATCAGGGGATTCGCAACGGATTAATCAAGGCTGGTTTGTTAGAGGGATAAGACTCAGATTGTGTGAATATATGCAAAATAAAAGTAAACAAAAAAAGCTGACGCGTACTTATAGCGTTGGCTTTTTCTTATTAGTAGCCGCTTGAATCTACATCCTCAGATAGAAACGGTGGAATCCTTTCGCTTCCTTATTAGCCCCTTACCCGTTATAACCTTTAATAATCGCTTTCTGTGCTAAGCGGCTATAACTGTTCTTTACCTTGCCACCAGTCCTCTCCTCATTTTAAGATAAATATGAAATATATGGATGGTGTGTTTGGAGGCAATAGAAAATGAATATCCCCATTAAACAATATTGGAGACTGTTAAGCACTTATTTAAAGCATGAGCGGCACAAGCTCGTTCTGCTCTCTATACTGCTGCTTGCCAGCATTGGTTTGCAGCTTTGGAATCCGCAAATCATACGGCATTTTATTGATAGCGCGCTGCAGCCTGGCATTCAAATTAATGATCTTATCGGCAGCGCTTTGCTGTTTATTACAGTTGCGCTACTGCATCAGCTCGCTAGCGTTTCCTCAGGCTATATTGGAGAACAAGTCGGCTGGACAGCAACGAATGAGCTAAGAGGTGATTTGGCGAAGCATTGCTTGCACCTCGATCAGAGCTTTCATAAGGAGAGAACGAGCGGTGAATTAATTCAGCGGATCGATGGCGATGTGAATGAGCTGTCGCATTTTTTCTCCAATTTCATATTCGTGCTGGTTGCGAATCTGCTGCTCATAGCAGGTGTACTCGTGTTAATGTTTCGCGAGGATTGGCGCTTAGGGGCAGGCATGACGGTGTTCGTTGTATTGACGATATTCGTGCTTCAACGAATACGAACGGCTTTTTCGCCTTTTTGGGTGAAATCAAGCGAAGTGCAGGCGGAGTTTTATGGGTTTGTTGGCGAGCATTTGGCGGGAACAGAGGATACACGCGCAAATGGAGCAAGCGAATTTGTGATGAGGCGATTTCATGGACTGCTCCGCAAAATATTTCCGATTACGCTGAAAGCAAGCATAGGCGGATATTCGATGTGGGTATCCACTATTTTTGTATTTACGCTTGGCCGATCACTTGCATTATTATATTGCGCATATTTGTGGACAACGGATTCGATGAGCCTCGGCACGATTTATTTGGTCTTTACGTATACCGAGCTGCTCAATCATCCGCTTGAGCAAATCCGTACACAAATTCAAGATTTACAACGGGCGGATGCTAGTATTGTAAGGGTTAGCGGGCTTTTCGCTACGGAATCGAAGCTAAAAGAGAAAGAGATAGCGGCTGATATGCCTGAAGGCGCGCTTTCAGTAAGCTTTTCGAATGTCGCATTCGCTTACACAGGTGAGGAAGGGGACGGGGAGCGAGTGCTCCACGATGTCGATTTTAATCTTCAGCCCGGCCGAGTGCTCGGTTTGCTTGGTCGAACGGGGAGCGGTAAAAGTACGTTGGCTAGACTGCTTGTTCGCTTCTATGATGTGAAAGCAGGGTCTATTGAGCTGGGCGGTACAGATATTAGGGATTATACGCTAGCTGACCTGAGAGGCCGAATCGCGATGGTATCTCAAAATATTCAGCTGTTTCAAGCGACCGTGCGAGATAATCTCACGCTTTACGATCCAACAATTTCGGATGAGCGGCTGCATGATGTATTAGAAGATTTAGGGCTAGGCGCCTGGTTAGCTTCGCTTGGCGAAGGGCTTGATACTCAGCTGGCCTCAGGAGGAAGCGGTTTGTCGGCTGGAGAAGCGCAGCTGCTTGCATTTGCCCGTGCTTTTCTCTCTAATCCGGGTCTCGTCATTCTTGATGAGGCGACTTCAAGGCTCGATCCTGCTACGGAAGCGCATATTGAGAGAGCGATCGATAAGCTGCTTGAAGGGCGCACTGCCATTATTATTGCCCACCGGCTTGCAACAATTAAACGAGCGGATGACATCCTTATTTTAGATGCTGGAACGCCTGTGGAATCCGGCAATAGATCGCAATTAGCGGCTGATCCAAGCTCAAGGCTATACCAATTACTGCAAACCAGCGCTGTGGAGGTGCTTGTATGAACAGCAAAGAAATGACAACGGTGCAAGCCATGTGGCGGCTTATTTGCTATCGCCCGGTTCTCTATTCTGCCAATGCTATCCTTTGGGCGACCATTCATCTATTCCCATTGCTGCCCGGCTTAATCATTCAGCAATTTTTTGATTCGCTCACAGGTCATGCCAGCTGGTCGCTTAGCGCATCAAATCTAGCCATCTTGTTAATGGCTGTAGCTGTTGCGAGAATCGTTACGATTTATGCGGGTGCTTTGACAGATACGATCCACCGCTTTAGTATGGGCTCTTTGCTTCGGTGGAACATGCTGCGCTGGATCTTGCGTCAGCCGGCAGCGGCGGCCATTCCGATCTCGCCAAGCGAAGCCGTCACACAATTTCGCGACGATGCCAATCAAGCAGAGGATGCCATCAGCTGGACGCTTGATTTCATTGGCAAATTGTTATTTGCGGCAGCGGCAATCTTCATTTTGCTGCGGGTTAACGTCAGCATTACTTGTTATGTATTTCTGCCGCTTATACTCGTTGTATCAGTCACCCAGCTTGCTTCCAAGCGCCTGCAGGCCTACCGTGCCACCAGCCGCGATGCTACGGGCAAAGTTACGGGTATGGTCGGTGAAATGTTCAGCTCGGTGCAGGCCATTCAACTTGCTGGCGCGGAGAAACGGTTTATCGACAGACTTCGCTTATTGAATAAGCAGCGCAGGCAGGCCGCGCTTAAGGATCAATTATTCACCTCTATACTTGATTCGGTATTTTCTAATATCGTGAATATAGGAACAGGATTTATATTGCTGCTGGGCGCTTCTGCTATGCAGCGCTCGGAGCTGAGTGTTGGTGACTTTGCATTATTCGTCTATTATTTAACGTTCGTGACCGATTTCACTGCGTTTTTTGGCAGATTTTTAGCTACGCTGCAGCAAACAGGCATTTCGTTTAAGCGAATGGTGCAGCTGCTGCAAGGCGCATCAACCGAAAAGCTTACCGAGCATACCCAATTGCAGCTGGGCGGTGCATTTCCTGAAAACCATCGCGCTTCAAAGGAGCAGGAGGAGGCTCCATTTCGTACGCTTTCAGTACGGGGACTCAGCTATCGGTATAAGGATTCCGGCAGAGGAATTGAAGATATAAGCATGGAGCTGACAAGAGGCAGCTTCACCGTTGTAACGGGGCGGATAGGTTCTGGCAAAACAACGCTGCTCCGCTCTGTGCTTGGGCTGCTGCCTCCTCAGGCGGGGGAAATTTGGTGGAATGACGAGCGCGTAGCAGATCCGGATTCTTTTTTTATTCCGCCGCGCAGCGCCTATACCTCGCAGGTTCCTAATTTGTTTAGCGAAACGCTTGAAACGAATATTTTGCTTGGTATGCCAGATATACCAAGCCGCACGCAGAAAGCCATTCGCACCGCTGTGTTAGACAAAGATATTTTACAGCTTGAGCATGGACTCGAAACGATGATTGGGCAACGCGGCGTGAAGCTGTCTGGCGGTCAAGCACAACGTACAGCGGCTGCCCGCATGTTTGTACGTGAGCCGGAGCTGCTCGTATTTGACGACTTATCGAGTGCGCTGGATGTGACGACAGAGAAGCTGCTTTGGGAACGAGTGGAACAGACGCCGCATGCGGCATGCTTGATTGTTTCCCACCGCAAAGCCGCTTTGCAACGTGCCGATCATATTATCGTCATGAAAAATGGGAAAATAGAAGCGCAAGGCAGTCTACAGCATTTGCTTGCGGTTTCAGCGGAAATGAGATTGTTATGGGAAGAAGAAAATATGGAAAAAGCAGAAGAGTAAGGGGATGATCGAATGCGTGAAGACATGCAAATAAGAGCGATGGAAAATGATGATGTCAATGTCATTTTTCATGCGATTGAACATCAAGATATTAGTAAGCGATTAGATTATATCGCAAGATGCTGGGAAGAAAATAAAACGGGACAGCGCGTCACCCTTGTCGCTTTCTACAAGGGTCAGTTCGCTGGATGGCTGCATCTGCTGTCACAATCGTATTATCCCTATTTTCAGCAAAACAACATTCCTGAAATAAACAATTTTGATGTGATCCCAGCCTTGCGGCGCAAGGGGATTGGGAATGCTTTGATGGATGGCATTGAGCAGATCGCATTTGAAAAATACGGAATTGTCGGCATCGGTGTAGGGCTCTACCCTAGCTATGGCAGTGCACAGCGCATTTACGCTCGCAGAGGCTATATTCCTGACGGTAGAGGGATTTCGTACGAGAATGTTATTGTGAAGCCCGGCAGCATGGTTCGTGTCGACGATGAACTAGTGTTATACATGGTGAAGGAAGCGCCTAATTCCTCTTCGGAAAATAGCAAATAGATTGCCCATACGATTCATTGTTCCTCTATCGGGGTAAGAAGTAGTAGACCGATAGCTTGACCATAAGAAGCTATAACTAACAGCTTTCTAGGAGGTGCAGGCAACAATGGATACAGATAGAGACTTGTATGGCGAAGTAGAAGAGGAAATATTGGCACAAAAGCAAGGCAACAGCTACGTTCTGACAACAACCAAAGGAACGATCGGTAAGATCACTTACACGATGGTCGACGTAAACACCTGGGTCATTGACCACACGTATGTGGATGGCGACTATCGCGGCCAGCATTTGGGGCGGCAGCTGCTTGATTTTGTAGTAGAAGAGGCTAGGGAGAAGGGCAGACGGATTATTCCTTCTTGCTCCTATGCGCTAGCCGAGTTCAAGCGGAATCCAGCATATGAGGATGTATGGGATAAAACCAACACGGAATATTCCGACTCGTACAGCTCCAGCGGAGCGGGTGCAGCAAGTGGCGGATTGTCCAACTAATAAGCAACAAAAAAAGAGCTCTCTACCTACAAAGGTGGATGGCTCTTTTGCTGCCTATAACGATTACTTCGCAGTAGTTACTCTAGCTTGTTCATTCAGCTTAAGCAGGTTTGAAAATTGAAGTGGTTTGCGGTCGGTTTTATTGTTTGCATTTATTCTTGGTGGATACATGTAAATACCTCCTTTAATAATAGAATATATTTACAGTAACATATGGAATAAAGTGGCGTCAATTGTCATTTTTTGTTCGATTTAAGTAGTGAAGAAGTTGGTTGAAATCAGTGGAATAGGCGTTTTCTATTTCATGGTACCCATCTCTTTGTCCTACTATAGTCGCAAATTTGGAATAAAGTCTGTTCAGATAGGCATGGCTTGCAAGCGCGTGAAATTCAAATGTCCTGACCTTCGGATTCTCAGCGGCGATATGGTTTGCTAGAAAATGAAAGCCGTTAATGAACAATTGGCCGCTTCGATAGGCGTCGTTTATAATGACGGAATCTACGAAAGCAATTTCCCCTTCTCGAACAGGCTCATATTCCGTAGACAAATATCTATAATGCGCCCATCCAATCGTGTCGCCCTCCAGGCTTAGGATTAGCATTACTTTGGATTGCTGTAGAGACTGTAAAATATGATATAAGGTATCCGGAAGCGAGAACTTGCTGCTGAAATCGGTGCGATGCCTGATGAAATATAGGGCATACTGTGCTAAATCAGCATCATTCTTACAAACGCGGTACTGCGCAAGCATCGATAAGCAGCCTCCTTCTATTTTCGTTCCTTCAGCGTTTGCCTGACTCGGTTATTGATTTCAGGATGTTTAGATAACACGTAATGAAGCCCTTTCCGCTGCAAGGTAAGGAACACGCAAGGTGTAATGGCTGTGATATCGGCTGTACGCGGCACATTGTTAAGCAAAGCAATTTCACCAAAATGGTCTCCGTCCTCTAATATGGCAAGTCGAAGCTTTCCATCAATCGCATTTGCGTCCTTGCGTGATACTTCAACCCGGCCGCGTGCAATTAAGTAAAATTTCTCACCCTGATCTCCGGCATGAATGACAGGTTGGCCTGCGCTAAATGTCTCCGTGTTGAACAGACTTCTAATTTCTTTCAGTACTTCGTTATCAATACCTTGAAAGAATGGAAGCTTTGCGAGCCTTTCCTCATCAATATCAGCTTCCTGCCCGCTATTTGAAATCAGCATACCATTCTGTTTTTCCCATAATTCTTTATAATAGCCTCCGCGTGCAAGCATTTCCTCGTGAGTCCCAATGTCGACCAGCTCACCTTTATCAAACACAAAAATGCAATCTGCACCTGTTATAGAAGATAAACGATGCGTAACGGTTATTACGGTTCGATTGCGTGACAAATCCCTAAATGTACGGTTAATAGATGCTTCAGCTATCGGGTCTAGCGCAGAGGTAGCTTCATCCAACAATAATAGTTGGGGATCTTTTAATATCGCGCGAGCAATGGCGAGCCGCTGCCGCTGCCCTCCAGACAAATTAGACCCATCATCCAGCACCAGCGTATCGTAACCATTTGGCAGCGTCATGATGAACACATGAATTTCAGCTTGTTTAGCAGCTTCTATGATTTCTTCCCTCGTTGCCGTTGGTTTGCTGATGCGAATATTGTCCATAATGGAACCTCGAAAGAGAAAGTTATCTTGAAATACAACGCCGAGCTGATCTCGGTAAGAACTTCGACTTAGTTCCTGCATGGGAATACCATTGATTTCGAGTTGACCTGCACTCGGGTCATAGAAGCCCAGCACCAGCTGTACGAGCGTGCTCTTGCCAGAGCCGCTAGAGCCTACGAATGCAGCCGTTGTTCCAGCTTTAATATGTAAATTAATCTTTTTAAGTGCTTCCTGCTCCTCGTTATAGCGAAAGGAAACGTCTGAAAAGCGAATATCCGGCAAATGATTTAGGGGGCTCGTCATAAGTGCTTTACCCGTTGTTTCCTTAGGCGCTTGCAGCAGCTTGTTCATTCGCTCAATGCTGACGGAAGCATCCGTGAAGACTGGAATCGTTGCGGTTAAATTAAAAACGGAATTTCCCATTGAAGTATACATCGTGAAAAAGGCAACCAAAGCCCCGATCGTAATATGTCCGTGAAGTGCGAGAAAAGAGCCAAGCCCAATAATGGATAAATTGATCAGGAGTAAGCTGATCAGCGGAATTCGCTCCAGCTGAGCGTTAATCACATTTTTTCGATAGTGAATGAGATACATCGTTTGCAGTCTGCCCACAAATTTATGTGTCATCGCCTGCTGGAGATTAAAACCTTTGACTACTTTTTGCGCTCTAATGTTTTCCTGTATGTCGCCTGTTAAATGATCGAGTTGCTCCTTATGAGCGACGTTAATGGCTTGCGCGCGAGCGCCCAGCAAGTAAGGACCGGCAAAAATAAGGGCTGCCCCAAACAATATGGCTAGTGCCATACTCCACTGCAAATAAAATAAAACCGCGGTGCTAATGACTACAACGGAAAAAGATTGTATTCCTACCGTGAGAATTGCATTCATTGCTCGCTCAATGGAAGGAAGATCGACTGTGAAATAGGAAAGCAGCTCACTTGAGCGCGTCTTCTGGAAGAAAGCGAGGTTCACTTGCTGCATATGCTCAAATAATTGTTTGCGCAAATCCTGCTGCACCCTTGCACTCAGCTTGGCAAGAGCATAATCGCTGAAAACGCCAGCGCTGAGGCAGAAGATGCCGCTAGCCGCCAAAATGATGATGATAAGAGAAAAGGCATGCAGGTCCTTAGGAAGGATGGCTTTGTCGATTAGAAATTGAAAGCTCAATGGCGCTAGTGACATGAAGATGAGATCTAAAAATAGCGTAACGAAAAAAAATATAGCCAGAGGCTTGTAGGCACGCATATAGCCTGCTAAGTGCTTAAGAACAATAAATACCATGACGGATTGTGCTCCTTCTGAGCTTAAAAATAATTTTCATGAGGGTATTTCATCACATCATCGTGCCAATGGGTGAAATCCATTACATACTCTTCAATAACGCCATGATCCGAATCCTGAACCGACACTTTCCTAGCTGACTTCGCGCAAAGGCGCTGAAGATTCGGCTGTGCGGGTATCCAGAACCGAAGCTCTGTAACAGGCTGTTTCAACTGGGCTAAGTATTGAGCGAGAAACTGTGAAGCCTGGAGAAACAATCGGGTGCTTCGATAGCTTTCCTTAATAAAAAACGTCTGAATCTGAACGATATGCTCATTTTCATAGTTTTGATCTCCGGTGCCGTGTATGTACCCTATTGTGCCTATGATTTCATCATCGGGATTGCGAAATAAAATAGATTCTTTCTCCATAAACAGAGGGCTTGAAAGGTAGCTGAGAGAGACAGGAAAGGAATAGGGCAGGTTTAGCTGGACGAAATGTTCCAGCAAAAAAGTGATGTAGGCCTCTTGATACTTGGCAGTAGAGCAAATGTTGAAATAATAGCTCATAGGCTTAATTACCTTCTTTCAAGATAATGACCAAATTATACCATGATCTGACAATGAACAGAAGATTGATTGTGTATTCGACAACATTTGCAGCGTCCCTATTCCGCATCCATACTCACATTTTTTCTATTTACACGTACAATAACCTAATCGATTTGGAATGAAATGGAGGAAAACTAAGGTGATACTTGTTGCGGGTAGTCCTACGTTTTCGATTAATCCTTTGACGTTATCGGAGATTGAACGAAAAATACTGCAAGAGAAGCAGAAGAGCCAGGTTGTCTATCGCTATCCATCAGTTGATGCGCTCGAATTTGAGCTGAAAACGCGCATGCATACGGTTGAAGCAGCCAAAGCGCTTTATGCCAGTGGAGTGAGCTTTGCGACCTTCGCAGGATCAAAATGCAATGAGCAATACTGGACGCGTACGGAAAACGGCGGCTTTCAGCTAAAGGGAGGCGTACTGCCTTCGGTTGGCATTAACGATATTTTTGAAAATGGGCATTTGTATGGCTTTGAATGCGCAGGCGCCATTATCATTATCTTTTATAAAGCAGTGCTTGATACGGTTGGCGATGCTGTGTTCAACGCTTATTTTAAAAACCTGTTCTTAAGAGACTGGCAATACGACCGTGATTTAAGCTTAATAACTACCTATGATAAAAATGAAGCCTACCCCGGCGACGCGCTCTACTTCAAGAACCCTCACCATGATCCGGATACACCGGAATGGCAAGGTGAGAATGTCATTATGCTGGATGATGATTTGTATTTCGGCCATGGCATCGGTATTGAATCCAGCCTAGATATCATTAATGCGCTGAATCGCATGCGCTATGAGAATGCCTCTATATCTGCCTACTTGCAGGATATTGTGGTACATCCAGATTATGAATACTTGCGCGGCTTAAACGTTAGGGACGTTTGGTGGGATGGGGGAAGCGGTTCCGAACAGCTCGGCATTGCGGCAAGAATAGGCACGGGTTCGGCTAGATATTAAAATGATTCGGGTCTTTGAGATAGGTGAAAAGACACCTGTAGGAGATGCGTTTGCTGCTCTCGAATACAGGTGTTTTCGCTTCGCGTGCATGGAGGAGTATAATGGAAACAGCTATGATAAATATGATCATTTGTAGGGAGCAAGCCAATGAGAATGCATGTGTTAATTGTAGATGATGATCCTTCCATTCGGGAGCTTTTGCGTTTTGTTTTGGGCAAAGACGGCTATGTCGTTCTCGAAGCGGAAAATGGACAAGCAGCGTCCATTTTGCTTGAGAATGAACAGGTACATCTTGCTGTCGTCGATATTATGATGCCCGGTAAAAATGGGTACGAGCTGTGCCGCGAAATCAGAGAGCATTATGACATTCCCGTTATGATGCTGACTGCAAGAGCGGAGATGGAGGACAAGGAGCAAGGGTTTGACTCCGGGACGGACGATTATTTAGTTAAGCCGTTTGAGCCAAAGGAGCTTTTGTTTCGTATAAAAGCGCTGCTGCGCCGCTATCGCCTTGTATCCTCTGAGGTTATTAAGCTCGGGAACGTCTCCATTGATCGAAGAGGCTATGAAATTAAAATAGGCGATGAAGTGATTACCCTGCCGCTGCGGGAATTTGAGCTGCTGTCACAGCTTGCAAGCCACCCAGGCCGCATTTATACACGGGAACAGCTTATTCAGCTCATCTGGAGCGCGGATTTTAAAGGAGACAGCCGCACGGTTGATGTTCATATTAAAAGGCTGCGCGAGCGCTTCGCGGATTGTCAGGACGATTTCACGATAACAACGATCAGGGGTCTCGGCTATAAGCTGGAGGTGCATGAGGGATGAAGTCGCTGTATGTTCGAATTGTGTTCACGTTTGTGATGGTTGCTATGATTAGCCTTATTCTAGGCTTGCTATTTACGGGGCTGTACTATCAAAATAATCAGCAATCCAGCAATGAGCAAAAAATGATCGCGATCGCTCAAAACATCAGCACCCAATATGAGCAAAATCCGCAAATGGATCTGGATAGCTATCTGACGCATATTGCAGCACTTGGCTTTCAAATTTATTTGGTTCATGACCATTTGCAAGGACAAGCCTATGGCTCGCCGTTCAAGCATGGAAAGCTGAGCGAGCAGCAAATGCAATCGGTGCTGAACGGAGCGGTTTATCGGGGGCTGGAGGAGCAGAAGGGACGGCTGGAGCTGTTCTCTTATTTCAAAAATAGTGTTTTGAACACAGCAGGTATGAGAGTTCAGACACAGGATGGGTATGCAGCGCTGTTTATCCGCCCTGACTTGCAGCAGCAAATTGGCGAAATACGTATTATTGCAGCGATATTGATCGGTGCTACCTTCGTCATCAGCTTGCTGTTAATTGTGTTCTTATCGCGCCTCATTGTGAAGCCGGTCAATGAGCTTACGAGAGCAACGAAAAAGATCGTTGCAGGTGATTTTGAAGCGGGGCTGCAGCTCTCGCGCAAGGATGAGATCGGCGAGCTGGCTCGCAACTTCTCGGTGATGTCGGTGGCGATAAAGCAGCTGGATCAGATGCGGCAAGAATTTGTGGCGAATGTCTCGCATGAATTTCAGACGCCGCTTACATCTATGCAGGGATTAGCCCGGGCTGTGCTCGATAAGGAAACGACGCCGGAGCAGACGGATAGCTATATGGCCATTATAGAAAAAGAAAGCAAACGTCTATCCCGCATGAGCAAGCAGCTTCTAACACTTGCTGCGCTCGACAAGGATAATAAGCCGCTCCATAAGACAAGCTTTCGATTAGACGAACAGCTGCGCCAGCTGTTAATTACACTCGAGTGGCAATGGTCGGAGAAAAATTTGTATTTGGAGCTTGAGCTGCCGGATACGACGATCCATGCTGATCAAGAATTGCTCTATGAGGTGTGGTTAAACCTGATTGCCAATAGCATTAAGTTTTCGGATGCAGGAAGGCCGATCAGCATTAAAATAGTGGAGAGCGACGTCATTACTGTTGTCATCGAAGATCAGGGAACGGGCATATCAGAGGATGATCTCCCATTCATTTTTGACCGTTTCTATAAGGCGGACAAAGCTCGCAATGATGCTACTTCAGGCAGCGGGCTTGGACTCTCTATCGTGCAGAAATTGGTGGCTTTGCATCAAGGCAGTATCGCTATTCAAAGCAAGCGGGCAGTTGGAACAACGGTTACCGTTACCCTTCCGCGAGCTTAAGTTATTATGTAATTATCGTTGTCAATATAGAAAATACCTCATTCCTTTAAATATAAGGGGAATGAGGTATTTTTATTTTGTAAATATGTATCTTTTATGTGAGGTTATTCGGTTGCAAATCTTGTAACATGAATAAAAAAAGGTTTTTAATTGTTTAATCTTATGTTAGTTTTATGTCATTTACATGCTTTGTGAAGCTCATTTTCATGCTGAGGAGTGGTTTTTATGACAGAGTTGTTAAATATGGATATTCCGAAAGAAAAGCTCATATTGGCTAAGCATTATCCCATTCAAGTATTGGAAACGATAGGCGTCAATGCGACCTATCAGAAGCTTCATTGGCATGATGTGCTTGAAATCAATTTAATTAAATCAGGAACCGGCTATTACATCATTAACGGGCAAACGTTTGAGTTTCAAGAAGGTGATATTTTGCTTATTAACTCGAATGATTTGCACTGCGCTTACGAAACCAAGGATTTGGTCATGCAAGTGATCTGCTTTGATGCTTCTTGGCTGCTAAATATTGTCCGTTATGATTCAGAAATTTTGCATCCCTATAAGGAAATGGGGGTCCATTTCACTAATTTGCTGGACCGCAATGAGCCTCATATGAACGAGCTTAGAAGCCTGCTTCTTGAAATTCAGGATGAACATGATCAGGAGCAAACCTCTTACGGTTCTTTGGTTTATTCAAATTTAATCCGCTTTCATGCATGCGTAAATCGTTACTTCCGCAGAGAGGGGTTAAATCGGGGAAAGGACAGCATCGGCGCAAGGCAGCTGGACAAAATGCGCAAGGTCATTTACGACATGCAAAAAAACTTTGCATATCCATGGACGCTTGAGGAACTCGCAGGACTTGTTTACTTAAGCCCCTCCCGTTTTAGCGATATTTTCCGGCGTACAGTAGGGACGCCTCCGCTACTTTATTTGATTCATATTCGCTTAGAGCATGCCGTCATGCTGCTCGAAACCAGTGATATGAAAATTACAGAAATCGCACTGGAATGCGGTTTTCGCAGCTTATCTAATTTCAACCGTTTATTTAAGAAGCACATTGGCTCCTGCCCGAAAATCGCAAGAGGCTAAATCATTTGGAAACAGTAAGATAGTGTTAGTTATCAATCGTTTAAGAGGAGAATCAACACAGCGGAAAAGATAAAATAAACACATGACGAATGGATAACGCATTTATGTTACTTTAACTAACATTAGAAAAAAGGGGGGGAGCATGCTGCAAACAGATCTACAAACCAAACAGCGTGTGTACAAGCAGCCCGGGCAGACGAAACGCTTTATCAAACAATGGGATATTCAGCTCATGGTTATACCAGCGTTGCTCTTCATTTTTGTCTTTAACTACATTCCCATGTATGGGGTGCTGATGTCTTTTCAGGATTACAGCATTTTCAAAGGGTTCTTGCACAGTCCGTGGGTAGGGTTTAAACATTTTGAAATGTTTTTTAATGCTCCTGAGTTTTGGGTGGTTATGCGAAATACACTCGTCATCAGTTTGCTGAAGCTGGGCATTGGATTTCCAGCGCCAATCGTGCTGGCACTGATGCTGAATGAGATTAATAACCGTACGTTTAAACGAATTATTCAGACGGTTAGCTATTTGCCTCATTTCTTGTCATGGGTTATCGTATCGGGCTTCGTTATATCGATGTTATCCACCGATAACGGAAGCTTAAATATGCTGCTGGAATCCGTGAATCTCATTAAAGAGCCAATCAATTTCTTATCCTTACCGGAGTATTTCTGGGCGATCCTTGTCACAACCGGTGTTTGGAAGGAAATTGGCTTTGCTTCTATCGTTTATTTAGCTGCTATTGCAGGCATTAACCCGCATTTGTATGAGGCGGCTTCAATTGATGGAGCCAGCAGAGTGAGACAAATTGTTACGATTACGATTCCATCGATTATGCCCGTTGTTGTTGTGTTCTCGATATTAGCAATTGGCAACCTGTTGAATGCCGGATTTGAAGATATTTTGCTGCTAGCTGGAAACCCTGTGCTGCGCGACGTAAGTGATGTTATCGACACTTATGTGTATAGGCTGGGTATTCAAAATTCCCGTTTCTCTTATGCAACGGCTGCCGGTCTATTCAAAGCAATTATTAGCGTCGGCTTATTAGCAGGAGCAAACTATTTGGCTCGCCGGTCAGGCAACAGCTTGTGGTAAAGAGAGAAAGGGCGGCGAAACGATGAAATTATCCTTTGGCGACAAAACATTTATGGCAGTCAACTATTTTCTATTGTTTGTGTTAGGCTTCACAGCCTTCTATCCATTCTGGAATGCTGCAGTGATTTCCTTTAATGCGGGAACCGATACGATGCTCGGTGGAATTACATTTTGGCCGCGCGTCTTCTCGTTAGACAATTATGAGGTCGTTTTTAAGGACAAACGACTTATAGATGGATTTATTATTTCTATTCTTCGTACGGTCATAGGTACGCTCCTATCCATTGCAGCAACAGCGATTTTTGCTTACGGAATGAGTAAGCGAAATTTAGTTGGACGAAAGTATTACATGATCTTTTGCGTGTTGACCATGTACTTTAGCGGCGGATTAATTCCGAGCTACCTGCTCATTCGTGAGCTTCATTTGATGAATTCGTTCTGGGTTATGATCATACCGGGAATTATCAGCGTATGGAACATGATCATATTCCGGACCTTCTTTCTTGGCATTCCGAATGGACTTGAGGAATCAGCACAAATTGACGGCTCCAGCAACTGGGGTATTCTATTTCGCATTGTTCTTCCTCTATCGGGACCTGTCATTGCAACGCTTTCGTTGTTCACGGCGGTGTATCACTGGAATGATTGGTTTTCACCGAGTCTTTATATTTCAGATATTAACCTATTGCCGATTCAAACGAAGCTGCAGCAAATATTGAACTCCAATATTATGCTGGAGCAAATGTCCCAAATGGATTCAGCGGCACAAGGCCGAATGAGTGCAATGAAAGCGGTAACTTCAAAGTCGTTATCCATGGCAACCATGATGGTGGCGACCGTTCCGATTTTATGCGTGTATCCTTTTGTACAAAAGTATTTCGTGAAGGGTGTTCTCGTTGGTTCTTTGAAGGAATAACCAAGGGTTTAAAGCGTCAGCTTTAACCATAGATAGACAAGCAGAAGGGAGTTTAAGCGATGGCTAAATTCAGTAAAGCTTTTCATGCAGCATTGTCAATCACACTTGTCGTTGTACTTGCACTAACAGGATGTTCAAGCAATAATGGGGCGAATTCCGGGGTAAAGGAAGGAACCGACAACAAGCCGGATTCTAGCAAAGCTGCGTTTGTGCTTGGGGATCAACCGCTCGAGTTTTCTTTTTACGGCCATTATGATTGGTATACGATGCCTCCTTGGGGCGACGATTTATCGACGAAATGGATTAAGGAGAATAAGAAAGTAAATGTGGTGCCAATCAGCTCAGGAGGCAATGCGAAACAAAAGTTCAACACGATGATTGTAGCGGGAGAGCTGCCTGATGTGATCTGGATGGAGCGCAACGCAGACGTAGAGAAGCTGCGCTCAGAAGGAATGCTCGTTGCTTTTGACGATTACTTAGATAAATATCCGAATTTGAAGAAATGGGCTGGTGAGGCTACGCTGGATATGCTTCGCTCATCCGACGGCAAGCTGTATCAGTTTCCGAACTGGTATACGACGCAGCCTAATGGCAATGCAGGTTATTTGGTAAACAAGAAGATCCATGATGAGCTTGGCAAGCCGAGCTTGGAAACAACGGACGATCTTTATGCTTACTTGAAGCTGGTGAAAGAGAAATATCCGGATGTAGTCCCTCTGGAAGTAGGACAAAGCGCTTCGGGTATCGATATTATGGCATCCGCTTTTGCTGAAAATCGTCCTTATACGTACAATGCAATGATGGCTGTACCGTCAGGCGATAAGCTGGTATCGATCTTTACAGATCCTGTCTACCGGGAATCGATTCAATACGCAAGCAGATTATACCGTGAAAGACTGATTTCGCAAGATAGCTTTACGCAAAAGGCTGAGCAGGTGGAGCAGAAGATTGTAACGGGAAAAATAGCAGTTTACGCGGCTTCCAGCCCGACGGAGTATGGTGCAAAGGGGAATGCGCTATTGGCGGCCAAGGACCCAAGTGCGGGGTATTTCATCACATGGCCGGTTCATAAAGCGGGACTTGATAAAAACAAAATATTCCCTGGCGATTACAAGCAGCTAGGCTGGAACGTCAGTGTCATTACGAAAGCGGCTAAAAACCCAGAAGCGATCTTCGCATTTTTGGATTGGTTCACGGGTCCAGAAGGACAGCGCCTTAGTATGTGGGGACCAGAGGGGATTTATTGGGACGGAGTGGATGCTGATGAAGCGCCATTGTTCACCGATAAGTTTGTAAATGACGTGGAAGAGCGCGAGGCATTAATGGCTTCAATCGTTAACTTTCAATGGGTAGGAAATACGGTATATGTAGACAACTCGAAGATGAAGTTTGAATCCACACTGCCTGTGGAGAAACGGAGCTGGGAAACATACTGGCAATCGGAAATTACGTGGAAAACGCAGCTCGATACGACAGAGTTCGTTAACTTGGACCCTGCTGGAGATACAGATGAGGGCATCGTTGGTTCAAGCGTATTCTCCATCTATGAGAAGTCGAGAGCGAAAGCGATTATGAATGCATCCTCCGATGCAGAAGTTAATCAAATTTTGGATAAGGCTGAAGCCGATGCACAGCAAGCTGGTTATGAGAAGCTTTTGAAATACAAGACAGAGAAGTGGCAAGAAAACGTAAGCAAATTAAAAAAATAGTGTTTTTAATTACAGGCTAGCTGGCTTCAACTGCAGCAGTGGGATTGGAGGCTATATTCTCTATTGTTCATGCTTAAGCGATTAGTTTGCATGCATGGCGAGAAGAGAATAGCCTCCAAAACCAAGTATTCGCATGGGAGAGAATATAATTGACATATTATTTGGGTGTGGATGGTGGAGGCAGTAAAACGATCGCTGTTGTATGTGACGAAATGGGGAGGGTTGTGGGCGCTAGTGAGAGCGGCTGCGGCAATCATCAATTAGGAGTAGAACTTGCTAGAAGCAATATTCAGGCTGCTGTTATCCATGCCATGATGCATGCAAAAGTAACACAGGAGCAGATTGCGTATGCAGTATTTGGTTTGGCGGGAGCAGATCGCGAAGCTGACTTTGAAATATTAAGGCCGATGATCGCGAAGCTTGGGTTTGAAAACTACGAGATCGTTTGCGATACGGTAATCGGTCTGAGAGCCGGTACGAAGCAGCCGGATGGGGTTGTTGTCATATGCGGCAGCGGGACAAACAGCTTTGGCGTTAATCGCCATGGCGAGAGCTTGCAATGCGGCGGATTCGGTTATGCTTTCGGTGATTTTGGCGGAGGAAGCTTGCTGGCAGTGGAAGTTTTTCGTTCAGTTATACGCTCATGGGAGGGCAGAGGGCAAGCTACCTTGCTTACGGATCTGACCCTTGAACAACTAGGCTACGACACCGTTGAAAATATGTTCCACGACTACTTGAATCAGGGCAGGATGATTCCTCACCAGCTTGCGAAGCTGCTGTTTGAAGCGGCGGAGCAAAAGGATGAGGTAGCTTGCAGCATTCTGCAGAGGCAGGGTGAGGAGCTTGGCATGACGGCGAGTGCTGTCATTTCGAAGCTGAGTATGAATCATGATGTATTTGATCTCGTTATGGTTGGCAGTGTGCTGACCCGCGGCGACAGCCGCTACGTTGCGCCTTATTTGGAGGAGCATGTGAAACGGGCAGCTCCAAATTGCAGCTTGACCGTGTTGACGATGGAGCCTGTGGCAGGCGCGATTTTACTAGCTATGGATAAAACGACTTCTTCTATTGAAGAGTCTGTATATGCTTGTTTACAACAATGTTTATCAGTGAAGGAGGCGCAAGCAGAATGGGTGATCGATTAAAGGTAGTCGTTATTGGCGGAGGATCTTCTTATACGCCAGAGTTGATTGAAGGTTTTATATTAAATTATGCGACCTTTCCTGTGACGGAAATTGTGCTGGTAGACATACCGGAGGGACGGAATAAGCTGGCTATTGTCGGTCAGCTTGCCAAACGCATGATTGAGAAATCAGGCTTGCCTATTAAGCTGGATTTGACGCTGGATCGACGCTCGGTGCTGGCGGATGCTGACTTTGTAACGACGCAAATGCGTGTCGGCCGATTGGAAGCGCGCGGCTGGGATGAGTCTATTCCGCTCAAATACAATATGATTGGGCAGGAGACGACGGGTGCAGGCGGGATGATGAAGGCTCTGCGCACCATTCCTGTTCTTCTTGAAATTTGCAAGGATATGGAGGAGCTTTGCCCAGATGCATGGCTGCTTAATTTCACGAACCCGGCCGGCATGGTTACAGAGGCTATCCATAAGCATTCACGCATCAAATCAATTGGGCTATGCAACTCTCCAATAGCAGCATATAAATGGCTGTCATCGTTGTACCAAGTGCCGGTTGATAGCATTAGATGTGAATTCGCTGGGCTTAATCACCTGCACTGGATTAGCTCCATTACAGTTAATGGTGAATCCAAGCTGGATGAGCTGCTGAATGACCAAGACGGGTACTCCGCTAAAAACGTACCTCAGTACGCTTGGAATGGCAGTCTGCTTCGTTCATTGCGAGCAATCCCGTCCTATTATTTAAAATATTTTTATTTGCAGCGCGAAATCTTGGCCGAGCAGCAAGCAGCAGCTGCCAAAGGTGAAACGCGGGCGGAGACGGTTCAGCGGCTTGAGGATGAGCTATTCGAAATTTACAAGGACCCGAATCTGTCGGAGAAACCAAAGCAGCTTGAACAGCGCGGCGGTGCTTATTATTCGGAGGCGGCTGTAAAGCTGATGAACTCGCTATATAACGACAGCGGTGATATTCAAACGTTAAACGTGCCAAATCAAGGGGTGCTGGACTTTCTGCCGGATGACGCTTGTATTGAAGTAAACTGTGTCGTTACGAAGGAAGGTCCAATTCCGCAGCCCGTAGCTATTGTGCCAGCGGCAGCGAAAGGACTCATTCATGCTGTGAAAGTGTATGAGCAGCTGGCTATTGAGGCAGCTGTATCCGGCAATAGGGATACAGCATTGCTGGCACTCGCACATCACCCGCTCGTTGATTCAACGAATGACGCGCAGCGTATGCTGGATGAAATGCTGGAGCAAAACAAAGTGTATTTGCCGCAGTTTTTTGCAGAGTAAGCAGAATATAAATGAACGAAGACGTCTTCGCCGATTAGGGTGAGAGACGTCTTTTTTTGCGCTTAGTAAGCTCAGTCGCAATCGCCCGCAATAACTGTTACATTAGAATTAAAATATGAGTTAGGCATAGGTTCCGTATAATTTCAGCTTGTTTATAAGCTTATATAATGGAGGGTTGCGTATATGTCATCTTTTAAGGCGCTTGTGATTAACAAAGTAGAAAATGAGATTATCGCAAACACGCAGCAGTTGGACTTAAATGATTTGCCGCAGGGTGAATTGCTTATTAAGGTTGCGTATTCCAGTGTGAATTACAAAGATGCGTTAGCTTGTTTGCCTAAAGGCGGTATTGTAAAAAGCTATCCTTTTGTACCGGGCATTGATTTGGCAGGCACGGTTGTATCAAGTGAAGATGAGAGATTCCAAGAGGGCGACGAAATTGTGGTCACGGGATTTGGGCTCGGCGTCAATCATTTCGGCGGTTTTAGCGAATATGCCCGTGTGCCTGCGGAATGGGCGATCAAGCTGCCGCAAGGTTTGTCGATGAAGGAAGCCATGATACTGGGGACGGCAGGTTTTACTGCGGCTTTGTCCGTATATGAGCTTGTGCAAAATGGCATTCGGCCAGAGGATGGTCCTATTCTCATTACTGGTGCAACTGGAGGAGTAGGCAGTATTGCTGCTGCAATTGCGGCGAAGCTTGGATATGAGGTGGCAGCGAGTACGGGGAAACTGGATAAGCAGCAGTATTTGCTTGATTTAGGCGTGAAGCGAATTCTGCCAAGAGAAGAGCTTCTATCTGGTTCCAAGCAGCCTCTGGACAAGCAGATATGGGCAGGAGCTATTGATTGTGTGGGCGGGGAGACATTAACCGCGGTGCTGTCTCAATTAAAATATGGCGGCGCTGTAGCGGCGAGCGGTTTGACAGGTGGAGCGGGCCTTTCGATGACCGTATACCCATTCATCATAAGAGGAGTGCGGCTGATCGGTATTGATTCCGTCATGGCAGGGATGGAGATTCGCAGCAAAATATGGGCGCTATTGGCTGATGCCTATAAGCCAAGTATGCTGGGCGAACTATTCTCGGAAATTGGCCTGAATCAGGTGAGCGACCAGGTAGCTACTCTCTTGAATGGGCAAGCCAAAGGCAGAGCCATTGTAAAGCTATAATGATACAAAAGAGCAATTGCCCTCATGCGGGCAATTGCTCTTTTTTTTAAAGCTAACCGCGTTTTAATCTCCGTGCGCGGAATTGCTTGTATTGAAAATAGATCGTGCAGCCGATGCAAAAGCCGAGAATGGCGGCTAGAGCAGCAGCTCCCATCATTCCAGCAAATATATAACCAGCTATAGTCCAGCCAAGCGTAAAGCTAAGCAGCGAGAAGGTGAGGAAACCTACACCTAGGGAGTTGTTGAAGCGCTGCAGCTCAGCTGCTTCTGTTTGTGCGGAAGAAATTCGACCGTTTAGGAAAGGGCGAGCCGCAATAATGAATAAATTAGCTTTGGGACCGAAGATAAGTCCAATTATTTGAATAATCCAAAGTGCTGCAATAAGCCAAGGCAACTGCAGGCCTATCGCAAGAAGCAGTACGGCAACGATACCGACTTGGTTACTTCGAACAAATGGAATGGGAATCTCCTTCATTATAAAAACCAACTTTCCGTATTGGATTTATATAATTTAATAGTAGATAATTTAAGCTCGTTTGGCAATAACCAAATGATTAATCGATCAAAAATATTATTAAATGACAACTTTCGATAACTACCAATTTTTTTCAATATTCATATATAATAGATTAATAATACTAAAGAACTAATTTCTTTGATAAGAGGTAGATAGATTAGTGAAGCTCACAGGTATCGATATGTTTAAAGGGCTCTCTAATGTAGAGCTTGCGAAGCTGCTGGGGATGCTTGATAAACAACAGATTCCTGCGGGAACGAGGTTGTTCCATCAAGGCGAGCATGGCGATCAAATGTTCATCATAGAAAGCGGCACGATTGAGCTATTCTCAAAAACGGATGACAGCGTTCGGCGTTCGCTTGCCGTGCTTGGGCCAGGCGAGGTTTTTGGTGAAATGGCTCTGCTTACTGGGGAAGCGCGGTCTGCTGAGGCCGTAGCTGCGGAGGATGCTGTACTGCATATCATTGACAGCAGGATGTTTGATCGCCTTGTTGCTGAGAATGCAATTTTCTCATCCTATTTCATCAAGCTGCTTTCGCAACGATTGATCGCAACGAATGCGAAGCTTCAAGCATCTAAGAAAACGGAATCCGAGCGAATTACGTATGAGCTTGGACAATTGCGCGAGCTATCGGCTCGTTTTCTGCAGTGGTGCGCACATGTTCCTCTTATTAGCAGAGGGCTTGTGGAGCATACCTATGGCATGACGATGCAAAGGGAGCTTTCAGAAAATCTCTTCCTTCGGGAGTGCTTTCAAGATGATCCATTAACATCGGAATGGTTGACTCTTGCAAGCGGTATCAAGCCAGTTCTTAATGATATAAGCAAGGAACGGTATGGGTACGAGGAGATGGCTGGATGGCTGGAAAAAGCGACCTCGTGGTATGTTTCTCAAGGCAACTGGGTCGCATTCATCATGATCCAAGCGGATAAAGGGAACTGGCCAGCAGCGCTAGACACGTATGCTCGCATAGAAGGAGAGGTTACGGATCATCAGCGCGCAGAGCTTTTTCGTACCATTAGCCGCTGCCCTAGAGATATACTTGCAGGAAATTACACGGTGCTGCAAACCTATCTTCCTTACTGTGAGAAAAATGCGCCGGAAATTGGGCTTGCTGTTATAGAAGCCTCTTTAAATCAGCCTAACAAATTTCAATCGCATGAGCTTTTGTTTTTGTACGAGTGCGGAACGGAGCTTAGCAGACGTGTGGGCAGAAACAATCAAGCGCTGGATTACTTGAAGCTGGCGGATGCATTAGCAAGCACTTTATCCTTCAATAAAGTTGAATTGCCGGATGCTGATCGGGCGTATGGGTTAGCCAAACAAAAGCTGGCTAGAAAACGCAGCGAGGTGCTTGTGAAAGGCGCCGGACGTTTGTTGAAGGGGAATCGTGCTGCAGAAGCAGGGGCTGTCATGGCGGCACTGCTCTGCATCATATTTTCTTTCCTATTAGATCCTATTGGCGGTTTATCTGAGGCGGGCATGCGGTTTATCGGAATTGCGCTAGCCGCAGTCATTATGTGGATTGTTCCGATTATGCCGGATTACATTGTGGCGCTTGGCATGATTATGCTGTGGGTGATGGGGGGTGTTGCCTCTCCGGAAACGGCACTCTCGGGATTTGCGTCAAGCTCGTGGCTCTTCATGATTTCTATTATGGCAATAAGTGCGGTAATAACAAAATCAGGCATTTTTTACCGCTTTGCACTCCATGCTTTAAAAAGATTTCCTGCCCATTACCGCGGACAGCTTTGGGGCATTATTGCAGGCGGGGTCCTGCTTAATCCGCTGCTTCCTTCATCCTCTGCCAAGGTATCGCTTGGCGTTCCGATGGCACAGACGCTCGCCGAATCGCTCGGCTTTGAAGAGAGGAGCAAGGGAGCCGCTGGCCTTGGGCTGATTGCTATGATTTTCTTTGGCTTTACCGCGCCTTTTGTTATGACAGGCTCATACACCAATATTATGGCTTATGGCCTTGCTTCTACAGAGCAATCGGTATCGTGGCTGCAATGGTTATTGTATGCGCTGCCGGGGTTTGTTATTTTTGGCACTGTGTTGATTATCGTATTGCTCTTTATGTTCCGTAAGATCGAGCCTGCCAAAGTTGTCACAGGCGAAGTGCTGAGTGAACAGCTGAAGCTTCTTGGCCCGCTAACAAAAGATGAGCGAGTATCGCTCTGGACGATTATATGCTGCATTGGGCTTATGGTGCTTCAACCGCTTCACGGGATTGAGAGTACATGGATTATGTTGATGGGTTTTGCGGTTTTAGTTATTAGCGGCGTGCTCGATAAACAGACGATTTCGACAGGGATAGATTGGACTTTTTTATTGTTTCTTGGGGCTGCATTTAGCTTTGCGGGCGTTGCCGAGAAGCTAGGAATTGCTGAGCTGTTATCCTCCTTTCTTGGAGAGTATATGTCTGTTTTTGTCAGCACGCCTGCCTTATTCCTTGTTGCAGTCATTCTCGTTTCCTTTATCGTTACGCTAGTCATTCGAGATGATCCAGCTGTTATTTTACTTATCACCGCTATTGTTCCTTTAGGAGAAACAGTAGGCATTCACCCTTGGGTGCTCGTATTTGTCATATTGCTTGCAACAGATCCGTTTTTCTTTGCCTATCAGTCTCCTACCTATTTAACTGCCTATTACAGCTCGGAGGGGAAAGCGTTTACCCATCTTCAAGCCGGGAAGCTTGCACTCGGTTATGCGTTTGCGGTTCTGCTTATAGCTGTGCTCTGTGTTCCATATTGGAAGTGGCTTCATCTCATTTGACGGAAAAGAAGGGAAAGGAGGATAGTATGAAAATAAAGCTTATACATATTATGGGCCTACTTGCTGTACTGGCTATTTTCTTCATGTATAGAGGAACATTTGATCGAATGGACTATTTTTTCCAAGATCGTTTTATGCAAAAGGAAAGCCCTGTCGAAACTCAAATTGCCATTATCGCTATTGATGATGAAAGTGTGAGTGAATTTGGGAGCTGGCCTTGGAATCGAAATGTTCATGCTCAATTGGTCGATATGCTCTCCGAAGGAAAACCGGCAGTTATTGCGTTTGACGTCACTTTTCCTGCACCGTCGGCAGACGATCCATCATCGGATGAAGCGCTAATCAGCGCAGTGGAAAATGCGGGCAATGTCGTTTTTCCCGTATATGGAACATTTGAAGCTTCAGCCAAGCAGGGCGCAATTGATGCACTTGAAATATCTGAGCCGTTTCCGGCACTTAAGGAAGCGGCAGCGGCGGTTGGACATATCAATACGATACCGGATCGCGACCACGTTGTACGCAACTCTTTGTATCGTTTTATGTATGAAGGCGAGCAGGTCGAAAGCTTTTCTTGGACAATTTATAAAATGTACATGGAGCGCCTCGGCAAAAGTGCAAGTGCGGATATGCTTCCGCTTGATGCATTTGGACAGTTTCATATTCCCTATACGGAGCGGCCAGGGCAATATGAAGCGATTCCTTACGCTGCTGTACTGAACGGGGATGTGCCTGCGGATTATTTTCAGGATCGCATTGTGCTTATTGGACCGTATGCCACGGGCTTTAAGGATGAGTACCTGACGCCATTGCAGGTGAAAAAAATGATGTACGGGGTGGAAATACACGCGAACATTATACAGGCTCTGCTCGAAAATGATCTTAAGCATGAGCTTAATTGGAAATGGAATGCGTTGATTTTGCTCCTTGCGGCTTCGCTTGCCTACTTCTTATTCCGGAAGTGGAATATGCTTATCTCGTTTTTGGCGGTTGCGGTTATTCTTGTTGCGTTTGTAGTAGGAAGCAGCTACTTGTACGGTCAGGGAATTATTATATCAATCGGCTACGTGGTGCCGCTGCTAATTATTAGTTGCATCATTGTCGTTGGGTTCCATTACGTAGAGGAATTGCTGGAGCGGCGCAGAGTGACGGATATATTCGGCAGATACGTGGCGCCTGAGGTCGTTAACCAGATTTTGAAAAATGGTGAAGAGGGCCTAAAGCTGGGCGGAACGCGCCGTGAGTTAACTGTGCTTTTTGTCGATATTCGCGGCTTTACGCCTCTCTCAGAGAAGGCGGAGCCGGAGGAAATCGTTGAAATATTAAATGAATACTTGGATCTTGCCGCCAACTGCATCTTTAAATTTGAAGGTACGCTGGATAAGTTTATCGGTGATGCAGCCATGGCAATTTTCAATGCGCCGCTGCTTCTTGAAGACCATCCAATGCGAGCGGTGGAAGCGGCGTGGGCAATGAAAGAGGGCTCAGCCGCATTGGAGCGCAAGTTAATTGAACGATTTGGCTTTGGTGTTGAGTTTGGTCTTGGCATTCATACGGGGCCAGCCGTCTTCGGCAACATAGGTTCGAAGAGCAGGATGGACTACACCGCTATTGGAGACACGGTTAATACGACAGCTAGGCTGGAGAGCAATGCAAAGCCCGGACAAATAATTATGAGCGATGCGGTCTATCAGGTTGTTAAAGATCGTGTTATTGCAAACGCTCTTGGCGAGATCAAGGTAAAAGGAAAAGAACAGGGCATCTCAATCTATGAATTGGAGGGACTAAAATGAAGACGTTAAAGCTAGTTTTTGTGACTTTGCTAGTCATGGCCATTATTATGCCGACATCTGTTTTTGCAAAGGATACGGAAAAGGCGGGAAAAGTAACGACCATTTCAGGCAAAGCGGAAGTGAAAAAGAGCGGCGGGTCCAAGAAATTTAATGCTTTTAAAGGAATGGCTATAACAAAAGGTGATACGATACTAACCGGCAGTGATGGGAAAATAACGATGGACCTGGACAGCGATAAAGAAGTCACGATTGGCACGGATACCACGCTTGTTGTGAGTGAGTTGGTCAAAAGCGCAAAGGCACTGGGCGGCAAAACGAGCCTGAGCCTGCTAAAGGGAAAGGTTCTTGTCACGATTAAGAAGAAGCTTGATGGCGATTCTAGGTTTGAGATCGAGACGCCAACTGCCATTATGGGCGTTATGGGGACGCAGTTTACCGTTACATATGAGAATAACGAGAGCTACTTGGGTGTATTTGAAGGCGCAGTAAAAACGAAGCATGGTTCAGGGCTAACGGACGAGACGACGGTTAATCCGAATGAACAGCTGCCACTGAATAAAGATGGGGCAGGAGTAAAAGAAAAGCTGAATTATCTCGATCTTCCGTTGGTCGGCCTGGAGCATTATCTTCTGCTGCTTCAAAAGGACGCCAAAGCGGATAAGGCATTAATTGAGCAAGTTAAAGCACTAATTGAAAAGAAAAAGCAAGAGGAAGCGGCGGCAGCTGCAAGCGGTAGTGGAGGTTCACAATCCAACTCTACTATTGTATATGAGGACAATTCGGGAACAGGCGGCAGCAGCGGTGGAGGCGGCAATCCAGTCGCGACGCCAACGCCAACACCAACGGCGTCACTGACGCCAACGCCAACAGCGTCACCGACGCCAACGCCAACGACGTCCCCGACGCCAACACCAACGGCGTCACCGACGCCAACACCGACGCCAACACCAACAGCGTCACCGACGCCAACACCAACACCAACACCAACGCCAACGGCGTCACCGACGCCAACACCAACGCCAACACCAACGCCAACACCAACGCCAGAACCTGTGCCGCCAACGCTAGATTTAACGATGTTTTATAATCATTTAGAATCGTATATGAAAAATGATAAAACGTTTATTTTGCCATTTACGACAACACTTGCTCTTAATGATTCTAGTGCAAATATCGTCAAATTTGAGGTGCGTCAGGATGACGCTGGTGAATTTGAAAGTCTAGATATCGTTGAGACGGTTGATATACATCCATCTGAACCTAATCAGCTGGTGGTTAAATTAAAAGAAGCTGTGCAGTACGGATCAATAATTCGTATAACGGTCTATGAAAATAAATTAAAAAATTCGGAAACCAATGATGTGCAGACGAATGAACAAGTTACAGCAAGAGGAGAAATGGAACAAGGGTTTCAATTTATAAATAACAGTGAATACCCGCCAATTGAATTTATTTTAGGGAAAACCGATTACTACACAACTATATTCTTTAGAACTTTTGGTTATGGAATGCCTGAATGGCCTTCTGAGGGGAACTCCCCGTACATCAGAATAACTAGAGTTTGCCCAATTGAAGAAACGGAGGAGTGTTACCCGTTTTTTGAATATAACCTTAGCGGTGCCTTACTATTTAGCATGACTGGTCCTGATACGGCAATGGTTATGTTAAAAGGAAATTATTTTGCCGAAGGCAATTTACAGCCTGGAGCATATCGCTTAAGTGTTTCTTTAAAAAACGGCAGTAATGGTCAGGTTGAAAACTTTCTAGAGCTTGATATTACGGTACGGGTAGCTAATCCTCCGGAGGCTTTAACCAAAGCGGCATTTATGGAGGATGAGTATACGTTAGTGCTTCCATTTACTACGAGCCTTGCTTTTGGGAATTATTTTCCAAAAGATGGTTTGATAATTTATAAATGCGACGCGGTAGAGCTTCCAGAGGGCAGAACATGTAGAAATGCGGAGCTGCCCCTCCTCAACATAACGGATATTGAGAGTGTTGCTGTTGACCAAGATAATCAAACGCAGCTCATTGTAAAGCTTAAAAATCCCATTGCATACAACTCAAATATTGATGTGTATGTAAAACCGAATGCTTGGAAGAACCCAGTTAAAGGTGATTTGCAAGAAAACGAGCAGCATTTCTCTTTAGATAGCAAAGTAACGGCCTTTCCTAGATACGTAGATTTTGAGAACAGGCCCGCTATAGTGAAGGATAAGGAGCTTTTCATCTACACACATGGTTATGAACTGGGAGAGATAATGATTAATGGAAATTTTTGCGTGGAAGAGCCATCTTGCTTTTGGTTTGAAAGTATGCCGCTAGAGAGCGATGCATATGAGCTCGAGAATGATGGTGAATATACAAAACTCATACTTAAAGGATCTTATTTCAGTATGGAACTAGCAAGAGGCGAGGGAAATATTACAATACCCATTATGAAAAAAAGGAACAAATTGACGAGATAATTATACCCTTCCATATTATAAGGCCAATAACTATAGATTAAATATCGAAAGGAGCAATGCTATGAAAAGCAATATTAAATGGCTAGCAGCAAGCACGGCGCTTGCGACGATGCTAGTTTCGTTTCATGCAACAGCATTCGCGGCGAATGAGCAGCCAGTAGAAATAAGAGAGACGGAGAACGTCGCTAAAGTTGCCAATGTCATCGAGAAAGCAAGCCAACCTTGGGGGCTGGCTTCTGCCCCTGATGGGAGCATCATTGTTGTAGGCTCGGGCAGCAATCAGATTAGCAAATGGCAAAATGGGAAGCTTACTCCTGTTACGACAAAGACGGAAGCGGGCTATTTCGATGGGACGATTGCCAATTCAACGTTCAATCAACCGTCTTCTGCTGTAGTGAACAGCAAGGGTGTCATTTATGTAAGTGACACCGACAATCACGTTGTGCGCAGAATTGTAAACGATCGAGTATACACGGCTGCGGGCAATGGCAAGCCAGGAAATAAAGACGGCAAATTTGGCGATGCGCAGTTTAACTCCCCAACGGGACTAGCAATAGACAGCAAAGACAATGTTTATGTAGCAGACTCCCTAAACCATGTCATTCGTGTCATTACTCCCGAAGGCGTAACATCTACCTTTGCTGGAGTTGCTGGTGAAACGGGCGGATACAAGGATGGAAGCGCAGTGCAAGCTTTATTCAATGAACCGATGGGGCTTGTATTCGATGATAAGGGCGGTTTATATGTAGCTGACAGCGGCAATCATCTTATTCGTTATATTTTTGATGGCAAGGTCAAGACGGTAGCTGGAAAACCGACAGCTGTCGATGCGCTTACCGGTTATATGGCAGGCGGCTATGGGAATGGCATAAGCGCTGAAGCACGGTTTAATCGGCCGCGCGGGCTGGCATTTGTCGATGGGGTTTTGTTTGTTGCAGACAGCTTGAATAACCGAATTCGTGCTCTGCAAGCGGATGGAAAAGTCATTTCAATTGCAGGTCAAGGCGCGCCTGGCGATAAAGTTGGAGAGGTTGAACAAGCGCAGTTCAATCAACCGTCTTCCTTGCTGTATTTGAGCGGAAAACTGTACGTAGCCGACACGTTAAACAATAGCGTTAAGGTGCTGGCGGTGAACCCTAAGGCTCTCAATCCTATTCGTACGAAAGAAGAGCTGATTGCAGGTACGGAGCTGCTGCCGGCGAGCAAAGATATTCAAGTATGGCTGGATAACAAGCAAGTGAAATTCACTGCTGTGCAAAAGCCTTTTAAGAGCGGAGAAAAAACATATCTTCCTGTGAGAGCTGTCTTTGGTGCATGGGGAGCGAACATAAAGTGGAATGCTGCGGCCAAGGAAGTGCAGCTTACCAAAAACAACTGGAAGCTTTCACTAAAAGTAAATGCGAAGCATACGGTTATTGTTGAAAAAGGCACTTTATACGTAGATGCACAATATTTAGCTGATGCCGCTTCATTTTTGTTTGCTTTTGATAGTGAATACAATGCTATTATTATGAGTAGTGAGTAATAAGTAGCAAAATTCCCTATCGCTGGAATGGAGGCTGTACAATGACTTTGGAAAACCGCTCGCAAAATAATGTAGACCGTTTCTCAGGCTTTCAAAACGATTACGACCAGCATCGTCCGAAAGCTCCTGCCGCAGTTGTAAATATTTTGACAAGTTATTTGGGGAGAGTGCCAAGCGTTGTGGCGGATGTTGGATGCGGAACGGGGCTGTCCTCCTTTATATGGCTCGGGAATGCGGAGCGAATTATAGGTTTTGAGCCAAATGACGATATGAGAAGCAAAGCGCTGGCTCATTTGTCTAAGCTCCCCGAGGATCAGTCAATTTCCTTCATCAAAGGGTATTCTGACCAGCTTGCTCTAGATGCTGACTGTGTTGATATTGTAACCTGCTCGCAGTCGTTTCATTGGATGGAGCCCGTCAGCACGCTCTCTGAATTCGCCCGCGTTCTGAAGCCGGAAGGTGTGTTTGCCGCCTATGATTGCGATTGGCCTCCAACGCTGCACTGGGCCGTCGAATTAGAATATAAGCAGCTTATGGATCGTTCTGAAGAGATTATTGCTGCTCATATCCCAGAGAAGGATCAAGCGAGCAAACGAAATAAGGAACAGCATTTAACTCAAATTCATAACAGTGGTCTCTTCCGTTTCTCCAAAGAAATCGTGTTCCATAACATGGAGCGCTGCGACGCAGAGCGTTATATTGGCCTGGCTATAAGCCAGGGAGGCATTCAAGCGGTCTTCAAGCTTGGCTCGAAGGCGCTGGAAGAGCAATTGCAGAGCTATCGCAGCAGTGTCGAGCGTTATTTTGCGGGAAGAACACTTGATGTCATGTTCAGCTACCGTATGCGGATAGGTGTAAAATAGAGCATTATTAGCGCTTAAATGGTGCAGGAGGCAGTCTTGTCGTGAGGACAAGGTTGCCTTCTTTTTTTATTGCTAAAATGACCGCAAAACGTATTTGCATGTATAATGCAGGTTAAGTGTGATTTATTGTAAGGAGGACTTAGCTTGTCACCTAGAAATGTAGAAAAAGATAAAATGATGCGTGAAAAAAAGATGCAGCATATTCTCGACTGTGCGCTGAAGGTTATGGCGATTAATGGTTTTCAATTAACGAGCATTCAAGATATAGCGAAAGAAGCAAAGGTTAGTGTGGGTAATGTCTATCACTACTATGCTTCGAAAGAAGAGATATTCAGCGAGGTGCTGCGCTCGGGGCAGACGAATTATGGGAAGTATGTAACCGATTTAGCGGCCATGGATATGGAACCGATCGCTAAGCTTAGGGTAATGCTTACCTCTTGGCTCTCATTGGAGACAAACTGGGCGTTTACGATTCTTATGCATACGGCAAGGTTATCCGAGTCTACTCCGCCAGACATTAAGAAGGCGATCACGGACCGTTTTACAGTAAACCTAGGCCCTGTCGCTGATATTATGAATGACGGCATACGTAGGGGAATCATCATTGATGAAGATCCCTTGCAGCTTGCTTTTTATTTTGTAAGCCTTATACAAGGCCTGACACTCCAGCGTCCGCCCGATTATGAGGTGAAGGTGGAGATGAATGTTGAGGCGATTATTCGATTATTTGAGATCAAAAAATAGCTTTTTTAGGCATGCGAAAAAAATGTTGACAAAGTTGAAATGATGCCGCAAAATAAGCAACATAACAAACCGAATGAACATTCAAATTGTAGATTGGTTTGACATATGGCGAATCGACCAGACCACTGGAGATTTAACGTTAGTTATTATACGCGTTAAGTCTTTTTATTTTACCATAATACCAAGTAATCGGGTATTAATAATGCAATATTGAATTGGAGGGGCAGCTTATGGCGGCGGAGATGCTCGTAGTACATGAACTTAATAAGACATTTGCAACACCCTCGGGAGATGTCATTGCGCTTGATCGCATTGGGCTTCAGGTGAAACAAGGGGAATTTATTACGATTATTGGACCGAGCGGCTGCGGCAAAAGCACATTGCTCAAAATTGTAGCAGGGCTCGATACCGGTTATGAAGGAACGGTATTGCTGAATGGAAAACCGATTGAAGGACCGAGCATAGAAAAAGGATTTATTTTTCAAGAACCGAGGCTATTCCCTTGGTTGACGGTGGAGAAAAATATAGCCGCAAATTTATCGCTTCGTAAGCCGGAGGTTCGTAAACGAGTAGATGAGCTCATCGAGCTTGTAAGGCTGAAGGGCTTCGAACAGTCTTATCCTCGTGAGTTATCTGGAGGCATGGCGCAGCGTGTAGCTATTGCAAGAGCGCTGCTTCGCAGTCCTGATATATTGCTGCTGGATGAGCCGTTTGGCGCATTGGATGCTTTTACTCGGTCGCATATGCAAGAGGTGCTGCTTGATATTTGGCAGAAAAACAAAACGACGATGTTGTTTGTGACACATGATTTGGATGAGGCGGTATTTCTGGGCGAGCGAGTCGTCATTATGAATCCGCGTCCGGGTCATATTCGAAAAATATTGCCGATTGATTTGCTGTATCCTCGGAAACGAGCAGGCCATGCTTTTCAAGAGATGCGGCACAAGGTGCTGGGTGAGTTTGAGAAGGTTGAGGGGCCGGAAATCGATCAAGGCGCGGATATTTAATAAACTATTTTTCACCAAAAATAAAGATCGTCGGGGAGAGAATGAAGATGAACAGATTACGCCTTCTTACGGCAGCAATTATTGTATTAGCGGTATTTATTAGCGGCTGCGCGGCTTCTGGAAATGGAAATCCAGACAAGAAAGAAACTGGCAACGCGGGCAACAAAGCAGCAAAGAGCTATGACGGAGTTACTGTAAAGATTGGATATCAGGGCAGCGGCGGCTTAATGGGCAAAGCGATTGAGGAGAAATGGTTTGAAGATGAATTTGGCAAGCTTGGCGTGAAAGTGGAGTACGCGGAATTTCAGAGCGGCCCTCCAATGACAGAGGCAATTGCTTCTAACCGTCTTGATTTCGCTGGACTTGGCAATATGCCGATTATTGCAGCACAAGCTGCGGACATTAAATTCACAGTCATTTCTCAGGCGCTCGAAGGCAAAAACAATGTCGCGATCATCGTGCCTAAAGATAGCCCGTTTCAAACGGTTGCTGACTTAAAAGGCAAGAAGGTAGCTGTTGCCAAGGGGAGCAACGCATTTAACTTCCTTTACCGCGGCCTTGAAGGTGCGGGGCTTAAAGCATCGGATTTGGAAATTATTCAACTGCAGCCGGATGAAGCGCAGCCTGCTTTTGAGACGGGGAAGGTTGATGCATGGGCGACATGGGAGCCGAACATTACGCTGAACACGCTGCAGGATAAAGCGAAGGTGCTTGCGGACGGCGAACAGCTGGGCGTGCTTTCTCCTTCCTTCAACATTGTTAGAAAACAATTTGCTGATGATTATCCTGAGCTCGTTACCCTGTATCTGAAAGTATGGAACAAAGCGCTTGCTTGGGAAAATGATAATCGTGCCGAATCAACCGAGCGTTATGCGGCAGAGCGCAAGGTGCCTGCGGCATTAATTGAAGCAATCTTCAATCGCTCCAGGACAATTAATATCCCTGTATCGGATGAAATTATTGCAGAGCAGCAAAAGACGGCAGACTTCCAGTTCGACATTAAAGTCATTCGCAAGAAAATCGACGTGTCCACCGTATTTGATAACCAATTTATTGAAGAAGCGTTGAAATAATACACTGAACAAGAGGAATGGGGCGTTTCTTATGGTTGGAGCTGGCTCAGAAAGCGCATTGCATAAGCCCATCAAAGTAATGAAGAGGCGGCCGAGGAGCCGTCTCTCTATTCAAACGGTTAATCTGCTGCTCAGTTTGCTGCTTCCAGTCGGCTTATTAGCTATCTGGCAAATTGCCGGAATGATGGGGAAGCTTAATCCAACGCTGCTGCCAACACCAGGCTTAATTGTGGAGGAATTCGTTCATTTAACTTTATCTGGTGAGCTGGTTTATCATCTCGGTATTTCAGCTCGGCGTGCGCTGCTTGGATTTTTGCTGGGCGGAGGATTAGGTTTAGCTGCGGGATTATGGGTAGGGTTCTCCTATAAGACGGAAAGGCTCATTGATCCTTCCTTGCAAATGCTTCGTACTTTGCCCCATTTGGCCGTAGCTCCGTTGTTTATTTTGTGGTTTGGCTTTGATGAGACATCTAAAGTGTTATTGATTGCAAAAGGTGCTTTTTTCCCCCTGTACGTCAATACCTTTCTTGGTATTCGTTCCGTAGATGGCAAACTGTTTGACGTTGCTCGTGTGCTGCAGTTTAGCCGCTGGCAAATGATTGCGAAGCTTGTTCTTCCGGCATCGCTTCCTAATATCTTTCTCGGCGTGCGACTTTCTATCGGCGTGGCATGGCTTGGGCTTGTTGTAGCGGAAATGATGGGTTCGAGCTCAGGGATTGGCTTTCTGATTAATGATGCGCGTTATCTCATGATTACTTCGGTTGTATTTGTAGGCATTATTATTTTTGCTGCAGTCGGTAAGCTGACGGATTCGCTTGTTAAGCTGCTTGAGAAGAGGCTGTTAAATTGGCAGGATAGCTACAAAGGAGGCAACAAGTAATGAGCGAACGAACCGCTTCGCGTGAAATGGGCGCAAAGGCAGCTGGTCGGGACTGGTTAAGCGTTATTCCAAAGCCGCTTCATGGCTGGATTGTTCCGGCTTTCATTGTGATTGTCTGGCAGGCGGTCAGCGGGCTTGGTTTGTTGTCTGAAACACTGCTGCCGGCCCCGTCAAATATTGTGAAGAGCTTTGTGTCATTGTGTGAATCGGGAGAGATGGGGAAGCATCTCGGTATTAGCATTTATCGCGCTGGTTTTGGGTTTCTACTTGGCGGAGCGCTCGGGCTGCTGCTCGGTTTATCGGCGGGTCTTGGCAAAGTGATGGAGAGGACGCTTGATCCTTCGCTGCAAATGCTGAGAACGGTGCCGCTGCTTTCCGTTATTCCATTGTTTATTTTGTGGTTCGGGATCGGAGAGTTTTCAAAGGTGCTGCTTATTGGACTTGGCGCTTTTTTCCCGGTTTATGTGAACACCTTTCTTGGTATTCGAAATACGGATGTGAAGCTGTATGAGGTTTCGCGTATTTTCCAATATACGAAGCTTCAGCAGGTAACAAAGCTTATTATACCAGCGGCCTTGCCGAATATTTTATTGGGCGTACGGCTATCGCTTGGCGCTTCATGGCTGCTGCTTGTTGTTGCAGAAATGATGGGGACGAGTGCAGGTATCGGTTATATGATTCAGGATGCAAGAGCATACTCGCAAACGGAAATTGTTTTTGTAGGCATTATTTTGTTCGCTGTATTTGGCAAGTTGTCGGATTCGGCCATTCGGCTGCTAGAAACCAAATGGCTTCGCTGGCGAGATACGTATAAAGGATGACAAAATGAATCGTTTGGAGAGGCGGTTAACGGATTATGGGGAAACGGCAGGAGCAGCTCCATCTCGGAGCATTTATTTATTATACAGGCCATCATCATGCAGGCTGGCGTCATCCGGAGTCGGGTGTTGAAGGAATGTTTGATGTGAAGTTTTATCAGAAGCTTGCGCAAACCGCGGAGCGCGGCAAGTTCGACATGCTCTTCTTCGCAGATTTGCTGTATGCCACTAATGTGGGGCAAGCGGTAGCGGGCATGCTGGAGCCTCTTACGCTATTGTCCGCATTATCGGCTGTTACGGAGAAGATTGGGCTGACTGCAACCGTCTCAACCACATACAACACCCCTTTTAATGTCGCACGAAAGTTTTCTTCGCTTGATCATATTAGCGGCGGGCGAGCAGGCTGGAATATTGTAACCTCGCAGCTTGATCTGGAAGCTCATAATTACGGGCAGCCAAAACATCCCGAGCACGGCCTGCGTTACAAGATGGCTCGTGAATTTGTGGATGCCACAACCCGCTTATGGGATAGCTGGGAGGATGGCGCGCTTGTGCTTGACCGGGTGTCGGGTCAGTTTGCCGATGAGTCTAAAGTAAGGCCAGTTGATTACAGCGGAGAATGGTACTCCACGAAAGGACCGCTGAATGTGCCGAGATCTCCTCAAGGTTATCCGGTGCTAATTCAGGCAGGCTCATCAGGTCCAGGTCAAGACTTTGCGGCCAGCATTGGCGAGGTTATATTTACGGCTCAGCAATCGCTGGAAGCGGCAAAAATCTTTTATGAGAGTGTGAACAGCAAGCTTGGAGAGTATGGGAGGGAACGCGGCAGTCTAAAAATCATGCCAGGTCTCTCCCCGATTCTTGGTGCGACGGAAGAGGAAGCGAAGCAGCGTTACCAAGAGCTGCAGGGGCTTATTCCTGCTGCGCATATTGTCGGCTTCTTATCAGGATTCCTCGGCGTAGATCTAAGCAGCTATTCGCTTGATGATCAACTGCCGGACATTCCTGATCCTGTTGAAGCATCCAACGGCATGAAGAGCCGTGTTCAGCTTATTATGGATATGGCGCGCAAAGATAAGCTGTCGATGCGAGAGCTTGGAAGCAGAATGCTAGGAGCGAGGGGACATTTGCAGTTTGTTGGTACGCCCGAACAGTTGGCTGACCTTATCGAGCTGTGGTTTGAGGACTATGGCTGCGATGGCTTCAATATCATGGCTCCGGTTCTTCCTGGAGGACTCGACGATTTTGTTCATTATGTCGTACCGATTTTGCAGCAGCGCGGACTGTTTCGTGAAGATTACACGGGAGATACCCTTCGTGACCATCTTGGACTTGAACGTCCAAGCGAAGGGCATTTCCGCAAAAAACTTCCTGTGGTACAAGAACAAGCGTAACAAGAGCTGAGAGGCAATAGTGAAAAAAACGCAAAGAAGCAAGCAGCTGGCGCCATGATTAGGCGACGGCTGCTTGCTTCTTTGCCGTTGTTACAGGGAAGGGGGGACTAAGGTTTTGTGAATATTCCGCTCTTTAATAAACACCATCGATTATAAGTAAAATATTTCATGGCAAACCTCCACCTTAAAAATAAGTGATAACGGTTCCAAGACAGCAGCCTCTATTTTATGAAAAATGAATAGGTGACATAGCCGATAGCGATAGCTACCAAACCAAATGCTGCCGTGGAGGAAAGGATACGGAAAAATATTTCCCACTTATCTCTTTTTGTGTTTCGAATGTCCTTGTCCTCATTCCCCTGCGTCTCATGATGTTCTAGATTATCTTGACGAGGCTTAATGATGGGATCACCCGCTTTCTTTATTCCTTCTCTTTGCTTTGCTTATAAACGACAAGTATAGTGCTGCGCTGATAAGTGTTGCCTGAAGTGGCTGTTTTGATCATGGAGCCGTAGCAAATATTAATGACTTGATCGTCGCTCAGTTCTGCCAAAAACTCATTTGCCCTTTTTTCAGCAAAAACAGAATCCGTATCAATAAATTCTTTTACTTGAATCATATTCGTTGTGTCCTCCCTTACCAAATAAATATACAGATAGGCACCCCGCGTCGATAGCAGAATGCCTTCTGACGTCCACCATAGCATTGCGTACTATAAGTGTCAACAGGGAGATTTAATGATCCATTTTAGACAAAGAAAATAGGGGCAGCTTCGCTAAAATAACGAAGCTGCCCCTATTCGGCTGCATGGGTTGTTTAGCTTTTTTTCCAGACGCCTCCTTGATCAGGTCTTTCTCCCATCGTCCACCATTTGGCTACATAGGTGTCCCCATTATAAGTGACATATGTCCCTCCTAAATACAAATAGAGAATAAAAAACAGTGTCTATCTTACTAATTTTTACACTGAAACTGATTTATAGAATCCTTTTTTATACTGAGCATTAATCTAGTAATCTCGTTAATTCATGTAAATAAAACTAACATATGTTTTCTTCAATTTAGTAAGGATATGAGCACAAATGAGTGAAAAGTAGAGTTATACCTCGATGGTTACGCTTTTTTGTCTACTTTAATGATTTGTTAACTTATATAACATGAAATAGACTGATGTAGAAGAAAGAGAGAATTATATCGCATAGGAGGAGTTAAACATGACACGAGTTGTAAAGAGCGAGATAGCGAAAAAGATTTTAATTCCACTGCTTGTACTTTCATTGCTTGCAGCGATGGTAGGGGTACTGACAAAAACGGATTTTGTACGCGCGGAGGAAGCGCCGCAATTGCCGACATTTGATATTCCGGCCCTATCCGCTGAACATCAAGCTTCAAGTCTTCCTAATGTTATTGTTGTTGCAACAGGAGGAACGATTGCGGGTAAAGCAAGCAATAATGATCCTACTAACTTCCAGAGCTATGCGGCTGGTACTTATAAAATGGCAGATATGGTTGCTCAGCTGCCTGGGAAAAATAAAATAGCTGATGTTTCTACCTACCAATTCGGTAACAAGGGTTCGAGCGGCTATAGTATTAGAGATCTTTATGATCTATCGCTTGCGGTAGACGAAGCTCTTAAGATTTATGATAGTGCAGTTGTAACGACGGGTACGGATACGATGGAAGAAATCGCGTATTTCCTCGATCTAACCGTTCGCAGTGAAAAACCGGTTGTTGTTACAGGCTCTATGCGTCCATGGGATGTTATTGGAACGGATGCGCCTGCTAATCTCTATCAAGCTATTAAACTAGCTGGCAGCGGTAAAACAAAATGGTTTGGAACAGTGGTCATGTTGAATGATGTCATTTATGCGGCGCGTGAAGTTACGAAGTCAAATTCACACCGTACCGATACTTTTGATGCTCCGATGTTTGGTGCACTAGGTTATGTGGATGACCCGGCTGTTCGTATTTACCGTGCTCCTGCTAGAGCGGCAAAAGCAGGCACACCAGCATGGGCTTCACCATTCGATTTGAAAACCATCTCCAAAGATAGTCTTCCGATAGTAGAAATCGTATACAGCTATCAAGAGGCGGGCGGCGGCGCTATTCGCGGCTTGGTGGAAGACGGAGCGAAGGGAATTGTAACCGCAGGAACAGGCGCTGGCGGCATTTCGTCGAAGCTAAGTGCTGCACGTTCCGCGGCCATTAAGGATAAAGGTGTCGTATTTGTATCGACAACAAGAACAGGCTCAGGCTCTATCTATGATAGCGGCAGCGGAAGTGTTATTGGCGGAGACAACTTGAATGCGGCGCATGCTCGTATGATGTTGTTGCTGTCCCTAGCATTTACAAACGATGTAAACAAGATTAGAAACTGGTTCACGACTTTTGGCACACAGGATGTAGAAATTTCAGTTGATGAAAATACGGTACTAAGCACGACGGTTGAAGAACCAATCGAAGAGCCTGTTGTAACGGAACCTGTCGTTGTTGTTCCTACACCGGAAGCAGAAGTTCCGGCTGTTACAGAAACAACGCCTGAAACAGCACCAGTGACGCCATAATTAGGGGGAGGAGTACGGTTATGACCATAAGAAGTGAATCAACTACAGCAAAGAAAGTTTTCATTCCCCTCCTCATTATGGCTCTCCTCAGTACGATACTGACTGGCTATGCCGGCTCAGTTCGTGCCGAGACTGCAGCACCTCAGCTGCCTACCTTTGATATCCCGGCATTATCCGAGGAGCATAAAGCTTCTCCATTGCCAAATGTCATTGTAGTGGCGACTGGCGGGACGATTGCTGGTAAAGCGAGTAATAATGATCCTACTAATTTCCAAAGCTATGCTGCAGGAACGTATAAAATGGCGGATATGGTAGCTCAGCTGCCTGGGAAAAATAAAATAGCGGATGTCTCTACTTATCAATTCGGCAACAAGGGCTCGAGCGGCTACAGTATGAAGGACCTGTATGATCTCTCCCTTGCGGTGGATGCTGCGCTTGAAATTTATGATAGTGCAGTTGTTACGACAGGTACGGACACGATGGAGGAAATTGCTTATTTTCTCGATCTAACTGTTCAAAGCGAGAAGCCGGTAGTTGTCACGGGTTCAATGCGGCCTTGGGATGTCGTTGGAACGGATGCTCCGGCCAACCTGTATCAAGCAATTAAGGTGGCGGGGAGCGGCAAAACAAAGTGGTTCGGCACGGTCGTTATGCTAAACGATGTCATTCATGCGGCACGCGAAGTAACAAAGAGCAATTCGCACCGGACGGATACGTTTGAGACACCGATGTTCGGCGTGCTTGGTTACGTTGATGATGCAGCGGTACGTATGTATCGTCTGAATGCTAGGGCGCTCAAAGCTGGACTAGCGGATTGGAAAACGCCGTTTGCATTGAAAAATATTTCGAAGGACAATTTGCCTATCGTTGAAATCGTTTATAGCTACCAAGAAGCCGGCGGCGGTGCCATTCGTGCTTTAGTAGCTGATGGAGCCAAAGGGATTGTAACAGCCGGCACTGGGGCGGCTGGTATTTCGTCGAAGATGAGCGCGGCGCGGTCCGCAGCGATTAAGGATCATGGCGTTACATTCGTATCGACGACTAGAACGGGTTCTGGAACGATCACTGGCGGCGGAAACGGCATTATTGCCGGAGATAATTTAAACCCGCAGCATGCACGCATCATGCTTATGCTTTCGCTGGCATTCTCGAATGATTTTGCTACAGTGAAGAACTGGTTTGAAACGGTAGGGACGCAAGATATTAAGATTGATGTGCCTGAAACGCCTGAAACACCTACACCGACTCCAACTCCAACTCCAACTCCAACTCCAACTCCAACTCCTCCAGTAGAAGGTGGTACAGGTGGTTCGGGTGGCAATGTACCAAATAAAGGACAGGTCTCGATTGGTGCGGGCAGCGCAGGTACGCTTGGCTTGGATGATAGCGTTACTGTATCTATTCCAGCAGGAGCGACGAAGGAGCAAATGCTGCTTTCTATTGAGAAACTGACTGAAACGGGCGGCATTGTTGAGCCATCGAGCAAGCGAGTGTCTTCTATTTTTGAAATGCTCAAGTCGATATCAGCTAATTTCTTCGTTCCAGTCACGCTGACCTTTAAGTTTGATACCTCTTTGATCAAGAGTGGTCAGACGGCGTCCGTATTCTATTACGATGAGGTGAAGAAGCAATGGGTAGAGATGGGTGGTACGGTAAAGGATAACTTTATTACTGTACAATCTGATCATTTTACTAAGTTTGCTGTATTCGCTGTAGACAAGAAAGTTGAAGAAGTGCCTTCTTTTACAGATATATCAAAGCACTGGGCAGAGGCCGCTATTAAAGAGGCGGTCGCATCCGGAATTGTGAAGGGATATGAAGACGGTACGTTTAAACCGAATAAAACCGTAACACGTGCGGAATTTTCCGTTATGCTGATGGGCGCGTTGAAAGCGGATGGTGCAGGTTCGGCGCTTGCCTTTGCTGATAATGATAAAATTGCGGCTTGGGCAAAGGAAGCTGTTGCACAAGCGGTCAAAGCGGACATTATTAGCGGCTATCCAGATGGAACCTTCCGTCCGGGCGCAAACATTTTGCGTATGGAAATGGTATCAATGATTGCAAGCGGTGCTGGATTAACGTTAGATCCGAATGCGACAACCAGCTTTGCTGATAACAAGGATATCCCGGCATGGGCGAAGGGTGCGGTTAAAGCGGTTAGCGATAAAGGCATCATTCAGGGCCGTACGGGCAATATCTTTGCGCCAAAAGCTACAGCAACGCGGGCAGACGCGATTACGGTTATTATGAATATGCTTAAAAACAAATAATGGCTTAAACAGAAAAAGAGTGGTTTTTAAAGGTTGATTAGAACCTTTAAGAACCGCCTTTTTTCTACGCTATATCCTAATACACCATGCGCCTCTACCCACCACCCGACGGAGATGATGATTAACGGGGATCAGGCCAAAGAATCAGGTTAGTGACTAGGCCAAGTAATATAAAAGCTACTCTTTGGAGACGTGGCTGCCCCAAACGGCAGCTCCTTCTTTGGATAGTGCGCTGAATGTCATCACATAGCTGAGTGTGCCTTCATTCCACTGACGGAGTAAGACGCCGTGATACAGCGAACCATCAATTGTAAGATCGATAGTAACAGCGCCGGTGCTTTTCCATGAGCCGCTTGTGCTTCCGGAGATTGTGCCGTCTTTGTTGAGAGAAAGCAGTGTTGCTGGTTTTACATCAGCCGTAATGTCTTTGCCATGGTTCACGTATTTGTATTCGCCGATGATTTGCTCGGTCTTCACTTTCTCTGCGGTTTCGCCTGCATAACGATGAGGCGCGACAACAGGCCAGCCTTCCGTGTTCATAAGCATTTGATGGACTCTTATCTCGTGGCTTTCTCCGCGAGATGGAAAACGAGTGTGGAAAATAATAAACATTTTACCCGTGTCAGGCTCGTTGTAAGTGGAGTTATGGCCAGGTGAAGTATAACCCGTCCCAATATTAGCAATTTCTCCGTCGACATTGTCCATTTGGAAATTTCCCATGAGCTTCACTCCATAAGGCACAATAGAAGCATCATCAAACAGCGTTCCGAAGGCGCCAAATGCGTCGATCATTTCCTTGCCCTCTGAATCGAGGAACGGGCCGTCGGGATTTTTTGAGCGTGCCACACGAATGTTGTATCCGCCTGTGGAGTCTAGTCCGCCATAGGAAAGGTATAAATAGTAATAGTCCGTTTCTTTGTTGTACATCATATAAGGCGCCTCGATGCGGCTGTGATTGTTGCCGAGCAGTCGTTTGCCGTAGCCTTGATCGGGAAAGGGCAGACCTGTTTTTGGATTCATTTTCATAATAAAAATACCGCCGGAGTATGAGCCATAAACCATCCATAGAATGCCGTCTTTATCATAAAACAAATTTGGATCGACTACGTTTGGATGTACTGCCGCGTCATACAACGTTCCATCCTCGCTCAACTCATTCCACATGCCCGATTTGAGAATCGTGCCTTTATTTTTATAAGGCCCTTCAACCTGATCGGCAACCGCATATCCAAGCACCGACCGAGGCGAGTCGCCTTTGCACATGCTGTAATACATATAAAATTTGCCGTCCGGCAATTGGATGACATCGCCTGCCCAGAACGTATCAGTCTCGGCCCAAGCTAGCTCCTCGCTCATCTCTGTCAGTACATCCGGTATGATGGGATTCCCTTCATAGACACTGGAGTTCAGCTGCTCCCAGGCCATGAGATCCTTCGACTTCGCCGCAGCGAGATGCGAGCCGAAAATATAGAAGGTATCACGAACTTTGATAATCGACGGATCATGAACGGAGGCGTTAGTGAATAGAGGCTCCTCCACTGTAACCGCTTCCGTTTTTGGTTGGTTTGAAGTATGGCTAGCTGCGGATGGCTGATTGCTCTCCGCTGGTGGAGCTGCATTTCCGGCGTTATTTCCACTGCAAGCGCTCATAAATGTCATTATGCATACCGTTAACAAAATAATGGTTTGTTTTCTCAAGTAGAAAATCCTCCTAGGTTAACATCGGGTTATTACTATAAACATTAATTGATTAATGAATATATTATATTCTAGGTAATAAAAAAAGAGAAGGGCTCAGCCCTTCTCTTATTTCGTCTTAACTGGTTCTTCGAACGTCATGCCGAGCGTGTCTACAGTTACTTTTTTCATCGAAATCGGTGTTTCCGGCATATCGCCTGGGCCGACCTTCTGATTGGCAACCTCATCGACCGCTTCGATGCCTTCGGTTACTTTTCCGAAAGCTGCGTATTCATTATCGAGTGAAGGTGCATCAGCATGCATGATGAAAAATTGCGAGCCCCCAGAATCTGGATCATTCGTACGAGCCATGGAGATAACACCGCGAGTATGCTTCAGCTTGTTCTCGAAACCATTGCTGTTAAATTCGCCTGGAATGCTGTATCCTGGACCACCGGTGCCAGTACCTTCTGGATCTCCGCCTTGAATCATAAACCCTGGAATCACGCGGTGAAAAATAACGCCATCATAGAAGCCTTTATTAATAAGAGAAATAAAGTTGTTTACGGTATTAGGTGCAACCTCTGGGTAAAGCTCAAGCTTAATGATTTTGTCATTGCTAAGTTCAATCGTTACAACAGGATGCTTGTCCGAGCCAAGAAGCTCAGGGCCTTCCTCAGCAGGTGCTTCAGTAGGGGGAGTTGTGCTTGTGTTGCCACTGCCTGATCCTGTTTTCTCATTACTCCCGTTTGCGCCGCAGCCTGATGCTACAATAATCAGAGTTAGTGCAAGAAGAAGCATGATCCCAAGACGTTTGTTCTTAAACAGCATTTCAATATCCTCCTTAAATTTGCGAATGCAAATGACCTTGAGACGATCCGGTTCGCGCAGCATTCACCTTTTATATCCAACTTGTATAATATCATATTGCGTGATTTAAATGCGAATCCATTGGAGTTATCATTGTGTTGAAAGTCTCTAATAAGCTTAAGGTCTTGCGCGACAAGCGCTGATTCGCTATAATCACATTAATTCAGTCGAAGGGATTGGGTCTTATGTACACATTCCAATTGAATCAGCTTCATCATTTCACCAAGCGTTAGCACCCCTGATCAACATTCAGGGTGGGCTAGCGCTTCTCGCGTTGGCCTCCCTGCAGCATACGATGCGCGCAGGACCAAGAGGTCCTGCGCGTTTTTTTTATTCCAATAACGTAGTGAGAGGAATGATCGTGATGCAAAATGTAAAGGGAACCTATGATTATTACGGCAGGGAGCAAGCGCTTAGAAGAAAGATTCAGGAGACTCTGCGGGAAAAGTTTGAGCTATATGACTTTGATGAGATGGTGTCTACCGAGCTGACTGATCTTGCTTTCTTGACATCCAAATATGCAGGCGGCGATGAGATTGTTAAGGAAATGTACCAGCTTACAGATCAGCGAAAACGACGATTAGGCTTGCGCTATGATTTGACGATCCCTTTTGCCAAGGTGATGGCATTAAATCCGAGTATTGAATTGCCTTTCAAGCGATATGAAATGGGGAAGGTGTTCCGTGACGGTCCCGTTAAACGCGGGCGGCTGCGAGAATTTTTGCAATGTGATGTGGATGTTGTTGGGGTGAAGGGGCCGGAAGCTGAGGTGGAATTGATGCAGCTGGCTGTCGATGTGTTTCACACCCTGGAGCTGGATATCCAATTAAAATGGAATAATAGGCGGTTTCTTGGCGAAATGCTTACAGCAATTGGCGTCGAGGGGGCGGATTCGTTGTCGGTTATGCTGACTTTGGATAAGCTCGCAAAAATCGGAATAGACAGTGTGAAGGCGGAGCTTGCTGAGAAGGGTTTGGCTGGCGGGGTCATTGCTGCGATTTTAGAGTTGATTGAGCTGGAGGAGCCTACACTAGAGACGTTGATAGATAAATATGACCTGCAATATAGTGCTGGGGCGCAGGAAGTAATCGAGGTTCGTGATATTTTGTGCAAGCTTGGATTAGAGTCTGTTTGTGTGTTTGACCCTTTTCTCTCACGCGGGTTATCTTTCTACACAGGTACGGTTTATGAAATATTTGATGCTTCGAACGGCTTCGCATCGAGCCTTGGCGGCGGCGGTCGGTATGATGCCATTATTGGACAGCTTATAGGCAGGGATGATGCTGAGTATGCAGCGGTCGGCTTGTCGTTTGGGATGGAGTCAATTATGGCTTTGCTTGAAGAACGTTACGCAGCTGCAGCGAAGGCTTCGGTTAACGTAGTGCTCATTCCCGTAAGCGTAACGGCGGCAGAACTGCTGCAAACCGCAGCGGATTTGCGTGCGAGCGGCATTCGAGTGAAGCTCGATTCTAGCGGACGAAAGCTGAAAAATATACTTGCTTCGGTAGCGAACAGCGGTATACGTTACGCTCTTCTGGTGGGAGAGGCGGAATGGAAGGCAGGCTTAGTACGCTTGAAGGATATGGAGAAGCGGGTCGAAAGGGAAATGAGCGTCGATGAAGCTATTTATATTTTAGAAAAGGTAAGTGGATGAGGATCGATAAGTTAAAAAGTTTTATATTGGAGCAGCCAAGTTGTACTCGTCTTCTTTATCTTGGCTGCCCGTCATGACATTACGAGAGCTAGAGGAATAGTCGTTATAGGAAAGGGAATAGGATGCTGATCAGCTTGCGTCGTTTGGTACGATCCTTTGCTGGGAGCGATGCGGCGGCGATATGCTGCTGAGGGTATTGCAGTGCGTCCATGCTTGCGGTTAGCTGAGTCAGAACGAGCCTAAGCTCGTCGAGCTCCTGCCGGTGGCTGAGCAGCTGGTAAGTGACGACTTCATCCGCTTTCTGAGACAGGGAAGCTTCCAAACGGCTCAGTCGGTGGAGCAGTTCCTCGCGATCCTCGTATACAGGTACAGATGCCTGCAGATCTTGTGGAATGGGAGAAAGATTAATGTCTTGCAGGCTGATCCCTTCCTCCAATTCTTGCTTAATCAGCTGCAGGTTATGAAGAGCCGTCTCATCAAAGGTATAGTGACCGAGCGTATCCTTGCCGAAAGAAGAGGGGAACTGGGATATCCAACGTCTGACTGTTGTTTCACTGACAGCAAGAAGCTGAGCGGCTTCTTTGGTTTTTAACAACGCCATTGTCATCACCTCGCTTATTAATTACTAGAGTTATTCGTGCCGAAAACATGCTCTCCTGCACGGCTGACAAAGGTAGTGGTTAATCGCTAAAAGAAGTGATCATCCGATTGTTTTTTCATGCTCGCAGCAGTAACGCGAATATTGCGGCAATTAAAAAAGAAGCTTTCTTATCCACGCTCTGAGTGGGGAAGAAGGCTTCTTTATTTGCGGGATATATTAACTGAAGCGGTTAAGACCTAAGCAGAACTTTACAGCAGCTTCTGTACATATCGTTCGATTTTCTCAGGCGTATCCTTTGATCCGAAGCGCTTTAATACCTTGCCGTTCTGGTCGACAAGAAATTTGGTGAAATTCCATTTGATCGACCTTGTGCCGAGGAAGCCGCGTGCTTCATTCGTCAGGTGCTGGAATAAAGGGTGCGCAGTGCTGCCGTTTACATCCACTTTGGAGAATAAAGGGAACGATACTCCGAAATTGATTTCGCACGCTTCTGCAACCTTGCTGTCGTCGCTAAGCTCTTGATTGGCGAATTGCGATGAGGGGAAGCCTAGTACAGAAAAGCCTTGTTTATTGTAGGTGTCATGAAGTTTTTGAAGACCTTTGAATTGCGGGGCGAAGCCGCATTTGGTAGCTGTATTTACGATGAGCATGACCTTGCCTTTATAAGGGGCTAGAGTCTGATTTTCGCCTCTAATGGTCTTTACTTCAATATTGTATAAGGACATAGGAACAACCTCCATCAACCGATTTTATATTTTTTGTAATTTAATTGTACTCAATCTATATAGAGGTGTCAAATGAAATAAATAGAGGTGAGTTAGCTTGTGCCCAGAGGCTGTTTTTATTGGTCTGTAAATGAATAAGAGGCCGCCCCTATTTGCTAGGGACAGCCTCTGGCTTGCTTTTAATAAAGAACTTTATATGCACCCGACTGAAGTAGCAGGGCTCCTGCTGCGGCTTCGTTATCAGTGTCAGCCACTAGCAAGTAGTAGCCTTGATCGACAGCTTCTTTGCACGGTTCGATGAATTTGTCTTCTATGCCAATATCGTGGAGTACGTCTTTAGTATCAGGCTCATTATCGAGCTTCACGGCGCCTGCGGCAATGCCGGTAGGGCCGCCGTTTAGGCCAGTGCTTCCGGCGGTATAACCTGAACCTGCTGCAAATGGAGCGGCGCTAAGCGGAGTAATTGTTCCGGATTGGTTCACCTCTTGCGCTTCTCGAATTTCATAAACTTCCTCAATAGGGATGCTTGAATCGGAAACAAGAAGCGGAGCCGATTCCTTGTTCTTCAGAACGATTCTAAGATTATGTCTATTTGTTCTCGCTGCTTGAAACCGTTTGATCGCTTCCAAGACACCTTCTTCTTTGTCAAATACTCCAATGGCTGTCGTCATAGGGGAGTTCTCCTCTCGTATCTAAGCTAGAATGAGGTTACATGTACTTATACCCTGCATTCCTTGCTTTGAATCGAGAGGCTGGATTAGCGAGCTGCAAGTGCTGAAGCTTCGCTAATTTCGTTAATTTCATCTATTGTCAGCTTAAAACGCATAGCTTTCACGTTTTGCTCGGCGTGGTGAATTTTTGATGCTCCGGGAATCGCGAATACAGTATCTCCATGAGCGTGGATGAGCCAATTTAACGCGATTTGTGTTGCGGTAGCCTCATAACGAGCAGCTACCTGCTCAAGCGAATCAATAAGCGGCTTAGAGCGTTTTAGGCCGTTTGTTTGAAAAGCGGAGCTCCATTTGCGCGGGCCGCTAATTGCTTTGATCAAAGAAGGATCATGATGAAACTTCCCGCTTAATATACCCTGTTCAAGTGGAGAATAAGCAATGATTGCACAACCAAGTTCTTGCGCCGTCTGGAGAATGCCATTTTTCTCGATGCGGCGGTCAAGTAGGCTGTATTTTACTTGATTGGAGGCGAGCTGCAAGCCATGCTCTCGCAGAACGCGATCGGCCTCGCGCATTTGTTTAGCGGAGAAATTGCTTACACCTATATTTTTGATTTTTCCGGCAGCGGCCAGCTTCGCCATTTCCTTCATCTCACTGCTCACTGAAGAGAAGGAGAAGGGCTGATGGACTTGATAAAGGTCGATTGTACGCCCCTCAAGCTGTTTAATTCTCACATCAATTGTACGGCCAATGTTGCTGGCGGTACGCATTGCCGGCCACCACTTGGTCGCAATATAGACCTTATCCTCTGCTGGCAGGGCTTCGCGCAAAGCGCTGGCGAGCAGCTGCTCGGATTGGCCGTTTCCGTAAATTTCAGCGGTGTCAAACCAGTTAATGCCGCCTTCGTAGCTTGTTTTTACGATATCATTAATGATTTCGCCCTTCAGAGCGGGCCAAAACTTTCCGACGAGCCCTTTGCCATTACTGAATTGCCAGCAGCCAAGGCCAAGCGGAGATAACTGCAAACTCGTTTGGCCAAATGGCCTAACCGTAGATGATGTCATGGCTTGCTCCCTTCAGAACTTCAGAATAAGTAATGGGCAGCTGTCTTTTTCCGTTATGCTCTAGCTGATCCTTGCTGTATTCGGTCTAGGAACTGATGCATTTGTTCCAGCAATGCAGCACCTTCTTCAGGTGTGCCGTCAAGCTTGCATGCGAGCTGATGAGGAATATCGACGGCTTGTTCCTTTAATGCTCGGCCTTGCGCTGTGAGTTCCACCAATACGCTGCGTTCATCGTTGCGGTCACGCGTACGCGTAATATGTCCTGCAGCTTCCAGCTTCTTAAGAAGCGGGGTCAACGTGCCTGAGTCGAGATAAAGCTTATTGCCAAGCGCGGTTACCGTAACATGGTCCTGCTCCCATAGGGCGAGCATTGTAACGTATTGCGTGTAGGTAAGGTCGATCTTCTCGAGCATTGGGCGATAAAGCTTAGTGATCTCTCGAGAGCAGGCATAAAAAGCGAAGCATATTTGATTGTCCAGTTTTAAAATTTCGTTGCTGTCCATGTTGTTGTCCTCCGTGGGAAGGTGAATTTGTTTGTTTAAAAGGCAATGAGCTAATGTTCTAAGTTTAACAAAATTAAATTGTGATAAATATAATATAGAGGAATGGACAATACACTGTCAATGCGCACAGCGACTCCTTATATTGTAGAGGGAGGACGAAGTGTGCTATAGTTACAGCGTTTATTTAATGGAGGAGTGAGAGCGATGTCTTATACTGCTAATGAGGTTGCAGAATGGATGCTGAACGAATTGAAGGAAAAAGGGATTTTGCATCAAAGCGCCGCAGTTGAGCATATAAAAAGCCATTTTGGCGAATCGTTTATATATGTGAATGAGCACGGCAACGCTTCAATCGACAAAGAAGTGAAAAAAATGTTCCGTAAGCTTCATAAGGGAAAGGCCGCTTGGGAGAGAGACGGTTTCTTCTGGGGCTGGAGCTAAACCGCATATTATTGTAGTGGGAAGCTGGGCGTTAAAGCCATAACGTCCATTTCTCATGAACAACTTGACAAAGGTAACTGTAATCATTAAACTTACAGTATGGAAGTCACCAATAGGACGTAGCTTAATCATAAAAGAAGCGTCTACTTTTTTAAAGCAAGTGTACCAAAAAAAGTTACAGTTAAACGGGTATTCTTACTATTAGGGATAGGTGGTGTTTGGAGATGAAATTCAACATAAGCGATTGGGTACAAGGTAAAACAAAAGATGGCGAGCTCATTCATGGTTTTGTCGAAACCATCGATATTTTGCAAGGATTTGTAACCGTGAGCGTTGTAAAGTCGGATAACGTAGAGGTTATAGGGAAAACTGTAGCCGTTCGTTCATCATGGCTCAAAAACGTATCCGAAATTACTATAAATGATGCGCAGGTTTTTCAAAATGCAATTGACTTAGCTTTAGATACATGGGACGAGGCTTGGTTTATGGAGCTGACCAATGCGAAGAAAGCTAGCGAAGAAGCGGCTGAGGCTGGAGAACGTTCGAGGGTATATTCATTTCCAGTCAATCGACTTGGTCAATCTGCTTAATCGAGCAGGCTTGCCTCCTATCACATCATAGCACCAACGAAAAAAAGGATGATGCCATGCGTGCCGCTGGTGTCATCCTTTTTTGTATACCCGTGAAGCGGCATATAGCCATCTTGCCGCTGGGAGCATTACTTAAGCTGTAGTCCGATTCCAAGCGCTTGCGCTCGCTGGACGAAATAATCGGCTATCGCCATATCAAACACGGCCATACCCATCGGACAAAATAATATAGGCTCCGAATCGGAGATGCTGGCAAGCGCTTCGCGGCAGATCACATCGGTTAGGGAGCTGGTTTGTGCTTCTGTTAAGCCGCTCTCAAGATGCAGCAGCTCAATGTCAGTATTTTCGCGGCAAACCTCATTCCAATCGTCGACGATAATCGCGTTAATGCTGCTTATAGCTGCAGCTGTATAATCCCGTAAAGAAACATCGAGCAGAAGAGTGCCTTCAGCGGGAGGAGTATCGATATAACGCTGAGAGCTTACTGTGCAATTAATAATGAGATTGCACTCGTTATATAACTGCTGCCAGCTGCTGGCGAGACGCGTACGGTGGCGCAGAGCAGCGTCCACAGCAGCGAGGTCAGGGTTATCCAGCTCGCATCCGCGTATATCATACACCTGTATATCCTCTAAATGCTCTCCGAATAGGCGACAGCACATATCATAATGAAGCCGGCCTACAGGTCCGAAGCCGATGATTCCAATCTTTAAGCTTTTTGATGCGGTGCGTGTTTTTAGATAATGGCGGATGAATAAACCGCTGACTGCAGCTGTCCGGGCAGCACTCGGCAGCGGGGTGCCCAGCATGGCGTAAGGAATGCCTGTTTCTGCGTTGTTGAGCAGTGTGACGCTGTGTGCCCTTGGCAAACCGGCGTCGATATTGCCTGGGAAGCTGGCGATCCACTTCATACCGGCAGTCTTTACCGACCCGCCGATGTAAGCAGGCATAGCTATGATGCGATTAGCTGGATTGCGATAACGCAGGTAGGGCTTTATCGGCTGTGCATAATCGCCTGAATCGATAATTTGCACCGCAACCTCTATGCTGTCAACAAGCTCTTCCCAGTGCAATCCGATAGTGCGAATATGTTCATCGCCGAGATATAGCACGGTCATGTTCCTCTCGTTTTTGGATTAGGGAGTGTGCTAAATTTCAGAGCGGATTCAGCCGAATTGCTGCTTTACCCACTCATCGTTGAATACGGTATCCATGTATCGCTCTCCGCGATCATGTATAATAACGACGCATATGGCATCATCGGGCAGCTCGTGCTCGATCGATTTTAAGGCATGGATAATCGCGCCAGAGGAAGGTCCTGCCAAAATCGATTCCTGCACAACGAGCAGTCTGCAGCCATCGACCATATCTTTATCGGCTACCTTTATAGCTTGATCCATAAACCTCGTCTGGGCAAAGGGCGGTATGATACCTGTTCCAAGTCCCGGGAAGCGGCGGTTGCCGTTCACTCCTCCGAAAATAACGCTACCTGCCGCATCGACAGCTATCACTTTCGTGGATAGCTTATGCTCGCGCACATATTGCGAGCAGCCTAACATGGTGCCGCAGGTGCTGACGCCGCCGACAACAAAATCGACATGGCCCAGCTCTTCAACAATTTCGTGCATCGTACCCTCATTGTGAGACAAATAGTTGTTTTTATTCGCATATTGATTCGGCCAGAAGCTATTGGGAATGCGCTCTAATAATTGCTGTACTCGATTTAACCTTGCGGGCAGAAACTCACCTGTCACAATATCAGGCTCTTCAACCAGTTCGATCTCTGCGCCATAAGCACGCATGATGCGGATATTTTGCTGCGTCGCCTTCGGATCAATGACGCTTACGAATTTCATGCCGAGGTAGGAGCTGATGGCAGCGAGACTAATCGCCATATTCCCTGAGCTGGACTCAATGATGACGGAGCCGGGCCCGATCAAGCCTTCATCCCATGCTTTATTAATAATACGGGCGGCGGATCGGTCTTTGGCGCTGCCTCCTGGGTTTAGCAATTCAAGCTTTGCGAATACTTTAATGCCGCGATCGTTCGCAAACAGCTTCGAGAGCTGAACGAGCGGCGTATTCCCGATGATGGACAACAAATTTCTCTCCAAAGGCTAACACCCCTTAAAAATAAATTTTTTTGGATTTCACCGTCCCGCGTTCAAGTTGTTCATTTTCCGCTGCGCGTGTTACCGAAATGCCCTCAAGCATGCGATTTTGAATCATTTGTCCAATGTCCCCAATTTTATGCTCGATAGCATGCTTAATATGGACAAGCATTTCATCTTTCAGCGATTTGCTTTGAATATGAACAAGCAGCTTATTCTCACGGAGTCTTACTCGAAGCTGTGCGTCATGGATGTATTGGTGTACGACATTTTCGATATCGTATAGGCTGATTTTTTCCCCATGCTTCAAATCCGTGCCGATTCGCTTGGAGATACAGCTGAAGCATTGCAGCTGCTTGCCGTCTATGCAGATGGTTTGAAAATCACGCACGACATCGTAGGTGACGTACCTCATAGCTGGGAACAAAGAACGTACAAAAGAGGTTAATACGAGAACGGCTTCGTTCTCTTTCAGCGGTTCAAAGCTGTCGTCGATTTGCTCCGCCGGTATTGCCTCGGCATAAATGCCATCAGCGATGACATATAGCCCAAGCTCATGTGAATAGGAGGCGATTGCTCCTACTTCAATCGAGCCATACGTGTCTAAAATATGCTGCGGCTCGATTCCGAACCGTTCGGCCATGTTGTGCTGCCACTGGAGCGGTGCGATTTCGCCGACTACTATTATTTTTTTGATGCCAAACTGCTTTGGTTCCTTCGCGTGAGAGACGATAGCATCCAAAATCGACGGCATCGTATAAAGAAGCTCTGGTCGATAAGATTCCAGCCTCGCAATATGCTCTTCAATCGGGAGCGAGAACGACAGGGAGTCTGCCGCTAGGCCAAGCCGCTCAAAGATGGTCAGCGCTGTGTTTGCTGCATGCCCTGTACCCATGTCGGCTAATGCTCTGCGAATAGGGATGGGAGGCTCAACGGCAGTGCTGGCTGCACTGGCGCTGGCGGTCAGCCAATCCTGAAAGCAGGCTGTTTTTGCATCGATATAACTCTCGTCATCTTCCTTTGAATAATAAATCGCCTTGCGAACGCCTGATGAAGTGCCTGAGGTTCTGTAAACGGACAAACCTTCCTCTTCTCGAGCTCTCCCTGTAAAATAATGCTGCTCCAAAATGTCCGACGTGATGAGCGGAAGATCAGACAACTGGCAAACTTGCGGATCTATTCCATCCTGTTGAAGAAGGGTGTTGTACCAGGGGTGATGCTGGACGATTCGCTTGATATGCGGATGAAGCAGAGCTAATGGTGACATTTGGTGTTGAGCCTCCTGTAGGACAAATATCTCGAATGAATGCGTTAATTAAGCATATGTTGTTTGCGCCTCTAGGTTCTGATTATGGGGACAAACGCCTACATCCATTTCGTTCAAGCTTCGTATGCTAATAAGAGTGAATCATGAGGCAGTAGTATATTGTGAGAGAGAGGGTGGCTGCTATATCGTTTATGAAAAAACATCGTCGTACGGTTGCGGATAAGTGGGCCAAATCGGAAGTGATGAGACGTGACTCGGTGTTAAAGAATCATTTGCCGGAAGCGGAGATGATGACAAGGAAGAGCCTGCTTAAAATGTTAAAACAGTGGGGGATGGTGTATGTAAAGCCGATCAGAGGTGGACAGGGGAGAGGTGTGATGAGGGTAGTGCTTGACGAGGAGGGCTTTCGGCCCTATTCGTACCAGCTTGGAGAGAAAAGGTTGGCTTTTTCCACCTATAAAGCGGCTTATCAGTCTATTTTGAGAGATTCGAAAAGGAAGGCTTACCTAGTGCAAAAAGGGATTCGCTTGCTGAGGCATAAGGGGCGTCCGTTTGATATAAGGCTCGTGGTGCAGCAGTCGCCGCACGGGGGTTGGGAGGCGACGGGAACTTTGGGCAGAGTAGCACATCCTCGAAAAATTGTAACGAATGGCAGTCAGGGAGGAACGATTTATCCAACGGGGTATTTGCTGAGGCGTTATATGAGTGCGCCAGTGAGGCGGCGTATGTTGAATGGGATGGATAAGCTTGGCGTTCTCACCGCAATGAAGCTCCACCAGACTTATCCCGGCATTAAGGAATTAGGTGTTGATCTTGCGCTTGATCGCGAACTTAAGCCATGGATACTTGAAGTTAATACGCTGCCTGATCCATGCCCGTTCTTACTGCTTGATGACCAATCGATGCTTCGTAAAATCGTACGCTACGGCAAGGCATACGGAAAAACCTACAAGCTGAACTGTAAAAAGGCGAAGCGCGGGGTTAGGTAGAGCGGTGTGAGTGGGCAAGCTCGACTAACCGCTTTAAGGGCGCGGATGCTCTAACAGCACCTAAGTGCCAGAGTTAGCACCTAATAAGCACATATATATGCATATTAGGTGCAATTGACATAAGATCAGCTCGAAATCTTGCTGGTAAGCACAAATATGCCCTTACAGCGTGGAAAGTAATACGAGTCGAGTGCTCAAGTTTGCACTTAGTCTGTCATGAACATCAACTGCATCGAAAATGCGGTGCGGAAGCGAAGGCTCTCCACGGGATCTCGCAAATCGCGGCCGGTGAGCCTTTCGCATTTTTCGAGGCGATAGGTGACGGTGTTGCGATGCACGAACAGCTGCTTTGCCGTTTCGGCAAGCTGACAATGCGTATCGTAGAAGGTGCTGAGCGTTTTCATTAAATCGCTGCGCTCCTTGCCTTCAATGCTTAATAAATCCTTGAACGTCTCCTCGTAATATTCCTTGAGCTCCTCCTTTGGGATCATCCGCAGCAAGTTGCTGAAATCTTTGGCGCGGTAAGGTTGGACAAACTGCTTCTTTCGCGCGTCGTAACCTGTTTGCAGCGCTTCGATCGCTTCCTTATAGGATAAAGGGACTTGTGTAAGCTGTGATACCGGATTCCCGATGCCGATCGAGATGGGGATGCCGTGCTGCTCGCTTAGGCAAAGCACCATTTGCTTCAGCTGCCCTAAAAACTTATCTTCGGTGCCTTTGGCAGCATCTTGATTTGCCTTAAGCGCGATAAGGAAGCAGAAGTATTCATTTTTCGTAAAAAGTACAAAACGTAAATCAAGCTTCGAAAACTCGCTTTTCAGCACATTGTAATGGCGGTCGCGCTCGGATATAAAGCGGCCATCAGATTCGAGTGCGCTCGGCGGACGAAAAGAATCAAAAGAGGTATCGCGCTTAGCGACAATGCTGACGTAAACGGGATGATTCAACAAATCATAGTTTTTGCTGCGATGAATAAGCTCTTGCTCAGAGGTAATGAGGCCGTCAACAAAGTCGGAGAAAAACTCATTTTTATAACGCCGCGACCGCTCTTTGACCGCTTGCTTCTTGATAAGCTCGAGTCCGATGACGTTGGCGGCTTGTTCCATTGCATGTTTCGTTAAGTTGCTGAAGTGTTTGCTGCTGTCGCTCGTCAAAGCGACCAACAATCCTTCTAGCTGAAAGGTAACAATCGGGTACAGCTCAACAGCTGTAAAAGGTGCGCCAATGAAAGTTGGAGAAGTAAATGGGATGCTATAAGAGCTGTGCAGCGAGGGTGAGATCAGCTCTGCTTGAAGATCGGACGACAATGCAAGATACAAATCCGTTGTCATAGCGTTTGAACGATGTAGAAGTCCGCCTTGTGGATTGATCAGCATAACCGGGGAGTCGATGAGAAGCGACAATGCTTCAATGACATCGACGGTGCTTTTGCCCTGCATAATCATTTGTGAAAACTGTTTATGTGTCGTCAATGCATAATGCAGCTCATCCGTGCGCTTCTCTAAAATATGGCTAAGCGAGTCGTTGCATATATCACCCAGCGAATGCGCCAGAGACAGCTCTATAATCGGAAAATGCAGCTTTTCCGCACACTGAAGCACATCGCTTGGCACCTCCTGCAAAAAACGTTTGGTCTTAATCGCTAGACCGGCACATCCGAATTCAGCCATGCTTTTGACGAGTGAGAGCAGAGCCTCTGGTTGATCCTTCATCGCATAACCGGTCGTGAGAAGCAATTCCTGCGGTTTCAAATAGTTAATAATATCTGGAGCGTCCATGATGTTGACCGATTGGACGCTATTTGTCATGCCGTCATGTCCGGCAAGTATTTTTGCATTCGCATATACCGGGAGAGATAAGAGTTCTTTTAGGAGCATAACCACACCGCCAATGCTTTTTATGTTAGATTATATGACACAATATATCATCTATGCAGTGGGGTGTAAATATATGATTGTGCGGATTATGCAAGGAATATGGGATATTTTTAGCTACTATGCACAATGACAATGACATGGATTCGGATTATGATGTAGCTACAAAACAATTTTGTGTTATATAACCTGACAACAACAAGGGATTGGGGTTGGTACAAATGAAATTAGTGGTGAATCAGGTTGGGAAAAGCTTTGGAAGCAGAACGATTTTGAAAAATGTAGATCTTACAGTTAACTCGCATGAGTTTATTTGCATACTTGGCCATAGCGGATGCGGCAAATCGACGCTGTTAAATATGATTGCGGGTTACCTTCTGCCTGATGATGGTGCGATTACCGTAGATGGAGAAGAAATTAAGGGGCCTTCCAAGTCGAGAGGAATGGTATTTCAGGATCATGCCTTATTCCCTTGGATGACCATAAAGGACAACATTGCCTTCGGCCCAGAAGTGCAGAAGATGCCAAAAGCACAGGCGAAGGAAACCGCAATGGAGTTTCTGAAGCTGGTAGGGCTGGAACAATACGCCGGACATTATCCTGGTGAATTGTCGGGGGGCATGAAGCAGCGGGTAGGCATTGCAAGGGCGCTTGCGAGCAAGCCGGACATTTTGCTAATGGATGAGCCGTTTGGCGCACTGGACGTACTGACGCGAGAGACGATGCGAGTAGAGCTGCAAAAGATTTGCAGTCAGCTCAAACCAACAATCCTGTTCGTGACACACAGCATAAGCGAAGCGGTTTATCTCGCGGATCGTGTTGTCGTGATGAAGCATGGTGAAATTGCAGAAATTTTTGAGGTCGGAATCAAACATCCGCGATCTTCCCATTCTGCTGGTTTTGGCGAAATGATGAGCCGCATTGAACGGGTTCTTATGGATGAGGAGCATCTGGAGCTAGCGCAAGCAAAGGTGGGGTCATAATGAACGGAGCCAAATTATCTACCGTGAAGGACACAGGAAGCATGCAGGCTTCACGGACGGGGACGACGGTAATAAGCAAGCAGGCGCGAGGCAAACGGCCATCGGCAATGAATCAGTTTTTTCAGAAATATAACATCCTCCCATCCATAATGTTTTTCGTTTTTTGGGAACTGTTCTCTAGAGTGAATGAAACGGCAAAGTTTTTTAATCCGAACTTTCTTCCTGCACCGACCGTGCTGCTATCGGAGGGCTGGGAGCTCGCGAAGACGGGGATTATTACAGACAGCTTGATCTCTAGTACGATTCGAATTGCGCTTGGCTTTGTTATCGGAAGTGCGGTGGCGGTAGGGGTTGGCGTCATCATGAGCAAGTTCAAAACGGTTGAACGATGGTTTTCGCCCATTCTTAACTTAGTTGGCCCGATTCCGACCTTGGCGCTGCTGCCCTTGTTTATTATCTGGTTCGGGATCGGCGAGTTTCCGAAGGTTCTGCTTATTGCGTGGACGACGTTTATCCCGGTACTGGTGTACACGCTGGACGGCTTTAAGTCGGTGCCTTCCACGCTGATCCGATCTGCGCTCAGCTTGGGTGCGACGGAGCGGCAAATTTTCACGAGAGTGATGCTGCCGTCAGCCATTCCGAATTTCCTCGTTGGCGCGCAGGTGAGTCTGGGCTTATCCTTCTCGGCGCTCATCGTCTCCGAGATGATGGGGGCCAAATCAGGGCTTGGCTACATCATCGTAGATGCGAGAAATTATTTTAAAATATCGAATATGTTCATTGCCATCATTCTGATTGGCCTAGAATATAGCTTGTTTTCTTACCTGCTGAAGCTGGTTGAGAAGAGGGTAATGGCTTGGCGTAAAGGCGGACTTCGAGATGCCATCGAGAAGTAACGCTACATACGAAGCTGAAGCAGTACAACTAAAAAGAGATAAGTGGAGGGAATATCAATGAAAAAATCGGGAAAATGGTTTAAATCTGCAATTGTCCTTACGTCGTTAACTTTTGTGCTTGCTGCGTGCGGCGGCAACGAGAAGGCACCAGCAAATGCAAATGCAAATGCAAATGCGCCGGCATCCACTGAGCTTGAGATGAAAGATCTAACGCTAGTTGGTGTTCGTGATGCACAAATCTCATCGCAGCAAATTATTGCCGACAAGCTTGGTTATTTCAAGGAAGAAGGGCTTAATGTAACGAGTCAACTGATCGAGAGCGGGCCGGATATCGGACCGATGGTTGCTGGCGGCAGCGCACCTGTAAGTATTCAAACGAATTTTATGGATATTATTTTGAAATCAACTGACATTCCGGTCAAAATCATTGCGCCGCTCGCACAAATTGCTGGCACGCAAGCGGTTGTAGGTTCAAGTAAGCTTGAGCTGAAGAGCGCGAAGGATCTTGAAGGCAAAACGATTGGTATTCCAAGCGGTGCTGACGTTACGATTGCAATCAATAACATGGCTAAAGAGCTTGGTGTAGATGCAAGCAAAATCAAATATGTAAATCTTGCACCGAGCGACGCGGTTGTCGCTTTGGAGAAGGGTGACATCGATGCGCTGGCTGCTTGGGAGCCGTTCATTACGAAGGCGATTCAAGGCGGCGGCAAGTTCCTCTTCAGCGGCACGAAGAGCGAGCTTCCTGACAAGCAAGGTGATGTGAATTGGATGAGCGTGCATACGACGATCCAAGTTTCAGATGATTTCCTTAAGAAAAACCCGAACACTTTAAAAGCTGTCCTGCGCGCTTTGAAGAAAGCAACGGATTATATCAATGACAACCGTGAGGAAGCGATTAAAACATTAGCGCCTGAGCTGCACCTTAGTGAGGAAGAGCTGACTCAAATCATGTCACGGAATGTGTATTCGATGGAAGTTGGCGATACCTACGTGAATGGAAGCAATGGGCCTGCTGTCGGCGAGTATCTGAAATCGGTCGGCAACATCAAATCGATTCCTGCTCCAGCTACCTATCATGATCTGAGCCTGCTGAAAGAGGTAGATGCAAGCTTAATAGTTACGGAACTGAAATAGAAACAGAGCTGAAAAAGTAATAGATTGCGGCTAAAACATGCTCAACTCCTGAAGATGATTAGTTTTACACAAATAGGTAGTTAATAGGGCCGCGGACCTCGTTGTCCGCGGTTTATTTCATTAGCAGCGCAGCTGCTTCGCGATTTGGCAGATTCGGCTCTTAAACGGCATGAAAGTGACTGGGCAATGAAAGGCGGAGGGTGAGATGGTCGGACGAGAGAAGCTGGATGTATTGATCAAAAACGGCAGCGTCGTATTGAAGGATGAGGTGCGAATGCTGGGCATAGGAATCAAAGCGGGAAGTATTGTTGTGCTTGGCGAGAATCTCGATGATATAGAGGCGAATTTGGTAGTGGATGCAGCGGGCTTAACGATTATGGCTGGCATGATTGATGTACACGTCCATTTGAATGAGCCGGGCTTGGGAGAGTGGGAAGGCTTTGAGACGGGGTCTGCTGCTCTCGCTGCTGGCGGCTGTACCACCTATGTGGATATGCCGCTAAATGGCATTCCGCCTACAGTCACTGTGGATGCTATGCACCAGAAGCTGGCGGCTGCAGAGGGGCGTTCCTATGTGGATTATGCCATCTGGGGCGGTTTAGTACCTGGCAAGCTGCATGAGCTTGCGCCTTTGGATGAAGCTGGAGTGGTTGGTTTTAAAGCATTCATGTCATCGCCGGGTGATCCGAGTGAGGATGCGTTTCGAGAGGTGGATGATTATACGCTGCTCGAAGGCATGAAGATCATCGCGGGTCTAGGCAAGGTGCTAGCTCTTCATGCCGAGAGTGAGCCGATTGTAGCTAAGCTTGGTCAAGCGATGCGGGCGGAAGGACGATTGACGCCTGCTGACTATGTGGCCTCGCGGCCTATTATTGCTGAGCTGGAGGCTATCAATCGGGCACTCTTTTATGCGGAGCAAACGGGCTGTGCGCTTCATTTTGTTCATATTAGCAGCGAAGCGGGCATTAATCTGATTACGGCTGCGCGTGAGCGCGGGATGAACGTTACGGTTGAAACCTGTCCGCATTATTTAGCTTTAACGGCGGCTGATTTGGATCATAAGGGAGCGGTGGCGAAATGCTCTCCGCCGCTGCGAGATGCCAAGGAGCGGGCGAAGCTGTGGAATGCTGTTGCCGAAGGGCGAGTGGATATGATTTCGTCGGATCATTCGCCTTGTCCAGCCTCGATGAAGGAGGCGGACAACTTCTTCGAGGCTTGGGGCGGTATCGCCGGAGCGCAAAGCTCGGTAGAGCTCGTTGTGGGAGAAGGCCATGTGAAGCGGGGGCTGCCGCTCACGCTGATCAGCGAGCTGCTGGCAAGCGGGCCGGCAAGGCGATTTGGACTGCAAGATTCGAAGGGTGAAATACGCATCGGTGCAGACGCTGACCTTGTGCTGATTGATTTGAACAAGTCTTATACGCTGGAAGCAGAGCAGCTGTATCAACGTCATAAGCATAGTCCGTATGTCGGTGAAGAGCTTCATTGCAAAATAAAGGCTACCTTTGTAAGAGGCCGCCTTGTCTATGAAGAATCGGAAGGGTTAAGCGAGATTATGCAAGGCGAGTGGGTTAGGCGCTAGGCTTAAGTTAATGGAAGGAGGAGCAGCTATGATGCGAAGTGTACTTTCCCATCCGAGAGAGAAGGAACGGCTATTATCGTATTTCGAGACGCAGGTTGTGCAATTATTAAATTGGCTGGCAACATATAGCCCGGATGAAGAAGGCGGCATAACGCGGCTGCTTTATACCGAGGGATGGCTGGAGACGCAGCAGGCGCTTGCGCTCAAAATGGAGAGCTGCGGTCTAACGACGGAGTTTGATAACGTTGGCAACTTATTCGGGAAATTACAAGGCGATGATCGGGATGCGCCTTCTATTATAACAGGCTCACATATTGATACGGTTATTCAAGGCGGTCATTATGACGGAGCCTACGGCATTGCGGCGGGTTTGCTGGCACTTGATTATTTGCAAAAGCAATTCGGCAAGCCGAAGCGAACGCTGGAGCTTGTATCCCTCTGCGAAGAGGAGGGCAGCCGATTTCCGATGGCTTACTGGGGATCGGGCAGCATCGCCGGCAAACGAAACTTTGAGCAAATTGTACATTTGCAGGATGCTCAAGATGTATTTTTTGCGGATGCAATGCAGCAATGCGGCTTTGGCGAAGGAACGGGCAGGGATAGCCGCCGACATGATATTGGTGCGTTTATTGAGATCCATATCGAGCAAGGGGCGGTGCTGGAGCGGGAAGGCGTCGCTATCGGTGTAGTGGAAACAATTGCTGGCCAGCGGAGACTGAAGTTTGAAGTCATTGGCGAATCGAATCATGCGGGAACAACTCCGATGCATATGCGCAGGGATGCGCTTGAAGGGGTTAGTGCGATGATTGGGGCACTGCGTCAAGAGGCTATGCGGCTAGGATCGCCATTAGTGGCGACCGCTGGCAGGCTGCAGGTGTTTCCGAATGTACCGAATGTCGTTCCGGGAAAGGTTGTATTTACTGTAGATGCGCGTCATGCCAATGAACAGGCTCTCGATAGCTTTTGCCGCTGGGTCGTACAGCGTTTTGCGGCATTGGCTGGTGAGAGGCAGCTGCAGATTCATGGGACGGAGTGGTTTAGGGAAGAACCGGTTCCGATGAATGACGTGCTTAAACAGCATATGGATCATATTTGTGGTGAAATGGGCATTTCTTCGAAACGAATGGTTAGCGGAGCGGGGCATGATGCACAAATGTTTGAGCATATTTGTCCGACTGCGATGTTATTTGTTCCAAGTAGACGAGGCATATCGCATTCACCGGAGGAGTATACAGAGCCTCGTGAGCTTGCGGTTGGTGTACTCGTGCTGACAGAGCTGCTGTATCGACTAGGCTATGAGGGGGAAGAGCTATGAAGCTATACAAAGATTTGGCGCCGTCACCGCGTACGATTATGACACCAGGCCCAGTCGAGGTGGATCCGCGGGTGCTGCGGGCGATGTCGTATCCGATATTGGGACAATTTGACCCAGAGTTTACGGCATTAATGAATGAAACAATGGAGATGCTGCGCCAATTATTTAAGACCGATAATGAATGGGCATTCCCTGTGGATGGGACGTCGAGGTCGGGGATAGAGGCTGTTCTTGTAGGCTTGATCGAGCCTGGCGATAAGGTGCTTGTGCCGATTTATGGACGCTTCGGCCATTTGCTGACCGAGATTGCGAAGCGCTGCGGAGCTGAGGTTGTAACGCTGGAGAAAGATTGGGGCAGTGTATTTTTAACGGAGGAAATAGTTAATGCCATAAAGGAGCACAAGCCTGATGTCGTAGCTCTTGTGCATGGCGAGACATCAACGGGAAGAATGCAGCCGCTCGAAGGCATCGGGCAAGCGTGCAGGGAAGCGAATGCGCTCTTCGTTGTGGACGCTGTTGCGACAATTGGCGGTATTGAGGTAGCAACTGACCGCCTGCTCATCGATGCGGTAATTGGCGGCACGCAGAAGTGTTTATCCGTACCGGCAGGCATGGCGCCGATTACGTACAATAAACGTGCAGAGATGAAGTTGCTCAGCCGCAAAAAGGTTGAAAGAGGGCTGCTTCTCGCTGACGACGAGCATGACCCGCTGCTGCGCCCGATACAAAGCAACTACTTGGATTTGAGTCAGCTGCAGGATTATTGGAGTCCGGCTCGGCTGAATCATCATACGGAAGCGACGTCCATGCTTTATGCGCTTCGTGAAGGGCTGCGGCTTGTGCTGGAAGAGGGGCTTGAGGCGCGTTTTGCACGGCATCGTGAGCATGAAGGAGCGTTGATTGCTGGTTTGGAAGCAATGGGCTTGCGTCTCTACGGCGACCCCGCCTGCAAAATGACCGTCGTTACTTGTATTGAAATTCCGGCTGGCATAGACGGAGAATCTGTACGTTCGATGCTGCTTGATCATTACGGCATCGAGATCGCCAGCTCCTTCGGTCCCTTGAAGGGGAAAATATGGCGCATCGGCACGATGGGCTACAGCTGCAGCAAGCGCAACGTGCTGCTTACGCTCGGCGCGCTGGAAGCCGTTCTGCTGCGACACGGTCATCAGTTGGTTGCAGGCCGGGCACTGCAGGCGGCTATGGATGTTTATGGGATGTAGATCAAACAGCTTGCTCCCTTGTATAAGGTGAGAGCAGGCTGTTTGTTTTGGATCAAGAGCAGTATGATTTGTAGATTTATTTTAGTTGGTGGGCTTTAGGTTCTGGCACTTTGGTCTTTAGGTTTTGATGTCTTTGCTCGTTAGGGAGCGGGCTGGCACTGCAGGCAGCTATGGATTTACATAAGATGTAGGTTAAATAGCATGCTTCTTTATTAAAGGTGAGTACGGGCTGCTAGATTTGAACCAAAAAGGAATGACTTATAGATTTTTTATTGGGTGAGTTTATGCTTTTGGACTTTGGTCCTTAGTTTTAAATGAATTTTCTCGCTATCCCGTACCGTGATTGTTGCGCGTTGTTGCTGACGGTTGATTACTATAGTCTATTTGGCTAACTAGTTGTATTGATGCGGCTATCCTGCACATTTGCAGTAACTTACACTAATTTAGGGGTAAAACCTCTCTATCCTGTATTTCTGCAGGAACTAGCTCGTAATTCGGTATTGCAAGCTTGTAAATGAGATGCTATATGGTATAAATACAACATAGATGCTCCGAATTGAGCTAATCCAGCCGCTATCCTGCATTTCTACAGGATAGCTTAATTCACAAGGGTGATTAAATAGCACAATCACTAGCGCGATGCGCTATTGCAGTTAATTAGAGTAATTAACAAACGCAATCACTAGCGCGATGCACTATTGCGGTTAACTATCATAATCAACTAAAGCAATCACTACCATAATTCACAATTCCGATTAGCTGTTTACTGGTGAAATGCAATACTGATCATGATTCCCTCACTACGCCCTATTAGAATAAGAGCTCAAGCGTGTCTTTTTTCAGCTCATAATATCTGATGGTTCTCCCTTTGGATACGGATTGGAGCCAACCTTTGTCAGCTAGTCCGGCAAGGAGCTTACGGGCTGTGCGGAAGTTGAGCTTCCACGCGTTGCAAACATCAATTGGACGAATAGGGCGACCGAGCTGCCATGCGAGCAGGAGCAAATCTTTTTCAATTTTTGAAACGGGATTTATATTTACTTTATGCAATAAATAAGGTCCGATAACGAGCTGAAGCAAAGAGCGGCATATTTCTGGTCGATCTTTAATATCGTCAAAAGAAAAATGGATCATTTTCCAGCCTAATGCAGTTAAGAAAGTGTCACGATTTAGTGAGTAGCTGAATTTCTCGCGATCCATGTCTTTGACATGAGACTGAAAACCGTCGCATTCTATATCAAAACGCCCAAAAGGCGGGAGAAACGCAAAATCAAGAAAATACGATTTGCGGTTCCGATCATAGACTTCATATTCTGGGTGCAGGTAATCAAAATTGCCGAATACCGGCCACCATACATTTTGAAGAAGGAGCTTCTCGCCATAGCTGTGTCCTCTTAATAATCTCGCTTTGCGTTCACCGCTTCTCTTTTCTAAATGTTTCTCAATAAAAAGCGTGTGCATATGTTCAAAAGTGTGCATGATGTGTTCCCTCCTTATATTTGGACAAAAAAAGAACGTCCCTTTGCCATGAGCAGAAGGACGTTCTTCGTCTTTTTTCGTATCGTATGAAATTGGTCTCTTAACTAGTTGTTGATATAGCGCTCAAAAATAGCGCCAAAATCCTTGATGCGATATTGCTTATGCGTATTTACAAGCCAGTTGAACGCGGATTTGTTCAGTCCGTCGAATTGTTCGACGACGTTGAAGTCGCCTTTATGGATTTGCTGCAACGTTGTGGATGCGAGATCCAGGCTCCGTCTTGCATATTCAAGCGAGATTTCGTTCTCGCGTGTAATTTCTGAGATTTTGATAAGTGCTTTATAAAGGTCTTTCAGCTCTTCGATATGCTTCTTATTTACATCAATTGAAAAGGGGATTGAGCCAATCGAGAACTTGATTTCAACGTCAAGGTCGACCGTGCCTGCCGTTTCCAATGCAACCTGTGAAATTTGGTTCGCGCTATAAGAGTAACGCTTCAATGTCCGTTTTTTGCTTAGTGCGCTTTTGCCGTCCAAATGAATGAGTGCAAGGTTTGTGAAGCAATATTCGTCGGTTTTTGACTTAATGAGAAAATAAATTTTCTCGTTATCCTCATGCATGACGTAATCGTCAGAATCGGCTTTGCTGAAATCTGCGGGCTTGATGATCGCGCCAATATCACTTATTCCAAGGGCATCTGCTGCTAATTTACCAAACATTTTACCATTCCTCTCATCGTTGCGTGGAATTCACACCTACTCATTATATATTAAAAAATGGAAAATATGATAGTCCATTTGTCGTATTTTAGCGTTGTGTGATACTGGATAATCATCTGTTTTATTAGCGGCTTATTCACAAACTTTTGCTGCGTTTATATAGAGAGGCTTATCTTACTATACTTCAATCAATCGTCTTACTAAATTTTTTATCGGATGGATAAAAAACGGGAAATTCAACAAACTGAGGAGATGGAAAGGAGGAACGTGACATTGAGTGAGCAACGAGAGGATTCGAACACGCTGCGCAGAGGTTTGAAGGCTCGGCATATGACAATGATATCGCTTGGAGGTTCTATTGGTACGGGTTTGTTCCTTGCGAGTGGCGGTGCCATTCACTCTGCTGGGCCGGGAGGAGCGGTGCTTGCTTATTCGCTGATTGGCATTATGGTATATTTTCTGATGACAAGCTTAGGGGAAATGGCTACCTATATGCCTGTATCTGGAACGTTCAGCACCTATGCAGCACGTTTTGTTGATCCTTCGCTTGGCTTTGCGCTTGGCTGGAACTATTGGTACAACTGGGCGATAACGATTGCGGCGGAGCTGTCTGCAGCCACGCTTATTATGAAGTTTTGGTTTCCGAACAGTCCGTCTATTTTGTGGAGCGGTCTATTTCTATTGTTAATGCTTAGCCTTAACCTTCTGTCTGTTAAGGGTTACGGCGAATCGGAATACTGGCTTGCCATGATCAAAATTGTAACGGTAATCGTGTTTATCGCTATCGGCTTGATGATGGTGATCGGCATTTGGAATGGGAAAGCGGTGGGCATAAGCAATCTGACGGACAATCCGTTTCCTGCTGGTTTTCTAGCTACGTTAGGCGTATTTATGGCTGCGGGCTTCTCTTTTCAAGGAACGGAGCTAATTGGAGTCACGGCTGGCGAGAGTGAGAATCCTAGAGAGAATATCCCGCGTGCCATCCGTTCTATTTTTTGGAGAATCCTCTTGTTCTACATATTGGCGATATTGCTAATTGGCATGTTGATCCCTTATTCAAATGCGCAGCTCGCGAGCGGGGACATTTCGACGAGTCCATTTACGATCATTTTCGAGAGAGCAGGTCTTGCCGTAGCGGCTTCAATTATGAATGCGGTCATTTTGACCTCGGTATTGTCAGCAGGCAATTCCGGTATGTATGCCTCTACGCGGATGCTTTGGGTGCTGGCGAAGGAGGGGAAGGCCCCTCGTTTTCTGGCTAAGCTGAACGTGCGCGGGGTTCCTGTAGCGGCGCTCCTTGCGACGGGGGCTCTTGGCATGCTCGCTTTCTTAGCTTCCTTCTTCGGTGACGGCGTCGTCTACGTGTGGCTGCTGAATGCTTCGGGGATGTCTGGCTTTATCGTTTGGCTTGGCATTGCAATTAGCCATTATCGCTTTCGCAGAGCTTATGTATCACAAGGCCACAAGCTTGAGGATCTGGCCTATTTGGCGAAATGGTTTCCGATTGGTCCGATCCTAGCTATGCTGCTCTGTATTGTTGTGATTGGCGGTCAGTTTATCGGCGCGCTCAAGGATGGCCGTATTGATTGGGCTTATATCTTCGCCTCCTACATTGGCATTCCCCTTTTCCTTGCCATCTTTATCGGACACAAATGGAAGTATCGTACTCGAATGCTGACGCTGGCAGAATGTAAGCTAGATCCGGAGGAATAGTCTGAAAAAAAGCTCCCAACCGTTATGCGCTGAGGCATAAGGCTGGAAGCTTTTTTAATAAAATTGATAAAAAAATTAGTCGAGTACAGCTGTAATATGAGCTTTAGTAATCGACCAGTGGGACGTCGTCCACACTTTTTCTTTTTTCTCGATAAAAATAATTTGCGGGGACTCATGCTTAACGGAAGTATCTTCAGCGATTTGGTTGGAAACCGGACGCGATTCGATAACTTTTACAAGCACGTATTCCACATCTTCTCTTGGTTTCCCATCAAGATATTGATTGAATTCTTGGTAAGCATTAGCGCTGACCGGGCAAGTGGTGCTGTGCTTGAATATAACAAGTGGACGAGTAGCTGAAGCTTCATAGACGTTGTTCCATTCTTCAATGGACGTGATTTCTTTGTATGACATAAGGGGAACACTCCTTTTAATCTGCTGTGCAGAAATTAATTAAAACCGTACATATAGTATAGCGCTTTTTGACGAGTAAAGTCATTTTTTTGTCGTTATGCCCTGAGCCATATTGCTATTGTATGAATCGGGTATTGCAATCGGAATTGGAGCGTGCTATGATAACGGAAGTCGAAATGACCATTTTAGTTTTTTGGTCAGTTTTTAAAGTGATAAAGGAATGAAATGCTCGGAGGTGAAGGAATGGCCATTGATCGACGACAGCAGATTGTGAATGCTGCGGGGAAGTCGTTTGCATTGTTTGGGTATAAGGCGACGACCATGGATCAGGTAGCGAAAATTGCGAATGTAGGCAAAGGGACTATCTACACGTTCTTTACGAATAAAGAAGAGTTGTTCCACGAAATTATGAAGAAGCTTATTATTGAAATGAAGCAGGTTGCAGAAAAAGTTGTTGATCCTAATCGATTATTCTTCGATAATTTGAACGCTGCGCTCGAGCAGCTGCTCGATTTTCGCGAGGAACATGAGCTTGCACTTAAGCTATCGCATGAGGTACGCGAGATTGGTACGCCCATGGCGCTGGAGGGTATACAGCAAATAGAGAAGGCAGTCGTTGGTTATATTCAACATCAAATCCAGCTGGCGATCGATAAGGGCGAGATTAAGCCTTGTGATCCAGAAATGACTGCGTTTGTTATGCTCCGCTTGTATATGGCGCTTACGGTAGAATGGAAAAAAACGCATGAACCGCTGAACAAACAGCAAGTAGCGGAAAAATTGCGATTCTATATGCAAGTAGGATTGGCTCCGGAATAACCTGGATGCCTTTTTTTACACAAAGAAATGACCGAATGAGAGAACTGGTCAATCAGTAACTGGGAGAGTGGACGATTTGAAGTTCAAAGGTTTAAAGCAGTTTGGTAAAGAATTGTCCGGAATCGGCCGCAACAAAATGTTGTTGATATCGGTAATTGGCGTGCTGATGATTCCCGTTATGTACTCATCGATGTTTCTGGGGGCGTTTTGGGACCCGTACGGAAATTTGGATAAGATGCCGGTAGCTGTCGTTAATGCGGATAAAGGGTATGAATTTAACGGCGAGATGATGCATATTGGCGATGATTTTGAGGCAGAGCTAAAGGGAAATGAAAAATTAGAATGGCATTTCGTAAGTAAAGAGGAAGCCGAGGCGGGAATGGAAGATCATAGCTACTATTTGGCCATTGAGATTCCTTCTGATTTCTCGGAGAAAACAACCACTTTAACTTCAGATAAGCCAACGCCGGCTAAGCTTACGTATTTAGCTAATGAGAGCTATAACTTTTTAGCTTCTCAGATTGGCAGCAAAGCAGTCGACACCATGAAAATGGAGCTTAACAAAGAAGTGACGTCGGCTTATACGCGCACTGTGTTTGAGCAAATGGAGGAGCTCGTGAACGGCATAAGCAAAGCGAGCGACGGTGCAGGTGAAATTGCTGATGGGACGACGAAGGCGAAGGACGGAGCCGTACTCATCGAGAAGAACTTAGCGAAGCTGGTCAGCGGATCGCTTACGCTCAAAGAGGGAGTCGCTAAGCTGAACGATGGCGGCAAGGCGCTTGGCAAAGGCAGTGCCGAGCTTAGCACGGGCACGTCTGACCTATCTAGCGGCCTGGCGCAGCTGCTGGCAGCGCAGAAGGAGCTTGGTGCGGGAGCAGCATCGCTCGGTGACGGCGCGGGCTCGCTTGGAGCCGGAGCGGTGAAGCTTAGCGACGGCTTGTCGCAATTAGCCGGAGCGAGCGGACAGCTGGCGGGAGGCGCGTCGGACGCGCAGCAGGCTGCGGGGCAGCTAGCAGGCGGTCTTAAGGAATCAGCTGCGGGCGAGGAGCAGCTGAAGGCAGGAGCGTCGCAGCTGGCGAATGGGCTGGCGCAGCTGGGTCAGGCGAATCCCGAGCTGGCGGAGAGCGAAAGCTTTGCGTCTTTGCTCAAAGCGAGCCGAGAGCTTGCGGCGGGTCTGGAGAAGTCTTCAGAAGGACAGAAACAGCTAAGAGACGGGGCGTCTAAGCTGAGTGACGGCCTAGTCAAAGTATCTGATGGACTAGGAACCTTCGATAAAAAAGTCGAGGAAGCAGCGGCCGGCGGCAAGCAACTTGGTGCAGGCGCAGAGCAAGTAGTCGCTGGTGCGAAGAAATTTTCAACCGGCATGAATCAGTTCGGCTCGAAGCTTGCTGAAGCAAGTGCCGGCGGAACAAAGCTTGCGGCAGGTGCCAAACAGCTGAACAGCGGGGCAGCAACGCTTACGTCCGGACTTTCCCAGTTGTCCTCAAGCATTACGCCATTTGTTAATGGGTCGGTAGAACTGGAGGATGGTGCGCAGCAAGTAGCTTCAGGTTTGTTGAAATTGGAGGATGGCACTCAGGAGCTGTCAGGCAAGCTGAATGAAGCGTCGGATAAGACGTCTGATCTAAAGCTGACCGATACGATGGTGGATATGTTCTCCGATCCAGTGAAACTTGATGTAGAAAAAGTAACGAAGGTAGATAACTACGGTACGGGTCTTGCGCCGTATTTCCTATCGCTTGGATTATATGTAGGAGCTATGCTATTAACGATTGTATATTCGGTTCGTGAACCGGCTGTTCGTCCAGTTAACGGCTGGAGCTGGTTTTTGAGTAAAGCACTCACTTTAGCGCTAATCGGCACCATTCAGGCATTGATTGCGGATGCTGCTCTTATTTATGTGCTGAAGCTGGAAGTGCAAAGCATGGGCTTGTTCGTCATGTACTCCATACTAACCAGCATTACGTTTATGATGATTATTCAATTCCTAGTTGCTTCAATGGGCAATCCGGGACGATTTATCGCAGTTATTTTGCTTATTTTCCAATTAACGAGCTCTGCGGGCACATTCCCTATCGAGCTTGTACCTGGATGGTTGCAAAAAGTATCGCCGTTCCTGCCAATGACTTACTCGGTCAAAGGCTTTAGAGATATTATCTCAAGCGGAGATTTCAGCTCGATGGCTGGATATGTTGCAATTATGGCGGGCATTGCTATTCTGTTCGCAGTGCTTTCTTATCTGTACTTTACTTTGTCCCATCGGAAAACGAAGGACGATCAGTTGGAACCAGCAGTTCCGGCATCTGTTTAATTTAAAAAAGGGCTAGTCTCGGATAATCCGTGACACAGCCCAATATGCAAAGACGCTCTCAAACACGATGAAAAGTGGATGAGAGCGTCTTTTTTTTGTATGCAAATGTAGCGCAAGGAAGTGAGGTGAGCCGGACTAACTCAGCAGAGTCATATAAAAACGGCTGACCATTTTGGAAGGGATCATTTAAGATGATCTCTTCTCATTCGGCCAGCCGTTAATTATCTGCTATTCGTGAATTTCAGTGAGCAATTGACCAAGCGTCTCGAGCGCTTGCTCTTCCTGTTCGCCGTCAATTTCCAAAGTCACTTCTTCATTCATCGCAATACCAAGTGTCAGCATGCTAAGCGAGCTTTTGCCGTTTACTTTTTTCCCTTTGGCGATGACGCTGATTTTACAAGGAAAGGTGTTTGCTGTTTGGACGAAGGTTTTAGTTGGGCGTACATGAAAGCCCGTCGGATTGATGATAGTGTAAGTTTTGCTAATCATGATGTATCACTCCGTTTCTTGTACGTTCTACGAATTGTGTAATTTCCTGAGTGCTCCGCATAGTCAGAGCTTGATTGGCATGAACCGACCATTCGGACTGGTCAAGCTGTCCGATCAGCTCTCTTGCTTGCAGAATCGAACCTGCGCTCATGCTGAATTCATGCAGGCCAAGGCCGAGCAGCAAGGGGATTGCCGTCTGATCGCCTGCCATCTCGCCGCACATGCCCACCCATTTGCCTTCCTTCTCAGCCGCTTGAATAACGAAGCTGATGAGGCGAAGCAAGGATGGATGCCATGGCTGGTATAGGTACGATACCGTTTCGTTCATACGGTCTGCCGCCATTGTATATTGAATCAAATCATTAGTGCCGATGCTAAAGAAATCAACTTCAGGAGCGAAAAGATCGGCAGCGACTGCCGCGGCTGGAATTTCGACCATCATGCCAATTTCGATATGCTCGGCAAGCTGTACGCCTTCGGCGATGAGCTTCTGCTTTTCTTCCTCAAGCAGCTTCTTTGCCTCGAGGAGCTCCTCTAATACGGCAATCATCGGGAACATGATTTTCAAATTGCCGTAACGGCTGGCGCGGAGAAGCGCCCGCAGCTGCGTACGGAACAAGTCTTGTCTATCGAGACATAGGCGCAGCGCGCGCTGTCCTAAGAATGGGTTGCTTTCCTTTGGCAGCTCCATGTAGGGGAGCTCCTTGTCTCCGCCTATATCAAGCGTCCTGATGACGACTGGCTTAGGGCTCATTTTCTCAAGTGCATATTTGTAGCTGGTGAACTGCTCCTCCTCCGTTGGGAGGGAGCTGCGCCCCATATATAGAAATTCGGTACGAAAAAGTCCAATTCCTTCGGCGCCGTTGTCGATTGCCCGCTGAATATCTTCCAAGCTGCCGATGTTGGCTGCCAGCTCTACTTGCTTGCCATCCTTGGAGAAAGTGAGCTTATCCTTCAGCTTGCTTAATTCCGCTCTGCGCAGATCATCCTTTTGTTTCTTTTCTTGATAGGCTGCCAGCTCTTCTTCCGTAGGCTCAATTAGGACAATGCCTTCAGCCGCATCAACGATAATGACGGCTTGCTCTTTCATATCGTGAATCGCTTGGCCAATCCCTACGATTGCTGGTATTTCCAATGACCGCGCCATAATGGCAGAATGCGAGGTGCGGCTGCCTATCTCTGTGACAAAACCGCGTACGAAGTTCAAATTAAGCTGAGCGGTATCTGAAGGCGTCAGATCGCGCGCAACGATAATACACTCCTCCGACAGATTGGCTAGGTCAGTATGTGGAACGCCGCGCAAATGACTCATGATGCGTCCGGATACGTCCTCAATATCAACGGCGCGTCCTCTTAGCAGTTCATCAGCCATCGATTGCAGAAGGTCGATAAAATGTTTAGCTATCTCATGGAGCGCAAATTGAGCATCTATGGATTCTTCGGCTATTTTCTGCTCAATCGCTTCAATGAAATCAGGATCTTCCAAAATCATCAGATGACCTTCGAATATTTCGGCTTTGTCTGCTCCGAGGCGCTCCTCTGTTTTTGTGCGAATCGCTTCAACCTCTTCACGGGTGCTTGCAACAGCACGGCGGAACGTTTCTATTTCCAACGCACTGTCTTGCACAGATTGCTCAGTCGGTATGAAACGCTCGGATGCGAGATGGAAGACCGGGGCAATGGCGATACCCGGTGATGCTGCTATCCCTTTAAGTGCTAATGTCATTAACTTCAGACTCCTTTCGCCGCAGATTGGAGGGATTGCTCCAGCTTGCGGTATTGCTCTGCCGCTTGTATATGAAGCGGATGCTGCTCATCTAAACCTGTATATTTTGTTATCGTAGAATGAAGGCCTAGTTCTTTAATGGAAGCTTGCAGCTCGGCAGCTTCGGGATCATCTACAGCATTAAAATGTAAAGCCGCTGCCATAGCCGTGGTCAAATGAATGGCAGGCATGCCGTATTTATAAGCTAATGAGGCCGGTCTAACTAGACGGTCATTCGGAGAAATCTTGCGAATAGGCGAGCGGCCGATTCGAACAACCTCATCTACCAAGTGAGGATTAACAAAGCGCTCCAAAATTTGCTCAACATAAAGCGAATGCTCTTTCTCATCGAATTGATACGTTTTGATAAGCGCAGCTCCTGATTCCTGCAATGCGCCTCGTACCTCTGCCAATATCTCTTTGTTGTTCATCGCTTCTTGAATCGTCTCGCAGCCTTTAAGGAAACCGTGATACGCTGCAACGCAATGCCCTGTATTAACAGTGAACAGCTTGCGCTCGATATACGGCTCCAGTTGATCGACGTAGTGTACTCCGTCAATTTCCTTAAGCGAATTAAGCAATGGGGAACGCTCTACAGTCCACTCATAGAAAGGCTCGACCATAACTTCAAGAGGGTCTTCATTTTGCTGCAGCGGAACGATACGGTCAACGGCGGCGTCAGGGAAAACGATATGCTGATCGGCTTTCTCCTGTACATCCGCAGATAGATGGCCATAAACGAATTGCTTCAAAATCGTGCTGCCGCCAAGGGCATTCTCGCACGCAATAACCGGAAGAGCGGCTTTGCCGCTCTCGATTCTAAGCTCAATTCCTTTAGCAACCGCAGCGGCGATATGCTTCAGTACTGATACGCCAACAGCGGTTGTGACGATATCCGCTTCTGCGATAGTCTTAGCGACTAAATCTATATTTTTACCGTCAATAGCAGTTATATGGTCAACTAGATACGTGTCGCCTTGCTCGTTTGCAATCTTAACCGCATATTGCCCTTTTTCCTGCAGCTGCGAGACAAGCGAATCATTTACATCAACAAAACATACCTCGTAGCCTGCGTTATGCAGCAGTAAGCCGATAAAACCTCTGCCTATGTTGCCTGCGCCGAAGTGAACGGCCTTCATGATTCCATCCCCGATTCAAAGATAGAAATCAATTCTTGCTCCGATGAAGCGTTCAAGATGCGCTGCATATCTTCTTCCTCAGACACGAGTACAGCAACATTGGTCAAAATATCAAGGTGATCGTCGCCTACAGCCGCTAGGCCGATAATTAATTGAGCAGGCTCTTCGCCGCCGAAGTCTACGCCAGCCGGTACGGTAATAATGGCCATGCCTGTGGATTTAATAAGTGCTTTCGATTCATTCGTGCCATGAGGCATGGCAAGCCCTCCGCCGATATAAGTGGATAGAGACTCCTCACGCTCAATCATTTTGTCGATATACGACTGCGGAGCATGCCCTGCGTCAACAAGCATTTGTCCAACCATGCGGATCGCTTCGTATTTGTCCTTAAGGTTAACGTTTAATTTTACTTTCTCTGTAGATAGAATGGTCATGATTATTCTCTCCAATCCAATTTGGTTTTTATATATTGTTCCAGCTTCTTTGAAATAAACAGCTTAATGCTTGCCGCATCGCCATGCGCTAATAAAGCAAGCAGATCCGGCAGCAGCAGCATTGCGCTAATTTCACTTAGCAGCTCAAGGCTATAGGAATCAAGCTTGAGAGGGCCGAGCATCATCAACAGGTGCTTGGCCTGCGCATCTTCATCCTCGCCTAGCTGCAAAGTTCGATCATATCGATATAAAGCAAGCAGTGGCTCTTTAATCCATTCACTGCGTGTATGAAGCAGGGCAAGCTCGGTATCTGGTATGACCAGACTTCCTTGCAGCTCTCTTGCGAGCAGCTGATCGGCTATTTTTTCGCGATTTGCATCGATATATGGCTTTCCGATTAAGGAAAGCATGCTCGGCAGCTGGTGTTCCAATCGATCTTGATCTGGCAACAGCGTTAAATCATGCACATGGAAGCCGTCAAGCAGCTGAAGAACGATGCCGGAATACAGCTGAAGCTGAAGCAAGCGATCCAGAGGTGACTGGCCTGCCGTCTCTTCATTTGCAGATAGGGAGGGAGCGGCCTTCTTCAAGGTAGTGCCCTCTATATAGCTGCGAAGCTTATTTGTTTCTTCCGACGTGAGCAGAGGACTCAGCTTAATATAGCGGTCGGGCTCTAACGGCAAGTCAACAGTTGAAATGATCAAATCATAGCGGCTCGGCGGAAGCCTTGTCGCTTCATACCATGAATAATGACCGATCAAGTCGATTTGCGGCAGTACATTAGCAATTTTGACAGCTAAAAGCTTGGATGAACCGATGCCGCTCGTGCAAACGAGAACAGCTCTTATTTTTCTTGGAAAAGGCTTTAACCGCTCAAGGGAAGCTCCAAAATGCATAACGATATAACCGATCTCCTCGTCAGGCACTTGTAGAAGCGGATAAACCTGTTGTACAGCGCTTTGAACAATGGAAAACAATATAGCGTAATCTTTTTTGATCGGCACTAACATCGGATTGCGGATGGCGATACCATCCTTAATGCGCTGAAAGGCTGGCTTTATATGCTGAATAAGTCCTTCCTCTAGCGACCGATCCTCCATGAGCGACATGTTAAGCTGATCCTCGACATAACGGATGAGCAGTTTGACGCCTTCAATGGTCGGCATATCTTCATGATGAATCAACAGACCGTTATCTAGAAAAGCTTCGCTATTCAGCAATTGTGAAAGATATGTTTTTTCTTCTATTGGGAGCTGTAGATTGAGCACACCCAGCAAGCTTCGCAGCAATGGAATGATTTCATCAGAATGACGATATTCGCTTGCTGAGACAAAGCAGTTGTTCTCTATTCGGGTTAACGCAACCGACAGCTTAATAAGCAATCTTGTATAGTTAGATTCGGACAACGTGTGTGGCCATTCGTCATTTAGTTCCCATAGCGCATGCTCGAGCCGCTTAAAGTTTTCTTTGCCGATCATGTCGAGCAGCTGTGCTGTGATCGGGTTTGAGACTGTAAGGTTCTTGAATTGACCGAATAGATCGGAATCGTCGAGATGATTTATGGCAAGCAAGCTAATCGAATGACGCTTATCTTCTTCAGATCCAATAATTTCAACGCCATACCCTCTTCTGCGAACAAGGGTCATCCCATGTTTATTGATCAGTTCCTCCAGCTCATCGAGATCATGGCTGATGGTCGGCATCGTTACGCGCAGCTCATGGGCGAGTGCAAACAGCTTTATCGGCTCGTCATGCTCAAGCAGCCTGCAGAGAATAACGATTTTTCGTTCTTCAGCCGAATATTCAAAGTAATCAGATGGCTCAAACGATTGTTTGAATCGCTCAAGAGTATCCGAGTCTGCTTCTACTTGAATACCAAGCCCTGCTATTTTGTGAAGTGCAATGCCGTTTGCGGCAAGTAACGATTCGATATCGACAAGCTCGCGATGGATCGTCCTTGTGCTCGTACCGACAATGGACGCGATATCGGCTGCGGTAATTTCTTGCTTTTGACTCAGCAGCAGTTCGATAATTCGACGTTGCCTAGTTGAGGCTTTGATAGGCTATCCTCCTTAGCAGAAGAATGGACTTAACGCCGACAGTAAACTGTCAGCGTTAAGTATGAAGTCATGAACTTAGTCTTTGTACGAGCAAGTCATACTCTGGACTTTTAAGGAAATTATCAATGGAAATATGCTCTGCGTTTGGCGCCTTTAGGCGTGCGCGGTCAGTCAATGTTTTATGGGTGATAACGATGTCGGCATCGCCTGGAATATCGTTGATGGCCGTGTTGATAACGGTAATCGGCAGCTCGGCTGCATTTATTTTTTTGCGCAATATGGAAGCGCCCATCGCGCTTGAGCCCATACCCGCATCGCAGGAAAATACAATTTTGTTCACTTGCTCTTTCGTTAGCTGTACTTGTTCTGCGGCAGGTGAAGCAGCATTGCCTTTGGATTCAGCTTTCATTTGCTGAACTTTTTGTGCAGCGAGCTCAAGCTCGTTGTCGTTATCTTCTGCCTGCTTGCTTGTTTTCAGAAGTACGGCAGAGACAAGGAATGAAACGATTGTTGCGACGACTACACCGCTTAGCATGGCTAGTAGTCCGCCTTTTGGCGTCATGGTGATATAGGCGATAATGCTGCCTGGTGATGGCGCGGCGACAAGACCAGCTCCGAAGATGGAGAAGGTGAATGTACCAGCGACACCCCCAGCGATAGCTGCGATAATCAAACGCGGATTCATTAGAATATACGGGAAGTAAATCTCGTGAATACCGCCGAAGAAATGAATGACAACAGCGCCTGGCGCCGATTGCTTAACCATTCCTTTTCCGAATACCCAATAAGCAAGCAAAATGCCAAGGCCAGGTCCTGGGTTGGATTCCAGCATGTAAATGATGGATTTGCCGGCTTGTGATGCTTGATCCAGCGCGAGCGGACCTAGTATGCCGTGGTTAATCGCGTTGTTGAGAAACAGTACTTTAGCTGGCTCGATCAAAATGTTCGCAAGCGGCAGGAAACCTGTGTTGATCAGCCACTCCACACCTGAAGCGAGTACTTTGCTTAATGCGGCTACGACCGGCCCGATTCCTTTGAAGGCAATCAGTGCAAGACCGCCGCCAATAATGCCGGACGAGAAATTGTTGATGAGCATTTCAAAGCCCGAAGGAATCTTTCCTTCAATAGATTGATCGAATTTCTTCAGCACCCATGCGGCTAGCGGGCCAACGATCATGGCTCCGAGGAACATTGGAATGTCCGCCCCAGCAATAACTCCGAGTGTGACTATTGCGCCGACTACGCCTCCGCGTACGCCGTGAATCATTTGACCACCGGTATAGCCGATGAGTATAGGGAGCAAGTAGGTAATCATCGGTCCAACAAGTGTTGCTAGGCTTTCGTTCGGAAACCAGCCTGTTGGAATAAATAGTGCCGTAATGAGTCCCCATGCAATAAAAGCGCCAATATTCGGCATGACCATGCCGCTTAGAAAACGACCAAATCGTTGTACGGAAACTTTAACTCCGCCGGATACCGGTTGCTCGGATGTCAGTTTACTCATGCTTAAACCTCCAATTTATAATAATGTTCACTAACTGAACCTGAATTAATCGTAATGTATAGCGCTTTCATATTCAATGAATTGAAAAACAGGTTGCGTCATGAGCATTGTTGACATCATTTTTCCTTTTAGTATTGCTGATTTTCGGGGATGCTGTATAATCACTATTGTTTCTTCTAAAACTGCAAAGGGGAATGCGATATGCAAGACCAAACGATTATTCGTTTTGAACATGTGACAAAACAATATGCTCATAATGCTGCTGCTGTCCTCAAAGATGTCAGCTTTACAATAGAGCGAGGCAAATTTTATACGCTGCTTGGTCCGTCCGGCTGCGGCAAGACGACGGTGCTCCGGCTAATAGCTGGCTTCACTGAACCATCAGAGGGTCAAATCTATTTCCATAATAAAGTGATAAACCGGGTTCCTGCGAATGAACGTCAAGTGAATACGGTTTTCCAGGATTACGCTCTTTTTCCTCATCTTAATGTGTTCGAGAATGTTGCCTTTGGCCTGCGAATCAAGAAGATGAAAAATGCGGATGTGACGAATAAAGTGAAGGATGCTCTTCGTTTCGTAAACTTGGACGGTTACGAATCACGGGAGATTTCGGAGATGTCCGGCGGTCAGCGGCAGCGTGTTGCCATCGCGCGGGCGATCGTGAACGAACCGGAAATTATTTTGCTGGACGAGCCGTTATCCGCACTTGACCTTAAGCTTCGTACGGAAATGCAGTACGAGCTGCGCGAGCTGCAGCGCCGACTTGGCATCACATTTATATTTGTTACGCATGACCAAGAGGAAGCGCTGGCGATGTCTGACGAAATTTTTGTTATTAATGAAGGAAAAATTCAACAAAGCGGAACGCCAACAGATATTTACGATGAGCCGATCAATCGCTTTGTTGCGGATTTTATTGGTGAATCCAATATTGTACCCGGCCGAATGGCACGTGACTTCGAGGTGGAGTTCGCTGGTCGTTCATTTGAATGCGTCGATCAAGGGCTCACGCCAAATGAGGCTGTTGATATTGTAATCAGGCCAGAGGATTTGGAAATAACTTCTTCAGAGAACGGTAAGCTGCAAGTACGTGTAGATTCACAATTGTTCCGCGGCGTACATTACGAGATTTGCTGTTACGATGAATCAGGCAATGAGTGGCTTGTCCATTCCACTCGCAAAGCTACAGTAGGGGAGCAGATCGGATTAACCTTTGACCCAGAAGCCATCCATGTTATGAGACTAGGTGAAACGGAAGAAGAATTCGATAAGCGTCTTGAAGCATACAGCGAGGCCGCAGATGTCGAATAAATCACGTAGTTTTTATCTCATACCGTATATGGCTTGGATTGTGTTATTTGTTATAGCGCCGATCGTGTTAATTGCCTATTACTCCTTCTTTGATGTAGAGGGCAACTTCACGCTGGACAATTATGTGAAGTTCTTTACGCCGGTTTATATGAAAATGACGCTTAGCTCCTTCTGGTACGCGTTTCTGATAACCGCAATATCATTGTTTGTCGCGTATCCGGCTGCTTATTTATTGACAAAAACTAAGCATAAACAGCTCTGGCTGCTGCTTATTATACTGCCTAGCTGGATCAATTTGCTGCTAAAGGCATATGCGTTTATTGGCTTGTTCGGTACATACGGCTTTGCAAATTCCGTACTGGAAGCGATCGGCATTCCGAAACAGCAAATTTTGTTTACGGACTTTAGCTTTATCTTTGTATCCGTATATATCTTTATCCCATTCATGATTTTGCCGATCTTCAATGCATTGGAGGAAATGAATCCGACGCTTGTGTATGCGGCGCGTGACCTTGGCGCATCTGCGTGGACGACGTTCCGGCGTGTTATTTTTCCGCTAACGATCAGTGGTGTGAAGTCCGGCTGTATGGCTGTATTTATACCTGCATTATCTCTGTTCATGATTACGAGGCTTATTGCCGGCAATCGGGTTATTACGCTAGGTACAGCAATCGAGCAGCATTTTCTCGTGACGCAGGACTGGGGTATGGGTTCGACGATTGCTGTGTTCTTGATTCTAGCAATGGCGGCGATGATGCTGTTAACTGGCAATCGAAAGCGAGGTGCGGCAGATGCGCGGAAAAAATAAATGGTCGAACATCTATCTCGTACTCGTGTTTGCAGTACTCTATGCGCCTATTTTCTATTTAATGTTTTATTCGTTCAATAGCGGCGGCTCGATGCGTAATTTCGAGAGCTTCACCCTTGATTATTACAAAGAGGTTTTTGCGGATACGCGTTTACTCATTATTGTCCTGAACACGTTCGTTATTGCGCTGCTGTCCGCTGCAATTTCGACGATTCTTGGTGTTATTGGTGCGATAGCTATTCATCACATTCGCAGCAATCGACCGAAACAATCGCTTTTGACGCTCAATAATGTTTTGATCGTAAGTCCCGATGTTATTATCGGTGCGTCCTTTCTTATCCTATTTACGATGATTGGCATCAAGCTGGGCTTTGTGTCCGTCTTGCTGTCGCATATTGCGTTCAGTGTTCCGATTGTCGTTATTATGGTTCTGCCGAAGCTGCAGGAAATGAGCTCAACGTTGATTGATGCGGCGCATGATCTTGGTGCCAGCTCGTGGCAGGTGCTGACGCGCGTCGTGCTTCCATTCATCAGACCGGGCATATTCGCAGGGTTCTTCATGGCGCTGACGTATTCGCTAGATGACTTTGCGGTAACGTTTTTTGTAACCGGCAACGGCTTCTCGACGCTGTCTGTTGAGATCTATTCACGGGCGCGCCAAGGTGTGTCGCTATCGATTAATGCGTTGTCGACACTTATTTTCTTATTTACGATCATTCTGGTTGTTGGTTATTACTTCATTAATCAACGAAATATGAAGCCGTCAAGCAAGGAGGGGCACTAATGACACAGCTGGTGCGTATGTTCGTAATCGTGTTTGTTGTTTCATTTGGCCTCATCTACCTGACTTCGTATTTGAATGATAGTGAAGGCTACAGCGGAAGCAATACACTGACGATTTACAACTGGGGCGATTATGTTGATCCCGAGCTGCTTGGCCGCTTTGAAGATGAGACGGGCATTAAGGTCATTTACCAAACCTTCGATTCGAATGAAGCGATGATGACCAAGATTGGACAAGGCGGTACGACGTTTGATGTGAGCATTCCCTCTGAGTATGCGATTAGCAAGATGAAAGAGGATGGTTTGCTCTTAAAGCTCGATCATTCGAAACTCCCGAATTTAAAATATATCGATCCGCGTTTCATGAATTTATCATTTGATCAAGGCAACGCTTATTCCATTCCTTATTTTTGGGGGACTGTCGGAATTGTGTTCAATCCAGAGCTAGTCGGGGACCTGACCTTCTCCAGTTGGAATGATCTATGGGATAAAAGCCTGCGCAACCAGATCCTGCTACTGGACGGTGCTCGCGAGGTTATGGGCATGGGGCTTAACTCTTTAGGTTATTCGCTGAATGATACGGAAGAGGCTCATTTGCAGGAGGCGAAAGCGAAGCTGCTCCAGATGACGCCTAACGTGAAGGCGATTGTCGGAGACGAAATCAAGATGCTGCTTGCAAACGAAGAAGCGGCAGTCGGTCTTGTTTGGTCGGGTGATGCATCGGAAATTATGGATGAGAACGATAAGCTTGATTATATCGTGCCAGAGGAAGGCTCGAATCTTTGGTTTGATAATATGGTTATTCCGAAGACGGCCAAAAATATCGAAGGTGCGCATCAATTTATCAACTTCATGCTGGACCCTGAAGTGGCTGCTCAGAATGCGGAATATGTCGGTTACTCGACTCCGAATGAGGCGGCGCTGGCGTTGCTGCCTGAGGAGATTGCGACCGATGAGCGTTTTTACCCAGATGAAGAGCTGACTGAAAGGCTTGAGGTTTACGACAACCTCGGCAAAAGAATGCTGGCCCACTATAACGAGTTGTTCCTCGAGTTTAAAATGCATAAGAAATAAACAAAAGAGATAGCGTTTTTCTAATGATTCCCATGCTATGCTGGATGAGATATTTCCAGATGAGGCGGCAAATGTGAATAGATGGGGCGGAGAGCATGAATAGCAGATGGATGAATTACGGCGGTCTTATACTAATCGCTGTTGTGTGGGGAGCGAACTTCGGCATATCGCGGTTAGCTATGGAGTCGTTTAATCCCATCGTTTTCTCGTTTTTGAGATTTGGATTGGCTATTCCGTTTTTCTTTCTCATTCTTAAGCTAAGAGAGGGCAGTGTGGGCATTCCGTGGCGAATCGTGCCGAAGCTTGCTCTCATTGGGCTAGTTGGCATTACACTGCTCGAAATTACGGTAATGTACTCGATTAAATATACGACCTTAGCCAATGCGTCGCTGCTGAACGTAGCGCCGTGGCCGATCTTCGCTGCATTGTTTGCCCCTTTATTCATGCGCGAAACCATCACGAAGAGACTCATTGTTGGCGGAGCGATATCCATTGTTGGAGTATGTTTCGTCATACTGGGCGGCGGTGAAAGCTTCAGTCTCTCATCTGACGATATGATCGGCAACTTAATGGCGCTTGGAGTCAGCATTGTCGGTCCGTTATTTAATCTAAGCTCCATGTCGCTAATGAAGCAATACTCTGCTCTGCGTGTAAGTACGTGGACGATAGCTTTTGGATCGTTGTTTATGCTGCCGCTCACCTTTGGGGCTTGGGGGCAAACGGACTGGTCGGCTCTTCAGGCGGGGCATTATTTATCCATTGGCTATAATGTATTGATTTGCACTGTTGTCGCTTTTGTAGTTTGGAATGCATGTATGTTCAAGGTTGGCGCAACGCGCTCTAACTTTTTCCGTTATGCGGTTCCGGCGGCGGCTGTTGTAGCTGGGTATGTGATGTTCGATGAGAAGATCGCGCTGCTGCAAATGTGCGGCGCAGGTTGCATGGCCGCTGGGCTGATATGGATCAGCATCGAGAGCAAATCACGAAGCAAATCGTCCGTGAAGACAGTGGAGACGAATGGTTAATTCTTGTGATTCATAATTGCGGTTGCTAGTTTATGAGATCGAATTCGAATTGTATAAAAATGTATCATGTGAGGGTTTCGTACTAAGTTAGACTAACTTAGTGCGAAACTCTTTTATTTTTTACATAAAAAGGATTATTAAAGAACAGTGTGTGTTATGGTAACTCCCATCACGTGAAACCTAACATGACAATGGATAAAAATGTAGAATTTTTGCACTAAATAACGAAATTTTTCTTTTAAAATAGTGATGAAAAAGGTAAAATCAAAAAAGCGGCTAATCCATGGAATGGGAGTCGGACTCTACGAAGAAGGACTGAACTTAAAATGACAGTGAGTATAGTAGAAGAAACGTTAAATCCGTACCAAATCGCACAACAGCAAATCGATACTGCAGCGGCCCATCTACAATTGCCTAAGCATGTTACAGACATCTTGAAGCAGCCGAAGCGCGTGCTGTCGGTTAACTTCCCAGTTCGTATGGATGATGGCTCAATTCGAGTGTTCGAAGGTTACCGTTCCCAGCATAATGACGCGATTGGACCGACTAAGGGCGGCATTCGCTTTCACCCCGATGTAACGCTTGATGAAGTAAAAGCACTTTCCATGTGGATGAGCTTTAAATGTGGCGTTGTTGGCCTTCCGTACGGCGGCGGCAAGGGCGGAGTTATTTGTGATCCACATCTTCTTAGCAAAGGCGAGCTAGAGCGTGTTAGCCGTGCTTTCATGGAAGCTATCGCTGATTTTGTAGGTCCTGACAAAGATATTCCTGCACCGGACGTATACACGACTCCACAAATCATGGGTTGGATGATGGATACGTACAGCAGACTAAAAGGCGTTAACTCACCTGGCGTTATTACAGGTAAACCGCTTATTCTTGGCGGATCCCAAGGTCGTAATGAAGCAACAGCACAAGGCTGTGTGTACACAATCTTGGCAGCACTTCAAGATAAGAATATTCCTATTGAAACGGCTACTGCAGCGATTCAAGGTTACGGCAACGCTGGTCGCATTGCTGCTCGTTTGCTTAGCGAAGCAGGCATTAAAGTTGTAGCAGTCAGCGACTCCAGGGGCGGAATTTACGATCCGAATGGATTGGATATCGAACAGATCTCCATACTAAAGGATACGACTTCCATCCGTGAGTATGGCGAGAAGTACTATATTTCTAATGAAGATTTGCTTGAGCTTGATGTTGATGTTTTGGTGCCAGCTGCTCTAGAAAACGTAATTACTGCTAAAAATGCAGATCGCATTAAAGCGAAAATCGTTGCAGAAGCTGCAAACGGACCAACAACACCAGAAGCGGATCGCGTACTTTGGAGCCACGGCATCACAGTTATTCCAGACGTACTTGCAAATGCAGGCGGCGTTACGGTTTCGTACTTCGAGTGGGTACAAAACTTGGCTAACTACTACTGGAGCGAAGCAGAGGTTCTTGAGAAGCTTGAGACGAATATGATTCTTTCTTACGTAGCTGTTCGTGATCTTGCTAAGGAACATGACACTGACCTTCGTACAGCTGCTTATATGATTTCGATCAAACGGATCGCAGCAGCAATGGAAGCTAGAGGCTGGATCTAATATATTTATAAAACAAGAAGAGGTGGCGGCGTCATGACAGAACAGATTCGCATCGGTATTGTTGGTTACGGCAATCTTGGACGCGGCGTAGAGCTTGCAATTAAACAAAGTGCGGATATGAGATTGGATGCGATCTTTACTCGCAGAGACCCAGCATCTATTCCGTCTGAAACAAAAGCATATAAAATTGAAGATGCTGAGCGCTTTGTCGATGATATCGACGTTATGATTCTTTGCGGCGGCTCAGCAACAGATTTGCCAGAGCAGGTTCCAGCTTTTGCCCGCTTGTTCCATACGGTTGACAGCTTCGATACGCATGCGCGTATTCCTGAATTTTTTGATCAGGTAGATGCAGTTGCCAAAACGAGCAATAAAGTAAGTGTAATATCCACAGGCTGGGACCCAGGCTTGTTCTCATTGAATCGTCTGCTTGCTGAGGCAATATTGCCAGAAGGCAAGGAATATACATTCTGGGGCAAAGGTGTAAGCCAAGGCCATTCAGATGCAATTCGCCGCGTGAAAGGTGTTAAGAACGGCGTTCAATACACCATTCCTAGTGAAGAGGCAGTAGCACGAGTTCGTAACGGTGAAAATCCAGAGCTTACAACGCGTGAGAAGCACGTCCGTGATTGCTACATCGTAGCAGAAGAGGGTGCTGATCAAGACGCGATTGCTGAGGAAATCCGTACGATGCCGAACTATTTCTCCGATTATAATACGACGGTTCATTTCATTGATGAAGCAACATTGAAAGCCGAGCATTCCACAATGCCTCATGGTGGTATGGTGCTTCGCAGTGGCAAAACAGGCGAGAACAGCACTCAAATTATCGAGTTCGGTTTGAAGCTTGACAGCAACCCTGAATTCACGGCTAGCGTGCTTGTTGCTTATGCTAGAGCAGCTTATAAATTTGCTCGTGAAGGACAGTCTGGAGCCAAAACCGTATTCGACATTCCATACGGCTACCTTTCACCAAAATCCGCAGCAGAACTGCGTAAAGAGCTTCTATAGTTCTGAAACTTTTCTGAACATTCCCCTCCATTTTACAATTTTTTACTTACACTTTTGGAAATAGTAGGATATAATGAAAAAGTGAGAGTAATTACTGTCGAATTATAGGGAGAAGTGCTGAAAGATCCATTTTCCTATGGTAGAATAGGTTCAAACCTACCTAACAGGTAAATTCTACTAGGAAGTGAACTCAGCATGATAGACATCCATACGCATATTTTACCTGGATTGGATGATGGTGCGGCAAGTTTCGATGATACTCTGAATATGGCCCGGGCAGCTGTATCAGAGGGAATTACAACGATCATCGCCACTCCGCACCATGCCAATGGAACCTATACCAATACAGCAATCGACGTAGCTAAGCACACTCTCTCTATTAACGAACAGTTAATAGCTGCGGGTGTGCCTATTGCTATACATACAGGTCAAGAAATTCGCGTTCATGATGATCTGCTCGATGCTTGGTATAGAAAAGAATTGCTTCCCTTAGCCGGCTCTAGTTATGTATTGATTGAGATGCCATCCTCCCGTATTCCGAAGGCGATGATTGAGCTCGTGCATGAGCTTAATGTATTGAAGTTGAAACCGATTATCGCTCACCCAGAAAGAAATGCAGAAGTTGTGAAGCACCCCGATCGATTAGCTGAGCTTATTGAAGCAGGCGCATTCGCACAGGTTACGACCCACTCACTGCTTGGGGGATTTGGTAAGCGCATTGAACAGTCCGCATGGTCATTATTGAAGGCGGGCCATATTCATTTTGTATCTTCCGATGCTCATCATATTGAGCGCCGTGGTTTTCGTCTGGGCGAAGCCTACGCGTCCATTGAGAGGCGGATGGGAGAACAGTGGGTTACCTATTTGCAATCCAACGCTCAGTCTGTGTTAGACGACAAACCTATACATAACCAGCCTATTACTATAGTTTCTTCAGACGGGGTTTTGCGTCGTTTTATTTCCTATTTCTACAAAAAATAGTGCGCGCTAGAATGATTGGTAGTTGAAGAAAGCGCATACTAAAAATGATTTTATTGGCGTTATTAGTCATTCATCTATTAGATGAGTGCAACTATTATCATATAATTAGGAGTGAAGAAAGTGACATTAAGAAAAAAATTAGCAGTTTCTACAATTGCGGCAAGCGTAGCCCTTACGGCTTTCGCTGGCATTCCGCTAAGTAGCAAAGGTTTGGCAGAGAAGCTTGGAGTAAATGGGGTTGTTTATGCATCTTCGTCATTGGCGGATTCCGCTCTTGTAATTGAAGCGAAGAAACTAGATAACGCACTCAAAGCGACAGGCGGTTGGGCTAATGTAAGAGCGCTGCAAGATGCACTTAGTTCTTTAGATATTCATAAGCAAGGCGATATCGTAAATCCGATCGTAAATAAAATTATTGTATCGGATGAAGAAGAAACAGAATTGGAACAACTTTTCTTGGATGCAATAGATTGGTCTTACGGTCCAACGGTAGCAGGACTTGAGGAATTGCATACAAAGTATAGCACGCTGCTTCAAACCTTTGCTGATCGTGGAAAGGTGTCCGATCTTTCAATCGATGACATTGCGCTGTACTTCTTCGATATTCAGAAAGAATTGGTTAAGCAAGTAGGTGCCAAGGACTTTGATGGTTTGCTCGCTCTTTTGACTGATAAAGACAGTGTTAAGCAATTAATGCAAAGCGTACTGAACGAATTGTCGACTAAACAATATAAAGCGCAAGTATTGCTTACAAATTTCGGTATTACTAAAGATGATGTCATTGGCGTGTTGTCACGTGCAAGAGAAGCTGTAGACAAAGATGCTACATTTGTTGCTGCGGCAGGATCTTTGTTCAAAGCTTATCAATATTTGAATCCGACTACACCTCCAATTACTCCGGGTGGTCCAGGTGGCACAGTAACACCAGCTACACAGCTTCCTGAATCAACTGACAAATTGCTAAACGATTTGAAAGCAGCGCTTGATAAAGCAACTGATGCTGAGAAAGCAGCTATTGTTACTAAATTTGTTGCTGATGCAAAAGCAGAAATTGCTAAGCTTGCAGCAATCAGTGCAGCTTCAAGTGTTACTACAGTAAATGGACAAGCTGTTCTTCAATTGGATGAGAAGAGTGTATTGTCAGCAGTTGCTGGTATTAACACGGTTGCATCCAAGGTGAAAGAACTAGCACCAGCTTCTGCACTTGCCAAGACTGCTTTGCAAATCAATCTTGGTGAAGTAGCACAAAAGGATGTTGTTTTGAACCTTTCTGATGCAGTGGTTAAAGCTGCGGCAGCTGGAAATGTATCTGGTGCAACATTCACGATTGGCAAATTTGAAGTGACTGTTCCTGTAGGCGGTTCATTCTCTTCTGCTATTGGTCTTACTATTAAGAAGAGCGATGTATCTGCTGACGTTGTAGGCACGCTGAAATCAGTATCTGAAGTTTATGACTTCAACCTAACGGTTGGCGGCACTGCAAAAACTTCATTCGATCAACCGATTGTAATCAGCATTCCGCTGGGCGATACAACTGGTCTTGATAAAGAGCTTCTTTCCGTAGCGAAAATCGTTGATGGCAAGCTAGTATTCCACGGTGGACGTGTATCGGGCAACTCTATTATCGAATCTCGTGATTCGTTCTCCTCTTATGTTGTTGTAGAAAACAAAGTTTCGTTCAAAGACATTGCTTCTGTAGAAGCATGGGCTGGCCGCGAAATTAGCGTTGTAGCTGCTAAGGGTGCAATCGAAGGTAAATCAGAAGGTCAATTTGCACCGAAGGACAAAGTAACTCGCGCTGAATTCGCGAAAATGCTTATCCGTGCTCTTGATCTTGAGAATGGCTCAGCTACAGAAGGTTTTGCTGATGTCGATTCAGCTGCTTGGTATGCACCATACGTAGCTGCTGCGGCACAACTCAAAATCATTAACGGCCGTTCAGATACTAAATTTGATCCAAATGCAACGATTACTCGTGCTGAGATGGCAACGATGATCGCTCGCGCATTGAAAGTATCGCAAGGCGCTTCTAATGTAGCTGATGTAAATGCTGCACTAAAAGACTTTGCGGACGCTGGAAAAATTAATGCGTCATTAAAAGATGGCGTTGCATTTGCGGCAACTCACAAAATCGTAGTTGGAAATGCAGGCAAGTTCTTGCCAAATAACAATGCGACTCGTGCAGAGGCAGCAGTAATTATTTACCGTGCACTGAACTTCGACAATTAAGTATAAATATATACAAAATCTTCCTCTCATGTGGATGAGAGGAAGATTTTTTTCGGGAATATATAGGATATTGTAAGATTATAGATTATTATGTAGTAAGGTATAGTTCTTGAGGATTATATTCTCATTCTAAATAACTATATCCCATGGAGGAATATGCATGTCTAACGAACTAGACTTACGACAGTATATGGCAATCATAAAGAAGAGATTGGCGCTAATATTAGTATTTGTTTTCCTCTGTACAGCAGCTGCGGCCGTTATTAGCATGTTTTTTAAAGATCCGGTCTATGAGGCATCTACTAAAATAATCGTAAATCAAACGACGACACAAATGGCAACCGGCCAGCTTGATCTTAATCAAATCAACTCCAATATCAAAATGATCGATACGTACAAAGAGATTATTAAAACACCAGCTATATTGGATAAAGTGGCTGAGCAATATCCACAGCTTGGATTAACTGCAACTGAGCTCTCACGTAAAATCCAGGTTAGCTCTGTAAATAATACACAGGTCATGACATTAGTCGTGCAAGATGTGGATTATAAGCAAGCAGCACAGGTTGTGAATGCGGTGTCGAATGTTTTCCGCGAAGAAATCCAGCATATTTTTAAAGTGGAGAATGTATCGATTCTGAATGAAGCTGTGGTCGATGCGCAGCCAAGTCCGGTGTCACCGAATGTTCCTCTTAATGTCGCGATCGCGTTTATTGTATCTTTAATGATTGCTGTAGGTATTACATTCTTACTTGAGTATATGGATGACACGATTAAAACCGAAGCAGATGTGCTGCAGTTTTTGGGTCAGCCCACGCTTGCTATGATCTCAAGAATGAATACGGAGGATGCTAATTCTAGCCAAACCAGCAAAACAACTCAAACTTACAAGGCAGGTGAATTAGAGGGTGTCTCGATTGAAAAATAAGCGTCAGATCATTACGCTAACGAATCCTCGTTCTCCCATATCAGAATCCTATCGCGCTCTGAGGACGAACATAGAGTTCTCATCAATAGATGAGAAATTGCAGGTGCTAATGGTCTCTTCAGCAGGCCCTGGTGAGGGGAAGTCGACAACGATAACGAATCTGGCTGTCACTTTCGCGCAATCCGAGAAGAAAGTTGTTCTTATTGATGCCGATCTTCGTAAGCCTACTGCCCATCATACATTCTCTATCTCTAATCGTTATGGGTTGTCGTCCATTATTTCACAGCAGTGCTCGCTCGAGGAAGGAATACAAGTTACAGACATTCCTAATCTAGATGTGATTACATCTGGCGCCATACCGCCAAACCCGGCAGAGATGATGGGTTCAAAGCGGATGACGGCAACAATTGAGCAGCTTAGACAAATGTATGACATTGTACTCATTGATACGCCGCCGCTGCTTGCAGTAACGGATGCACAAATTGTAGCTACGAAAAGTGATGGCGTAATTCTTGTTGTTGATCAAGGGAAAGTAAAGCGGGATATTGCCAGCAAAGCTGTAAAAAACCTTGAGAGTGTAAATGCACGTATTTTGGGAGTAGTGCTGAATAATGTGAAGCGTAAGGCAAATGAAGAGGCTTACTACTATTATTATGGTGTTCAAGAGAAATGAAAAAATACAAGTAGATGTCTTTTGGCGGAGGGATGAGTTAGTTGAGTAATAGAAATAGAATGCTGGTCATACTGGTGGTAGATATTTGTATTATATGGATAGCGATTGGGGTATCCTATCTCTTTCGTTTTAACGGAAACATCCCTCCCATCTACGTGAGACAAATGCTTGAATTCGCATGTTTAACTACCATTATATGCGGCAGCAGCTTAGCTTTTTTTCGAATGTACAGACGAATGTGGCAATATGCCAGTATTGGTGAAATTATTGAGCTGGCCAAAGCCATAGTGATTGGACTTGTTTTATCGTACGGAGCAACTTATGCATTAAATGGGGAACGAGTCCCTATCTCCATTAGCTCTCGAACACTTGAACTCATGCTCCTATTAATGGGTGGCTCACGGTTCCTCTGGCGCTTAATCCGAGTAAATAGAACCAAAAAGACCGCTTTGACAAACAATGTACTTGTTGTTGGCGCTGGAGATTGTGGGGCGTTAATTGCAAAGGAAATCATGACAAGCAACAGCTTTTTAGGCAATCGTATAGTAGGGTTTATTGATGATGATCCACATAAACGCAATATGCAGGTAGTCGGTTTATCAGTTCTGGGAACTAGGGTGAACATTGAAGAGATCGTACATAAACATCACATCCATGACATTATTATCGCGATGCCGTCTGCAAAGCGAGTGCATATAACGGAAATTATTAATATTTGCAAGCTGACCGGAGCAAAAGTCAAGATTATCCCTTCTATTAACGATTTTATCAAAGGGCGCCTCGCGGTAAAAGCTTTACGCAATGTTGAAGTAGAAGATTTGCTAGGTAGAGAACCTGTTATGACAGATTTAGAAGGTATAGCCAATTATGTATCCGATAAAGTTGTTCTAGTAACAGGTGCTGGAGGATCGATTGGTTCAGAGCTATGCAGGCAGATTTCTTCATTTAGACCTAAATCCTTACTCCTGCTTGGACACGGTGAGAACAGTATCTATACGATTGAGATGGAGCTGAAGACGAAATTCCCTAATGTACATTTGGAAACGGTTATAGCTGACATTCAAGATCGAAGTCGTTTAGATGATGTATTCCGCAGGTTTAGGCCACAGGTTGTGTTCCATGCAGCAGCCCATAAGCATGTGCCTCTTATGGAACGAAATCCATCGGAGGCAGTTAAGAACAATGTTTTCGGTACGAGGAACGTAGCTGATTGCGCGGATAAATATAAAGCAGAACGGTTCGTCATGATCTCCTCCGATAAAGCGGTTAATCCATCAAGCATTATGGGGGCGACCAAGAGAATTGCAGAGATGTACATACAGAGTATTAATACAATAAGTGAGACCCAGTTCGTGGCAGTACGTTTCGGTAATGTACTAGGAAGTCGAGGAAGCGTTATTCCAAGGTTCAAGCAGCAAATTGCTGCAGGCGGTCCGGTTACTGTTACACATCCCGACATGGTCAGATATTTCATGACGATACCTGAAGCGGTACAGCTCGTTATTCAAGCGGGATCATTTGCCAAAGGTGGAGAAATATTTGTTCTAGATATGGGAGAACCGGTTCGTATTCTTGATCTAGCGCAGGATCTCATTCGATTATCAGGTTACGAACCGAATATAGATATCGAAATAAACTTTAGCGGTATGCGTGAAGGCGAGAAGCTGTTCGAAGAGCTGTTAACGGATGAAGAAGCAGTGTCATCCACACAACATGAGCGAATTTACATAGGCAAGCCAACACAAATCAATAGAGTAGAACTCGAGCTTCAATTCAAACGAATCGAGAAAGCCATTGGAGATAATCAAACGACAATTAAAGATGTTATCGAGCATCTTGTTCCTTTTTATTCACATGTATCTTAGCAGACAGATTACCATAACGGAGGAGATTACACATGCGTAAGAAAAAGTGGAAGAAGATATTAATTTGGGTCGCATCAATCATTGTCATACTAGGAGTAGGGGGCTTATTTGCAGCTAATTATGCTGTGGATAAGCTTATTTCTACGTTGGCTGCTGACCTTGAGGGTGATTTGTTGAATGAAGTGACAACACCGGAAACGAAGACAGATGAGCAGGGTACGGATACGGCGGGGAAGGATGATCCTTCTTCAACAGTTGATGATGATGAAACGACAAATAGTTCAAACGGAACTAAAGATAAGCCAGTAAAAGATAATACGACGGATAGTGGATCTAATGGTTCAAGCGGATCCAAAGAAGAAGAAAAGCCTAAAGACGGTTATAGCGGTGAGGTTTCTATAGACAAAGCTAAAGATCTTCAGGAAAAAATAACGGTATCTGAGAAGGCACAAGTTTCAACTGTATTGCTCAAAGAGCTTAGTATGTCTGATATTAAAGAGCTACAAGCTTTGGCGAGTGGTGGAATGAACCTAGAAGAAAAGAAAAAGGCACGGAGCATTATTCTCGATAAATTATCAGCTGAGCAATATGATGAATTGATTAAAATTGCTAAAAAGTATGGGATGAGTCAGGGTAAGTCTTACGATGAAGTTAAAAAAGAAAAATAAAACCAATAGATTATAAACATATTGATTGCTAGGAGGAGTAACATTTGAAGGTCCGTAAAGCCATCATTCCTGCTGCTGGTCTAGGAACAAGATTTTTACCTGCCACCAAGGCGATGCCGAAAGAGATGTTGCCAATCGTTGATAAACCAACAATACAATATATTGTAGAAGAAGCGATAGAGTCGGGAATCGAAGACATTATTATTGTCACGGGTAAGGGGAAACGAGCGATTGAAGATCATTTCGATAATTCATTCGAATTGGAGCAAAATTTATTCGAAAAAGGGAAGTTTGAACTGCTAAATGAAGTGCAAAAGTCTTCTAAAATGGTGGATATACATTATATTCGTCAGAAAGAGGCTAGAGGGCTTGGACATGCAATTTGGTGTGCAAGGAAGTTTATTGGAAATGAACCCTTTGCAGTGTTGCTTGGTGATGATATCGTACAAGCGGAAAAACCTTGCTTGAAGCAAATGATTGAACAATATGACCGTTACACCTCATCCATTATAGGCGTTCAGACCGTCTTACCGGATGAAGTCTCACGATATGGCATAGTAGACGGGAGGGAAATCCACGACCGTCTCTTTAGTGTGAATAATTTGGTGGAGAAGCCAAAGAAAGAAGATTCTCCATCTAATATAGCTATTATGGGGCGTTACATATTGAGCCCGAAAATCTTTGAGATACTGGAAAATCAAAAGCCAGGTGCTGGTGGTGAAATTCAGCTGACAGATGCTATAGCTGAGCTTAACCGCACGGAAGCTGTTTATGCTTATGATTTTGAAGGCATAAGGTACGATGTGGGCGAGAAGATTGGGTTTATAAAGACAACGATTGAAATGGCGCTGCAAAATAATGAATTAAAGTTTGAATTATTCACCTTTTTGGAGGAAGTTATTGAAAAAAATAAAGTAGAAAAATAGATAACGCAGGCTCTAACTTATTTAAAGATTATTATATAGATAAGAAGCTGCTTTTGTGGTGATTAGATTGTTGGATAGGAAAATTATAATTAACTAGGCTGACTAGGAGGTTCAAAAGAGTTTAACTCTAAAGGCTTGCATATGAATTGGTTTAACTGTTAATTTCGTTTATGACTAGTGTCAACTTACTATTTTAGATTCGTTAAGTTGCTGCCCTCCTATACATAATTTAGTTGCGGAAAAAGGAGTGCAATAGTGCTTTGATGTATGTGGGTAGGTAGGCAGGTGAGCAGGGCACATCTTTTTCATCCAGACTTGCTCTTTGTACGGCTGGATGGAAAAAAGGGTTAGACTCATTAATACAATTGATTCGTACACCTTTTGATTTTTCTTTTTCAGGTATAAAATTGATTGAATTATGCAAAGTCTAGTGTTTGATTCTTTCCATTATTATTAATTCTCTATTATTTGTTTTGATTATCAAATGGGCTTGTGAGGGGCTGAACAGTTACAAATTGAACTAATATAGAGATATTCAATGAATCTAATTGTATATTAAAAGTGGCTGACTATCGTAGTCAGATGGAACGCTAGAAACTTTGTACGCAAAGGATCTAAGGCTTGTTTAGTAAGATTTATAGATTGATAAATGGTTTGTATGATAGGAAGAATCTCAGTTTAGGATAATTAATTCAAGGATATCTATTTAATATTTAGTTATTAGATTGAATAGATAATTCGAGGTGACTATCTGAAGTGAATAACAATTTTAGTGGTTTAGTAGTTAATTGGAATGAGAATAAGAAGTTTCTAATTAAATCCTAATCTACTAAATCTTTTTAATGCTTTAACTAAAACTTAAATAAAGTGAGGAATATAAAATGATAGATATTGAATTAAGAAATATACCCTTCTCTCCACCAGATATTACAGATGAGGAGATAGAAGAAGTTGTAAAAGCCATGAAGTCTGGGTGGATTACAACTGGACCGAGAACAAAAGAGTTTGAAAAAAGAATAGCTGAATACGTTGGTACAAATAAAGCTGTCTGTTTAAATTCTGCAACAGCAGCAATGGAGCTTACTCTTCGTATTTTAGGTATAGGCCCAGGAGATGAGGTCATAACTTCAGCATACACCTATACAGCATCGGCTGCAGTTATAGACCACGTTGGTGCAAAAATTGTACTAGTTGATACGGCTGTGGATTCTTTTGAGATGGATTATTCAAAACTTGCTGATGCAATTACAGAGAATACAAAAGCGATTATTCCTGTTGATATAGCAGGAATAATGTGTGATTACGGTCGGATATATGAAGTAGTAGAAAGTAAGAAAGATCTGTTTAAACCTAATAATGAACTCCAGTGGTTATTTAATAGAGTAATAGTGATGACTGATGCTGCTCATGCTTTTGGTGCCAAGAGAAAAGGGATGCAATGTGGGCAAGTTGCTGATTTTACATGCTTCTCTTTTCACGCTGTAAAGAATCTTACAACTGCTGAAGGTGGAGCGGTTGTTTGGAGAAATGATCGAGATTTAGATGATGAATGGCTATATGAGCAGTTCATGTTGTACAGTCTTCATGGTCAATCAAAAGATGCACTTGCCAAAACACAAAAAGGTGCATGGGAATATGATATTGTCTATCCGGGCTATAAGTGCAATATGACAGACATTATGGCTGGCTTTGGCTTGATACAACTTAATAGGTATGAATGTCTGTTAGATAGACGGAAAGAGATCATTGGAATGTATGATAAGGCACTTCTGCCTTTGGGTATTCAAAGATTGCAACATTATGGTGAGGATTTTGCTTCTTCTGGCCATCTTTATTTAGTGAGGATTCCCAGGATTAATGAAGAACAAAGAAATGAAATAATCATTAAGATGGCTGAGGCTGGAGTTGCTTGTAATGTACATTATAAGCCATTACCTATGTTTACGGCTTATAAGAATTTAGGATTTGATATCATTAATTATCCTAATGCTTTTAAACAGTATGTTAATGAAATTACTCTTCCGCTTCATACTTTGTTGAGTGATGAGGATGTAAAGTATGTAATTGGAAATTTAAAAAGAGTACTAAATGAAGTCTAAGGTGGAATTACTGCATGTATAAGAAGTTCCTTAAAAGAGTATTTGATTTAATCCTAGCTTTAATAGCACTTCCATTTTGGTTTATTATCCTAGTTATCGTAGCGTCGATTATTTACTATCAAGACAAAGGGTCAATTTTTTATAATGCCCCACGATTAGGTAAGAATGGAAAAGTATTTAGGATGTATAAGTTCCGTTCTATGAAAATGAATGCTCCTGATCTTAGAAATGAAGATGGGTCAACTTTTAATGCAGAAGATGATCCTAGATTAACTAAGATTGGAAAGTTTATTCGTAAAACAAGCCTTGATGAAACACCACAGCTTTTAAATATTATTAAGGGTGACATGAGTATCATTGGTCCTAGACCTGACTTACCGGAACATCGTGAATTATATGAGGGTAATGAGGAAGGAAAGCTAGAAGTTAGACCTGGAGTAACGGGATTTAATCAGGCGTATTATAGAAATACTGTGCCATGGAAAGAAAGAATTCAAAATGATATTTACTACATTAATCATCTTTCTTGGGGGCTTGATATTAAAATTTTTTTTAAAACAGCTATTTCTGTATTGAAACGTGAAGATGTATTTGTTGCCGATAAGAGTACAAATTCAAACAAAATACAGGTGTAGGAATGTAAGGGGGGATGCTCATGGAAAGTCTAGAAAATGCAGTGACCTTCAGTGAATTAAAGTGGGATACATACTTTTTCGGTGTTTCTAGTGCTAAAGCTATACTACATAGACCTCTTACTTTAATTGAATGGGAAGCACTAAAAGCTAGATTTAAAGAATATCAGTTTATATCAATTATGAATAAAAACTCTGAACCTATTAATGCTCAGTTGATCGGAAAAGAAGCTCCAGCGTTTTTAGCAGATGTAAATATACAATTTGAAAAAAAACTAGTTGATCCAAAAGAAATACCAAAAAACGTCACAATCCACCAAGCACTAGAAAGAAATGATCAAATCATTGAAATAGCTACTTATCAGTTCTCGAAATTCACAGAGGATCCTGATCTGGCTAAACGAGGTGGAGATCAGGTCTATCAACAATGGCTTATTAATTCTTTTGGAAAAAACAACAAGTTTTACGCACTATCTAAGGATAAAATGGGTGATATAAATGGTTTTTTATTATTTTCATATTCAGATAATGCATGTGTAATTGAGCTAATTGCTGTTTCTCAAAAAGAGACTAAAGGTGGCATTGGCACTAGTTTGTTCAAGGCAGTAGAATATGGAGCACATCAACAAGGTGTCAAAGGAATTAATGTTGGTACCCAAGTACGAAACTTGGATGCAATTAACTTTTATCATAAGAATGGTTGTAAACAAGTAGGGTGTCATCAAGTTTACCACTTATGGAACTTATAAAATAAAAAATAAGAAGTGATGATAATATGAAGAGCATACTAGTAATTGCGCAGTTTACACAATTACCAGGAGAAAAAGGTAATAATAGAGGAAGGTTTAAATTAATATCTGAAATGCTTGCAGAAAAGGGATATAAGGTTACTGTTGTAACTAGTCGATTTAGAGAATTAGATCGTACTTTTAGAAAAGATGAAACATGTTATAAAGAAGCGCCATATAAGATTGAAATTCTAGACGAAGTAGGATATTACAGTAATATCAGCTTTAGACGTATTTATAGTATGTGGTCATTCACTAAAAATTTAAAAACATTCCTTAATGAAACCAAAGAAGAATTTAATTTAGTCTATTCTTGTGTACCAGGCTTAGATAGTGCGTTGGCTGCTGGTAAATATGCAAAGCGAAAAAACATCCCCTTTGTTATAGATATACAGGATGTTTGGCCTGAGGTCATGTACGACTTAGTCTTAGATGTACCAGTAATTAGTAATATTTTATTTTCGCCATTACAAATTATGGCGAATAAGGTTTATGGAATAGCAGATGGAATCATAGCAGTTTCTAAAACGTATTTAGAAATTGCTGAAAGAAGAAATAAAAAAAGCTCTAAAAGAGATTATGTATTTATTGGAACTGATTTGGATCGTATTGATAGTTATAGTGCAAGAGAAAATCAAGGTATTAAGAAAGAACAAGGAGAGTTCTGGTTATCTTATATTGGTTCTTTAGGTCATAGTTACGATATTAAAACACTAATTATGAGTGCCAAGTTAGCGAATGAAAAAGGTTTGAACGTAAAACCAATAATAATTGGTAGTGGACCCTTGCAGAAGGATTTAGAGGACTTTGCTCATGAAACTGGGAGTAATGCTATATTCACGGGTTGGGTTGATCATCCTACAATGTGGAGTTATTTAAATAAGTCAGATGCAGTAATTAATGCTATAAAAAGAAAAGCAGCACAAAGTATAACTAATAAAATAGGTGATTATTTGTCATCAGGGAGGCCTATATTGAACGGAAGTTTAAATGAAGAATTTAGAGAATTACTAGAAGATTATAAGTTTGGCCTTGATTATGAACCAGAAGATACAACAAGCCTACTAGAAGCAATAGAAAAAGTATATATGATGAGTGAGACAGAGAGAAAACAAATGGGGATTAATGCTCGCAACCTCGCCGAGGAAAAGTTTAATAGGAAAAATACTTATCCAAAAATATTAAGAATGATAGAGGAATTGATGGAATAAAAACATCATATTCAAATTATTTTTATTTTTTTCGTTAATAAGAGTAAAAGTATGATTGTAAATAAACATCGTTCTTGTTTAATAGGGGTGTGTTATGAAAGAACCGATAAGGATTTTACAAATTCTTGCTCAGAGACCTAGTGGAGGTATAGAATCTTATTTACTTAATATGCATCAAAATATTGACGTCTCAAAAGTGCAATTTGATTATATTGTTTGTGACGTTGAGCCCTCGAGTGATTTTGATAAAAAGGTAAAAGAGCTTGGTGGTAAAGTTTATATTTTTTCACCGTTGAAATATAGTAATTTATTCAAATATATTAGAGAAATGAATAACTTCTTCAAAAGACATAACGAGTATAAAATAGTGCACGGACATTTTACCGGTCTTGCTTCTATATATCTTTCAATTGCTAAACTACATGGTGTGAAGTATCGAATGGTACATAGTCACAGTATTAATTATTCGGATTATTGGACTCGTGCTGTTAGAAACTTTATACTTCAATTACCTTTGAGATATATTGCTAATTATTATGTCGCCTGTTCAAAAGAAGCTGGGAAATTTCTATTTGGAAAAAAGTTAATAGATCAGAATAAAGTATTTATATCTAATAATGCAATCGAAGCAGAAAAATTTAGATTTAATAAAGAAATGCGACTATCAATAAGGAAAAAATATAATCTAGAAAATAACTATGTTATAGGTCATGTAGGGAGACTATGTCATGCTAAAAATCATGAATTCTTAATTGAGGTCTTTGGAAAAATTCATGTAAGAAACAAGAACGCTAAACTAATTATAATAGGTGATGGGGAGTTAGAAAAAGAAATAAGGAAAAAAGTTATCAGCCTAAATCTAAATGAGTTAGTTCTTTTCATGGGGTATAGAAAAGACACATGTGATTTATTACAGGCGGTTGATATCTTCACACTACCATCAAAGTATGAAGGGTTAGGTATTGCAGCAATTGAAGCACAAGCTGCAGGGTTAAGAACAATTGTTTCTAATAATGTTCCACGAGAAGTAAGAATAACAAATTTAGTAGAATACATGTCATTTGATGAGGGACCTGAAAAATGGGCGGAAGAGATATTAAGAGACATGGATTATAAAAGACGAGATACTTACAAAGAAATTGTTGATTCAGGGTTTGATGTTAAATCCAGTGTTAGGACCTTAGAGAATCTATATTTAGAAATTCAAAATAAATAATTAAATGGATTCATTAATTACAAGTGAAAGGAGAAAAAATGAAAACAGTAATTAAAGAAGGTGCAAAAAAAATTCTAGCTTCACCATCACTTTTACCACTAACTAAGATATTCTCTCCTATTTATTCAGGAATTGGTAGCATAGTAATGTTTCACAGGATAGTTGAACAAATAAATCATAATTCATGTGAGGATTTAGAAGTCACAGATAAGTACTTAGAAGAAGTGATCAACTACTTTTTATCGAACAATTACGAAGTGGTTTCCCTAGATACGTTTTATGAGATTTTAAACAAAAGATATAAAATAAATAAGAAGGTAGTTGTTTTTACTTTTGATGATGGATATATTGATAATTACACAATAGCATATCCAATATTTAAAAAACATAATTTACCTTTTACGATTTATATTACAACAAGCTTTCCTGATAAAACCGCAAAATTATGGTGGTATGCTTTGAAAGACTTAATAGAAACTAATACAATATTAAAGTTTTATCATAAGGAGCAGTACCATTGTTATGATATAAAAAATCGACATGAAAAACATAGAGTATATTTAAAAATACGGAGATACATTTTAAGCTTAAGCAGAGATGAACATAATGAGTTGTTCGTCAATTTATTTGAAAAAAATGATATTGACATAGCTGAATATACTAAAAAACTTACCTTGAATTGGGACCAAATAAGGATTTTATCTAATGACAAATTAGTTACAATTGGTGCACACACGATTAATCATTATAACTTAAGAGAATTAGATACAGATTCTGCAAAGAAAGAAATGATGGAATCTAAAAATAGAATAGAAATGCTTACTCAAAATAAAGTAGAACATTTCGCATATCCATTTGGCTCGAAGCATGAAGCCAGTATTAGAGAATTTGAACTTGCTAAGAGAGTAGGATTTAAAACAGTTACAACAACAAGGTGCGGAAACATATTTGAAAATCATAAAGATTACACAAATAGTTTACCAAGAATTTCATTAAATCCGAGCGCGGAATCTCCATTTCCAAATTACTATGTGAATGGACTAATACCAGCAATCAAAAATAATTTTAAAAGAGTAATTACTGACTAGATGTAAGGGGTCCTAATATAGTTAATATTTTAAAAGGAAATGATAAAAAATGTATTTTCGTTTATTTAATTAATGATATATAAATAAGCATTAAACTGTAACTTAAAGTAGGAAAGAGGAGAAAACATGAAGAAGTCAGATAGCATTCAATTTAAGCTATACTGGACAAATCAATTAGATGATTCTTCTAAACATGATTTTATAGAAGTTCACAGAAAAGTGTTTAATTCTAGTTTTGATGAAGAAACGTTTATTAGGAAATATTTTGATAATATATATGGGGATTCAATAATTGTATTGTCTTACATTGAAAATCAATGCATTGCGGCAAGAGCATTTTGGAGAAACGACATTAACGGAATAAAAGCATTTCAACCTTGTGATACTGCAGTTTTGAGTGAGCATAGAGGCAAGGGATTGTTCAAAAAGATGAATTTAAAGGCACTTGAAGCAATCGATGAAGACACATTAGTTTATAATTTTCCAAATGAAAATTCATATTCTGGCTATTTGAAAATGGGTTGGAAAGAAAAGGATAAAAAAAGATACAAAATATTCAATTGGAGTAAAGATCCTGTAGACAGGATTGATAGAAAGTATTTGGCATGGTTGCTAGGAGATAAAAACAACAAATCAAGAACTTCCCTCTATCGTTTTTCAATAAAAGATAAAACATATCTTCTTAAAAAACAACGTTTTAATATTTACTTTGTTATGGGGGGTATTGATAAAGAGGATGCACTTAATCTTAATATTCCAAAGTTTCCGATTTGTTTTAATTATTCAGTAAAAGGATATTTAGGAAGAGGTCTGGTAACTGTAACCAGAAATGGATCAAATAGTATAGATATACCAGTATATAAAATTGACACGCTTTTTTAATTATGAATTGATTAGGTATATAATTATTTTCGTGTTGTTTAAAATAAATTTATTATAATAGTCTAGATAGTAACTGCTAGAAAACTTTAGTTGTTTATAAAATTAGTTTTTAGCAATTACAATTAGCGGTTCCAGAGGTGGTTTAATGGGTCTATTTATTTTTCTGATTTTTAATATGATATTTAGTGCTTTATTTTTTAAAACAATAGCAAGTGGTAAGAAGTTTAACTTTTTATATGTCACTTATAATATGGCTTTGTTTTCTTTTTTATCAATGTTTAGGTCAATTACTGTTGGAAACGATACTATTGCTTATGTAGAAATATTCAATAATATTATGCAGTCTGGTGACATATCACCTTATCAAGGCCGGTTTGAAATAGGGTATTTGTATTTAAATAAATGGTTAAGTTCAATATTTCATCACCACCAAGTATTATTAATAATTACAAGCATTTATATATTTTTTGGAGTTGGAAGGTTTATTTATAAATATTCTAATATGGCCTGGCTAAGTGTAATACTGTTTTTTAGCTTAAGGTATTTTGATTTATCATTAAGTGGAATAAGGCATATGCTTGCTGTTACTACAGTATTATTCGCATATGATTTTATAATAAAAAAGCATCCTATTAAATTTGTTATAACAGTTATCATAGCTACAACTTTCCATAATGCAGCTTTTATATTTTTACTAGCTTATCCTATTTCAAAATTCAAATTAACTAAGAGATTAATTACTATCTCATCCTTATCATGTATATTTCTTTTGTTATTTCTTGAAGAATCTATAAATGTGATATTAACATTTTTTCCTCATTATTACCCATATGTGTACTCCGCCAAAGCTGAAGGCGAAGTTAAATTAGCCACATTACTTGGGTTATTAGTTATGGTAATAATACTATTTGCCGGAGAGATTTTTAATAATAAGATAGTTAAATCGAAAGTAACCAATATTAAAGAAAAAAGTTTAAGTTACATTAAAACAAACCATGATGAAATTCAGTCAGTATTTATATTGATTGCTTGTGTAATTATGCTAGTTGCTTTAAGAGTTGATATATTCTCAAGATTCAGTCAAATATATAGTGTATTTGCAATTGTTTATCTTCCAAATGCAATTGGAAAAATTAAAGATAGACATTTAAAGACCACCATTTTGATATTTGTCGTTGTTTTGTTTTTTGCTTACATAATAGCGATTCAAGTTTTAAGACCCGAATGGCAAAGTACTTATCCATATTTCTTTTTTTGGAACGATAAATAGAAAATTTAATACTTATTAGTTTATTAGCATACAGTGAATGAACTTCTTTATGGGGTAGTTTGTAAGTGAAATTTAATCGGTGAAATTGGTGATTATCTGATATGTAGAACATATTGCATATATTATAAAAATAAATGCAATGTTTTTGTATTTTAATTAGATGTTTGGGGGGAATACTTTGAGATATGCGTTGCTATTAACAGGAACAATAGATGCTAGTGTATTTAATAATGTTAAAAATATGCTAACTGACGTCAAAGAACGTCTGGATCAGTATACTAGTACAATTAAAAGGTATATTAAAGAAAGCTCGTTTGATAAGATTGTTTTTGTGGAAAACTCTGGATATTCTATTGATGAAGAACATTTTTTTCAGTATGCAAAAGCTTACGGAAAAGAATTTGAATATTTACCGTTCTTGGGTGAAGTGGAAAATGTAATAAAATATGGTAAGTCTTATGGTGAAGCGCAGTGTATTAGATATGGGATTGAACACAGTAAATTGTTAGAGAAAGAGGAATATATATATAAAGTAACTGGTAGAGTTTTTCTTAGAAATTCAAAAGATATTTGTAAAAGTAAGGCCGCTCATCACAATGAATTTGTCGCATTAAATGATACTAAGTGGTGTTTTACAAATTTCTTTAAAATTAGAAAGGAAGATTTTCTTTTATATTTATCTGATGCGCAATATGAATGTGATGATTTTAATAGAAAAGGTATAGAGCGAATATACTATAAAAGGTTATTAGACGCTAGAGCTGATGTAGCTTGCTTTAGAAACTATCCCGATCTCACTGGAATAGTTGGTGGAACTGGCGGGACATATGATAAAAGTAAATTTGAACTCATAGTACTTAATGGTTTAAGTAGAGTTGGGTATTTTAATATTAAAGAAACAGATGCTAAACTATTAAAAATAATTAGATATTTTAAGCAGAAAAAATAATTAGGTTAAAAAAAGTAAAATTTTCAAATGCTTAAAACCTAAAATTTCCTTTACATAATAAATAGGGAGGATATCAAATGAGTGCAAATTTGATGGTAAGGAATTGAATAGTAGTGCATTGAAATTTATTAAAAATTTTTCTTATACATTAACTTCAAACTTAACTGCACTCCTTTCCTCTGCCTTAGTTATTTTAGTTCTTCCTAAGTTAATAGGAGTCGAGGAATATGGTTTTTGGCAGTTATATTTATTTTATTCTTTTTATGTTGGTTTTATACATTTGGGGTGGAATGATGGTATTTATCTCAGGTATGGTGGTAGGGAATATAAAGATCTAGACAAGCATCTATTTTTCTCTCAGTTTTATATGCTGTTTATTTCACAAGCATTTGTAGCCGTAATAATTTTTATTTCTTCGTTATTCTTAATGGATAATGCCAATAGACTATTTATCATGCAAATGGTTGCTATTGCTTTAGTTATCGTTAATACAAGATTTATGTTACTTTTCATTTTGCAAGCAACCAATAGAATTAAAGAATATGCCAAGATTACAATGTTGGATAGGGTACTCTATATTATCTTAATTATCTCTTTCCTGTTATTTGGTGTTAGGGATTATAAGCTTTTAATTATTGCTGATTTAATTAGTAAATTTATAGCTCTTATATATGCAATGTATTACTGTAAAGAAATTGTTTTCAATAAGCTGTCTAATTTTAATTTTAGTTTTAAAGAAACCTTAGAAAATATAAATATAGGTATGAAGTTAATGTTTGCAAATCTGGCAAGCATGTTAATTATAGGGGTTGTCCGCTTTGGTATAGAAAGATCTTGGAGTGTAGCTACCTTTGGGAAGGTATCATTAACATTAAGTATATCGAATTTAACAATGTTATTTATAAATGCTGTAGGCATTATTATGTTTCCAATCCTCAGAAGAACAGATCCCAAAAAATTAGCAGATATTTATGTTACAATGAGAGATTTTTTAATGGTTATATTACTATTTGCTTTATTACTCTATTACCCCCTTAATGTATTAATATCAACTTGGTTGCCGCAATATGCAGAAAGCTTGATGTATATGATTCTAGTATTTCCTATGTTTGTCTATGAAGGCAAGATGCAACTATTAATAAATAGCTATCTAAAAAATATGAGGAAAGAAAAGATGATGTTAAATATTAATCTTATATCTCTACTCTTGAGTTTAATAATAACTTTCATAACAACTCAGTTACTTAAAAGTTTAGATCTAGCTATTTTATCTATTGTGATTTTACTAGCTTTTAGATCTGTACTGGCAGAATTTTTATTGTCTAAGATACTTAAAATATCTATTCATAAAGATATTTTCCTAGAATTATTTGTAACACTAATATTCATTTTATCTGCTTGGTATATAGATTCATGGTATTCAATTGTTGTTTTTGGATTTGTATATTGTGTTTATTTAATCATGAAGAGAAATGACATTATGAGAACTATAAAAAAAATAAGAACTTTATTAATGAAATGACGGATCGTAATATGAAGTGCGACACCTAAGAAAACAAAAAGTTCCACGATTAGATTCGTGTAAAATGGGAGTTACCACACCCCATGATTACAGGAGAATCCAACATAAGCTACTCCCGTTTTTGAATAGTCGAGCACGGACAACTAGAGATTTTACATCAATTAGGCTGGTCGGCTCGGGCGCTAAGAGAAGCGAAGGTTAGAGGGAAGGGGCTTTATATGCTTCAAATCTATATACAGATGCCTCTATGCTGGCCTACTTGCAATATGGGATATAAAAAGCACCTGCACCACAAAGGGAAGCGTCGTAAACCACTCGAAACACGTGGTTTACGACGCTTCCTCACAGGAATACCTATTAGCCAAAGTCCTAAGGAGGTTAGAAAGCGAGAAGCCTTTGGACATTGGGAGCTAGATACGATTGTTTCTAGTCGTGGAAAGAGCCGAGCTTGTGCTGCTACCTTTATAGAACGTAAAACAAGAATGTACATGGCCTTAAAGATGCCAGATCGCACCGCTTACTCCATGAAGGTAGCCTTTTGGTGTAATCACAAGCCAATATCAGCAAGCCGCATTTCAGAGCGCTAAAACCGATCGAGGGAAAGAATTTGTCTGTTATGTTGCTATGGAAAACTTCACGATGTAAAGGTCTACTTTGCGGAACTTTATTCCTCTTGGAAACGAGTTTCCAACAAAAATAGCAATGGTCTCCTGCGGGAGTTCTTCCTCAAGGGATACGATTTCGCAAGGGTTACGGATGAGGAAATAGCTGAAGCCATTCACCTTATTAACAACAGACCTCTAAAATGATTGGGCTGGAAGACCGCTCACGAATCTTTCATGGCTGAAGTGTCGGACTTAGCTTGACAAATCATCTTATTTTAAAATAAATTTTAAACATTTATTATAAAAATTTAATTGATTTTAAAAGATTATTATTATTACTTATAATTTGAATAATACATGAAAGGAGTTTCAAAATGAAGGGTATCATTTTAGCAGGTGGAAGTGGGACGCGATTGTACCCGTTAACCATGGTTACAAGCAAACAATTATTACCTGTTTACGATAAACCAATGATTTACTATCCATTATCTACTCTAATGTTAGCTGGAATCAAAGAAATATTAATTATCTCTACTCCTGAAGACACACCAAGATTTGAGGCTTTATTAGGAGATGGATCACAATTTGGTATATCATTACAGTATAAAGTACAACCAAGTCCTGATGGCTTAGCTCAGGCTTTTATTTTAGGTGAGCAGTTTATTGGAAATGATTCGGTATCTATGATTTTAGGAGATAATATTTACTATGGTAGTGGACTTCGTAAGATTTTAAAGAGTGCAGCAAGTAAAGAACAAGGTGCAACTGTATTCGGTTATCACGTACAAGATCCAGAAAGATTCGGTGTTGTAGAATTTGATAAGGCTGGTAAAGTGTTAAGCGTGGAAGAGAAGCCGCAGAATCCTAAATCTAACTATGCCATTACAGGTCTATATTTCTATGATAATCGAGTTGTGGATATTGCAAAAGAGATAAAGCCTTCTTCTCGTGGTGAGTTAGAAATTACGTCAATCAATGAATCATATTTGAAACTTAACGAGCTGGAAGTTGCATTGTTAGGACGAGGTTATACTTGGTTAGATACGGGTACACATCAGAGCCTGGTAGATGCGACTAATTTTGTTCGAACAGTAGAGGATCATCAAGGTATCAAAATTGCTGCTCCAGAAGAGATAGCTTATATTAACTCTTGGATCACTAAAGAACAACTTTGGGATTGTGGAGAAAAATTGAGTAAGACAGGATACGGACAATATTTAATGAAAGTAGCAAATGGTGAGATTCAGTATTAAATCGAAAGCGTGGTAAACATGAAATATACAAAAACAGAACTAGAAGGCGTATTGCTACTTAAACCGAGTGTATTTGGTGACCATCGTGGCTGGTTTATGGAAACATATAGCACAGCAAAGTACAAAGAAATTGGTTTAGAATTAGAGTTTGTTCAAGATAACCAATCCTTCTCGGCAGCTAAAGGGACATTACGTGGATTGCACTATCAACTCAATCCAAAAGCTCAAACAAAGCTAATCCGTTGTACGAAAGGGGCTATATTCGATGTCGCAGTTGATATTCGTCAAGGAAGTCCTACTTATGGACAATGGTATGGTGTCGAGTTAAGTGCCGATAATAAAGCACAACTGCTTGTTCCAAAAGGATTTGCACATGGCTTTATGACTTTAACAGAAGACGTGGAAGTACAATATAAGGTAGATGAATTATATGCCCCTGAATGCGATCGGGGAATAGTATGGAATGATCCTTCTATCGGTATTAAATGGCCTATAAATATTTCACCTATTCTATCTGATAAAGACGCCAAAGCTCCACTTTTCAAAGATGCTGAACAAAACTTTGGATATGGAGAATAGATAAAGAATATAGTGACAGGCCCGTGATGGACAGCGAAGTGGTTTAAATATGATAGGGACGGGTTGTATAGATAATTCTGCTGTTCAGGCGTACATATTTCAAATAAAACCGGACATCATCATACATTGTGCAGCATATACAGCGGAAAGTGACAAAGAAACATGCTGGAAGGTCAATGTTGAAGGAACAAAGTATCTGGCAGCATTAGCTAAAGAGATTGGCGCAAAGTTTATGTATATTAGTACGAATTATGTATTTGATGGTGAAGGTAAGGCTCTCTTCATGGAGTTGGATAAGCCTAATCCGTTTGGATATTACGGTCAAACGAAATATGAAGGCGAACTAGCCGTACAAGATTTAATTCAGACATCTTTTATTGTTCGTATATCGTGGGTTTTCGGTGTGAATGGAAATAACTTTGTGAAAACCATGCTTAGATTAGCCGAAAGCCGAAATCTGTTAAATGTAGTTTTCGATCAAATTGGTTCCCTACATACACTTTAGATCTGGCTAAATTATTAATAGATATGATCCAGACAGCAAAATATGGCACTTATCATGCTTCTAAATAAAGGAATTTGTAGTTGGGTGGATTTTTCAATAGAGATGTTTCAGTAAGCTGGAAAAGAGGTTATCGTAGAAGGAATTCCAACCGGGCGTTACCCTACTCCTGCTGTTTGGTGGTCTATTTCTAGAATGTCCAAGTAGAAACTAGAGGATAATAGTTTTAATCGCCTTCCAAACTGGCAGGATACTATTTACTTTTTTTAAATAAATTCACATTTGGGGTGGACAAATGACTAGAAGTAAAGTACTCGTTACCGGCGGCGCTGGATTTATTGGCGGTAATTTCGTTCAATATATGGTTAACAAATATCCGGAATATGAAATCGTTAATTTAGATCTATTAACGTATGCCGGTGAATTATCTAAGCATGAAGCTATTGAGAATAAAGAGAATTATCGATTTTTGAAATCAGATATTGCGGATCGTGACGCGATTACTTCAATTTTCGAATCGGAAATAATTAAGTATGTCGTACATTTTGCGGCTGAAAGCCATGTGGATCGCTCCATTACAGATCCAGGCGTATTCGTTCGTACGAATGTTTTGGGAACACAAGTGCTGCTGGAAGCTGCAAGGACATATGGAGTTACAAAATTTGTTCATGTCTCCACAGATGAGGTTTATGGTGATTTGGAGTTCGATCCGACAACCTTCTTTACAGAAGAAACACCGCTTCAACCTAACAGTCCATATAGTGCAAGTAAAGCGGGCTCTGATTTGCTAGTACGAGCTTATCACGAGACGTTTGGCATGGCTGTTAATATTACAAGGTGCTCAAACAATTATGGACCGTATCATTTTCCGGAGAAGCTTATTCCTTTGACCATATCGCGTGTATTTAATGATGAAAAGGTTCCAGTGTATGGAGACGGCAAGAATGTACGTGACTGGTTGCATGTATACGATCATTGTACAGCAATAGATCTGGTTCTACATGAAGGTATTAGCGGTGAGGTGTATAATGTAGGTGGTCATAATGAGCGTACGAATCTAGAAGTGGTAAAGACAATAATTAAGACGCTTGGAAAATCTGAAGATCTCATAGAATATGTTGAGGACAGATTAGGACATGATAAACGCTATGCTATTGACTCTTCTAAGTTAGAAAGGCTCGGATGGAAGCCAACCTTTAACTTTGAGACAGGGATAGTACAAACCATAGAATGGTATTTGTCCAACAAGATTTGGTGGGAATGTATTATTAGCGGTGATTATAAGAGCAATGATGAGTAATTAAGACTATATCTTGTTACTAACATCAGTTCTACATTGTTAACAAATATACCCTATACACCCCCCAACAATTTTGTTACCATACCATTAAACAAAACAACCGCATAACCCACACGATAAAGGCAAAACCATTGAAAAATGGTGACGCAAAGCTACAGGGGCTTATCTTTTAAAAGACTGCCAGCCAGCTACCGAATATCGTGCCTCCCGCGTGGTTTATGTGGAAACATGGAGGTTATTATTATGTTCATGCGCGCAAACGTTGTACGTGAATGGCATCAGCTCTGTATGGGATTCAATGAATTGCTGTGGAAAGATTGCTTAGATGAGAAAAAGCGCATGGAGATTTATTTGAGGATTGTTTATCACAAAAATAAACTAGCAGCTGTCTCATGAACTAGCACGTAGGGCGTCGTTAACAGATCTGAAAACGCTATATCCGCAAGCTGACGCCCCGTCACTATGAAGCGTCAGTTTTTTTATTTTAAAATCTAAGAAGGAGATTCATATGCAATCATTGCTTCTTTAGTGGCTCATATGAAACCAAAACAATGAAAAAAACGAACAAAACAATTTTGATTATCGCAGGTGCGCTCGTTGTTATCGGTATTGTCATTTATGGAAGCATGAGTCTCTATTCGAAGTTAAATCAGGTAGATGAACTGAATGGGCGTCTTGAAGAAGCTGCAGATAGTAATGCAGGGCAAGAGTCACCGAAGATTACGGAGCAGCCCAATGAACAATCTACTAATCAGACAGATCAGACTTCAGAACCTGATGCTACTCCATCACAAGAGCCTGATCTAGTTCCAACGACGCAGCCAGATGAAGTCCTTAAACCTAGTCCGAGCGCAACTTTGCCGCCAGATGAAGCGTCTAATAATGTAGACAAGGGACAAAAGCCGGATAAGGGATCTACAAACTCCGAAAATAAGTCCCAGAAGAAAAAAGAGATTGATGCTTCGGTTACAGCAAAGCTGGAAAAACTGAAATTTTCGTGTCAAGCAACCAGCAATAGCTTGGTTAAGCAGATTGCGAAAGAGCTTAGCGGGGATGAAGAAGCTACGCTTGCTACTATTCAAAGTAAATATCTGAATAAGGTATTTTCTGCGGAAGCCGATTGTGATGCCAGATTCAATCAATTAATAAGCAATGCCAAGAGCGAGTATAAAGCAGCCGATCTAGGTGAGCAAAGCTTTCCGGATTGGAGTGCGCAATACGAGAGTGCGAAGGCTGGTGCTAGAGCCAATGCGCTTGCAGTAATTGCAAACTCGCTAAACAAGTAAGCTTTACTATTCTGAGGAGGCTCTATGAAAAAGTCACGTATTCTATCTATTTTTCTGGTTGTAATGATGTTGTCATCCGTACTTGCAACCGCTGCATCCGCAGCAACCGAAACAATTAAGACAAAGACACAGCCCATTAAGCTGCAATTTGATGGACAAGCGCTTAAACTGCCCGATGGACAATATTCATTTATTCATCAAGGAAGTACATACGTACCGATTCGTTATATTTCTTACGCACTGCTAAAAACAGTGAATTGGGATGGTGCGAAAGCGACGATCTCCGAGCCAACAGTGAAAGAGCTTGCAGCGCTGAAGAAACAATTGCAAAGTGCCGCTACGGGCAGCCAGAAGCCGCAAACGAGCGTTACGATTGCGATACAGCCAGTTAATGCAACTCTTGTGTTTAATGGAAAGACGAAGGCATTGCCGGCTGGTCAATCCCTCTATGCCTATAAAGGCTCGATCTATGTGCCCATTCGTTTCTTGTCAGAATCAGTAGGCACGCAGATTAGCTACGATCCGGTGACGAAAACAGTTAGCGGTGAGTCAGCAGCATATCGAGCTGAGCAAGGTGGCGGCGGAGTCGTTCTTCCAGGCACGGGTGGCGGAACTGGAGGCTCTGGTGGTACAGGCGGTACGGGTAATGCCGGCGGTGGTGGCGTACCAGTTAAACCGACGTATGAGCAAATTACGGCAGAAGCAGAGAACAAGCTTGCTGCGCTGAAAGAAAGCTGCAAGGTAACTCTTATGGATATTGGCTTGCAGTATGTAGCGGCAACGGATAAGACGGTTCAAGCTCAGCTTAAAGCTAAAGGACTTCAAGAAGTAGACAATTGCTCTGCAAGGTTTGAAGTTATCATGTCAGATACGAAAGCTAAGTTGACGACGAATGGGTATAGCACAGACGTTCTTGCTTCCTACAGAGAAGCCTTTAACAAAGAGCTTGAAGCAGGAAGAGCTATTGCAGAAGGTTTGATGTAATAGGAGTTTTCACTTCTTTTTTGTAAAATTAAAGCAGGGGCAGAAGAGGTCGCGATGACTTCTTCTGCCCCTGCTTTGCGTTATCTTTCCAATGATAAGAAGTGATAAATGCATTTGCTTGCATTTATTTATAATTTATCTTAGTTATAAGAAATCAGTTGCAGCTATAGGGGATAAGGGCTCCTATTTAGCCCACACTTCCTTAAATACAAATTTTAAGGCTTGTAAGTCGTTAGCGGTACGTTCAGCTTATTGTAGGTTGTCATGCAGATTGAAAATGTATAATGAATTTTCCAATCCAATTCCTGATATATTTTAACAAGAAAAGGATTACCCAAATCAAGCAGAGTGATCATTAACAGCAAAAAGCTGCGTTCAAATAGCTTGCTTTGCATGTTTTTTGTCTCCCCTTACAAGAATTTGTTGTAAAATGTAAAAAAATGACTCATTTCACTAGCAAAGCCACTACCATAGTACTAAAATTTGCATTACACTAGCATTACAGACTAACCTAAAATCATACAGTAGTGGTAATGTAGGGGGACTATGGACATATTTAATTTGTTCTACCAATTCAATCAGTGCACTTCTGATCCTGATGCTGAAGTTGTAGTACTCTTACACGGCCTAGGTCTAAATGCTCGTGTGTGGGAGCCGCTGGCTGCTGTGCTAACTAAACGGTATCATGTTGTACGGTATGATTTGCGCGGGCATGGGGAGCGATCACATGACGGTTCTCAGTTAACATGGGAGCTGCTTTGCAATGATTTTGATGACATTTTCCACTTATATAGCATAACGGAAGCACATTTGGTCGGTCACGGACTTGGCGGTAATCTTGCTGCAAGGTATGGAATGAGCCGCCCGGAGCGAGTGAAGTCGTTTGTTCTTATTTCGACGATTGGGTTTTATCCTCCTGAGGCAATGGAGCGTTCGGTTGAGCTGCGCCGGAGGTATGCTGAGAACGGTGTGGCAGATGCACTGGCGGAGCAGATGGCTAGTTTAGTGACCTGTCTGCCTCAGGATAGGGAAGAGACAAGGTGGGTAAAAGAGGCGTACTTGCAGTGTGACATGGAGGTGTATTTTAAATTAATTGAGCTCTTTGCAGCCGAGAATCCTTTGGATGACTTATCCGCAATTAATAAGCCTTGCCTCGTTATGGCGGGGGACAAAGATACGATATATCCATCCTATATGTCGAAGATTACGGCGCAGTTTATTCCGAATGCGTTCTCGGTAACGGTGCCTGATGCAGCTAGCTTGGTGTTTATAGATAATCAGACCTATGCTGCTCAGAAGATATTAGATTTCCTCTCCAACCCTTTAAGTAGCACGGAGAGCACTCATGTCGGTGATCCGCTGCTTGGGTTAATGAGGATCGATGCCATTAAAATGTTTGGCGATGCCTATAAGAGTACTCCAAGCAAGGATGTGCTGCTCGAGGTCAAGCTAATTGGAGCATTTCGTGTATTTATTAATGGCCAGGAAATACCGAGTGGCTGGCAGCAGCGTAATGCGAAGAGATTGCTTGTTTACTTAATGTTTTACCCGAATCCGACCAGAGAACAGTTATGCGATGCGTTATGGCCACTTGCAGAGATTAGCAAAGCAAGTAATTTGCTGCGAGTTAGTCTTTCTCATTTAAAAGGATTGTTCGATACGGCGGGGACGAATCCGATTGTTGCTAATCGCAGCCATGTTAAGCTGAACGCGGTTGTCGTGTGTGACTTGCTGAAATGGATTCAGTCACTTGAAGAAGCTCATATGGAGAAAAGAGCACTAAGGAAATTTATTCTTATTAAAGAATTGCTTGTCTATCCTGTAGAAGAAATGCTCGCAGGCTTGTACGATAACTGGGCGGTTCAGGAACGAAGCAGGCTGGAATACATGCTGCTGGGCCTTGTTGAATCGCTCGCAGATAGCTATAAAAAAGATGGCGATTTTGCAGCGGCTAGTCAAGTGATGAGAAGAATAAGCAATATGTATAGCGAGGAACTAAATGTTGATACCGTTCGTAATACGCATGCTCAGGGAGAGGTGAGGGACCATTAATAGAAATACTGTTCTACACAAAATAAAGCTAGAGCAGACGATTGAGTTGCTGCGGCAGGAAATGATCGATAAGCTATTAGTGTGCCAGTCTTATCAAGCTGATGAAGTGTTGGGAGCAAGCAGGGCGCTTGATCTTGTTCTTAATTGCTATGATTGCGTAAGATTTGAGAGAGGCTGCATGAATGAGGAAAATTGTGCATCACGTACATTATTAGATGACGATAGCTCTATTTAAAAATACGTTTACGTTTATTTTGTTTGTATTTATACCAGTAGCTGCCGTTCTCATCCTTGAAAATCCGAATTCCAAACCATTTCAATGGCGTTGATAGCTCAGTAAACATTAAATAACTAGACATGTCTATCGCCCTCATTTCACTTCTTTTTAGTTATAATACCAAACTTTAGGCTTATTGACTATATTGAAATAGGACTTTTATATCATTTATATTGATAATTGATGGATTATATTTCTTTATTTCTCAGTTGAAAATTTCAACGCCGCCGGCTGCTTCACTTTTGCGAGCAAGCCGTTCTTTGGCATGCCTAATTTAGTACGCCTATGCTCGCATTTTGTTTGAGTGTTTTTTTCAAGTATGATAGAGGGATAATAAATTGGAAGCTGGTTGCTTTACAGGAGGTGTAATTGAATATGTATAGACCTGCTAGATGGAAGCCGACTATTCTGTGGGGGCTATTATTAGTAGGGTGGCTCGGGCTTTTATTCCTATTTTCATCCCAAACATATGAACAACAAAGTATTCAGCCGTTTTTGCGCAGTCACTTTACATACGATCAGTTAGTTAGATGGCTGCCGGATGTTACGCTTACCTATCGAACGAGCATCGTTAATTCACATGATCGGCCTTATAGCTTTATCGAATTTTTGTTTCGAAAGGGCGCACATTTGTTTGTGTATGCGACTTTTACTGCGTTGATGTTTATGTTCCTGCGAGCACTGACCCGCGGACGCTGGTTCCTTTCCATTATACTTACTCTGACGGTTGCCATTGCTGTCCCGGCTATGGATGAATGGAATCAATTAGGCTCTGACGAGCGTACGGGTAACGCAACTGATGTCGTTCTTGATTTTGTAGGGGGATGTACGGGATTGCTCATCTGTTTGTGTATCTTAGGAGTGGTGAAGCTGTGGCGATCAAGGTCACGGAATCGATCTCAATATTGATGATAGAAGTTATTCTAATTAATCATTTTTAGCTTGCGGGCGGCGTGCAAAAATAGTTGCGGACAAAGCAGGCTGCTATCCATTATAATCGTCTTTGACATTGTATAGATTCGGTAAATGTGGGGGAATTGCAGCTTGCAGCGCTATGAGGAATTAGATTCACTTAGGGGATTGGCGGCATTAGCCGTAATGATTGGTCATTTCTTATTGGTATTTGCGCCTATTGCGCAAAATACGTCGGATCTCAGCTATTTTGATTACCCGCTTAACCTGTTTAAATACACGCCGCTGCATGCGATATGGGGCGGTCATGAAGCGGTCATTATGTTTTTTCTGCTCAGCGGGTTTGTACTTTCCTTGCCGTTTTTCAGCAACCGCCAGCAATCCTATTCAAAATATGTGATTAAGCGGATTTGCCGTATTTACATTCCTTTTCTCGTCGCATTACTGATCGCCATATTAATGAGGGAAATCGTCTATGTATCGAAGCTGACGAATTTGACGAGCTATTATAACAATCTGTGGGTGATCCCCCCTAATGTGACCTCAATCATTCATCATTTGCTGTTCGTAGGAAACTACAATACGACGAGGTATGATCCGATTTTGTGGACACTCGTTCATGAAATGCGTATCTCGTTATTGTTCCCGTTTATTATGTTCATTATTGTAAAAAGCAGCTGGAAGGTAGGGCTGCCGCTGGCACTCGTCTTATCCATTGGTGCTGAAATTATGCTTGAAAATTTTGAAACGAAATATATGACGAACTTTGTGATCTCGCTGCATTATGCCTCTTTCTTCATTATAGGGGCGCTGCTGGCCAAATATCAGAAAGAGCTGAAGTCAGCATTTTCACGGTTGCATGGTTGGCGGGTTATGCTGATGCTTATTATCGGATTGTGCTTCTATTCGTTCAAATGGATCGGTTATGGCGAGGACTTCCATGACATGCTCATGCCGCACAGCGGCGATTGGATGACGGCTATCGGCGCTTCGATCTTCATTATTACAGCGCTATCATCCGTTCGTTTATCGAGGCAGCTGCAGCGAAAGCCGTTATTGTTTTTAGGTAAAATCTCATACAGTCTCTATTTGTATCATATGATCATCCTGTTGTCGCTCATCCATCTGCTGAATGGCGAGCTGGAAACAACGTTTATTGTGATACTCGCCTTTGTTGCTTCATTCGGAGCCGGGGCGCTAAGCTACTATTTCATAGAGCTGCCATCCATTCGGTTAGGCAAGTGGCTTACTGGCTGGGGCAAGAAGCCAAGTACGGCTGCTGTAAGCGGCAGTGATGGCGTATCGACCGGTGCATAATCAATAGGGCATAAGGAAGGAACGGTTCCCTTAGTGGGAGCCGTTCCTTTTTTATGAGCAAGCAGGCAAGTGACTGATGTCGAAGGAAAAGCCTGATGTTCGGTGTAATGTTTTGGCAGGAATGCACCCATCCTTACCCATGAGAAAATCGTTGTCTATATTTGCGCGGCGATATGCTCTCGTATTTGGCAAAGCAAGAGGTGAAATAGGCAGCGTGATTAAAGCCGACCTGTTCTCCTATGCGGGCGATAGGCAGATCCGTTTGAAGCAGCAGCAGCTTTGCTTGTTCAATCCGGAAACGCATGAGGTAATCGAATGGCGCGCAGCCAAACTCCTTCTGCATGCATCTTGCGATATAAACGGGATGAAAGTTAATGCTGTCTCCCAGCTCCTGCGCGGTTATGCTATCACGATAATGCTCTCGCAAATAGGAAGCTGCTTGCTCTGCGCACAAAATAGAGGGAGAAGGCCCCTCCGCTTCCATCGATGCGGATAAATGCTCGATAACCTCTTGGAATACAAGCTGCTGCTTCCATTTTACGCTGGGGATATGATCATTCATATTAAGCTGAACCAACTGGCGCAGCAGACTGTCCATCTTGGAGGGCTGCAGCAGTTTAGCAAACTGGGGAAGCTGTTTGGCAAAGGTTTGTGCCGTATAAATGTTGGTGTTGAGTATTCTTGTTTTGGAACTGTCAGGCGGTACCTCAGGCATGGATTGATCTGTTATACTCCACATCCCCGTCGTCTGAAAATGAATCCAGTAATAAGCGGTCTGCTCGTCGCATGCACGCGTTGCGTAATGATGGGCATCCGGCCTGAGAATAAGTGCGTGCCCTGCGCTCACTTCATAATGCTGATCTTCTTCTCCCATGTATAAGCAGCCCCGCGTTACGACAAGCAAATCAAACACATTAATGTTGCATCTGCTTGGATGCTTGCGGCCAGAAGGGGCAACCGTATAACCCCCAATGATATAATGCGGCAGCGGTGGAATCGTCATATGAATGATGGTCATGTTAGGATTTTCTCCTTCAAATATTGAAGTTTGAATCGTTATAGTTTCAGTTGTAAAAGTGATACATCAAGCTCAGTATAGCATCTATAATTTGATATGACGATTGATGATAAGACAACGGATACGGCCGCTATTAGGCAGCCGATGCAGGAGGACAACAGGATGGCTTTATCTAACAAAAAGATTTCGCTCTGGATGCTGGCGTGGCCAATATTCATAGAGCTGTTTTTACAATTTTTGCTCGGTGCGGCGGATACGCTGATGGTGAGCCGGATATCGGATGATGCAGTAGCGGTAGTAGGCTTCTCTAACCAGCTGTTTCAAGCGTTGACGACTTTATTTATAACGGTCGCGAGTGGAGCGGGCATACTCATTGCACAAAAAATAGGCTCCAAAAATGGCGAGGACGCTCGCACGATCGCGATAATGGCGGTGAAAGTAAGTGCCATCATTGGGCTTTTGCTTAGCGGGCTGCTCATCCTCATTCCAGGCGAGATCGCTGCAGTGCTGCAGCTTCCAGAAAATTTAATTCCACTGGCAAAGACGTATATCTCGATAGTCGGCGGCGGGATGGTATTGATTGCGTTGATGTCGGCGCTTAGCACATCGATTCGGAATACGGGAAATACAAAGGGGCCAATGTATACGGCAATTGGAATGAACGTTGTGCATGTTTTTTTCAACTATGCGTTCATCTTCGGGGCATTCGGTTTTCCAAAATGGGGCTTGATGGGCGTAGCCATCTCAACCGTGTTATGCCGCTTGCTCGCTACGATTGTGCTGTTCATTATGTTCCTTAGCTCGTTTGAACGTACAATTGCTCTTAGTGACTTTAATGTATTTAATCGTAAGCTGTTCGGCGAAATTCTCCGTATTGGATGGCCGCTTGGCGTAAATATGTCTTGCTGGGTATTTACGCAGCTGCTTATTTTCACCTTTTTGGCTATTCTCGGCTCGAATGAGCTGGCGGCACGGACGTATATGAATACGTTGGAGTCCTTTTGCTTCATGCTTGGTTATTCGATTGCACTGGCAGTACAAATTCAGATTGCCCATCTATTTGGAGCAGGCAAGGTCAAAGAGGCGTACCATATCGCCTTCCGAGCGATGTGGATTGGGCTTGCGGTGGTGACGGTTAACGCGTTTCTTATTTATTTGTTTGGCAAGCAGCTGCTAGGCATGTTTACTGAGAACAAAGAAATCGTAGCGTTAGGCGTGTCCCTACTCGGAATGAATCTACTGCTGCAGCCGGGCAAAATGATCAATATGGCGCTCGGCAATTCACTAAATGCGGTAGGCGATACCCGTTTTACGATGTGGACTTCGGTATTCTCGATGTGGCTGATTGCAACGGGATTAGCTTATTTTGTGGGAATTCAACTTGGCTGGGGCTTGATCGGGATATATGCCTGCATGATCTTAGATGAGTACATCCGCGGAATATTGTCTTTAATTCGCTGGAGAGGCCAAAAGTTTCTGCGCAGAGCAGAGCGGGATGAAGCCGAAGGGAAGAGAAGTGCAGAGAGCGGCATTAGTGGAAAAACACATAAACAAACCGCGCTGGATATCTAATAAAAGCGTATAATAGAGGAAGGAATAGACAGCGGCTTCGCAAGTGAAGGCTGCTGTTTTCCGTATTCACGGCAAGGGAGCGATTAACGGATATGGCATCGATGGTTATTATGAATGAAAAAATACGCGCCTCTGAGGTGCACTTGACTGGTTTGCGAGGCGAGGATCTAGGTATTGTCTCGCGTGATGAAGCGCTGGCAAAAGCAAAGGAATTGAAAGTGGATTTGGTCTGCACCTCGCTTATGAGCAGTCCTCCGCCATGCAAGCTGGTAGCCAAAGGGCAAGCGAAGAAACAGGCTGACCAAGAGAAGCGCGGGGCAAAGGTAAAGGATCAGCCTAGCAAAATAAAAGAGCTCCGCTTGACAGCGCATATAGAAGATCATGATTATGATACGAAGCTGCGGCAGGCAGCGAAGCTTCTTGGTTCAGGCAACGGCGTGCAGCTCGTTGTAAAAATTCAAGGCAAGGAAGGCCCCAAAGCGAAGGAGCTGCTGGAGCGCATGCTGAAGGATCTGGAGGAGAGCGGCAAGAAGCAATCCGGCATACAAGTAAGCGGGAAGCAAGCAGCGGTGCAGGTGCTGCCTTTATAAAGGTATGTTGAATGTGAAAGGTAAGCAGCGGTGTAACTATTGCGTATAGAGCCTTTCTGATGGCGGCGACAACAGGAACTAACAGGAGGAGGCAACTGCTTTCTCCTAAAGCTACATATAGGTTAGCTGATAGGATGATTGATGTGAAGGCTTCTTGTTTTGCATCTATTTTCAAATATAAAATGTATGCGCTTACTCATTTGTGGTAGCTTAGTAAGTAGAATGGCAATCGTTCCATAATGATCATTAACGGGGTGAATCATTAATGAAGAAAACATTGCATACAGGACCGATCAAGTTGCCGAGGCTGCCAGACCCTAAGCTGTGGGTGAGCAAAGCGCCGTTTGGGCTAGGACGCATTAAGCCGCATCATATTCGTGATACGCTCAAGGTAGCGTGGGATAACCGAGACAGCTTGCCGTATGCGTATCGGATTTTGACGCAGGGTGTATGTGACGGCTGTGCGCTTGGCGTGTCCGGTTTATATGATCAGACGCTGGAAGGACCTCATATTTGTACGACGAGATTGAATGTCTTGCGGCTGAATACGATGCCTGCTATCAAAGGCGATGTGCTGCATGGCGATATTGAGGAGCTGCGAAAGCTCGATAGCACGCAATTGCGCAAGCTGGGAAGGCTGCCTTACCCGCTGATAAGAAGCAAGGGAGAAAGAAGCTTTCGCAGAATTTCATGGGATGAGGCACTGGACCGCATCGCTGCCAAAGCGAGGGCAATAGACCCGAAGCAGATGGCTTTCTACTTAACTGCGCGCGGGATAACGAATGAATCCTATTATGTGGCGGCAAAGGCGGCTCGGCTCATTGGGACAAATAACATCGATAACGCTTCCCGCATTTGCCATTCTCCATCCAAAACAGCGATGAAGCGCTCTATTGGGGTAGGCGCCTCTACCTGCAATTATAAGGACTGGATTGGTACGGATGTGCTCGTTTTTTGGGGCAGTGTGGCAGCGAACAATCAGCCTGTATCGACTAAGTATATGTACGCAGCTAAGCGCAAGGGTACCAAAATCATCGTGATCAACCCCTATCGCGAGCCGGCAATGGAGGGCTACTGGATACCGTCTATACCGGAATCAGCTCTCTTTGGCACGAAGCTGGCAGACGATTTCTATCAGGTGAATATCGGCGGTGACATTGCTTTCATGCACGGCGTCATGAAATGCTGGTTTGAGATGGAGGAGGAGCAGCCAGGCTCAGCGATCGATCATGCTTTTGTAAGCGCGCATACGAAGGGGTACGAGGAGCTGAAGGCTCATATTCAGCAGCAGGACTGGGAGCTGCTGAAGAAATCATCCGGGCTGACGAGAGAGCGGATGCAGGCTTTCGCTGCTTTGCTTGCCGAGGCGAAGTCAGGCGTATTCGTATGGAGCATGGGACTGACGCAGCATCGATTCGGCACGGACAATATTTCGCAGGTTGCCAATCTTGCGCTGCTCCGAGGTTTTCTCGGGCGGGAGCATTGCGGCTTGATGCCGATTCGCGGTCATAGCGGCGTTCAAGGCTCAGGCGAAATGGGGGCTGACCCCTTCAGTCTGCCTGGCGGTGAGTTCAAAGGAGCGGATATCCGCCGTTTAGAGGAGCTTTGGGGCTTCAAGCTACCGGATTGGCAAGGGGACATTGTTGGCGTATCGCTTGAAAACGCAATGTTGAAGGAGCATGCGGATCGCAAGCTGAAGCTGTTCTATACATCAGGCGGCAATTTTATCGAGACGATGCCTGATCCTGATTTTGTGAAGCGCTGCTTAGAGAGCGTCGAATTGCGGGTGCATCAGGATATCGTGCTGAACAGCTCGACACTTGTAGATGCGCAGGAGGAAGTTATCGTACTGCCTGCCATGACAAGGTATGAACAGCCAGGCGGAGGTACGTCAACCTCGACGGAACGAATGGTTTATTTTTCGCCAACTATTGAAGGGCCGAGGATCGAAGAAGCGCGTGCGGAGTGGCAAATCTATGCGGATTTAGCTGCACGCATTAGGCCGGAGCTCAAAGCGGCTATCGCGTTCAAAGACGCTGCTAGCGTGAGGGAAGAGATTGCGATGGCTTCACCGAACTACGAGGGCGTAGAGCTGCTGCGGAACCAAGGTGACGTATTCCAATGGGGCGGGGCGTGGCTGTGCGAGGGTGGTTTTTGTCCAACTTCTGACGGGAAGGGCAGTCTGCTGCCCATTGAATTGCCAGAGCTGCGTATACCGGAAGGGCATTTCTATGCAACGACAAGGCGCGGAAAGCAGTTTAACTCTATGATTTATGGCGAGAAGGATGCATTTAACGATGCAGGGCGCTACGACGTGCTGATGAATGAAGCGAATTTGTCGGAGCTTGCGATCGCCGAAGGTGATGCGATTGTTGTATATAACCGAAGCGGGAGCTTCCATGGCAGGGCGAAACCAGCGGATATTGCGCCAGGCAATATCGAGTTGTATTGGCCGGAAGGAAATAGTCTATTTCCAAAAGGAGTATATGAGCCGTTTGCAGGCATACCAGAGTATAATGCTTCCGTTATCGTGGAGAAGGCTGAAACCTATCATGCCTTTAAGGATACCAAGTATATGGAGAAGCGGATTGTGGAGCTGGAAATCGAGCCGCCGGCGTAGAACTGCTGTGGTCGTAATGATGCATAAGCAAGCTGAGCGTGGAAGGGGAGTATTCGAATGGATCTTTCGAACACGACAAAATGGCGCATACTCAAATACGATAGCAGCGGCCACTGGGAGAAGGATGACGACATCGCTGCGGAATATCCGCTTACTCTGAAGCTAGGCGGTGAGGAATTTGCAACGATGGTATGCTCGCCATCACATTTGCAGGAGCTGGTCATTGGTTTCCTTGCTTCCGAAGGGGTTATACGTGCTGCCGGTCAGGTGAAATCGCTGCGGATCGAAGAGGATACGGGTTTTGCCTATGTTGAGCTAGAGCATAAGCATACGTTAAGTCAGGATCATTACGCGAAACGGTTTATCGGATCATGCTGCGGCAAGAGTAGGCAGTTTTATTTTCACAATGATATGCTGACGGCCAAAACGATCATGACCCGCACCAAAATATCGGCTGAGCAATGTATTCGCTTTATGCGCGAGCTTCAAGAGGCATCCTCGGAATTTCGCAGCACGGGCGGTGTTCATAATGCAGCCATTGGAACGCCATCGGAGCTGCTTGCAGTAAGAACGGATATTGGCCGCCACAATGCGCTCGATAAGCTGTTCGGCTATTGTTTGCTGCACCGTGTTCGAACTTCGGATAAAGTGATTGCATTCAGCGGCAGGCTCTCCTCGGAGGCGGTGCTGAAAGCGGCCAAAATCGGCTGCGGTATCATGCTCAGTAAGTCGGCGCCTACTGATCTTGCTCTTCGTTTGGCAGAGGATTTAGGCATTACCTGCGTCGGTTTTATTAGAGGCGGAGAGATGAATGTATATACCCATCATGACCGAATCGATTTCGGCGATGGATTGACAGCATGGTAGTGATTGTATATCATTTTAAATGAAAATGATTATCACCATGTGAGAAGAAGGAGTTTATGATGCTTTTACGCTTTTTTGCTTATTACAAGCCTTACAAGAAGCTTTTTCTGCTTGATTTCTGTTGTGCAGTAGTGCTGGCGATTCTTGAGCTGTGCTTCCCCTTGGCAGTCAGCTATGTAATAGATACGCTGTTGCCTGACGAGAACTGGGGCCTTATTGTTACTGCCTGTGCTATCTTGCTTCTGATTTATATTATTAATACACTGTTGCAGTATGTGGTCACCTATTGGGGCCATATGCTTGGTATTAATATTGAGACGGACATGCGGAAGAAGCTGTTCGACCACGTACAGAAGCTGTCCTTCCGTTTCTTCGATAACACGAAGACCGGTCATCTAATCTCGCGTCTAACGAATGATTTATTCGAGATTGGCGAGGTTGCCCATCATGGCCCAGAGGATATGTTTATAGCTGCGATGACGCTCGTCGGAGCGTTCGGCATTATGGCGTATATTAATTTGGAATTAGCCATTCTTACTTTTGTTATTGTGCCGATCATTATCTGGCTCGTTCTGATGTTCAACGGTAAAATGACGAAAGCTGCGAATCGGTTGTTCTCGGATATGGCCGATTTTAATGCTCGGGTTGAGGATACGGTTGGCGGGATTCGTGTTGTTCAAGCTTTCTCGAACGAAAGCCATGAGAAAAAGCTATTCAAGGTGAACAACCTGCGTTTCCGTGAAGCGAAGCTCATTTCCTACAAAATCATTGGTTTGAACTCTTCGATTACCTACATGCTGATGAGACTTGTATCTGTATTCGTATTGATTGCAGGCACTTGGTTCGTTATTAAAGGTGATCTGAAGTACGGCGAATTTATTAGCTTTGTTTTGCTTACGAACATCTTCTTTAAACCGATTGAAAAAATCAATGCAGTTATCGAAAGCTACCCAAAAGGCATTGCCGGCTTTAAACGTTATGTTCAGCTGCTGGAGACAGCACCTGATGTTGCGGATAAACCCAATGCGAAAGAGGTTAACCGCTTAAGCGGGAATATTGAATATCGGAATGTTACGTTTGGTTATGAAGGCGAAGCGAAGGTGCTTCAAAATATCGATCTTACTATTCGTGCAGGTGAGACAATTGCTTTTGTTGGACCTTCCGGCGCCGGCAAAACGACGCTTTGCAGCTTGCTGCCGCGTTTCTATGAAATTGAAGGCGGAAGCATCTCCGTCGATGGCTATGATACTCGCGATTTGAAGCTGGATTCTCTCCGGAAGCAGATCGGTATCGTACAGCAGGATGTGTTCCTGTTCGCAGGTACGATTAGAGAAAACATCAGTTACGGTAAGCTTGGCGCATCGGATACAGATATTTGGGAAGCCGCACGCAGAGCGAAGCTGGAGGAATTCATCCACGCGCAGCCGGACGGACTGGAAACGGTAGTAGGCGAACGCGGCGTTAAGCTGTCTGGCGGACAGAAACAGCGGCTTGCGATTGCGCGGATGTTCCTCAAAAACCCGCCGATCCTTATTCTCGACGAGGCAACTTCGGCGCTCGATACTGAAACGGAAGCAGCAATCCAGCAGTCGCTGGCAGAGCTGTCCGTAGGCCGCACAACGCTCGTTATTGCACATCGCCTCGCTACGATCAAAAATGCGGATCGCATTGTTGTTGTAACGGAGCAAGGAATTACCGAGCAAGGCCGTCATGAAGAGCTTGTATCGGCGGGTGGCATTTACAGCCGCTTGCATAAAGCACAGTTTGGCAATAGATAATTTGAATTTGAATGAAGGCTGCCGATATCGATGAATCGGCAGCTTTTTTTTTATTAACAAAGCAGCCGAGGCTGTTTATCACTAACAGATAGAATGAAACAAACAGGAACTGCTACGCATCAAGCTCAAATATTAATCCTACAAATTAATCCCACACATCCGCCATTACAACGTACTCCACTCCATGCTAAAGGAACACTAAAGGCTTGATCTTGTTTAAACGGTATTAGCAGCGCCTGACAATACTTCTTGTTTGTCTTTCTTTGCGCCTGTTTTCCTTCTCTTATAAAACGACAAGAAGGCCGATGTAACGGCAATCGACAAGGCAGAGTACAATCCACTTTTAAGCGAAAATACGGATAGACTAGTGAGGACAACTAGAAAATCGAATGCGAAGTTGGTAATGCCAGCGTTGACGCCATGCTTTTTGTGCAAATAGATGGCTAGTATTGTCGCGCCGCCGAGCGAAGCACCGTTGCGGAATAAGGCGGTAATGCCTGCTCCGATGAATAATCCTCCGACGATCGCTCCGATTAGTGGCGGAATCGTAAAGGCAGGCAAGATATCGTTTATTGCACTTAATGAGGAGAGCAGCGCGATAGCACCAATAGTTTTGAAGGTAAAGGATTTGCCCATGTAAAAGTAAGAGAAAATTAGAAATGGAAGATTGAGCAATAAAAACAAATAGTGGAATGAGACTTGCAGCTGGGGTGATAAGCTTAAAGAGAGTCCTGCTGTTCCTCCAGTTACGATATGTGAATGCTTTAAAATGACTAATCCGCCCACAGTAACGAAGCAGCCTATTGCAATAAGAAGCCATTTGCTGATATTTTCCTTCATTTTGTAATCCAATATGCGTAACATCTCACATGCACCGCCTGCTTAAGTTTGTTACTATAAGAATACAAAACAGCATCAATTGTATATATGATAAACAGAATGAAATTGATGTGAATTTATATAACATTGAACGAATTTTTATTGCTTTTCCTGCAAAATGAAGGAGGTTGTGATCATGGATCAATTGGATCGTATGCTTCTCCAATTACTGCAGGAGGATGGCCGAATAACGGTGAGTGAGCTGTCCAAACGATTGTCTCTCAGCCGCCCCAGCATATCTGAGCGTCTGCTGCGCTTGCAGGAGAAAGGCATCATTACTGGATTCGGCGCACGAGTATCGCCTGCTGCTATCGGCAGAAACATACAGGTCATCATTCAAATGAGCGAATTGAAAGTATTTCCGATGGAGTTTGAGAAGCGCATCATGAATGATGATGAAATTATAGAATGCCACCGGGTAACAGGAACGGTCAGCTATGTTCTGAAAGCAGCGATAACGGGGATGGATGGTCTAAGCGAGCTTGTAGAGAGGCTTATGCCTTTCGGCAATGTCAACACGTCGGTCATTCTCTCTTCGCCTGTAATGAACAAAACTATACTGCCTAAGGAATAAACAATTAACAGAGTAAAGGGGACGTATAAGATGGAACAAACGAAGACACTAATTGAAGCATATAATCAAGCCAGCTATCCGTTAATCGGTCATGGAAAGCGGAATGTACAGGTTCTCAAAGAAGCGCTAGAGCAGTGGGACGCAGAGCAGGATAGCGATATGTACGGCAATGGAGCGATAATTGAGAATTTTGAGGAAAAGATGGCTAAACTGTTAGGCAAAGAATCGGCTGTATTTTTCCCCAGCGGTACAATGGCTCAGCAAATTGCGCTTCGTATATGGTGTGACGAGAAAGGAAATAAGAAGGTCGGTTATCATCCTTTAAGCCATCTGGAGATTCACGAGAAAGACGGCATGAAAGAGCTGCATCATCTTGAAGCTGTACTGTTGGCGGATGTAGAAAGGCCTGTCCTTCTTCATGATTTGCTTGGTCTAGAGGAAAACATCGCTTGTTTGCTGCTGGAGCTGCCGCAGCGCGAAATTGGCGGACAGTTGCCGGAATTTGCAGAGCTCAAGGCTATGTCGGCATTTTGTCGGGAGAGAGGAATTAAGCTTCATCTGGATGGTGCGAGGCTGTTCGAGATTCTTCCGTATTATGAAAAGTCTGCTCAAGAGGTTTGCGCGCTCTTCGACAGTGTATATATTTCGTTCTATAAAGGAATTGGCGGTATTGCAGGAGCGATATTAGCCGGAGATCGCAGCTTTACAGAGGAATCGAAGATTTGGAAAAGACGCCACGGCGGTGATCTCATCAGCTTATATCCCTATATTATTGCTGCAGACTATTACATGGAGCGGCGCCTTCCACATATGAAGAAGTACTACAGGGAAGCGCAGGAGCTTGCTGCATTATATAACGGGTGCGAGGGCATGAAGACCATCCCGGAGGTACCTGTTTCCAATATGTTTCATGTTCATACCACAGCAAAGAAGGAGCAGCTTGATTCAATCCTAATCGATATCGCAGCGAAAACAGGCATCGGCTTGACGCAATCTGTCCGTGATAAAGGCGAGGAAGGCTGCTATTTTGAGGTTAATATTGGCGATCGGTATGATGCGGCTCCTAAAGAAACGCTTCTTGAAGCTTTTCGATTGCTGGACAATAAGCTGCAACAGAAAGGGGAGAGGGAATAGCATAAAAACTTTTAACTCGATTATGTCTGCATATCATGCTAAGTTATAAATAGTGGAAAATGAGATAATTTCTGATAAAATTCTCGTTTGTTTCATTAGGCATAAGTGCAGAGGGGGAAATGAGGATGGAAAAGAAGCCGTGTTTAGGTTGTCAGCTGGCCAATCATGAATTAGAGACTCAAACCGTATACGAAAATGAATGGGTGACTTGTCTTCTAGATATAGCACCGCTTAATGAGGGTCATCTGCTCATACTCCCTAAGAAGCATTTTCATGATGTCGATGATTTAGACGAGTTAACCGCTAATGAAATTATGAAAACATCTGCGATGCTGGCAAGGGTGCTAAAGGTACATTTTCAGCCAGACGGTATAACGATTATTCAAAATGGCGGAAAATTCAACGATTTGACGCATTATCATATGCATGTGTTCCCTCGGTATGATTCGGATGGGTTTGCTTGGGTGGAGCCTGTTGATTTTACACATGCAAAGGAGCGTTTAAGCGAAACACGAGAGAAGCTGCTAGTGGCAATCCATGATGTTAGCACATAATGTGAAATGAGGCTAAAGAAGGAGTGATCCATTCTGAAAAAAATCATTTTACTAATTGTTTGCTGTTTCCTTGTATTTGGTGGTTCTTATGTCTACTCGAAAGCGAAGCCGCCTTTAACAGCACAGGCGTTCTCTTCAACAAACGATAGACAAATTGTTTTAGTGATAGTCGGGAATAAAAGTTTGGTTGGATCTATCGATATTAATGAAGTATTAATAAATAATGGCGACGTGCCTGAGCGAGTCAAAATACAAGTTAGCAGTCCTGCTAAAGGTTTTATTGTAACCGACCGCTTCGATGAGACGGAAGAAAAGGATTACTCATTTAAGGATCTGAATGAAGTGACCATTCCAACAGGAACATCCCCGCAGGCACAGACGGCCAAAGAGAATAAAGGCAAAGTCACAGATGCGGATCATACCTATGCCCTAACAATAGGGGATAAGCAAACGATTGAATCGGTCACGATCAAATATAACCACCTCGGGATTTCGCATAAAATAACGATTTCGACGATAAAGGTTCAATGAGCTATACTACGTACAACATAAAGAATGATTAACGAGGTTAGTTTTTGATGAGGCTAAACGTTGGATAGCAATAGGGGTTCCAATTTATAAAATAGTACAGAGGAGGTATGTATTCATATGAAATATTCCTTTTGTGCAGGAGCGGCTTCTGTGGGATGTATCATGTTGAGCTGCCTTTTATTGTTTTGGAACCCTTACACGGATATACTGGTGAGTGATAAAACGATTCTTATCGTGTTTATGATGTTGATCCTTCCAGCTTGTATAGGAATTTTAGCTGCAATTTTGAGAAACCGAATGTTAATGCTAGTGGTACTCATCTGGTCGCTGCCGTATGGCATTTATTTATCTGTAGCATCTATACCGAGTATTTGGAATCTCTATGCAGCGGTTCTCATTTTATATGTCATTTCCCTAATAAGGAAAGAAACCGCATATAATGGGGCATTATAAAGCAAAAAAAGACATGAAAGGACGAGACGAAACAATGGAGAAAGCAAATCAAAAAATTAAAACATTTTTTATGTTTGAAGGCAGAGCGGAGGAGGCTATGAACTTCTACACTTCATTATTCGATCAATCCGAAATCATAAGCATCCAGCGATACGGAGCGAATGAGACAGGCCCTGAAGGAACCGTGATGAAAGCTACATTTTCTCTAAAAGGACAACAGTTTATGTGTATCGATAGCGGCGTCAACCATGGCTTTACGTTCACACCTTCAATATCTTTGTTCGTTACCTGCGATACGGAAGAGGAAATAGATCAGGTTTTTGAAAGCCTATCACTTGAGGGCAGCATACTCATGCCGCTTGCCGCTTATCCGTTTAGTGAGAAGTTTGGCTGGGTTTCAGATAAGTTCGGCGTTTCATGGCAATTAAGTCTTGAGAAAAGCTGATTGCTCCCTATTCCCCATCCGTTTCATGCAAATTGGGAAAGGCTGAAGCAGGCAAGAGAGAGATTCCAAGAACGTAGAGTTGAAATTCAACATATTCTGTACCCTGTGCGTTACATATGTGCACATTTTAATTCTGAAGTCATGTTTACTTTAGATTCACAGCTATTTAAACAAACAAGGCATAATGAACAGCCCTAAAGCGCTCGCTTTGGAGATTTACCACTTCGCAAATCCCAAATTCCCCGAAGATGTTGATGTTTACATTCCAACTCATGAATAGTGCTGATGCAGAAGATAGTGGACATATTCCACCGTCTTCTGCATCTCGCTAGCGCAGCTTCAAGTTTGAAGCAGCTATAGCATCTCAACCTTTAGGTCAGGGAAACGACCTTGCAGATCTGCTAAACGATCTAGTAGTGCAGCTTTATCAAATGGATATTTAAAAATGTCCGGATTCGGCTTAAAGGTAATGCTTGTGCCTGTTTCCTTCGTCATGCCTAAGACAAGCAGTTCACTTTGCGGTATGCCATGTTTAAAGTCTTGACGAAATACTTTTCCTTCACGGCGAACCTCTACAGAAAGCTGTTCAGACAAAGCGTTAACTACAGGCATGTTTATGCCTTTTAACCCTTCGGAAGCTACAACGGATGCGCTTTTATTGTAATGCCCAAGCTCCGTAAGCACAGTTTGTACTGGAGTTGTCTTCGACTGAGGGAAGGCTTGAATCGGAATGCCTCGACCATTATCAGAGACGGTAATACTTGTATCGCTGTGAAGCACGATATATAGCTCCGTACTATAGCCTGCTTGGTGCTCCAACACCGAATTATCAATGACGGACCATAAAAGATGATTCGGATCGTAACCCTCTTTATTTTCGCCTAAATACTCTTCAACGTTATTTCTAGCCTCTGTAAGCTCCATATAATGGCTCGTATCGAGCAGATCAGTAATAGCGGTCAACAAAAGCAGCAGCGGAAGCGTTCGATGAGCAGGCAGAGAATACTTGCCTCCACGTTCCTCTTGAACCAAAAGGTCAGCCCCGAGTAAGGCTTTGGTATGGTGGTAAAGCTGCCCCGTAGTTCCCAGGTTTAGTCGTTCTACGATATCTGAGCCGGAGAGAGGCTCCAGCAATACAGCAAGCAGGATGTCGAGCCGCTGCTTATTTCCGAGTGCTGCCAAAATTTTTGCTGCTTTATCGGTGTCAAGACCAAGTAAGTGATGGACTTCTTGCTGCCTAGGGTCCCACCTGAAGCCATTGTGCCCGCGATATTGCCCGGAATAAAAGAGGCTGCCTAAATCATGCGGGACTTCATCGTTTAATGAGTTCTCATTTAAATTCATAGTTAATGCTTGTTTTGGAGAAGGACGAGTATTAATGACCTGACTTAACATTTGTTTGAGCTCGTTCATCTCTTTGGTAAGTAAATCAAGCTCAGTTCCGTAGTCTCTAGAAGCGGTCAAACGGCATCACCTCTTAATATTATTGTTTTACGTAATTACGTTATACAATAAATTTATCATAAGTTCAGTGAATTGTAAACAATGACCAAAAACTTTATGGTACGATGAACAAATATTTTAATAGCAGGCCTAACATTTAAGGGGGTAAAGCATTGTTTTCGAAAAAGAGGCATGTGAGGATAGATTGGGAATGCTCCATTGAGGACGAAACAGATGCTCGCGTCTGTGTTTATGTCACATTTCCAGATTACTCCCGGTGGGTAGCTAATTTTTATACGGTAAAATGTATCGAATCCATCCGTAACGATCGGCTGAGCAGAGGGGACAATACGTTCGTCTGGTCAGAAGAGAATTTGATTATTGTCGATCAAGTAAGTCGAGCACATATTGAGAAAATTATTGATGAGAGTATTGAACAAAATACATTCGAGTATTTATTTAAATATTTTGGCTGGGTTCATGCACCGAATGTTAGACAATATCCTGGCGGTTTCTTCGAAAGCAAGGGCACTATCGATCCGATTATAATCAGCAGCCAAGCGAGCACACTACGCGAAATGTTGGAGCATGCCAGCGACGAATTAAGAGAGGTGATCAAACAGTTTCTGTTTGGCGAATGGCAGGCGAGGATCGAGCATCTTAAGCTGATACCCAAACTTGAAGCTAAACATATGAGAGTGGCTCAGGCAGAGCTTGAGGGTCGTGACATGAAGCGCGAGTGGGAAGACATTTTTGCAGAGGGTTTGGATGCCCAAGAAAAGACGAACATTTATATGGAACAATATTTATGGCATGTTTTCAGCTATGCAAAAAAATCATGCTTAAGCGATGAACAAGCGGTAGAAGCATTCCGTAATGAGCCTAAAAAGGCATGTTATGTCTTCTATCAGCAGCATGATTTAGTGTTGCTGATAGAAGATGCAGCGCGTTTAATGCCTGAGGATGTGGAAGGCGAGCAGGACATCTATATTGTAGATGAGCATTTTAAGTGGACCTATGTGGTAACCCATGAGTCTGAATTAGGGCCATATTTTGTTAAGGCACAGTATACTCGCTAATCGTTACTCCAGGATCGGAGCCGTATTTCATGGTTTCGCCAGAGATCGAAATTTCCTTTACTTCATTGCCCAGTTCATCTACTAATACATGCCTAATGCCTCGCACAGGCCGAGGACTAGAGGTTTTATAGATACCCTTTTCCGGAATATTAATGACTTCATATCCTTTTTTCTTAGAGATAGGCGGAGAGTTTGAATCGCCAAAATGAATGACAACAGTGCCGTGAAAGCTTTGCGGAATGTGATGGATAACTGGTCTGCTTTTCTCAACCTCTGAGACCAGCATATTGATCGGCAGGTATATGATTACAAGTGAAGCAAGCAAGAAAATGAGATAGCCCTTCTCTTTTATAGCAACAAGAGAACCTACAGAGAATACAATTGCAGAGCTGGCAAATAGTAAAATAAACAGTCCGAACTCAGGAGAAAAGAGATCCTGTATTCCCCATATTCCTAAGCCCATCATAACGGTTACGGAAGCTGCGGCAATGATACTTAGAACAATTAGCAGGGCAGTACGCAGAAAAATAGCCGACTTCCTCCATCGGAACATCAGGGTGTAAAACGGGAGAATAAGGAATAGATATGAAGGAAGCGTCCAGCCGATTAGCTTGCTCGAATCACTTCCGAGGCTCTGATCATACACGAGCGCCCAATAACCTAAATAAGCGAGTACGCCTGCAAAATAGCTGGCTATAGCAACTAAAACGTAAAATAGCTTTTGTTTCATTGGGACAACACCTCTTCTGTGTGTATGGGAGCTTTGTACCCCTAAAGCATAACGTTATACTGAATATCGCAATAGTTCTATCTTTTGTAGTACCGACCTCACGAAGCGCTTGGAGCAAGAACATCTCCAATAATGATTAGCCGCAAATAAGGAGGAAGTAACATGAAACGTATCCTTTCAGGAATAAAACCAAGTGGGGAGCTTAATATAGGCGGTTATGGAGGTGCCTTGCATCAATTTGTGAAAATGCAGCATGACTTTGAGTGCTTTTTCTTTGTGCCGGATCTTCATGCGGTGACTGTTCCTCAGGACCCGAAAGAATTGTTTCAGCGTTCAAAGGACATTGCGGCATTTTATATTGCAGCTGGAATTGATCCTGAAAAAGCGACGATTTTTATACAATCGCATGTGCCTGCTCATGTCGAGCTGGGATGGATAATGGAGACTCAGGTTCACTTTGGAGAGCTGAGCAGAATGACGCAGTTCAAAGAGAAATCAGATGGGAAAGATTCTGTCAGCTCTGCTTTGTTTACGTACCCTGCCTTGATGGCAGCGGACATTCTCCTTTATCAAGCGACCCATGTTCCTGTCGGGGAGGATCAGAAGCAGCATTTAGAGTTGACTAGAGATTTGGCTGCGCGATTTAATAGTCGTTTTGAAAAAACATTTGTAATTCCTGAACCAATCATCCCCACTATTGGCTCCCGTATTATGGGGCTTGATGATCCAACTAAAAAAATGAGCAAGAGCAACCCCAATAAAAATAGCTACGTGCTGCTACTTGACTCGCCAGCTGATATTCGTAAAAAGCTCGCAAGAGCTGTTACCGATTCAGAAATGTCTGTGCGATATGATTGGGACAATAAACCTGCGGTCAGCAATTTGATCGAGATCTATGCGGTGTTCTCAGGAGAGTCCACCGAGACGATTGAAAGGCGTTACGAGGGCCAAGGATATGGCGGGTTTAAGAAGGATTTAGCCGAGGTTGTCGTCGAGAAGCTAGTACCTATACAAGAGAGATATAGAGATATTATCGATTCAGATGAGCTGATCCGTATCCTTAAAGAAGGAGCGATGAGAGCCTCGGAAACGGCTCAAATAACGCTTGTTCAAGCGAAACGCGCCATGGGATTCGTAACCTTTTAACCGAGCAGATTTTGATTGCGGGTAGAGATCAAAATCAACAGGAAAATCTCCAGTTAATTTTGCGATTATGCCCGTATATTCTGAATTAGAAGGAATTTGTACCGTTAAATCAATGGAAATGGGCTGTTTCCTAAAATACTGCCTAGATTAGCGGGAAGATTTCCCGTTAAATTGGTTTTTATCAGAAAAGAGCGAATGATAGCGGGAGAAATTCCGGTTAGTTGGTTTTTCTGAAAGCCTATAAGGCAGGACGCCGTCAAGAATGAGTGGATTGGGATGAGTGAGTCACCAATACAGTAAAAAAAACGGTCAATCCCGCCTCTGCAGTGGAATTGACCGTTTTTTCATTTGTATCTGAGCGGCTTACACTTCTTTGCGAGTGAAATAAAGTAGGCCAATTGCAAAAAACAAAACAAAGCTGCTCGTTATCGTAATGAGCAAGTTTTCTAAAGGGAGCGCAAAAGCGCCGAAATTGTCGCCTTCGAAGCTTAGCATCGCGAGCATTGGTTGTGCCCATGGGTAGAAGGGCGCGAAGCGTTCAGAATTAACGATAAGCATATTAGGCAGCGTAAGCATCACATTAATGACGAGTGGAGCGGCAAAGCTGCTCCAGCTTACAGATACGAGCAGTTGAAGCGCGGCAAGCGGGAGGCAGGCAAGCCAGCCGCTGCCAACTCCTTTCAGAAGCATTGCCCATGGAAGCGGGCCGTCGATGCCTTGATAGGTCGCTGCAATAATAACTGCTCCTAGAAACAAAAGCTGCGTTATGGCAAGGAGAACAGCAACTACACTGAATTTGGCGAAGTAGAGTCCGATTCTAGACACAGGCAGCGTAAGCAGCTGCTTCCAGCCTCCTCCTACATGCTCGTATCTGCATACGAAAGCGGACAGAATGCCCGTTAATATTGGTAAGAACAGCATAGCATGGAACGAAGCCATCGAAGCAATGAGTAAGGCATATTGAGCGGACGCATCCGGCGAATCAAACGATATTAACATGCCGAGAGCAAGTGACAGCAGCGAGCTGAGCGGGATGAGTATCCAAATAAACGTTTTGAATAACTTAATCCGTTCCGCAGCGACTAAACGTAGGAAACCCATCATTTCAATTCACATCCTTTTTGATGAAATGAAAGGCGCCAACAAGTAGAAGGATGCACCCGAGCAGAAAGCCTCCACCTACGAATAGCTCTCGCTGCGGATCCATATAACCTAGCATCGGCCAGTTTAACGGCAGCAGCTTTGACCAATCCTTTGAAATCAGGCCTGTGAATATGGAGCTGATTGCGATCAACACGCCAAACGTAATAGGAATGGCTTGATTTTTCATGGTCATGCATAGCCATACAAACAGCGCAAGCGCCGGGAGCGATGCGATAAACGGCAGGAAGCAAAGCCGCAAAATATCGATTACTGGCATCTCTTTAAGCCCGAATCGTAACGATAAACCAAGCGCAGCGGTACCTATCGCCAGCAAAACACATGATGAGAGCAGCAACAGGAAGCTTAATGCGAATTTGGAGCGGAACACGGCACCCTTGGAAATAGGAAGGGCGAGCAGCTGCTTCCACGCATTTGTGTTATGTTCGATATTTGCTAGCAGGGAAGAGACAAGTGTCACTCCAAGGAATAGCGAGATTGGAACAAACATTTGGATGTCCTGAAGCAAGACCTCCCAGAGTCTCCCTGCATATCTATTCGTTAAATAATCATAACGAAGTCCGTAATTAAGAGCTTGCATAGCAATCAATCCGATAGGGCCAATAAAGATAAGAAACCATAGCCCTTTGCCGCGTATTTTCAAAAAATCAGCTGAAAGTGCTTTGAGCATCATAGCTTACCCTCCCCGACAATTTGCAGGAAGAGATCCTCCAGTGATTTGCGTTTTTCCTCGACACGGTAGATAGAGTGGTCTCGCTCTACGAGATTTTTGACAATGCGTGCAAGCGCAGGGTTATCGGTATGCTCCAGCATAATGGCGGAACCATTTTGTACAGCGCCCACACCTTGCCGCTGCAAGGCAGCAAGTGCTAGCTCTGGCTCAGACACAACCAGCGATATTGTGCCTTGTGCCTGTTCATGCAAATGGCTAATCGTATCTTGGAAGACGAGCTCCCCCTGACGAATAATACCGACGGTTCCTGCTGTAAGCTCAACCTCGCTTAACAAATGACTGGATATAAGGACGGTAATGCCGTGCTGCTTAGGCATTTCTTTAATTAATTCACGAATTTCCAATATGCCGGATGGATCTAGTCCATTTGTCGGCTCGTCGAGCAGCAGCAGCTCTGGGCTGCCAAGCAATGCGCTTGCGATACCTAGTCGCTGCTTCATCCCAAGCGAGAAGCCTTTCACTGGACGCCTCGCTTCCTTGGCCAGTCCAACGATGTCGAGCACTTCAGCAATTTTGGATACAGGAGCACCGAGTATGCGGCGAATAGCTTCTAGGTTGTCGACGGCGCTTAAATGGCCATAGTACGAAGGGTATTCAACGAGCGAGCCGACTCGGCGCAATATAGATAACCTTTCCTTGTTCAAAGATTTCCCGAAAATATGAACCGATCCGCCCGAGGGCTGGATTAATCCGAGCAGCATGCGGATTGTCGTTGTTTTACCAGCGCCGTTCGGTCCAAGGAAGCCATAAATATCACCTTTTGCAATTTTTAAATTCAGATTGGACACCGCATAACGCCCTTTATAACGTTTGCTTAGTCCTTTCGTTTCGATTACCCATTCATTCACGTTAATCACCTCATTACTTACATTAACGGGTGAAGGTTAAACGAAGAGCTCCCCAAGTTTAAATTTTGTTTAAAAAAATTAAAATCAATTTGAATAAATGTATATGGTCGTTCCACTAGCTTGGGTATCCCTATGCCATTCGAGCTTCATTTCTTTCAGAAGATAATCGACAATGGCTAGCCCAATGCCTGCACCTTTGCCCGTCGGAGCAGCCTCTAGCCCGTTGCCATGATCGCGAATAACGAGCGCAGATTGGCCTAGGTAATACTCAACAGTAATGCCGATGTATTTGCCGCCGCTCGCATGCCTCGTCACATTTTGAAATAGATTATCAAGCACGCGGCGGAAACCTGCCTTATCGACAACACGGAGCATAGCGCCATCAGGCAGCTCCACATCAGCGACAATACCTTCCTGTTCCCAAAGGGGATACCAAGACGCGGCGCTCTCACGAACTAATCGCAGCAGATCCAGTGGCTCCAGCTTAAGCGGATAGCGGCCACTTGTCATGAGCGTGTAGGAAAGCAAATTTTCAATGAGGCTGTCTAAGCTGGTTATTTTTTGCTCCATTTGCTTCACAGCTGCTTGCGCATTCAAGCTTAATGGTTCCTTATGCAAGGAATACAGATGGCTGTTCATGACGGTTAATGGTGTCCTCAGATCATGCGACAAGCTGGCGATGAGCTGCTTGCGAAGCTCTTCCTCTGCACGCTCGCGCTCCTTGCTCTCTTTAAGCTGTTCAACCATCTGATTAAAAGCGGTCTCCAGCTGCCCAATCTCATCATTTTTGTTAATAAGGATTGGCATCGGAAGACCGTTGTCGCCATGCAGCGTCATCGCTGATTGCAGACTGAGCAGACGTTTGCGAATATGCCGGAAGAAGAGCAGAGATATCAAGAAGAAAAAGGCGAACATAATAAACAGAAACGCCAAATAAAAGGGTGTTCCTGAACCGATTGGCTTATTAATCTGAATGATGGAGCGCTGCAGCTGCATCACCATAAACCCAGGCTCCTTATGGTCTGCGCCAAGGAAGGACACGACCGTAAAGGGATCGCTGTCGATGCTTGCTTTCATAAATTGAATGGAGCTGGCAGGTGTCCACTTGCTTGGAAGCTGCTCTTGTACAGGAAGCTGCAGCCTTGTTGATCCTGCAGAGTCAACCCAGAAGAGGGAAGCCTCGGGGTAAGTTTGTTTTAGCTCGTGCAATCTTTTGTCGATTTGAGCGGGATCTTTCTCCGTTAACTCGGCGGCCTGCTTATGCCAAATTGTAGTTAATTCTTTCCCGCTGCCATACTTTAAATAGTCCATATTAGCGGTTTGTGTATTTTCTTGAATGAGTATATAAAGAATAGAAGCCACCGGAAATATGATCGGAATAAATAGAAAAGCAAACAAAATAATAAGCAGGTAGCGAGACAACAAGGTTTGGCGAAACTTCATGCCTCCAGCATGTGGTTTGGGCTTCTTCATGCGCGCACCCGATAGCCGATGCCGCGTACCGTCTCAATAATTTCAGGTGCAGCGGGGTTTCGCTCGATTTTCTCCCTCAAATAACGGATATGAACCATCAACGTTTTATCTCCATCAATAAAGGATTCTCCCCATACGGCCTCATAGATTTGCTCTTTCGTAAGCAGTTGTCCCAAATGGCGCAGCAGATAGCTGAAAATGTGAAACTGCTTGCCTGTCAGCATAATTTCTTCCCCGGTCTCGCGGTTCTCCACCCGGTTTTGCTGCTCATAGACAAGCAGATGCTTAATCGCCAAAGGTTCAGCAAGGCGTGCGCCTGACCTGCGAAGGAGCACTTCGATTCGTGCGGTCAGCTCGTCGGGATGAAAAGGCTTGGTGAGGTAGTCGTCAGCGAACTGCAGCCCTTGCAGCTTATCATCGATGGAGGTGCGCGCTGAAAGCATGAGAATCGGGACATCCGGCGCCGCTTTTTTCAGACGTTGTCCAATAGTAAAACCATCGAGACCCGGCAGCATAACGTCTAGGATGACGAGTCGGCAGCCTGCAGCGGCCTCGAGTGCATGCTCGCCATTTTTTAACCATTCAACCTTATAGCCTTGCTCTTGCAAATGCTGTGAGACAAAGCTTCCGATTTCGATATCATCTTCAATATATAGCAGTGATGCCGTCATTTTTATAAATTTCCTTTCGTTCATTCATTTTGATTCCTTATTTTAACTGGTCTGCTTCGATTATACGGTAGAGCTTGGCGGAATGCATACCATTAAGCAACGTTTGATGTGAATCAGCAATAGGAATTTATTTGAAAATATAGAAAGGGACCTAGCCGACAACGGCTAGATCCCTTTCTATTCATTGCTTGGTCAGCCCTTGCTTCCAGGCTCCCGTACTTTCTTTCCTTTTTCCCACCTAAATACTTTGTTTAACACTTTGAATACCCACTTTGACTCCTTAGTCAGAAGTGGTCCCAATATCGCCAGAATGAGTACATACAAGGCAGCGAATGGCTGCAGGAGCTCAAGCAAGCCGCCTGCTTTGCCGAGGTTCGCCATAATGATGGAGAACTCGCCGCGAGATACGATGGTCAAACCTATATTAGCCGATGCCTTCGGCGTTAAGCCAGCACTTTTACCGGCTAACATGCCTGCCAAGAAGTTGCCGAATAATGTAACGGCAACTGCACCAAGTGACAGCCATACGGCTCCGCCAAGTGCGAATGGGTCGATGGTCAGTCCGAAGCTGAAGAAAAATAAAGCGCCGAAGAAGTCACGGAAAGGCAAAATCATATGCTCAATTCGCTTCATGTGAACAGTCTCAGCTAGTACTAAGCCTACAAGCAAAGCGCCGATCGCCTCAGCGACGTGAATCGTTTCAGAGAAGCCTGCTACGAGGAACAAGAAGCCGAATACGAGCAGCAGAAAAAGCTCGTTCGAGCGAATATTGAGAATTTTGTTCAGAAGCGGTGCAGCCTTCCTGCCGATAATCAAGAAGAGCAGCATGAATCCTAATGCATAGGAAGCAGACAGGAGTACTCCGCCTAAAGATGACGAATCACTGAGCACGAGTCCGGAGAGCACGGAAATATATACAGCAAGGAAGATATCCTCGAACATAATGATGCCGAGAATCATTTCTGTCTCCGGGTTGGCAGTCCTCTTTAAATCGACGAGCACCTTCGCGACGATAGCGCTCGATGAGATCGTTGTAATGCCGGCGATGACCATGGTTTCCGCTACAGGGAAGTCGTTGATCCAGCCAAATAATAAGCCAAGTGAAAAGTTGATCAGAATATAGATCGTTCCGCCTACCGCTATTGAGCGACCCGATTTCATTAATCGACCCACAGAAAATTCCAGACCTAAATAGAACAGGAGGAACAGCACACCTAGCCGCCCCATGAATTCAATTAGTTCTGCACTATGAATAAACCTAAAGTCCAGTATGCCTACGTGCGGAGCATGTGGACCTACGGCCATGCCGATTAAAATATAAAACGGGATGACGGAAAATCGAATTTTTGCAGCTAACAGCCCGACTAAGGCGATGAGTATAACAGCAAGACCGATCTCCAGCACCATGTGATCCATAATTAACGGCTCCCATTTTGCAGCATCAGCTTAAGTAGCTTCAGATGCTGGCGTTCACCTGCAACGATGAGGGTAGTATCTGCTTTGAATATATAGTCGGGGCCGGGATTAATATGTTTTGCTTCCTTCTCAACCGCAGCGATAATGGTCGCTCCAGTCGTTTGGCGAATATCGGCCTGGCCGATTGTTCTGCCAATGCATGCGGCGTTTGGTTCAATCTTGTACCACTCAATCGTTAAATCATCGAGTGCGACTTCAATCGTTTCAAGCGCTTTCGGCTTGTAAGTCATACCGCCAATGATGGCAGCGACTTGTCTTGCTTCCTCATCCTCTAGGGTAACCATGGAAATGCTATCATCTGGATCCTCATAGTCAAAGTGATACATCTCACGGCGTCCGTCATCATGAATAATAATGACAAACTTATCGCCGCTCCTCGTCATAACTTGGTACTTTCGACCAATGCCGGGCAGATCGGATTCTCTAATATTCATTGTGTATGCCTCCTCATTTGTTGTTAGTATACGAACAAAATGAGAGGATTAACCAACGAAATGGGAAGTGAATTTAATCGGAGTCATGAGCAGATCGCGCAATCTCTGTCGATAAGTAGTGACGAGTGCGGATAGGGTTGTGGAACGCCAATAAATAAGCATGAGAGCATGCATATAGGCGGCAACGAGTGCGTTTTCAGGTAAAAATGTTGTGGCAGTGGTGCTCTGTTTGCGTACGGTTGACGTCGCATATTTGGCTGCCGCAGTAATGCGGCTTGCACCAGCTGTTAACTCAAACATATTGCCTGCTTGGTAGGCGAACAGCGCTGCGAGCAGCAGCGGAACAATAAGGAACAAGTTCATTAAATGCTTGCGGCTAATGCGACTGAAATCATGTATGCCATTGTTCATCTGTCCACCTCCAAAAGATTTCGTTAATATAAGTATAACTTATAAATTGAAAATTAAAAAGGCGATGTTACATATTAACAAAGAAAAATTGAATATTGCCCTCTATTCCCAGCTGTTTAATGAATTGACGATAAACCGTAAGCGTTATAAAATAAGTAAACGATTTTTTTAAGGCGAATAGAACGAAAAAGAGAGAAAGAAGGTTGTAATGGATGGGAGCAGAAGTGAAACAATTGTCACCGCTCGTACAAACGCTTGGTTTGAAGGAGCATATCGAGGGTGGCTGGTACAAGGAAATTTGGAAGGCTGGTTTCACAATACCGCAGGAGGTGCTTGGAGCTCCTTATTCAGGACCACGCTTCGCAGCATCATCAATTTATTTTATGCTTCATCCAGGTGAGTTTTCAGATTGGCATAAGGTTTATTCAGACGAGCTGTGGATGTGGCATTCGGGCAGTCCATTAATGCTTACGCTTGGCGGTACCGAAGATGCGCCGGAAACTAGAAAAGAAATTATTGTTGGGCCTGATGTGCTGGCAGGTCATCAGCCGCAAGCATTAGTTCCGGCTAACGAATGGCAAATGTCCCACCTGCTAGGGGACGAGCCTGTACTCGTTTCATGCGTTGTAGCTCCAGGTTTTCATTATGATGATTTCCAGCTCATTAAGCGATAATTACGATCATTAAATAAATGTTGAAGAGCCATCCGAGGAGTGAAGTTTCTTTCCCGGATGGCTCTTATTTTGCAATTAAGAAGATTCGTACGTGGCCTGTTATGACCAAAAGAACGAGGCTGGCTAAAAGATTCGGTGGCTCCAGCCGTTAAGTTTGGCGAATGCCTCTACGAAGTAGTAGTCTCCGTAAATAAGTGATACGTTGATGTTGGCGTTTTCAGGCTTATGTCCGGTGCCTTGGAGAAGAATTGCTTCATGGTCCGGATTGTCCCAGGTCGCATAATTCACGCTTAGTGAATACAGGATTCTCTCGGCAGCCGCGTTATAGATCCGGCGTTCCGCAGATGGAACCAGCTCGGTAAGTTCGAGCAGGCCGGATGCTGCGATGGCGGCAGCGGAAGTATCGCGCGGCTCATTTTCTATGTTTGCTACGCGAAAATCCCAATACGGCACATCGTCTTCCGGCAGGGCGGCGACAAAGTAATGCGCTACCCGCTTCGCCGCGTGCAAATAACGCTCAAGCCCGGTGCATCGGTAAGCAATCGCTAGGCCATAAAGTGCCCAGGCATTGCCTCGGCTCCACGCCGAAGAGCTGGAAAAGCCTTGACCGCCCAGCGGTTCTATAAACGCGCCTGTCTCCGGATCAAAAGATAAAATATGACATACCGAGCCGTCCTCGCGAATGGCGTAACGGAGGAAGGTATCCGCGTGACGTATCGCGATATGCTTGTAACGCGGGTCGCCTGTCGTGCGGCTTGCCCAGAACAATAGGGGGATATTCATCATGCAATCAACAATGGCCCAGCCGTAAGCCTCTTGCCCGTTCCACGCACGAATAAACTCGCCATTCACGTTGAAGCGGCCCGCTAGGAAGTTTGCCGCCTCCAAACCGATTCGCAGACCTTCCTGATCGCCCGTTAATTCGTATTTGATGACAGCAGTCGGCAGAAACTGAAAGCCCACATCGTGATGCAATTGTACCGGATACTCGCAGAAGCAGCGCTCCAGCTTGGCGTCCCATTCCCAAGCAGCTGCCTTGAATGACTCTTTCCCTGTTGCATCATGCATAACCCAGAGCATGCCGGGCCAGAAGCCGGACGTCCACCAGTTATCGTCTGTGTTGTCATAGATGCCGTTGGTTTTTGCCACATGAGGCGTTTTATCTCCAATTTGGTTTATCATGCGCTCTACCTTTTCGGTTAATTGCACCAATATTTTTTCTTTGTATGCCTGATTCATTTTGTAGTAAGCCTCCTCGTTGACCCATGATTGTGGTTAAGCTGCTTGCTATCATTATAGTCTCTGACAAATGGACAAAGTTACGCTACAATGGTTAAAAATGTTGTTCTGTTGACTTGTTGAAATGAAGGGGTGCAGTCAGTGAAGGGGACGCTGTTTCAGGAAATGGACTACGGGGGACTGTCTTTTCTTTGGTCATATCGCAACTGGTCGCAGCAAGATTTCGAGGGGTATTACCACTTTCATAGAGGTTTCGAGGTGCTGGCTGTGCATCAGGGACACGGCATGGTTACCGTTAATCAGAAGACGTACGAGCTTAAGCCAGGCATGCTGTTTTATTTCGAGCCCTATCAGCTGCATAATGTTTATGTGGAAGTGGATGAAAGCCGGCCATATGAACGCAGCGTCTTTCATTTCGACCCTGTATTTATGAAGGGCTACTTAAGAACGTTTCCGGCTCTTTATGACGTCTATAAACGAATGCTTCAAGGGCTTATCGTTTTGCAGGGCATAGATATGATCGATTGCAATGAAGAGTTGAATGCCGCTTGCTCCGCATTCCAGAATGGCCTACTCGCTTCCTCCGCCAGCAGCAACGAAGAGCAGAGCGCGCTTTATTTGTTAAAGGTATTGTCGTTAATTAAACGAAAGGTTATTCCGGGGCCCGAGCAGGAGGAGCATATGAAGCCTATTCGCCAATCGGAACGTGTTATGGCATGGATTGAAGATCATTACGGGGAGCCCTTCCAGCTGGAGCTGCTTGCGGACGAGCTCCATATGTCAAAATCTTATTTGTCCCGGCTGTTTCGGCAAGAGACGGGTAGCAGCATTACCGGTTATTTGACAGCCCGCAGAATGCAGCAGGCTTGCAGTCTGCTTCAAACGACGAACAAATCCATAGAAGTGATCGGTGAGCAGGTAGGGTTTACGAGCACCTCTTATTTTATTAGCCTGTTCAAACGGATTATGGGCGTATCTCCGCATCAATACCGTCTAAGGCTGTAGCGGGGAGCAGCGGCAATAGAATAGATGCTTCGTTCCAATTAAGGATTCTCTGCCTTGCGAAGCTGGTTCCGAACGCGGTATTTGCTGGGACTGGTGTGAAAATGATTCCGGAAGGCGCGGCTAAAATAAGGATAGCTGTGAAACCCGGAGGCTTCGGCGATATCTTCCAGTTTCATGTCGCTATATTGAATTCTCTCCGAGGCAATAGACAGCCTGATCTCAATGACATAACGCATTGGAGATTGCCCGAACGCTTGCTTGAACAAGTGGGAGGCTGTCGATACGCTGATGCCATAACGTTCGGCGATATGGGTCAGCGTCAGCGGATCGGTAGCATGTTTCTCCAAATACTGCTTCATTTTGTAAGGAATGTTAAGCTCCGGCCTGGAGGCCGCCGCCATCTTTACATACCTCTCGATAGTTAGACATAAAACTTTGATCAAAGCGTCCATCATTTCCGCATTATCCCCATGAATATTCCGCTTCTCATAAATTAGTTTTCTCCACAATGCCAAGAAGTCTTCCGCCGTATCCAGATGAACCTTGCTTGGAAAATCATTCTTGATGCACCACTGCTGAGCCCATACTCCGCTGCAGGATAAGTAGTAATCGGCACTCTCAATTGACTGGGAAACTTCAGTGTCTTTATCGGCTTCAACTACTAATCGGTAGTATTCCCCTGGCTTGCGGATGATCAGATCACCAGGCTGTACAACATATGTCTCATCATTAATCTCGACACGGCATGTCCCTTTTACCTGGAAGCGCAGGAGCAAGCGATTGTCGTTTGCGCCTTTTTGCAAGGAGCCGGTGAATGGAGAAGTATGATGAGAATAACCGATCAACAGGCAATCGATCCGCGATGCGTCCATCATTTGCTGCCACCTCCAAGTGAGTAAACTATTTCTACTATCATAAATGTTGCAAAATAAGTCAACAAGCAGAGAATCGGATATTCACTTCTAAATCAGTTGTCACTATACTGGGGATTAATGAAGTGAAGGGAGATGGTAGTTTGTTGAAGGATAAGATTGCGGTTCAATTGTATACGCTTCGCGAGGAATGCCTTGCAGATTTCCCGGGAGTTCTTCGTAAAATAAGTCAAATTGGCTATGGCGGCGTACAGTTTGCGGGCTTTCAAGGCTATGACCCACAGGAACTCAAAGCGGTTTTGGACGAAGTTGGATTGAAGACCGCAGGCATGCATGTTGGTTACCATGACATTGTTGCGAACACAAGCAAAGTGGTCTCGGACGCCAGGCTGTTTGGCACAAGGGATATTATTTGCCCGAGTATTCCCGCTGAGCTGCAAAATGAAGGCGGATACAAACAACTGAAGAAAGATTTAAATGGTATTGCGAAGCAGCTGAAGGGTGAAGGCTTCCGAATCAGCTATCACAATCATGCTTTTGAATTTGAAACGGTGATAGAGGGGCAGGATGCGCTTTCGTACTTGCTTGAGGCTGGTGCCGACAATGAAATCCTTGCAGAGCTGGATGTATATTGGCTTCAGAAGGGCGGTTTTGAGCCTGCATCATTCTTCAAGCCCTATGCGGACAGGATGCCGATTATCCATATGAAGGATATGACCGCAGACGGTGAGCAGGCATTCGCGGAAATCGGTACAGGATCGATTGAATTCGAACCGATTATTCGCTGGGGAGAGGAGAATGGAGTCGAGTGGTACGTAGTAGAACAGGATGTTTGCAGAACAGCACCGATGGGCTGCGTGCAAACTAGCTTTACCAATCTATATCATTTAATGTCAAATCTGCAACCCAATGCTCGTCCGAACATCAAACGATAACGGCGCTTCTCAGCTGAAGCGCCGGATGGTTTGTCCGTTATGGAAAGGGCCGGCAATACGGATATGCTCGCAAGGCTCGCCATTGTTGGCAAGGCGCCACAGCATTTTGTCAGCTACTTTATATCCGGTCTCCTTGATCAGAAGCTGGGGGCGGCTTAAATGCGGTAGCGCCGCCACCGGTCCGTTGGCCAAGCCGACTAGGGAGATGTCCTCCGGGATGCGATAGCCGAGGGAGGTAAGGCTGTTGTACAGCCTTACGATATCTTCATCGATGCCGGCAATGATTGCTGTTGGTTGGCTGCTGCGCAGCTTGTTAATCAGCATGCACTCGTCCCAAACGTCCGTAATATGCAGATCTGCTTCATGATCCAACTGAAGCTCACCCATCATTTCCTCAAACGCCTGCCACCTTCTTGTATACCCCCGCTGGCTGTGAATATCTCCTATGTACATAATACGGGTATGGCCAAGCTGCGCGAGTCGGTCTACGGCCATGCAGACGGCTTCGAACACATCCCAGATTACGCTGTCGATTCGGGAAAGCGGTCTCGGATAATTGATCAGCACCTTGGGTAAAGGCAGCTCGAACAGCTTGCGCTCCGTGGAGTCCGAGAGTAGCCGGGGCGCGATGAACAGACCGTCGGCCGTCGGCAAATTGCGCTGCTCCATCCAGTCCGAGAATGCGTGATCCGGCACATCCTCATCCAGCACATAACTATCCAGTCGATGCTCCAATTGATCGAGCCTTTCTCTTATCCCCTCTGTCAACAATACGTTGTAATTCATAGATTGCCGGGATTGTATCAATACAAATCGAAATTGGAAGGTAGGGTAGGGCGTGATGCCGCGGCTGACCATCTCACGTGCCTGAGATACAGTCAAATAGCCGCGTACGAAGGCTGTTCGAATAATGCGGCTCCGCGTTTCCTCGGACATGCCGGCTCGTCCGCTCAGCGCCTTGGATATGGTCTGAATCGAAAGACCAAGTTCTTTGGAAAGATCGTGCAGAGTAATCGATTTACGAGTTCCCAATTTCAAAACCGCCTTCCTCTTTTCTCCGTTTGGTTAGGGGATGCGTACGTAAAGCTATCGTCCACGCTAACGCTCGACAGTTCTATTTTAAACTAAAGTTAAACTACTTTAGAAGTCCCCCCGCTCCTATAATGAGAGTACTTTCAGAGGAGGGGTTAAGCATGAGAAAAATAGAGACGGATATTGTGGTATGTGGCGGAGGGCCGGCGGGGATCAATGCGGCGCTGGCAGCTGGAAGAAGCGGGGCGCGAACGCTGCTGATTGAACGATACGGTTTTCTTGGCGGCATGTCGACTGCAGCTCTGGTCTATCCATGGATGACCTTTCACACGATGGATGGCAAACAGGTCATTGCCGGAACGGCGCAGGAAATTGTAGACCGCTTGATGGCCGAGGGAGCATCGCCCGGACACGTTCGCGATACGGTAGGCTTTGTAAAGACGATCACCCCTTATGATCCTGAAGTGTATAAGGTGTTAATTATTGATATGCTGCGCGAGGCAGGCGTGAAGGTGCTGCTGCACAGCTTCATGGACGAAGTGCAGACCAGGGAAGGCCTTATTGAAACGGTACGACTCGCTACCAAGTCCGGGAAGTACGAAATTTCGGCGAAGCAGTTCATCGATGCGACAGGGGACGCCGATCTGGCCTATCTTTCAGGTGCGCCGTGCTTGCAAGGACGCGACAGCGACAAATTGACGCAGCCGATGACGATGAAGTTCCGAATGAGAGGCGTTGACCTGGCGAGAGTTAAACGGTATATGATCGACCATCCGGACGAGTTTTACAAGAAGACGCCTTTCGATGAGCTGGAGGAACTGCCATTGTCCGGCGTATTGGGTTACTTCAAGCATTGGAAGGAGGCTGATCTGCCCATTAACAGAGACCAGGTCCTTTTCTTCACAGGTCCGGGGCCGGACGAAGTGCTTGTCAATACGACTCGTGTTCAAGGGCTGGACGGAACTGAATTGGAGGATTTGACGGAAGGAGAGGTGCAGGGCAGGAAGCAGGTGCGCATGGTCGCGGATTTCATGACCCGCTGCTTGCCAGGCTTCGAGAACGCTTCCATCTCTTCGGTCGGAGCGCAAATCGGCATACGTGAAAGCCGCAGAATAGACGGCTTCTATTCACTCCAGGTACAGGATGTTGTAGATGGACGCGCGTTCGATGATTGCATTGCACGAAGCGGCTATCCCATCGACATTCACGATCCGTCCGGCAAGGGCGTACAGGCCGCATGGGTACAGGGCGACGGGGCGTACGATATTCCTTACCGCTGTTTGCTGCCGAAGCGGATTGACAATCTGCTCGTAGCAGGCCGCTGCATCTCGACGACGCATGAGGCACTGGCAACGACGCGTCTGACACCTAGCTGCATGGCGACGGGACAGGCTGCGGGTACGGCGGCAGCAATGGCATGGGAGCAGGGGATATCACCGGGAAAAATCGACATTGGACAGCTGCAGGAGCGTCTAATTCATAACGGCGCGCTGCTGCGCAGTGGGCAGACTGTATAGCGCGCATCCGCCAGCGAGATAACGGCTAAATTCAATTGAAGTAATAATTGGGTCATGGTAGACTTTTTCATAAGGTCGCCTCGTATCGGAAGTTTGTTGGAAAACAAACATTCTACCGGATGAGCGGCCTTTTTACCATGTGATAGTACATGTGTGCGTTTAGAATCTGTCAGGGGGAATGGGTGAATGAAGCGGTATATTTCGATACGAGCCAAATTTATTACCATGTTCGTTCTGCTTATCACCATTCCATTCCTGATAAGTGGAATCAGCACTTACAATAAATTTGCGGAGGAAACCGAAAAAAACTCCAGGGCGTACTCCATGCAAATTATGAATCAAGTGAAAATTAATTTGGAAAATACGATAAAAGACGCGGACAGATTAACTGTGGCTCCCTTGTATAACGAAGACGTGCTGCGGATTTTGGAGAAGCACAGTTATGAAGAACCAGGCGAGGAGAAGCTTATTCCGTCGGCGGAAATTACCAAAATGGCAAGAGTAGCGGCTTCGCTCACATTGGATCAGCCCGGAATTGAACGAATGATCTTTTTCACCCGCGACGGCATTATGTACAGCGTCCAAGAAAAACTGACGCAGCGTTATTGGAACGAGAAAGGGAATAGCTGGATGCAGGAGGTGCTGGATGCGGAAGGTAGGCTTGTCATTATCGAACCTCACGAGACGACTTATTACAAACGATCGGAACGGGTTGTTTCCGCTGCCAGAGCGTTGAATCACCCTGCAACGGGCCAAAGCATTGGGGTCGTCAAAATTGATTTTAACATGAAAGAGCTCGAGGCGTTATTGTCAGAAGTATGGCTCAGCGACAACAGCCAGTTTTACTTGACAAAGGATAACGGCGAGCTGTTATTTCCGGATGAACCGGTTAATTTCCCGGATAATGGTCCGGGGGACGGAACGGTAGATTGGAACGGTCAGACTTATCTGTACACAACCATGCACTCCAAATCAACGAAAGTGAATATTCATGGACTTATCCCGATGGCTGATTTGCAACGGGGCGGCAAGGAAATCGTCGGATTTACGATTCTCATTTCAGTCATATCGCTTATCATTGCCTATTTGTTTGCGATTTTCACGTCAGAGCGGCTGGTCAGGCCGATCCGTTATCTTCAATCGCGCATGCGGCGGGTAAAGGACGGGGCTTTCAGCGAACGGGCAGATTTGAGCTTGATGAATCGCGATGAAATCGGGCAATTGGCCCAGGGTTTCAATCTGATGGTGACGGAAGTGGAGCGGCTGGTCAAGGAGGTATATGAAACGAAACTGCGCGAACGCGAAGCCGAGCTGTCGGCTCTGCAAAGCCAGATTAATCCGCATTTTCTGTACAACACGTTGGAGTTGGTAAGCATGCAGGCGCTGAAGGAGAGAAATCTCGAAATCAGCGACATTGTTGCCAGTTTGGGGAGAATGCTGAGATACACGGTTGACAAACAGGAACGACCGGTGCAATTGAAGGAGGAGATACGGTTCGTTAACGCTTATTTGCAAATTCAGTTATCCAGGCATGGCGAGAAGCTGAGTTCGGAAATGTATGTGGATCCGTCCTTCGAATCTTGTCTTGTACCAAAGCTGCTGCTTCAGCCGCTGGTTGAGAATGCATTGGAGCACGGAATGGGCAATAGCGGATTAATGATAACGATCAGGGCATCCGTTTTGGATCAGGATTTACTCCTGACTGTACAGGATAATGGGGTGGGGATGCCTCCGCAACGTTTATTGGAGGTTCGCCATCAGATGTTGTGCAAGCCGGAGCGGGACGGCAGCCGTCCAAAGTTTGGAGATACGCTTAAAGGTTATGCCATCAAAAATATTCACCATCGCATTCAACTGCTTTATGGCGTGGAATACGGCTTAAGCGTGGAGAGCGATGAGGCTTCCGGAACACAATGGAGAATCCGGCTGCCATTACGATAGGGGGAATTGGAATGTACAATGTGATGCTGGTAGAAGACGAGAAGAAAATTCAGGAAGGGTTAAAGATAATGATCGAGGAAGTGATCGGCAGTTACAGGGTAACCGCGGAAGCGGAACACGGTTTCGCTGCGCTGGAGCTTCTCAGAATGCAATCGGTGGATTTGCTGATTACGGATATCCGTATGCCCCAGATGAACGGAATCGAGTTATTGCGGCATGTCCGGGGGTTGTATCCGAGCCTTCCTGTATTAATCATCAGCGGGCATGAAGATTTCACTTATGCCAAGGCGGCGATGCGTCACAATGCGTCGGATTACATCCTGAAGCCGGTGGACCGGATTGAGCTTTCCCATTTTCTATTGAATTTGAAAGCGCGGCTGGACCGCGAGCGGGCGGTAGAGATGCCTAACACCGAAGCAGCCCATGAAGATCTGACGATTCGAAGAGTGAAGGAACTGGTCGTCTCTTGTCTGGATCAGGATGTTTCACTTCCATTCATCGCGGAGCAGGTGCATTTGAATCATCAATATTTATCCACATTGTTTAAAGTGAAAACCGGACAAAACTATTCTGATTATGTGACGGCCTGCCGGATGAGTAAAGCCAAGGAGCTGCTAACCCATACACATCTGAAAATATACGAGGTCGCCAACCTTTGCGGCTATGCCAGCGCCAATCACTTTATGGCCGTGTTTCGGCAGCATTGCGGAGCGAAGCCAACCGAATATAGAAAAAGGCCGCTGAGTTAAGGCCGGTCAGATCATTGAGCACAAAACAAAACAGATGCTATGAATATCGTAGTTTTTCTCGAAAATGCGTTGTTTTTCACTGACAGGCTGACTTGTATACTTATTGTTAAGCGCTTCCAATTGGTGCAGAGACTTCATGTATTGCGACGGAATGATTACATTCGGATATTCGGGAGGTGTGAGAGGAAGCTTGGGCTGGGTTTTATTGGAAACGCTTACAACAAGACTGCAAGAGAAGAGCAAATGAAATGTAATGAAAGAAAGGATGTGGTGGATAATGACTAGTCTTGCAAAAAGATCTACAGTGTTATTATTAATCCTGAGTATGCTGTTCATGGGTTTGATAGGCTCGAGCCGCGTGCAGGCCAAAGCCGAAGCGGAGTCTGCCAACCGAATTGTATTCGAGGATTTCGAGAACGGCGCTTCGGACGATTACAGTGTTGAGGCGGAACCTCCATTCGTTGTTCACGTCATGGAGACGACGAGTGCAACCCCGCTGACGATCGCGGGTTATCGGGCTAGCGGCAGCGATTCCAATATTCCGGAATATGCCATTGACGGTGATATTCAGACAAGGTGGTCGGCGTATGATGACGGGCAATGGATCGAACTGGATCTGGGCTCGGAACAGCTGGTTTCTTATCTGGGAGTCGCTTTCTACCGGGGAGACAATCGCAGCAAGATCATTGATATCGAGGTTTCGAACGACCAGACCAACTGGACCCGCGTATACAGCGGCGACAGCAGCGGCACTACGATCCAAGTTGAGGCCTTTGGTTTTGAAGCCGTCACCGCCCGTTATGTACGGGTTGTCGGGCGCGGAGCAAGCGAATGGACAAGCATTTCAGAAATTCAGGTTTACCCTCCCCATGTGGACGGATTTATAGTAAGGGATGTGGAGATTCCGCCAACGGGACCGGACCCGGATTCCCCAATTCCGACAAAAGCAGGTCTCTATTATGCGGATGGCACACCGCATGTGCCGCATGAGGCTCAGACAGTGACCGGATCTACGTATAATGTCCTGGACTTCGGCGCCGATCCTGCCGACAACGGAATAGATGATGCTCAAGCTATCCGGGCTGCACTGGCTGCAGCGACGCTTGGGGACGAAGTGTATCTTCCGAACGGACACTATCAATTAACGAGCACAGATAGGGACGGAGTTACCCATTTCATTATGAAATCCGGCGTGCAGATGCGCGGCGAGAGCCAGGATGGCGTTCTGCTTGTCTCCGACCATGCTAATGAACAGGAAGAATATGCTTCGGTTGAAGGCATCGTATTCCGCATGGCCGGACAAAACAATATTAAGATCAGCAACATGACAATTACGTCCAGCTGGGACTTGAATTATTCAACCAATACGTCGGTTGCGAATCCCGATCGGGGCGGACCTAAGCAGGTGATCATGATTACCGCCGCTTCCGGCAAACCGTCATATAACATTACGCTGGACGGACTGACGATCGAGAAGTTTCAACGGATCGGCGTTGTCATTACGAACAGTCATGATGTTATTGTGGAAAATTCGCTTTTTCGCAATGCGACGAACTTAGCCGAGGGCGGGAACGGATATGGCGTTTCCATCGAAGGCAAGTCCAAGGAAAGCCGGCTCGGCAGAGAGGACGACTCTCGTTTCAATGTCGTTCGCAACAACGAGTTTATCGGTCCCTATCTGCGTCACGGAACGATGGCGCATTCTTACACGCATAACAATCTCATTGAAAACAACTACTACTTGAACTCGGCATTAGACGCTATCGATTTCCACGGAGAAGACGAGTATATGAATGAAGTAAGCGGCAATCATATCGTTGGCGGCGGCGAAGCGGCTGTAGGCGTCGGCAATCCGGGCGCTACGCATGATGCCGCTGGACCAGGCAATTACATTCATAACAATTTAATCGAGAATGTGAAACGGTATGGGGTACAGGTGTACTTGGGATCTCCGGATACGATTATCGAGAATAATATCATTACCGGATTTACGAACGTGGGGAGCCAGGGAATACGTCTGAAAAATGCGCCCGGAACAATTGTGAAGGGCAATCAGATCGTGAACAATACGGCTTCTGGCTTCTGGGGTATCATTGCAATGAAAGACGACGGCGATCCCACCAACGCCGGGAACGGCGCAGGCATACCTGAGAATATTGTCATTCAGGATAATCATGTTACGGGGAATACGAATGGCGTTAAGATTTCGCACGGCACGAATATTCTTCTCTCCGGCAATGAGATCAGTGGAAATACCGGGACGGATTATGAGAATCAAGTGGTGGTTTCCGAACTGCTGCCGGCAACCAAGGCAGCAAGCGTACAGCAAAATGCTCAGAACGCTCCGGTTGCGGATCTTTTACAAATTAAAGGCGGAGATGATAGCGAATCGGCGAGAAGCTATCTGCAATTCGATCTGAATTCCATTGAAGGCAAGCTGGCTACCGCATGGCTCTACGTGTATGGACAAGCGCTTGAGAGCCCTGTTGGAGAGACGGGAGCGGCAACTTCTCTCTATGCAGTGGATAGCAATGACTGGGACAGCGATACCATGAAATGGGATATGTATCAGTCTCCGCCAGAGCTTGGGCAAAAGCTCTCGACTGTGCGGCTGAATAATAACAGCGAGAACGTCTGGTATGTATTCGATGCGTCTGTGCTCGTGCATGAACGTCTGGATGTTGATCGTACGATATCGCTTGCTTTAGCGCAGGATGCCGATCAAACCGGTTATCTGACGCAGCTATACAATGGACAAGACTCTAGCTATAGGCCCTACCTGCGGGTTGAAACTTACCCTCCTGTCGAACTTGCGGCCGTAGCGGTAAAGGCGGATCGTTCGCAGCTGGTGCCGGGCATGACTACCCAACTGCATGTGACCGGCACATACAATACAGGATCTCACGTTTCGTTAGAAAATGCGGACATATCTTTCATAAGTCTGACGCCGGATCTAGTGACTGTTGATCATACGGGCGTGGTTACTGCGATTCAAGCTGGAGAAGCAGCATTACAGGCAACTGTCGTCTTGGATGGCGTTGCTCGCACTGGAGAGCTCGTTCTTAATATAACCAATAATCTGGCGATTACTGCGCAGTTGACGGTCGACTCCACGCTGGGTACAAATACAAAAGATAGAGTGCTTGACGGAAGCTTGGAAACAAGGTGGATATCAAAAGGTACCCAAACGCCTTATCTGATGCTGGACTGGACAACGGAGCAAACGATCAACCAAGTGAAGCTGTGGAGCGGACATGTGCCGGTTATAGGCTCGGCCAACTGGCATGTCAGAGATTTTGATCTGCAGATCTTGGAAGACGGAGAGTGGAAGACGATAGCCGAAGTCCGAGATAATGATCAGGACGCTTTTTTGGGTCAGTATACGACGTTGAATTTGAAAAACCCCGTCGTGACGTCTGCATTGCGCTTCCATTTTGTCCGTCCGTCATGGGGCAACGGCAATTTGAACGATATGATGGCCAGAATCAATGAGGTGTTTGTCGGCTTCGTCAACGATTAGGAACCATCTCGGCCTAAGTCCTTGTTACGCGGGCTTAGGCCGAAGTTCTGTTATTCAGCTGGTTCAATTAAAGTACTCGAATTTACATAGTTTTTCTCGAATTCGCGTTATTTTTTCTGGAAGCCATCACATCTATACTAGTGATAGAAAGCGATTACAAACGTAGAGAGGGGCATAAAAATGAAAAAATACGGGTTTGTCTTGCTGTCAATGGTATTGCTGCTCGGGTTGCTGAGCGCATGTGGAGGAAAAGGCAATAACAATAATGGAGCCGCAAAGGAAAAAACGAACAATACGCCGAGTGGGGAAGTGGCTGCTGAGTCAAAAGATCCTATCGAGCTTAAGATGTCCGTTTGGGGCAGTGATGCCCAGGTGGCGTTGTATGACGAGCTTGCCGAGGAATACAAGAAGCTCCATCCGAATGTGACAGTCAAAACTTCCGTGATTCCGTGGGCGGACTACCAGCAGAAACTGGCGATCATGGCTGCGACCAAAACCTCGCCCGATATCGTATGGATCTCAGAGCGCATGATTCCGCAATTTATGAATGGGGGCCAGCTGCTCGATATTTCGTCCGTGAAAGAGGACGCGGCTTATGCGTTCGGTGATATAATACCATCCACGCTCACTGCATTTGAAAAGGACGGCAAACTCTACGGCATTCCATTCTCTACGCCGCCTCAGGTCGTTTTCTACAATAAAAAACTGTTTGAAGCGAATGGATTAAAGTCGCCAATGCAGCTTTATGAAGAGGGCAACTGGACTTACGATGAGATGGTCAAAGCGTCCGAAGCGATCTCCAAACCGCAAGAAGGGGTATACGGCGTGAAGTTCATACAAAGTTCCTCCAACTGGTCCGACAATCTGATTCCATTGATTTGGGCGATGGGTGGCGAAATATTCAACGAAGACACAACTAAATTCGCTATGAACACGCCGGAGACGGCCAAAGCGATCAATCTCTTTAAAGGGCTGCTCGATAAGAAAGCGCATCCAAGCATCGGCGAGCAGTTAACTTTTGATACAGGTAAGCTTGGTATGGCGTTTGAGAACGTTACCCGTACAAGCGCTTACCGTGACAAAGTCGATTTCGAATGGGATATTGCTCCGCTTCCGAAAGGCGACCATGGCGTCACGGTGCCTATCGGCTTTGGAGGCTATTCGATCTTCAAAGACGCAGAGAATCCGGAAGAAGCACTGGAATATTTAAAATTTATTAGTAATAAGGAAAATGCAGCTAAAGTAGCCCAGTTTTTTGTACCGCAGAGAAAGTCTGTCCTGTACTCCGATGAGTATCTTAACAAGTTCCCGTTCCCGACTGTTGAAACGATGAAAGTGGCTGCGTACGATCGGTTGGCCGAAGGTACAATCCGGCCTTCTCATCCGAACTGGGTCAAGATTGACGAGCAGGTGACATTAAACATGGATGCGATTTTGCTCGGTTCCACGACAACCGAGCAAGCGTTAAAAATTATGGAAGACAGCATTAATCCTCTATTGAAATAACCCTCCAGAACGATGGAGCATTGCGAGATCGCCATATGAACAATAGGGCGATCTCGTAAATTATAGGGAGGGTTGCGTCATATTGACAACAGGAGGTAGGCGCGAATGGCCGGAGGTAAGTCTGTGGGTTTAGCATCTTTGAAATCAAAAGAAATGTGGATGGGATATTTATTCATACTGCCTATTGTGGCGGGATATATAATCTTTCTGTTTGGCCCGATCGTGTACGCTTTCGTGATGAGCTTTACGAATTGGTCGTTATTTGGAAATACAACGTACATTGGGTTAGATAACTATATTTACGCCATGCGCGATGATCCCGTCTTCTGGGATACGGTCGTGAATACCGTATATTTCTCTGCGGGCTTGGTCCCGCTGAACATTGTTTTATCGCTTTTGCTGGCCATGCTATTGAAACGGAAAATATGGGGCATCGGCTTGTTTCGGACCGCGATCTTTACGCCGGTAGTCGTTTCCCTCGTGGTTTGGGGGATCGTATGGAAGTTTATTTTCTCTACGGACGGCGGATTAGTCAATCTGCTGATCCGAACGTTTGGCGGAACGGAGATTGCGTGGCTTTTCTCGGAAACTTGGACGATGCCTACCGTTATAGTGGTTAGTGCGCTTAAAGGCGTGGGCATGAACATGGTCATCTTCCTGGCCGCTCTGCACGATGTGCCGAAGGATTATTACGAGGCTTCCAAAATTGACGGTGCTTCGCGCTGGGAAACCTTTAAATCCATTACATTGCCAATGATTACGCCAGCCGTATTCATGATAACGATAATAACCGTTATCGGTTCTCTTAAAGTGTTCGGACAAATCTATGTGATGACAGGCGGAGGGCCGGGAACTAGCACTTACGTGATGGTCTTCTACATTTTCAAACAAGCGTTCCGCTCCTACGAATTCGGTTATGCATCGGCACTGGCATTTATTTTGTTCAGCATTATCCTGGTTCTGACTTTGATACAGTGGAAACTGAGAAAGAGATGGGTACATTATGAACAATAAAAAGATAACATCCAACCTTGCATCCTATCTGGTTCTAACAATCGTTTCCTTCATCGTGTTGTTCCCTTTTTTTTGGATGGTCAGCACATCCTTGAAGACGGATTCCGAGGTGTTTCTATTTCCGCCCCAGTGGATACCCGAAGCTTGGGAATGGTTCAATTATATTCGCGTGTTTACGGAAATGCCGTTTCATCTCTACTTTTTTAATAGTATATATATCGCGGTGCTCGTCACGGCAGGCACTTGTTTCTTGTCCGCATTGGCAGGCTATGCGTTTGCCAGATTGCACTTTCCATTCAAAAACGCGATCTTTCTGTTCCTGCTCAGCGGGATGATGATTCCTACGGAAGTTACGGCCATTCCATTATTCAGCTGGATATCAAAACTCGGATTCATCGATACGCATATTCCTCTGATTCTTCCGCCAATGCTTGGAGCGGGAGGGATGTTCGGCGTATTTCTCGTACGTCAGTTTCTAATTACAGTTCCTATTGAACTGGATGAAGCAGCCAAAGTAGACGGGTGTTCGCCGTGGCGCACATTCAGGTCGATTATGCTCCCGATTGCCACGCCCGCATTGGCAACCGTAAGCATCTTTACATTCATGAATAGCTGGAACGAGTTTTTTGAACCGCTAATTTATTTAAATACGAAGGAATTGTTCACGCTGCCGATCGGCTTATCGCTGCTGACTACGGATACCGGCGTGGACTGGCCGCTGCTGCTTGCCGCTTCGACCATAGCAACTGTCCCGATTCTGGTTGTTTTCTTCCTGGCTCAAAATAAGTTTATTGAAGGCATTGCCAATACGGGCTTGAAATAATTTTCACATACAAACGTCAGCCCAATAATGGACTGACGTTTGTTTTTTGCAGCTACTTCGAAACGAAAAAAAGTCATATGTTAACAAAGTAATTCTTTACGTCGATAACATGGTATTATAAATAAATTGGTGAACTAGAAGAGTAATGATAAGGCTCCTTTTGGAGCTTTTTTTAATAGGTTCTGTCAAATATTATTCCAAACAGAACTCTTTCCCTAATATAATAGATGGAGCTTAATTTGATCAAACTCTTCGTCGGTCAGCTTGCCTTCTTTGAATAAAACATCGTCACGAACATCAATTTTGCTGATATCATGTAGGAGTGCCATTTTGTGCAGAAGATCAATTTTCCATTATAGGAAATATAGACACGACTACAAGCAACAAGAGAGGAATTAATAAGGTGAAGGAATCACTCTGGACCAAACCGTTTGTTTTGTTGATTTTATCTAATTTATTTTTGTTCTTATCACTGGAGATGCTGCTGCCTACACTTCCGATGTTTGCGGCAAATAAAGGAGGCTCGGATGCTGAGATCGGACTCATTATTGGTTTATTTACTTTTTCAGCTGTTTTATTAAGACCTTTTGTTGGTATGGCTTCGGATAAGTTCGGCAAAAAGCTGCTGCTTCTCGTCGGCGTAGCCATTTGTTTAATCGGTACGGCCAGCTATTACGCCGCAGTGACGATTGCGATGATGCTTATGCTGCGTATCGTACATGGTGTAGGCTTCGGTATTTCAACGACCTTGTACGGAACGGTTGCTTCGGACATCATACCGGCCTCCCGAAGAGGAGAGGGCATGGGGTTTTTCGGTACAGGGAATGCTGTAGCCATTTCGCTCGGGCCCTTCCTTGGCATATGGTTGATGGAGGAGTTTGGTTTCTCCGTATTGTTCATTGTTGGCGCATGTATACTGCTGATTGCGATGGTTTGTACGGCCTACGTCAAAGGTGACACCAAAGAGGAGAGGGCAAAGGCGCAAATAGCGTCCGCCACGGAAACCTCATTCATGCTGCGGTTTATTGAGCCGAAAGCACTTATGCCTTCTTTATTAGGACTGCTTGTAGGTTTGTCTCTGGGCGGTGTTATCAGCTTTATCACATTGTTCGGCAAAGAAACAGGCGTACAAAATATAGGGTTTTTCTTCCTTGTCCTTGCTATAAGCGAATTTTTAATACGTTTTATCAGCGGTCGGATTTTCGATTCGAAGGGGAGATTCTGGGTACTGTTTCCTGCGGCAATTTCTTGTATCGTGGGCTGCATAATCCTTTATATGACCAAATCAACTGGAACATTGCTGCTTGCAGCGGTGTTTTATGGAGCGGGCTTCGGGGCTATTTTCCCAGGCTTGCAGGCTTGGGTGATTGACAGGGTGGAGCCGCAGCGAAGAGGGGTAGCGACTGCAACTTTTTATAATGCATTCGATATCGGGATCGGAAGCGGAGCCATGCTGCTTGGTCTAGTCGCGACATGGTCGAATTATGCGACGATGTATCTCGTATCCAGTCTGTTCTTCGTCATTTACTTAGTTGTATATTTCGTATATGAGAAGCAGCTTAAGCAAGCGGGTTTGGCGGAAATAGTAAAGCGATCGTAGCCGTGAAAAACAGCAGCGACGATCGCGTGGAATTAGTGTGATACGTATCGATCTTTTCCTTCGCGCTTCGCCTGGTACAGCGCTTTGTCCGCATGGGTAAACAGCTCATCTTGCTTAGCGGAACAGCCAGGCTTCCATGTTGCTGATCCCAAGCTTATCGTAACCTGCTGGTAGCCGGATAATTCTGCATGCGGTATTTTTAATTGTCTGACCGCTTCCAGAAGTCTAGATGCAATATTGGCGGCACGTTCTTCACTCGTTTGAGGTAAAATAAATCCGAATTCCTCGCCCCCATAGCGGGCGACAATATCAAGCGGACGCTTCAGGGCGCTTCGCAATGCGGCGGCGATTTGTCTGAGACATTCGTCGCCTTTTTGATGCCCGAACGTATCATTGAATAATTTGAAGTTGTCGATATCGCCCAGCATAAGCGTGATCGGCATATGGTGATGCTGCGCTTCCAGCCATTCCTTGTTCCAAGACTCATCAAACACTCGCCGATTTGCAATATTGGTCAACTCATCCACATGCGAGAGCTTATGCAATAATTGATACTTCTTAATCATTTTCAACTCATTTTCTTTGCGAGGGGTAACGTCTCTGGAGACAGAAACGATCGTCTGCGTGCGATCACCATCATGATAAATGACGCGGGAGGTCGTTTCGAGCCAGCGATAAATGCCTTCCTTGCGGCGCATGCGATAAGTAATGGTATTGGCTTCAACGTTGCTGTAAATGAGCTCCTGATTTTCGAGCATTCTCCCTCTGTCATCAGGATGATACAAAACAAACGGTGACGATCCAATCAGCTCATCATCACGAAAGCCAAGCAGCATATAGCAAGCAGGGGATACATAAGTAAATAACCCATCTCGATCATGCTTGGAGATCATGTCGCTTGAATTCTCAGCAAGCAGCCGGAAGCTCTTCTCGCTCTCCAGCAGCTTGTCAGCGATTCGCTTCCGCTCTGTAATTTGGCGAAAATGAACGGAGAGTCCAAATTCGGACGGGTATAAATTCGACTCAAACCAATTATTAAGCCGTGGAATAAATTGCTCATACATGCGGTGCTGATTGGTTTCCATAGACAACCTATATTCTAGATGGCTTATGGACTCTGCGAGCCAAGGGAATAGCTCCCATATGCTATAACCAATCAATTGTTCCTTGTTTCGCTTAAATAGTTCCTGAGTCGCATTGTTCGTATAGATAAACCTAAATTCATGATCCAGTGAGAAAAATGCATCTGAGATACTCTCCAAAATAGTGGAGATACGCATCGTAAGCTGCCTTACTTCCGACACGGCTTGCGTCTTCTCTGTAATGTCCATCATTTGCGATATAAAATGACGGGGGGCGCCATGCCTATCATATACAAGGGATACGGAAAGAAGCACGGTTACAATGCCGCCGGTCTTTTTGAAGTATCTCTTCTCCATTTGAAAGGTGTCGATTTCGCCCTCGAGCAGCTGTTTCACGTAGCGGTAATCCTCTTCCAAGTCATCCGGATGGGTAATTTGGCCAAACGTAAGATTGATAAGCTCTTTCTCCTCATAACCCAGCATCGTTTGAGCGGAAGGGTTGGCTACGATAAAACGACCATCTAAATCTACTAATGCCATGCCTATTGAGGCATAATGAAAAGCGCTGCCGAATAAATCAGCTTCGCGCTTTGATTTCGAAAACAAGGTCAAGCTGCGCACCTCTCTGCGGTTCAGACTGGATAAGTTTGTTAGTACATAGTAAAGAATAGAACACAACCATCCGTTTGTCCACATGACTTCTGTAGGAAAGATCATCTGCAAAAAAGTAAGCATGTGGTATTTTCGGCGCTATATTATTGTTGTTTTGAACAAAGCTTCGTATAATGAAACGTATCATGCGTATCTCGCCCATTCGTTTGGATAGGATAGGGATGAGGCGTACCGGCAGAGCAATGTTTGGAGCAATCAAAATGATAGAGGAGGAGCAGCAAAATGAGCAACGATATGAATTTATCGCCTGCGGAAATAGCGGCGATGATCGATCATACAATACTTAAAGCTGATGCAACAAAGGATGAGGTACTTCAAATTTGCCGCGAGGCTAAGCAGTATCAATTTGCAACGGTTTGCGTAAATGCAGGCTGGGTAGCAACAGCTGCTGAAGAACTAAAGGGATCGGGAGTAGGCATAACGACAGTCGTTGGTTTCCCATTAGGAGCGACGATGACGGCATCTAAGGCAGCAGAAGCGAAGTTTGCTATTGAAGCTGGAGCAACGGAAGTGGATATGGTTTTAAACATCGGCTTGATGAAATCAGGCGATCTTGAAGGCGTGAAGCGTGATGTTGAGGGTGTAGCTGCGGCGGTTAAAGGACAAGCCCTGCTTAAAGTTATTCTTGAAACGGGACTTCTAACGGATGAAGAAAAGGTTGTCGCATGTGAAATTTGCAAACAGGCTGGCGCAGATTTCGTGAAGACATCGACGGGTTTTGGCAAGGGAGGCGCTACGGTAGAGGATATCGCGCTGATGCGCCGTACGGTAGGTACTGACCTCGGTGTGAAAGCATCCGGCGGAGTACGCGACCGGGAAACTGCTTTGCAAATGTTCGCAGCGGGCGCTACACGTATTGGAGCAAGCTCTGGTATCGCTATCGTTACAGGCGGTCAAGGCGAAGGCTATTAGTTCGTTGCTCTTAAAATGAAAAGAGGGGAGCCTTGCACCATGGAACCGAACCCATGGCTTGCAAGGCTTCCCTCTCTTTTTTTGCTTAATGGCTGAATCGTTCGTCCAAAGAGACGGGACTTAACGTTCGCAGCTAATCGTCATGTTGGCATGCAGCTCTTCGCCAGCGTTCAGCAGGACAAGCTCCTCTTGACGATTAAGCTCACCATTTTCAGCCATCCATGGCTCTACACATACGAAAGGCCGATCCTTAACGGACCAAAGCACCATATATTTGAAAATGTCATCGTAAGTTAGACGAACGCGAGCGCCTTGCAAAGCGACGAAGGAGATTTCGCTCTTCTTCGCATCGAGCAGGCATACGGATTCCACAAGTCCTTCCAAGTCGATAACACCATCAAATGGTTTTTCTACATTATCGTTATAATCGACATAGCGGGTAGCATCGCTTTCATATGCGATCTTTTTACCCGAATCAATGGCGAAATAAGGATGGAAGCCAGCATAAAAAGGCATCGCAGCTGCTTCGCTTAGATTGCGGTACAGCTGACGCGTATGTAATTGACCATCCTGCAGTACATAGGTAAACAACAATTCGAATGCAAAAGGGTAGGAGCGCAGCGTTTCTTCATTGCTTTGCAGGCGGATTGTAATCGAAGCCTCACCATCCGTTTTTGTACTGACAACATCCCATACAGCAGTACGGGCAACGCCGTGATTAGCCATCGTGTACGATTGACCGTTCCACTCATAAGTTTGGTTAGCAAGCTGCCCGCTAATTGGGAACAGGATCGGATTGCCTCCGCGGATATTGGCTGTGGGGTTCTCAAACGTCGCTTTGTCCAAATAAAAGAGCTCTAGTCCATGCAGCTGGCAGCCGATAACGATACCGCCGCGCTCTGGACATACAATGATGCGGGATTGCGTGCTTTCTTCCGTTAATTCATACAAGGTATACGTATCCTTATAGCTGCGTACTTCGTAGTTGCTCACTTGTTTCCCTCCAATAATAGGTACATGGCATATTTCACCATCATATCATATTCGCAATACACGCTACCTCACTATTTATGTCCTAAATCACGCCTACAGAGTCATTTCGCCCTCCCCGTCATCCGTACGACTATCCCTAACCGATCGATTGCCTGTTTTAAAATGGTCGAATCTAGTAAAACAATCATCTACGCCAATTGATAGTCATAGAATAATATATATTAACTTCAGAAGAATGACATAAAATTGAAGAGGCTCATCTGTCTTTCTGAAGCCAAAGCCTCCCTGAAGCCCATCCCTCCGGGCGAAAGGGGGGCTTTTTATTGTGAAAAAAGGACTGTGCCCACAGGTTATAAATAACCTATGAAGCACAGTCCTTTTAAAGAAAGCATTAGCTATTATTCAGCTTTTGGAGCGTCAGTAGCTGCTGGAGTCAGTGTGTTCGTGATTTTTGCTTTTGCACGAATTTCTGTCATCCAAGCTTCGGATAGCTCATTTGCTTCTGTAGCAACAAGCTGGTTCTTAATTTCTTCTTTTTTCTCTTCGAACGTTGGAACAACAGCAGCTTTCTCAGCTGTTTTCTTAATAATGTGGAAGCCGTTTTCGGTTTGAACAACACCGCTGATCTCATTAATTTTCAATGCAAAAGCAGCAGCTTCGAACTCAGGAACCATTTTTCCTTTTCCGAATAGGCCAAGATCTCCGCCATTATCTTTCGATCCTGGGTCGATCGATTTCGCTTTTGCAATTGCAGCGAAGTCGCCGCCTTGCTTAAGCTCAGCTAGAATAGCGTCAGCTTCTTCTTTTGTTGCTACCAAAATGTGTGAAGCTTGAATTTGCTCAGGTGTGCCAAGTGCAGCTTTGTTCGTATCATAGAACTGTTGAATTTCTTCCGCAGTTACGTCTGTTTTTGGCTCCAAAACTTTACGAATCGTTAGATTGATTTTTGTATCGCTTTTCAAGTTTTCAAGCGTCATGTTGTACTGAGCAAGTGCATTATTGAACTGCTCGTCCGTACCGAAGCTCTTCTTGATCAGCGCAATTTCAGCATCCACGTCAGCGTCTGTAACTTTGACGTTATTTGCTTCTGCTTCTTGGAAGATCAACTCTTGTGTAATGATGTTCTCAAGTGTAGCCGGACCGCCTGCTTTAACTAGCTCATCGTAAAGTCTGTCTTTCCCTATGTTGACACCGTTGACTGTTGCCACGGTTTCATTGCTTGATCCAAATGGCGGTTTAATTAATACGACGATCAGCAAAATAGCTAGTACTGCTGAGACGATCAACCATGCTTTACCGCTTCCGCCTTTGGGAGCCTGATGAACGCTCTCCGAATTTAGGGCAGCAGCACGAACCTCGTCGTTTGATGCTTCAGGAAGCTCTTCGTTTAATTCTTGTTGAAGCTCCTCTTCGATAGCTGTATCTTGATCCGAAAGCTTGTCCTGCTCTTCTGTCTGTTCGAGCTCGTAACGTTCTTCCTTCGCAGTCAATTCGTTTTCTGCGTCTTTGTTTGGCTGCGATTCCTTGTTATTCATTCCATAAACTCCCTTCAATTTACCTGTCTTCAACTACTATAACAAAACAAGATTGAAAAAACCTTAATCTAAAATAAAAATATATGTTGTCGGTTCGAATTATCCGTATTTCCGCGAAATTTCACTATTTATAGGTTGACTGCGTGATGATATGATAGTAAAAGACGAATATCCAACATTATCCTACAAGTTTCATGTTGGTTTTTGATGAAGCTTTACATTTTGCGCCTCCCACAGGCGGTATGTTTACCAGCAAATACATATAAAGAACGACATCTAGGAGGAATAAGCTTGCGCAAAAATATGTGGGTGTACACACGTTTAGTTTTATTAATGATTTTGCCGTTGGCAGGCTATTTCGCGTTGCGAGGTTCGGAGCTTGATAAGAGCATTAACGCACCTCAAGAGCATTTTTATATCGTCAGTCTCGTAGCATTGATCTCACTGATCCTTGCTATTGCTGTAGGATTCGTCGCGATTACCCTTCGCAATATTAAGATTAGTTTTCTATCGTTATCTTATGTATCATTATCTGCATTGTTTGTTCTGCATGGCTTATCTACCCCTGGTTTTTTAACGCATCACTCAAGTACTGCAGGCAGCACTGCTCAGCTTAGCGTTATACTGGCCGTTGTATGGTTGTGGTTGTCCTCTATATCTGTAGATCGTCCTCTCATCAAATGGTTTGCTCAGTTGCAGCGAATGCTTTTGCCCTTATGGATATCCTTGCTTCTTGCCCTTTGCACCATCCTTTGGTTTTACCCGAATCTTATACTATTTCTGCATTTTAAGGATTTGCCAATGAAATGGGCCGCAAGCCTATTTACGATCGCTTTGAATGGCTGGACAATATATCGGTATTTGCAAGCGTACATATCCTCTCGTTTTCCATTGCAGCTAGCCATCGTGTACAGCTCAGGCTGGATGATTATTGCACAGCTGATTATCGTGAGTGGCGAGGCTTGGAATATAAGCTGGTGGCTTTACCATATCCTATTGCTTGCTTCAGTTGTCGTCATGGTTTGGGGTATTGTGAATCAATATGTCAGCTCCAAGTCCATTACAGCCTCTATTAAGCTGATGTTCCGCGCCAATCCGCGCGATTGGATTAACACCTATATGTCTTCAAGCGTTCGAGAGCTGGTGATGACAACGGAAGCACGTGATTCTTACACAGCAGGCCATAACTATCGGGTAGCCCTCTATGCTTTGAAGCTGGGCGAGGAGCTCTCACTCAGCTCAGCTGAATTAAGAGCGATTGCGCAAGGCGGGTTAGTTCATGATGTCGGCAAATTGCGAATACCGGATACGATTTTGAACAAGCCAGGCAAGCTTACACCAGAGGAACGTGAAATTATTGAGGTGCATCCTATATCGGGCTACGATTTGTGCAAAAGATTAGGTTTTATGCCGGAGGAGCTTTCCGTTATAAGGTCACATCATGAGAAGTGGGATGGCAGCGGCTATCCCGATCAGCTTGTAGGTGAACAGATACCGCTGCTTGCACGGGTGACTGCCGTAGCGGATGTTTATGATGCCTTGACCTCGTCACGTTCTTATCGAAAGGCGATGTCGCATGAGGCGGCTATGGAAATTATCCTAAAGGAGAGCGGGCGACATTTCGACCCCGTGTGCGTTCAGGCATGGGAGCGCCTTGTTCGGGAGCAAACGAGCTTTTTCGAGGAAACCGTCCGCAACAGTCCGCATTTGAAGCTGGAGAAAAGGCAGATCAAATAGTTGCATTTCCATTTGGCAATCTGCAGTTGTACAATATACGGGAAGCAGCTTGTTGATGCTTAATAAGCACAATAAGCGATTCCAATAACGGTTTGGGGGAATATTGAACATGACTTATTTAGCGGCTAATAATCGGTATGAGAGCATGAAGTATAACCGTGTCGGACGAAGCGGCTTAAAGCTGCCGGCAATTTCCTTAGGATTGTGGCATAATTTCGGCGGCATTGACCGTCATGAGAATGGGCGTGCCATGGTACGCCGTGCATTTGATTTAGGCATTACGCACTTCGATCTTGCGAATAACTATGGACCGCCTGCTGGCTCAGCAGAAGAAATGTTTGGCCAAATACTTAAACAAGATTTTGCAGCATATCGTGATGAGCTTATTATATCAACCAAAGCTGGCTACTATATGTGGGAAGGTCCTTATGGCGAATGGGGCTCACGCAAATATTTGGTTTCCAGCTTGGATCAAAGCCTAAAGCGGATGAACCTTGATTATGTCGATATTTTTTATCACCATCGTCCAGATCCGGATACACCGCTTGAAGAAACAATGGGGGCTCTTGATCATATTGTGCGCCAAGGAAAAGCGTTGTATGTCGGCGTTTCGAATTACAATCCAGAGCAAACAGCTAAAGCGGCCGCTATTCTGAAGGATCTAGGTACGCCTTTCCTTATTCATCAGCCATCCTATTCGATGTTCAATCGCTGGATCGAGAACGGCTTGCAGGATGTTTTGGACGAAGAAGGCATTGGCTCGATCGTATTTTCTCCGCTTGCTGGAGGCTTGTTGACGAATCGTTATTTGAACGGTGTTCCTGCCGATTCACGCGCTGGAGGACCAAGTGTATTTCTGAAGGCGGATCATATTACAGACAGCACATTGAATAAGATTAAGCTGTTGAATGAGATTGCACAGCATCGTGGACAATCGCTTGCCCAAATGTCTCTTGCTTGGGTACTCCGAGGCGGAAGAGTAACTTCGGCTTTGATCGGAGCAAGTCGTGTTGAACAAATTGATGATAATGTTGCAGCATTGAGCCGTCTTGATTTCAGCGACGAGGAGCTTAGCCGTATTGAATCGGTGCTTGCAGCCGAATAACTTAGTATAAATGATAATGAGACGCTAGAGCAGCTAACCGCAGTGTTGCGGCATGCAGGCTCTAGCGTTTTTTTATTATCCAAATAATAGTTGAAAGAGATATAATAGTGTCAAAGTCAGGCAGATTTGGCTCATGCGTAGCGAAAGGTGGAAGTGGTTTGAAAAAAATGTCGTTGCGTACAAAAGGTTTGATCCTGATTGTTCTCATTTCTTTTTTTCCGCTGTTGATTGCTGGAATAGGCAACTATTCTGCGGTCAAGGATGCAATGCTCAAATCTGAAATCGAGAAAACAAGCAGTATGCAAAACAAACGTGCAAACGAATTGGCGTCATGGATGGCTATCCGCAAAGCGGAGGTTATTGTGATGAGCCGAACAGAGGTTGTCCGATTTGGCACAGATGAGGAGCGTCTTCATTATTTTGGACGTGAGCTCGTTCGTGGGGGCTTTATCTATCACTCGATTGGGTATATAGATGAATCAGGCATAAGCCTGCGTACCGATGGTATTAGAAGAGATATGAGCATGGAGTCATTTTTTCAGGAGTCGATTACAGGCAAAGTGGTCATTACAGACCCTTTTAAGCCTTCTTTTTCTGATGCTACGCAATCATTTATCGTTGTACCAGTATATGGGGCTACGAATGAACTCAAAGGAGTTGTGTATGCCTCTATTGTCATGGCGACACTCCGGCCATTCATTGAATTTACTGGCGATCAAACGATTATACGCTTATTCAATGATGAAGGTGGCATCATCTATAGCTCTGATGACCAAGAAATCATTAGCAAAGGCTTATTTCATGAGAAGTCTTCCTTGTCTCCGATTGCGGAGAAGATGCTTGGCTCTTATGAGGGTGTTTCGGAAATTAATATAGCGGGAAGATCGTACGCGGTTTTTCATACGAAGGTGAGTGAAACGCCATGGCGTTTTGCACTGCAAGAGCCAATGTCCAAGCTGGAAGAAGAGGTAAAGCCGATCTTTTGGCGTATTTTCACGACGATTGCTGTCTCGGAAGTGATCATTGTTATCTTCTTCTTTCTCTACTTCGAACGTATTGTGAAGCGATTAGAACGTATTTTGGGCGTGACGGAGCAGGCTGCAGCGGGGAGCTTCGAGGCTGAGCATCTTGAAGTTGAGCCGTATGATGAGATTGGTCAGCTTGGTCATTCTGTGAACGGCATGATGGAGCATTTGCAAGAAATGTTCGATCGCCTTGAAGCAATTATTAATCAGAATCAATATGCATTTATCGTGCTCGACGATCAGTATAAGGTCACCTATTTGAATAAAACAGCTGAAGAGATGCTGGGCTACAAGACTTCGGAGCTAGCTGGGAGCGCTACACCGCTGTTGTTCATGGATCTAGATGAGGTTCGCTTGGAAGCTGAGAAGCTTACCGAACAGCTTGGCAGAACGGTTCAGCCTGGTCTTGAAGTATTCAAGGAGCTCCGCAGCACGAGCTTCTCCTATGAGAGGGAATGGACCTTTATTCATAAAAACGGAACAAGAATTCCAACGCTGCACAGCTCGAATGGTTTGCGTGACCGCAATGGACGGTTCTCTGGTGTTGTAGGTATGGTGCTCGATATATCCGACCGTAAGCATGTAGAGAAAGCACGCAACCGTTTGCTCGACATCGTTGAATCAGCCAAGGATTTAATAGCATCAGTCAGCTCAAGAGGCAAGCTCGTCTATATGAATGGGGCAGGCAGAGAAATGCTGGGCTTGCAAAGCAATGCGGATCAGGTGCATATGGTAGAGGAATATTCTCATCCAGAAATGTATTCGGAGCTTGTGAGAGGAGCAGCGCTCGCCAAAGAGTTTGGTTACTGGGAAAGCGACGCGCAGTTGATGAAGCAAAATGGCGAGCCGCTGTACGTTTCCATGGTCATCGTGCCGCATAAGGATGAAGATACGGGTGAGCTGTTTTTCTCTTGTATAGCAAGAGATATTTCGGAGCAGAAGATGGTGCAGGAGAAGCTTGTTCGCGCCACACTCGAAGCGGAGGAAGCGAATCAAGCGAAGAGTCGATTCCTGGCGCTCATGAGCCATGAGATACGCACGCCGCTTAATGGCATTATCGGCTTGACGCAATTAATGCGCAAGACAGGGCTTTCTTCGTCACAGAAGGATTATATGGACAAGATGAATACCTCCTCGGAGACGCTGCTGCGAATTATTAATGATATTTTGGATTTCTCCAAAATTGAAGCAGGCAAGGTCGACATCGAACGTCAGCCGTTCCAGCCTGAGGAGCTGATGCACCGGATCACTGATCAATTAAGCGTATTTATGGGCGGTAAAGAGCAGTTTGAATTCATTATTGATACGCCAGAGGAATTGCCTCAAACGATTATTGGCGATGCGCTGCGTCTTGAGCAGGTGCTGCTCAATTTGTGCATGAATGCGATCAAATTCACGAATAGAGGAAAAGTAAGGCTGAAGCTGGAGATAGTGGAGCAGACGGATAAAGGGGTAGACGTGAAGTTTATCATCTCGGATACGGGGATTGGGATGAGCGAGGCGCAGGTCCAGAAGCTCTTTAAACCGTTTACGCAAGCGGATGGATCAACAACACGGAAGTTTGGTGGAACGGGACTTGGACTTGTCATATCCAAATCATTTGTTGAATTAATGGGAGGCAAGCTGAAGGTTACCAGCAAAGCGCTTGTTGGAAGCGAGTTTTACTTTACGCTGCCATTCACTATTATTCATAAGTATACAGAACCGCGTTTGCAGGTTCATCAGGATTTATTGGAGCAGCCCGTGTGGATCGTAGAGGATGATGACGAGATGCGGGAGCACTGGAGCGATATTGTCGAATCGTTTGGCTTGACGCCTATTCCATTTCACTCTTGGAAAATGGCTAGGGATCGCCTGCGCCGCATTGGAGCTGGCGCTCTGCCGAAGCTTATCGTGCTTGATATGGAGATGCCGGATATGTACGGTGCAGAAACCTGGCTTGAATTCCATCGTGATGCGGAACTAGCTGGTGTCAAAACCATTGCTATGACGACCTCTTATGGACGCGACGAAATGATGCAGCTTCCTGCTGAGCAAAGACCGGTAACATTGTTGATTAAGCCTATCATGAGGACGGCTATGCTTCGTGCAATTGAAAGTGTTCTCGATCATAAAGGCACGGATGGGAAGGAACAAGAAATCGAGTCAGTAGCCACGATTCAGCAAAATGTGACAAATACGCGGATTTTGTTAGCAGAGGACAATAAAATTAATCAGCTGGTTGCAATCGAAATTTTGAAGGAGCGGGGCTACGAGGTCGGCTTAGCTGAGAATGGCGAGGAAGTGCTGATTAAGCTGGGCGAAGAGCGCTGGGATCTTATATTAATGGATATTCATATGCCGATAATGGATGGATCGGAAGCAGTTCGCATCATTCGCACACAAGCTAAATATGATCATATTCCGATTATTGCCGTGACGGCAAACGTGCTTCGCAATGATCACGAGCGTTATTTGAAGCTGGGGATGAACGATGTGGTAACGAAGCCTATTTCCTCCGAGCGAATTCATAATGTCATTTCCTATTGGTTGAAGGAAATCAGCGGTTCGACTATTCAGCCGGTCGTCAAATCTGGGCTAAATGATCGTTCACGTGCATTAGAACCAGCAAATATAGATAGTTTGCCGTCTATTGACGGCATGGACGTTGAAAGCGCACTGGCAAGAGTGAATGGAAAACTGCCGATCTTGCTGCATATGATGGAGCAATTTATGCTTGATTACGATTCATTTGCAGACCAGCTGCGAATGATGATTAAGCAATCGGAGCTAACAATTGTCAAACGAATGGCTCACACACTTAAGGGGGCTGCCGGTTATTTATCCGCATACGAATTGTTAGAGGCGGCTTGTGAGGTTGAGCGAATCGTGAAGCTGCCGGAGCTTGAATCGGACAATTTGCAAAAAGCTATTATTCAGTTAGAGGTGACGTTAAAGCGGCTTTTGGATGGGCTTCGGAAAGCGAAAGATGTATTCGACAATAAAACCTAACAAATTTCTAACAACTTGTTGTTCCTTTAATAACGTTAAGGTATAGTAGAGATACAAAAAATATTCGACAGAAATCTTCAATCCTCAAAAAGGGTGACGACAATGTATAAGGTTTTAGTTATTGAAGATGACGTCATGATGAGTGATATGCTGTCTATGTATTTATCCGAGGAAGGCTATTCTGTCATGCAAGCTTATAGAGCAGATGACGGATTAAGACTCGCATCAGAGTTTAATCCGGACTTGGTGCTGCTTGATTTAATCTTGCCCGATCTGGACGGAATGGAAGTGTGTGCGCTAATTAGAAAGCGCTCTAACGTACCGATTATGATTCTATCCATGAAGAGTGAAGTGTCAGAAAGAGTTCAGGCTTTAAAAGCTGGAGCGGATGATTACATGTGCAAACCATTCAGCATGCACGAAATGACAGCTAGGGTAGAGGCGTTAATTCGTCGATCGAATACGATGCAGACAGAGACAGCGCAGCAGGTTTCAGCAGCAGTGGAAGCGACCGAAGAGGGGGAGCTCATTCAGCTTGATTTTGAGAGACGCCTATTGCTGGTTCGCGGGAAGTTAGTTGAAACAACCTTCTCGGAATATGAGCTGATGAAATTATTTCTTGCACATCCGGGCAAGGTGTTTAGCAGGGAAGAACTTATAAATACGATCCGCGGCTTTGATTCCTTCGTAACAGACCGTGCCATAGACGTACATATCGTCAACCTTCGCAAGAAGATTGAACAGAACCCGAAGGAACCGCGGCTCATTCGAACGGTTTGGGGATTCGGCTATAAGTATACCGCTCAGCATACGAGCAAGAATCAAAGCTGAATACAGATTTTAATAAGAATCACTCCATTGTAGCGGAGTGGTTCTTTTTTTTTGCTAACAATTGGTGCGAAAAATCGCTACCTTTGGCCTAATTGTAAGGTTAAATGAATGGGTATTAAGATATCTAACATAGTTCTAAATATCGATCATTAATTTTTCTAATAGTTTTATGACAAAATAACTTTATACAACTGAAATGGAAATGGATGGTGGTCGAACAACATGGATGCGTTGACCGGTTTGCCTTGTCGCAAGGAGGCTTTTGCACAGCTGGAATTGGCCGTAAATGTCGTACGTGCAGCAGGCAAGCGGATGGTGGTGGCGTTGGTGGATTTGGATAAATTTTATCGCTTAAACGAAACCAAAGGAACAGAGTTTGGCAACCATGTACTCCTCATGATGGGGCAGCGTCTGGCTGAAGCTAGAAAGGCTGCTACAACGGTGAGTAGAGTTGGTGGAAACAGATTTATGGTAGCTATGCCTGTAGAACATGATGAATGTCAAAGCATGCAAGCTGTGGAGGCTATCAAAAATGCAATTGAGCGTCCCATCGATATTAACGGAGCGGAGCTATATATGACCTCGAGTATTGGGGCAACGTTATACCCGAAGGATGGACGAACAAGCGAACAGCTCATATGCCGAGCGGAGTCTGCCCTATACCAATCAAAAGAGCAGGGCGGCAATCGAGCAAGATTTTATAATTTGGAAGATACGAATAAGCTTAACCGACGCATCGCTATCGAAGCGGCATTAAGACCGGCATTATATTTACAGCAATTTCACCTCAGCTATCAACCAATCTATCGCATGGAGGACGGCAAGCTTAGAGGATTTGAAGCGCTGCTGCGCTGGCAGCATCCTGAGCTTGGCGATATTTCACCTACAGAATTTATACCTATAGCAGAGCATAGCGGTCTCATTGCACCTATTGGAGAATGGGTGCTTAGAGAATCGTGCAAAACGCTCGCGAACATGAGCAAATATGGTTTGAATAGTCTTAACATGTCAATTAATATATCTTCTCTTCAGCTGCAAGATCCTACCTTTTCACAAACGGTGCTGCATGTGTTAAAGGAGTATGAGCTTGCGCCTTCATCATTTGAGCTTGAAATAACGGAAAGCTGTATGCTTCATACTTCAACTACAGCCATATCTACACTTAGCTGGCTTCGAGCAGCAGGCGTTCGAATCATACTAGACGATTTTGGAACAGGATTCTCTTCCCTCAACAACTTGAATCAATTGCCGATTCATTGCCTTAAGATCGATAAGTCATTCATTAGAAACATTGATCTGCAAAGCGCGGATCGCATTATCGTTGAAGGCATCATTAATCTCGTTCATAAGCTTGGTCTTGAAGTGATTGCCAAGGGTGTAGAGTACAAGGAACAATACGAATTATTAGGCGAATGGGGTTGCAATTATGTACAGGGATTCCTTCTGGGCAAACCACAGGAACCTGACGTGCTTGATATATCCATGATACGATGTTCGGAATACACAGCAAAGAAGATGACTAAAGGAGAACTGTAAAGTGAGTCTATTGAACAAGGTAAAAAATCTTCGATCGATCAAACCTACGATTCGTATAAAGCTAATGGCGTTATGCTTGTCGCTTCTTTTAATTCCTAGCATTCTAGTTAGTACTTTAAGTTACAATACTGCTGTTAGCGAACTGGACAACGGCGGCGAGAAGCTGCTTCAAAATAGCGTTAAAAGCACCATCGGTTTAATTGCATTGCTCGACACACAGGTGAAAGCAGGAGCGATTGACCGCGCCAAAGCAGAGGAGTTCGTCAAAGTCTCTATGCTTGGACCAAAGAATGAGGCAGGCAAACGGCCTATCAATAAAAGCATTGATCTCGGCGAAAACGGTTATGTTTTTGCATTAGACAAAGACTCACTCACGATTGCCCATCCCACGATGGAGGGCAGCAGTCTTGCTGGACTTAAGTACAGCGATGGAGAACCAGTGCTCGATTCTGAATGGGGTCTCCCTGTTTCGGATGCCTTCATGAAGAAAGCGGAGTCGGGTGGCGGTTTTGTTTATTATACTTGGGCGCTTCCGGGTACAGAGAATGAACTGGCGTCGAAAATTACTTACCTAGAGAAGGACCCTCACTGGGGCTGGATTATTGCCTCGGGTACATATATGCAGGATTTTAATAAGGGTGCTGAACAGATTGTGACGGTTACAATCGTTACCTTATTAATTACGATAGCGGTCGGTATGGCAGCAACAATACTCTTTACGATCCGCATGACACGGCCAATCAAGCAGGTTTCTGCGCTTTCGATGGAGGTTGCAAAAGGTAATCTTCAAATAGAACCAATTATTTGCCATTACCGAGATGAGACAGGCGTACTTGCTGTAAGCTTTAATGAAATGGTAAAGCAGCTTAAAACGCTTGTGCACGAGGTGGGGAGCAGCGTGGATCAGGTAGCTGCTTCCTCGGAGGAGCTTATGGCTAGCGGAGAACAAACCAGCCATGCAAGCGAACATATCGCATATACGATTCAGAAGGTAGCAGATGGGGCTGAGAAGCAATCGGCTAGTGCTGAGCAGAGTTTTCAGGTTATACATGAAATGTCGGCAAGCGTTCAGCAAATTGCGGTCAGCACGGAGCAAGCGTCACATGCAGCCAAAAAAACTTCCCGCCAGGCAACAGAAGGAAACGAGACGCTGCAGCAGGCAGTTGTTCAAATGGAATCGATACAGCTATCTTTTAATAGTTTGGCTGCAGCCGTACAAGGACTTGGGAATCGATCCACGGAAATCGTTAGAATGGTGCAGGTTATATCAGACATTTCTGCTCAGACGAATCTGCTTGCACTGAACGCTTCTATAGAAGCGGCAAGGGCTGGCGAGCACGGCAAAGGCTTCGCGGTTGTAGCTGGCGAGGTTCGCAAGCTGGCAGAGCAAACGAAGGAATCAAGCGATCATATTACGAAAATTGTTATGGCTGTTGGCACGGAGACGGAACGTGTGGTGCTGGCGATGAATGATGCGGGCACTGTCGTATCCGGCGGCATCCAAGCAGTTGAAGGAGCAGGCCGCATGTTTGGCTCTATACGGGACGAGGTTATGCAGGTTGCTGAGCAAATTGATGAGGTTTCGCAAGCAGCAAATGGCATTGCAGCAGGTACAGAGCAAGTGATGCTGACCATTAAAGAGGTCGTTGATATCGCGGTTGAAGGGGCTTCTGGTACGCAATCTGTAGCTGCAGCGGCGCAGCAGCAGACGGCCTCGATGGAAGAAATTGCAGCGGCATCAGCTATGCTTGCCAATATGGCAGAGCATTTGCAGAAGGAAATTATGAAATTTAAGGTTTAGCTTAAAGGAGAATGAATAATGCCCTAGCAGCGTTATGCTGTTGGGGCATTTTTTGTAGGTGAATGGGGGGGATGAAAGCACAAAAAGACCTGACGGGCACTTTGCCTGCAGGTCTTTCTTTACGAGTTATCTAACATACTTCAAGGTAGAGCTTTGTGCCGTCGTTATATTGGAAAATAGCGACATCACGCACCATTTCAACAGATTTGATTCTTCTCCACTTTTTGCGGAAGTCAAAATCGAGTTCTAGTTCGTACAATTTATGATGAAGCAGATCTATGGATGCGGATTGTTCATTAGGGTAATAGACTGGGACAGAACGACTTTTAAAGGTAACGATTTTCATCATTTCCTATAACACCTCCGATCAATTTCCTCCATTCTAACGTAAATATTTTAGCCCCTTATGAATATGTGGTCAGAATTTTGTTTACTTTATTTACACTTTTCTAACATGTTCGACAATTACTGCACATGCTTTAGAGGTGTAGCAGCTGCAATCTAATGTATGAAAGCCATAGAAAAACTGGCGGAATGATCAACTGAATGATAGCTTGCGAAATATTTCCTTAAAGCTTTCGCTGCTGGTTGCGTAATAAACGATTGCGATGAGCGTCAAATGAAGCGGATAAAAGCTGCGCCAGACGAAGCGCGGCACTTTGATGGTTTCGAGGCTGCGCATGAAATCAGGCACATAGACCATAAGAATAGTAGCAAATATGCTAAAGGGCTGTATGAACCATTCCTTTATAAAGATGCTTACCACTTCCAAGGAGAAGTGAAACACAACAAAGGATTGATTTTGAGCATAACGATAAATGAGTACGAGCAGTGCAGCATATGCGCCATAGCTGAAGGGCATAAACTCGAGAAGTCCAGCGAGTGAAAGGCAAAGCAGAACTTGAAGAAGCGGCTTTCCGTTCCATTTGTCTAGAAGGCGCAGAAGCAGCAGGCAGACGAATAAAGTGCCTACCGTATTGACTTCAAGCCGGTAAAAAGCAAATTGATAAGGCAGCTGCGATAAAAGCGCGATCCATGCAACCCGTTTCAGATAACGATCCAAATTGCTCGTTCGGTAATAACCGAGGACAATCGCGAGCGCATAGAAGGGGAGTGCCAGCCGTCCAATGATTCTCCAAACGACGTTCTCAGGGAACCATAACAGACCAATATGATCAATAAGCATAGTAAGCATAGCCAAAACTTGAATCGCAATCACCTTCGTTCCCTCGCCTTTTGTTTAGTATAGCATAGGAAAACGAGGGAATAGGAGCAGGAAGACCTCCAAGCCGCTTTGCGCGCATGAGGAGGTCTTCCTTGAATCATGACATGATTATAGTCCGGCGTTTTTCTGCAGCCGACGGGCAATTTCAATAAAATCCTCTTGCGAGATGCCTGGCGCAAACTCTTCTGGAAGCTCGCTCAAATCAGGCATAGGTGCGCCTTGCGGTGCGCCTTGAATGACCTCAAGCTCAGCGCCGGTAAGCGGATTTTGTCCATTCCAAATGAGGACAATATCCTTGTAGTCGTTCTGGCTGAATGTGTACAGCTTGTTGCCAAGCCCCATTGCTTCGTATTTTCGAGCCGTTTCGAAGCTGTTGTTGCTAAGGTCGGGAATAGGGATAAGCTTCTTCACATCAACACCCGTTGCGATTTCGAGCGCTTTGGCATAGGCAAGTACATGGACGCCGCCGCGAACGAGTAAATAGCCAATCATTGCCCTTGCTGTAGGGTGATCCGTCATCTCAAATACTCGCATTTTATGCGTTCGTGCTCCGCACTCCAAGAAGAAATTATGCAGCAGATCAAGCACGAGATTGCCGCTGCTAAATACATTATCACCAGTCCATGCGCGTCCCATCGAATCACCTGGCAGCGAGGTTTGACCGGTTTGTATAAAAAAATAGCTGTTGCGCTTATTTACACCTTCCTTTAGTGGAGCAGAATTAGGATCACCGGGACTTGTTGTCCCTGTTAATACCATATTAATAGCTGTCGAAACAAGCTCCACATGGCCAAATTCCTCTGCTGTTATGCTGGATACGAGGTCGTAGAACGGTTTAAGCTTCTTTTTCTCACGGAAATTAAAGGACTGATACATGTAGTTGTTTAAGGTGGACATTTCACCAAATTTTCCTCCAAGCAGCTCCTGCACCGCTGCCGCGGCGTTCGCATCCGCGTAAGGTGATGGCGGGAGTTCTATCTGAAGCCGATTTATCCGTTCAATCATGAGTTTACTCCCCTCATTTCATCGACGTTTCATTCTATGCATATGTATGACAGCTTTCGCAGTCATAGACCGTCGATGTCAAAAGGGACATGCTTTTGTCGAATGTATCAAAGCCTAACTTAATACTTAGAGCAGTGTGATGACAAGAAGCTCATACAGAACGAGTGGCAGCACCGCATTGTACGGGTTCATGAAAGCGCGCGGGTCTCGCATCGTACATTGCAAATAAAGAATGCAGTGATCAATATGCATAAGTTTGCCTTCAAATACATGTCCATCGATGGTCTGGACGCAAACGTATTTATGCATATGACCGCCGCACATATTCATAATCCTATCGCGTACCTCCATCACCATTGCCGTGTGCTGCGCTTCGGCTTCATAGATCACTGGAGCGGGTTTCTCCATGCCTGCCATGTTGCTCATATTGGGCATGCCGCCCATACTGCCTGCGTTTTGCATGTTGCTCATGTTAGGCATGCCACCCATACTGCCGACGTTTGGCATATTGCCCATGTTGCTCATATTGGGCATGCCGCTCATACTGCCGACGTTCGGCATACTGCCCATGTTGCTCATATTGGACATGCTGCCCACATTCCCCGCATTCGGCATATTGCCCATGTTGCTCATATTGGACATGCTTCCCATATTCCCTGCATTCGGCATACTGCTCATGGTGTTCATGTTAGGCATGCTGCCCGCGTTCCCAGCGTTCGGCATATTGCTCATGCTCCCCATGTTGCCGGGGTTTGGCACATTGCCCATATTGCCGATATTGCCCATGCTCATCATATTTTCTGCCAAGCCAAAGACCTCCATTCGTATGGTATGTCATATAGGTATGCAGGAAGCGAGCGGGTCATACAAAAATGGAAGGTTAAATTCAACACATGGAGGGCGATACTCGTCCATGCAAATCTCTTAAATTTACATAGAATAGAGTATGTTCGATAGGGAGGTGGAATAATATGTCTGCTAAATCAATACTGAAAGTTAGCAATGTGAAAGCTGCTCGCAAAACAAAAAGCCGAGCTCGTATTTCTTCTGAAAGCATAAGCCCAGTGGAGCAAAAAAGCTGCGGACGCAGAGAAGACCCGGCAGTTGAAGCGATGCAAGAAGCAGGAGCTGAGTTAAGTGATATTTTTAAACAGTTGAAAGATGAGCGCACTGCTGCAAAACTTGTGAGAGCGATACGATGTCGTGATGCAAGAGCCGTTCAAAGCTTAATCGATTGCCATTGCCGTGTAGTTAACTTCTTCTGCACGCGTGACAAGGACTGTGTAAGAATTTTCTGTGCGTTTGGAAGAAATCAAGATGTAACCGTCTCATTTGATATTTGCGTCAAAAGAGAAGTAGATGAATGCCGTCGTCAATTCTGGTAATTTCAATTTAATAAGAAGGGCTGTCAATATTCTATGTTGGCAGTCCTTTTTGTTATTTAAAAAGGAGGCATATCACAGGAGTTGTATGGGCTGCATACGTTATAGGAGTGAGAGACGAGAATCATGTATAAGTTTGGAGGGAAAAGAGGATGCCGCGAATACCTAATTTTCCGCAAGCGTTGTTGGATGAGCACCGCGTATGGCATCATACGAATCATTTGGTTCCAGGAACGATACCGCCGCCGGGTTATGGCGATCGGTTTCTGCGATTTCATCGAGATTTTATTAATAGGGTATACAGCTGGCATGATTCGATGGGCTATGACCGCAGCTGGATTGCTGGCTGGAACCAAGTGCCTGAGGAGATCAGGCGTTCCTCCTGCTTTAATCCAGGCGCAGAGCAGCGAGTACAGAACAATCCGCGTTCATTCGCTACAGCCGATCAGCTGGGCAGCTTTATTGAGTACAATCTTCACGGGTGTTTTCATGAAATGGCGGCGAGGTTGTACAATCAGCCTGAGCTGAATGATTTTGACCTAGCGCCGCGCCATACTGAATTTTATAATATCCATGGTTTAATTGACCAGTGGTATAGCAATTGGGAGCGAACAATGGGCGTTCGCGATCCAGCTAGCAAAAGCAGGGCATCCCTTAAGTACAACCGCGCAGAGCCTGAAGTACGCTCGTATAATAAGAAAACTCGCGAGGCACGAATTGCTTCGCCGAAACGGAGCGCTGGACAATCGTCAGCTGCTCGTTCTGATCACCGAGCTCAACACCTGACGCAGAAACCGCAGATAAAGAGCGTTCAAACAATGCAATCAGCTCATCTAGATCAGCCTCATAAACGCCGGCCACTTCTTCAGGCTGCAGCAGAAGTTCTGTCAAAGGCAGCTCGCACACAAGGCCAAAAACGTCACTGACCTCACGGTCGATAAAGGGTTTTCCGTTTACTTCACCGCTAATATTTTCCCTGATTTGCCCGAGTGGTATGAGCTGTTCAAATGAGGCGGAAACCCCTAGTTCTTCCTCAAGCTCACGAACGGCCTCGCGAATAGTTTCGCCCGCACTCAAATGACCGGCCGCCGTGATATCATAGCAGCCCGGATTTGTATCCTTGCCTGCCTGACGCAGCTGAAACCGCACGAACCTGCGGTTTCCTTCACGGCGCGTCAGCCAGCAATGGAAGCTGCGGTGCCAATAACCTTTCGCATGCGTCTCTGCGCGTGTTGCTGTGCCCAGCGGCCGAAGCTGCTCGTCATAAATGTCAAAGAGCTCATCAGCCATGTGCAGCAGCCTCTAGCTGGGATGTGCAGTGCTTGCAGCGCGTAGCTTTCACAGGTATTTTGGACAAGCAGTAAGGGCAATCCTTCTCGGTCACTTCAACAGGTGGAGCTTCCTTCTTCTCGTTGCGGCGAAGCACATTGATTACTTTTACAAGCAGAAAGATACAGAATGCAACAATAATAAAGTCCAGCATTACGTTTATGAATTGGCCATAATTGATGGTAGGCAGCAAGGTTTCATCAATTTTGCCTCCGTTGCTTGCGGTGACACTGGCGGCGTGTTCTTTGCTATAAAGAGGGATTTTTAAATCCTTAAAATCGACGCCTCCCAAAACCACACCAATCGGCGGCATAATTACATCGTTAACCAGAGAAGTTACGATTTTACCAAAAGCTCCTCCGATAATGACCCCGACCGCTAAATCGATGACATTGCCTCTCATTGCAAACTCTTTAAACTCTTTAATGATTTTCATTGCTTTTCCTCCTACACATTTTAAGAAACGGTAATAATGTCTGACGCAAGCCTCGTGCTATTACGAAGCGGAATGATCAAATCTAGCAATGCCTATTAGACTATTATCGCCTGTTTCTACTAAGGTCATTCTAACATAATAGCCGAAGATGAGCAGAAGAGAAACTCACGCGCGATTTCTTACAAAAAATTGAAATATTGCCGGGACAAAGAGAGGTTTTTAAAGGATATTGTCGAATTTTACTATTTGAAAGCAAATTAATGGTTATTTAAGGAGTTCTATGAGCGACCTCGTTATACATGAAAATGGTTTCTATTTAGTTTTATCACTCTTCATCATGTGTTTTGCCTCCTATACGATGCTGAAAATGATTGAAAAGCCTCTGCAAAATGAACATACACACGGCTTCAATTGGATCATTGGCGGCGCTGCTGTATTTGGACTTGGCCTATGGACGATGCATGTTGTTTTGTTGCTTGCATCCCATTATAGATTGGTCATGAATTGGAGCATGCTCCCTATAGTATTCGCATGTGTCATTATCATTTATGTCTCATTAGTTGTTATGCAAAAGAAAAATCTCTCATCGGTACGCTTCTTATTTGGAGCCCTATTAATGGCTCTGGGAGTTAATATGCTTCATTACTTGTCGATGCTTTCCGAATCGGTCGTTATACTAAAAATGGATTGGCCGCTTTATTGGATCTCCTTTGGAGTCAACTTTATTGGTGCATATTTGGCTTTTTATTGGCTGGAAACAAAAGGGTCAGGGTATAAGATAAAAAGCTGCTTTTCACTCGGATTGTCTAACATAGTCGTTCATCAAGTTGGCATGCACGCGCTGCAGATTGATTATAGCGATGTTTTATCTACAGATCTTCTAAACCAATATTTGTTGATTCTTGCATCTTTACTTGGTTTATCTACTTTATTTATCCTCAGCTTCAGTCTTACCACCTGGTTTGCATCCAACAAATATACTCAAATGAATGAGCGTTATAAACTTCTAGTGGAGAACTCCATAGATACGATAGCTTTAATAAGCGACGGCAAATGGGAATTTATGAACCGTGCTGGCTTGCGTTTATTCGAAGTGCATTCAGCGGATAAAATAATCGGTTCAAATGTTTATAATTTATTGGCCGAACCCTATCATAATGAACTGGAAGCATGGCTCACGGCAGGCCAAGCAGGAGATGATGCGCCCAATAAGCCAATCGAGCTGCAATGGATGTCCATGCAAGGGATGCTGCTTCATACAGAAATGGTACGGGTGAGCTCTACCTTCTCGGGTAAACAAATTGAACAAGTCATTATTCGGGATATTTCTGAGAGGAAGAAGAATGAGGAGCTGCTCATTAATTCTGAAAAGCTTTATGTCGCAGGTCAATTAGCGGCGGGCATTGCACATGAAATCCGAAATCCGCTTACCTCGTTAAAAGGGTTTATGCAGCTGCTTTCATCGGGCCGGGGCAATATCAACCATTTTTACGACATTATGAAAACAGAGCTCATCCGTATCGAGTCAATCGTCAGCGAACTACTTATGCTCTCCAAGCCTCAGGTTTATGAATTTGTGCATAAAGATTGCCGTCAATTAATGGCGGACACGGTTAATTTACTGGATACACAAGCTATTTTGCACAATGTGATCATTGAATTCCATTCTGACTATCGCCCATTGTGGGTATACGGTGTTGAGAATCAATTAAAGCAAGCGTTTATTAACGTGCTTAAAAATGCGATAGAAGCGATGCATAATGGTGGCATCGTCATGATTAATATGTCCCTTGATCCTGATCGCGGAGTAATGATACGCATTAAAGATGAAGGACCAGGCATGCCTGCGGAGCAGCTGTCGAAGATTGGTCAACCCTTTTATACAACAAAGGATAAAGGGACCGGACTTGGATTAATGGTCACTTTCAAAATTATTAATAATCATCAGGGACAAATTACGGCCGAAAGCAAGCTAGGAGTCGGGACGACCTTCATCATCCAATTGCCGTATATGGAGCAGCCGAATTTGCCGATGGATCAGAAGCAGAGCGAGCTAGGCCAATCAGATGATTCAGACCATTAGAGACGGGTTCCCACCATTCATCATCAACAATTTTTCACACGCCAAGGGATGACTTTTTGAATTTGAAACTTAATTTTCAAGACATCGTAATACGGTTATGCAGTTCGGAATGAAGATAATTTGAGTGGAGGTCGGTTTGATGTTTAATCGTTTTTTGGCAAGCATCGGTATTGGCTCAGCAAAGATTGATACACTATTAGAAAAAGCACGTTATGCACCAGGTGAAGAGGTTCGAGGTATCGTCAAAATGCAAGGCGGCAACGTAGAGCAGCGAATTGAAACGATACAGCTATCGGTCATGACAGAATATATACGTGAGAGCAATGACAGTAAAATAACGCAGCAGGGAGTGGTGGGACGATATCACGTGAGCGCTCCCTTCACATTGCAGGCGAATGAAAGTCGCGAGGTGCCGTTCTCCTTTCAGCTGCCCCATCAAACACCGCTTACAATTGGCCGCGCGCCAGTATGGGTGAAGACGGAATTAGACGTTCGCGGAGGCGTCGATCCTGGTGATAATGACCGAATCGAAGTGGTTCCGACACACGCCATGAACACGGTGCTGGAGGCGCTGAATGTGCTCGGCTTCCGTTTGCGCAAGGCAGAATGCGAGTACTCTTCCCGTCTTGGCGGCAAAATGCCATTTATTCAAGAGCTGGAATTTGTGCCGACCTCGCAATTCCGAGGCCAGCTCGACGAGCTGGAAGTGATGTTCTATCCATCGGATCGCGAGCTTGAGCTGGTGCTCCAAATCGACCGGCGCGCACGTGGGTTATCATCCTTTTTTGCAGAGGCTATGGATATGGATGAGACATTTGTTCGGGCTCGCTTCACGAATGAGCAGCTCTCAGCAGGGCCGAACGCAATTGCGCAGCAGTTGTCTGGAATCATAGCGCGCTATATTTAATTTTTATAAATAAAACAAGCTCGGGAGCGCTCCTGCAGGGGCGTTTCGGAGCTTTTTTGCTGCTTACAGCGCAGTTATAAATGAATAACGGATGCAAGTAGTGATCGAATCGGTTTTTTCGGTATAATAACTGGAGGAGGGGATTAATTTGGCAGAACCGCTTAAGGCTATGTACGATGGATTATTTTTGGAGAAATTTGCGGGTTTGCTGAAGTCAGCATGGAGTCCTTTTGACGCCGTTCTTTTCGCAGAGCGTGTAAGGGATGGTGACTGGGAGCAATTAGAGTTAAAGGCTCGAACTCGAAAAATTACAGAAGCGCTGGGTGCTACATTACCGCAGGCATATGATGAAGCGCTGGCTGTTTTATATCAAATAGATGAAAAATGCACTGGGCTGCCTTTTATCATATTTCCAGACTTCGTCGAGGTGTTTGGACTGGAGCCGCAAAACTGGGAGCTGTCTTTGGACGCGCTGGAGCGCTTTACGAAATACTCGACCTCAGAATTTGCAATAAGAGCATTCATTCTTGCCGATCCACAGCGTATGGCTAAGCAAATGCTTATATGGGCAGATCATCCGAATGAGCACGTAAGGCGGCTCGCGAGCGAAGGCATAAGACCGCGCCTGCCGTGGGCGCAGGCGCTGCCGCTCTTTAAGCGAGACCCATCGCCGATTGTTCCGATTTTGGAGAAGCTCAAATGTGATGATTCACTTTATGTGCGCAAGAGCGTAGCTAACAACTTGAATGATATTGCGAAAGATCATCCCGAGCTTGTCATATCGCTTGCGCAGGCTTGGATCGGCAATGATGCGAAGACGGATTGGATCATTCGTCATGGCTGCCGTACGCTGATTAAGCAATCAAGCCCGCAGATCATGGAATTGTTTGGGTACGCGAAGCACGCGTCTGCAGAAGAAGAGGAACACCCGCTTGTTGCTTTTGCTGCAATCGAGGTAGATCCAGAGACAGTTGCTATTGGCGGTGAGGTATCTATACGCTATCGCGTACAGCTGCGTGAGGGTGAGCCGGCCAAGCTGCGTATCGAATATGGAATTGCATTCGTGAAGTCTGGAGGGAAAACTTCATTGAAACGTTTCCTGCTATCGGATCGCGAGTATGCCGGAGGAGCGTCAGCTTCAAGTGTTCGCACTCATCGTTTTGCTGATTTAACGACGCGCAAGCATTATAGCGGGCTTCATCTTGTAACGCTTTGGGTAAATGGAAGAGAGGTGGCTTCAGCCGAACTTCTGGTGACGGAGGCAGAATCAACATGACGATTGGTGCAAGAGTTTTAAAAACGGGGATGGCTGTTGCCTTAGCGATTTATTTGAGCAGCTTGTTCGGCTTCGCTTCCCCGCTTATTGCTGCCGTGGCAGCTATATTTACGATTCAGCCTTCTATTTACCGCTCATGGCAGCGTGTAGCGGATCAAGTCCAAACGAATCTGCTGGGTGCTGTAATGGCGATTGTAGCCGTTCGGTTATTCGGTCATACGCCGATTGCGGCAGGTCTTGTATGTATCCTTGTCATTCTCATTAGTATTCGCTTGAAGATGGAGAGCACGATTAGTTTGACACTGGTTACGGTCGTTGCCATTATGGAAGCGAATGGACAAGGCTGGGACGTGGCAATAGGAAGATTTTTAATGGTGCTAACGGGTATTGGAGCATCATTTGCGGTTAACGTGCTCGTATTCCCTCCACGGCCAAGAAAGCAATTTACCGAACAGGTTCATCATGCCTATTCACAGCTTTCTCTGCTGCTTCGCACAGCCATTTCGAATGAGATGAAGGAGCAGGTTTTCCGCCAAGAGAAGGACAAGCTTCACGATACGCTGCACAAGCTGGAGGAACGCCACACCGTTTTCGAAGAGGAGCGCAAAGTGCTTGCGAAGACGAAGACGAGCCATGCCCGTCAGCTGCTTGTATCGAAACAAATGATTAAGTCTCTGCAAAAAGGGGCTGATCTGCTCGATGTGGTGGAGGAGCATTATTTTTCCTCCCAAAGTGCCAGTGAGTGGGCGCTGCGCTTCGATCGGCAAATTGAGGATTTATCGAAGTATCACGAGCACATCTTGTTGAAAGCTGAAGGGAAAATGAAGCCTAATGCGCTGATTGAGCCTGAGGAAGAACGAGAAGCGCGTTTTGTGAAGGAATTGACGGCGTACATTTTGGAAGATCCGGACGAGCATAAGCGTCTCGTCTTTGTCGCTTCGGCATTGTTCGAATATGCTTACCATTTGCGGCGACTGGAGAAGCTGCTCGATCAAGTGACGCAGCGCGAGGAAAACGCAAAGCGCTGTGCTGAAGAGGCAGAGAATGGACCAAAGTCATCATGAACGGATTTAGCTGATTAGTTTAGCTAATAAAACAAAAACAGCAGGTCAGAACGCCGCTTAAGAGCGTTCTTGCCTGCTGTTTTTCTGCTTATATTACAGCATGCTCAATGTTTACTGATCATCGTCAGTTTTGTTGCTGCCTTCATGACGCCTTGGATGCTGCATATGAGCCTCTGGGTTATTATCATCATCATGCGGCACCAGCCTCGGATCAGTATGCCCCTCATGATGATTATTGAAGAAGAGCTCAACGAGCTGCCACTCGGTTGATCCAAGCATCGGATCTGCTGGAAACACATCTCCGCGTTCGAGCTGCTCTTCACGTCCCCATTCATTGCGGTAGGTGCCTTTTACTTCAACAGGCTCACCAGATAGGGGATTCATCTCATTATGGTTATTATCATTGCTCATATGGTGTCAACCAACCTTCCTGTCCTTATAATCCGTGCTTCGGCACAGCTGAACGATCGGCATCTGACTGCAGTTCGCTCGCTGACGATTTGCTGGCTAGATTGCGGTCTGCTCGGGATTGCGCCTTGCTTGCTGCCTTCTGTTGATCGGATGGCTGTTTGCCTGACATGTGGTCACCCTCCTCGAGAATCTCATCGTTTTTTTTATTTTCTTTATCTTCAGAAGAAGATCCTCAACAGTGTGCCACAAAAGGATGAAATGTATGAGTACAAGGTGGAAGAACAGGAGCAATCTATAATAACTGGAGTCCGCATGAGGGGCAAACCGAATCACGTTCAGTGACGATCTCATCGCAAGCGGGACATGGTTCGGAAAATGGTGCTTTAGCAGCTGCGGCATCATCTATGAGCTGGCCTTTGCCTTCTTTTATGGCGGAGGTTTGTTCGGGATTCGGACGGAGATGGGCAGGCGTTCCGAAGATCGTCTCCACCATCTCTTTCATGTCCTTAAATTTATCTGAGTCATCTGTAACAATTCGAATGAACATAAACATGCCAGCGAGCAGAGCAAACGCAATGACCAGCACGATCGTCGTTGCCCCAACATCAAACCATGTGAGGAGAGGGAGAGATGTATGTACAGGCAAACTAGCCAAGATGGTCCATGAAAACATACTCCATCACCTCACCCATTCAGCTGATAGCGGGATTCGAGACGTTTGCCCCCGAACCACATGACCAGAACAGCGGTAATCGAGACGAATATACGCCAAGGCTCATTGACTAAATTGCCAATATCGAAGCTAATCAAGGAAATGCAAAATATCATAACTGCCTTCCCAAGCAGTGTAGCGAGCATAAAAGTAGGAAATGGCACCTTGCTAAGTCCGGATACGACAGTTATAACAACTGAAGGTGTAAAAGGGAAGCAAGCCAGCAGGAATAGCGGTGTGAAGCCGCGGCGTTCAACCCAATTGAAGAACCGCTGCGACTTTGGAAATCTTCGCTCTAGTTTCCCTTTTACATTGCGTCCGAGCTTTCGGCTGATCCAAAATACGCAGAAGGCACCAGCGCTTACACCGATCCATGAAAAAAGAAATCCAAAGCCGAGGCCGTAAATGTTGGCATTAGCCGCAATGATAAGAATTAATGGGAGGAAAGGGAGAAACGATTCAAGCATGGGAAGCAAAATGCCTGGAAAAGGCCCCCATTGCGAATAGCTTTCCAATGTCCATTGGATTGAATCGAGATCCAAGTGTTTTAAGTATTCAAGCCAGTTGCGCCAATCATCCATAGATCTAACCCCGTTCTACTTGTTTGTAGCTTTTTCATTTGTAGCGAATGCCGGAAATGGGAACCATAAATAAAATAAGCCGATCAATCCAAAGAGGATTGCGCTTGTCCAAAAAACGGATGCTTCTCCGTTCCAAGCCGCGATTAAGCCGCCAGCAGCTGGACCGATCATAACGCCAATGCCTTCAAAGGTGGATAATACCCCCCAGCCAAGCCCTTCTTGATTAGGTGGAACATAGGCAGCGAGCAGTGCATTCCAAACAGGCAAAATAGCTGAATAGGATAATCCAAGAGCAGCCGCTATTAGTAAACAATACCAGAACGAAAGTCCTGATGCCAGCATATATAAACCAAATGCAAACGCTCCAAATCCAGTCACGAGAAACCATTTTTTATTAGCCAGCTTATCGGCAAGTTTCCCCATGGGGATGAGCCCACCTGCAGCAAAAAGTCCTCCGGCCGTTAAAAGAATGGAGTATTGCGTGCCTGAGATACCCAGCTCCTGATTTGCGAAGCTTGGTAAAATGGGAACGAGCATGCTTGCGCCTGTCGTCTGCAAAATCATCCCCGGCAGCAGCATCTTCATATGGCCGAGTCGTTCCTTCAGAATGACGAGCTGCGTTCGAAATGGCATACGGTTTGATGCAGCAGCCCTTTCTTTGCTCATGAAAAGCGTTAATACGCATGCAGCCACAGACATGCTGACAAGCAGCTTGTACGTAAAAGATACGCTGAAATCGAGCAGAATATTACATACGATCGGACCGCTTCCTAGTCCCACCATCCAAATGGTGTAGAGCGTTCCCATTTGGGTTGCACGCTGCTGCTCAGTTACTTTCGTTAAACATACGATCCAGATCGGTGACATTCCGATGCCATATAGTGCGGCTGCACCAATGAACATCCATGGCAGCTCGGAGAATTGCAGCAAATATATGCCGATCAGCGAAATAATTAAACCTGCTTGAACGACGATACGAGTTGAGAAACGATCGAGCAAGTAGCCAATAGCCATTTTGAGCAGCGTATCGGTTAAATAGTGAGCTGATATCGCAGCGCCAATTACATCAGGTGATAGGCCTAATGTTTTTGCCCCAAAAATAGGCAGCAAACTAATAAGAACAGCACCTCTTACAAACTCCACAACAAACAAAATAACGGAGATAAGTCGCATCTCCGCTCCAAACCAACTTTTCTGATTTGTAATCACGGGCAAGCCCCTTATCCATTATAAAGTGATTGCTTTCTCCATTATACGCAAGTTGGATAAAATATCCAAAACGATGCTGTCGGCTGCGGTTTGTGAGGCTTGAAGCTGTTTAGTGGATTGTCTGCTATTAGTAAGACGTAATGGATCATGAACGAGTTTCAAAATTTGTTCCGTCAGCTCATTCACCTCATAGGCAACGACAGCTGCGCCTTTGGACTTAAGATACAATGCATTTTGTTTTTCTTGTCCAGGAACTGGCTTGTAGATGAATATGGGCAGCTCGGCAGCGATCGCTTCTGATAAAGTAACGCCACCTGGCTTAGTGATGAGACAATTAGATATAGCCATAAGCTCATGAATAGACTCAATAAACCCGTACACCTGCAGGCGAGAAGCTCCTTCATGTGCTTGAAATTGTTGCTCAATAATATTTTTCATAAACAGATTATGTCCACATACCAGCGCGACCTGAACCTCGGCGTTTTGCAGCAGGCTGCTGCAAATTTGCGATACATCAGGCAAAACGCCCTGCGCTCCCGCCATGATTAGGACGATAGGTTGATTAGAATTTAGTTTATATCTCTCGTAGAGCTCGCTTGAGGCGGCTGTAGCACGGAATCCGCGTTGGAGCGGAATGCCACTCACTTGAATTGCCCTCTCCGGTATTCCCAGCGAGGAAAGCTCTAATCGGAGATCCTCTGTAGCGACATAATAGCGGTCGACGCTTGGATGAACCCAGCGCCTGTGAAGATCAAAATCGGTAATGACAGCATAGGAGGGAGGATGAACGCTTTTACGTTTCTTAAGCTTCGGCAGAGCAAAGCTGGGGAAAGTATGCACGACGATATCCGGCTGCTCGACTGCAAGAATACGCCTAATTTTTTCTGTACCAAAGGAATGAAGAAGCCCGCCAAATAATGAATCATGCTTCATTAGCCTTGTGAAATCATATACCCAGCCATATAGCGAGGGCATATGCGTATAGCTCTTTAAGTAAAAGCGCTTAGCAAACTCATTTATCCAAGGGTGAGATTCTGCCATGAGATCGACCATTACCGTACGATAATTGCCGTGCTCCTCCCAAGCGCTCTTAATCGCGCGAGCAACCTGAAGATGGCCTTCTCCATATGAAGCGTACAAAATTAACAATTTCGGCTGCGGTTTTTCCTCGAAACGTATCATAGACACACCTCCTGCCGTTAGTGTAACGAACATTTGTTATGCGATTGTGAACGCCGTTTGGTTACTTTGTGTATTTTTAGTATAATGAATACGCAATCCATCCTATTTCAAAATTGAAGGAGCGATGATTAGAGTGCAATACACGAAACTAGGAAGATCTGGACTTCGAGTAAGCCGTTTATGTTTGGGCACAATGAATTTTGGCGTGGACACGGACGAGAAGGAATCATTTCGTATATTAGACGCAGCTCTAGATGCAGGCATTAATTTTATCGATACCGCTAACATTTACGGTTGGGGCGAGAACGCAGGCCGTACAGAAGAAATTATCGGAAAATGGTTCAAGCAGGGCGACGGACGCCGTGAACGTACGGTGCTGGCTACAAAAGTATACGGCGACATGCATGATAATCATGACGGTCCGAACCGTGAAGCGGGACTATCCGCATATAAAATTCGCAGACATTTGGAAGGTTCGCTTATGCGTCTTCAAACGGATCATATCGAGCTGTACCAAATGCATCATGTGGATCGCAGTGCAAATTGGAATGAGCTTTGGGGAGCATTCGAAACAGCAGTAAACCAAGGCAAGGTTGGCTACATAGGCTCAAGTAATTTTGCCGGCTGGGATATTGCAGTTGCGCAAGGCGAAGCGAAGGCAAGAGGATCGATCGGTCTTGTATCTGAGCAGCACAAATATAATTTGTTATGCCGTTTGCCGGAACTGGAAGTATTGCCAGCTTCGAAGGAATTAGGACTTGGCGTTATTCCGTGGAGTCCGCTTGACGGCGGCTTGCTTGCAGGCAATCATCGTCGTAAAGACGGAGGCCGCCGCAGCGGAGATTCGAAACGATTGGAGCAGCATCGTGATCAATTAGATGCCTATGCTGCATTTTGTGACGAGCTTGGCGAGCCTGAGGATCTGGTTTCACTCGCATGGCTGCTTGCGAATCCGGCAGTAACGGCTCCGATTATCGGTGTCCGCACGCTGGATCAATTCGAGCGCTCGCTTCGCGCAGTTGAAATCTCATTAGATGAATCTGCACTGAAACGTATTGATGAAATATTCCCTGGCCCTGGCGGAGATGCACCGCGTGCTTACGCCTGGTAATGACAAACGCCCCGTATCCATTCATGGATACGGGGCGTATCTTATTCACATTATGCCGATCAAATCAACAAGTTAAACAAAACAGGGTCCTTGTTCAGCTCAAGAAATTGAAAGCCCTTCTTGCTCATGCGAGCAACGAGCGGATCGTAGTCCTCACGGTGCGTAAGCTCGATGCCGACGAGCGCCGGACCGTTGTCTTTGTTTGATTTTTTGGTGTACTCGAATCGTGTAATATCATCATTAGGACCAAGCACGCTGTCGAGAAATTCACGAAGCGCTCCTGCGCGCTGCGGGAAGCTGACCATAAAGTAATGCTTGTAGCCCTCATAGATGAGAGAACGTTCTTTGATTTCCTGCATCCGATCGACATCATTATTGCCGCCGCTAACGACACAGACGACCGTCTTGCCTTGAATTTGATCACGGTATGCTTCTAGCGCAGCAATGGGCAGTGCGCCTGCCGGCTCGGCTACGATGGCATTCTCATTATATAAATCGAGCATCGTCGTACACACTTTTCCTTCAGGCACGGAAATAACATCGTCAAGCAGGTCTCTGCATAGCTCAAATGATAAATCACCGATACGTTTGACAGCTGCGCCATCGACGAATTTCTCAATTTGATCAAGGGTAACGACTTCACCTGCATCAAGCGATGCTCTTAGTGATTGCGCGCCTTCCGGCTCCACGCCAATTACCTTTGTCGTCGGTGAGACGATTTTTACATAAGATGAGACGCCGGCTGCAAGCCCGCCACCGCCGACGGTCACGAATACGAAGTCAGGTACGGTATCCGCGGCTTCCATTAATTCTTGTCCTACCGTTCCGTTTCCTGCGATGATTTTGGGATCGTCAAAGGGATGTACGAAGGCAAGGCCATTGCGGTTGCTCTCTGCGACTGCTTCGGCATAAGCATCGTCAAAGGTGTCTCCTGTAAGGATGACTTCAACTTGCGATCCGCCAAAAAAGTTAACCTGCGTCACCTTCTGGCGAGGAGTTGTGCTGGGCATGTATATTTTGCCGGGGATGCCAAGTGTTTGGCACGAGTAGGCTACGCCTTGCGCATGGTTGCCGGCGCTGGCGCAAACCACCCCTTTAGCGAGTGTTTCTGGTGACAGAGAACGCATCATATGGTACGCTCCGCGTATTTTGAAGGAACGAACGATTTGCAGATCCTCTCGTTTTAGAAGAACATGACATCCAAACCGCTCGGACAGCACACGGTTATGTTGAAGTGGTGTTCGTGTAATGATATCCTTTAAGTGCATTTGAGCTTGAACGATTTCTTCAAGCCCAATACGATGCAGCGGTATAGGATTTGTGTTCATAGGTGACCATCCTCTCGGCATTTTTTTGATCAACAGTAAAAATGATTGGATTCATTATAGCACTATCATTATGAGATGACGTAATAGAAATCGTTTATCTGTATAGCAAGGAGAGGATTCACATGGGAAAAACCTTAAAAAGACTTCTAATGAGCTTCATTGTTATTCTTTTGCTGCTTGGCGGCGCACTATGGTGGTTTCTGTCGTACATTGCACCGGATGAGCCGCTGGACATGAGCTATGCGCCGATTGATGTGAAAGAGAAAGCACTGGATATGGTCAAAAAGCTGAAGCTGGAGCTCGTCCTCACGGAATCCGATATTAACCATTTGATCAAAATGAATATGAAAGACGAGCTTGCCATCAGCAGACCAGAATCCGCTGATCAAGAAATGGCGAGGGATATTCATCTAGATGGGGCAAACTTTGACCTCGAAGAGAACAAGCTGATTGCACAAATGAATATTACCTATAAGAACAAAATTCCTGCGAGATTGGATGCGGTATATTCACTGGACTGGGAGTCTCCAAACATTATTCTTAAACCCCAATCGCTTTCTGTCAAAGCTATTCAGCTGCCGCTAAGTATGCTAGAAACGATCGTCATTCCACTAGATTTGCCGGCACAGGAAGTTGTAACGGTGAGAGATGTACAGTTCGAGAATAATCAGATAAAAATTCGTTTCAAGCTCCAAATTCAATTAAAGCTGTAATGAACGAAGAATCTTGGAAAAGAAAACGACAGATTAAGGACGAATCCTTAATCTGTCGTTTTTCATAATTTCGTTTTTTAAGAGATGCCTAATCCAGCGCTAGCATAGCCAGCTACAAGATTGACAAGTGATACACCAGTAGCTGTAGCAGAGAAGACAAGAAGAAGGCGTGTTCCAGCAGTAACAGGAATAGATAAACCTGGAGTAATGCCGCTGCTAATAGTGCCTAGAGCCAGAATGCCGGTAAGTGGAGGAGCTAATGTTACAACAGCGCCTGGAACTGCAGTAAACGAATTGTTTGGAGTCGTTGACTGGTAAAGCTGAGCAGTAATAGTTACTGTAGAGTTGACAAGCGAAAGCGCTGCTGTTGTACTGAAGTAAGCTGCAAGAGAAGTGATCGTACCATCGCGCGGCACAGAGAAAGCAAAGTTAAGAAGTGTTCCTGCAGCGCCTGTGAGGTCGATTATACCGCCAAGTATACTAACGCCTACAGCGGAGGAACCAAAACCTACCAGACTCGAAGTACCTACCAAACCGCCTAATATTGTCGTTAATTCGGTAGGAATTCCTGAAGCAAAAGGAATAATAGCGCCCGCACCATCAATACCAGTAGCCCCAGTAGCGCCAGTACCTCCAGTAGCGCCCGTAGCCCCAGTAGCCCCAGTAGCGCCGGTAACGCCAGCAGTACCAGTAGCACCAGTAACACCCGGATCTCCTGTAGCCCCAGTAGCACCGGTAACACCAGCAGTACCGGTAGCGCCAGTAGCCCCAGTAACACCGGTAACGCCAGCGGTACCAGTAGCGCCAGTAGCTCCTGCAACACCTGGATTTCCAGTAGCACCAGTCGCTCCTGTAGCTCCTACTCCTGGTCCTGTAGGACCTGCTGGACCAGTAGCACCGGTTACGCCGCTAATACCATTTGCACCAGTCGCTCCCGTAACTCCAACTCCAGTAGCGCCGGTAGAACCCGCTGCCCCTGCAGATCCTGTTGCACCTGTAGGACCAGCTATTCCTTGAGGCCCTTGTGGACCTTGTGGTCCTTGCGGTCCTCTTCTGCCTTTGTGGCCTTCTTCTCCTCGCTCAGCTACGACTTTAACTCTTTGAGATATAATTTTTTTCTTTACAACTATTATTTTGTCATCGTGTTTCTTCCTTCTTGGACTGCAACCTGCAGTCGGTTTTCTGACACAACGTTTCTTATAATAATAATGACTCAGCGAAAACAACTCCTTGTTAGATGCCTTATTATACGGCTGTACTCTATCTATTGATTGGGTATCTATCTGCTATGGTCATAGTCCTTCAACTATATTTGCGGATATGTGTGTTTGTATGGGATGGATGATCAACTACTAAATGATAGAGAAGTAGAAGAGCATGAATGAAGAATAAATGAAGAACAGGATTGACATTATTATTGAGAATGGTTATCATATATACGAAAGTGATAATCATTATCACTATATGGTGTTGTTCTTTTACTACTGCCATGAAAGAGTTTGGATAGACATCCCCAATAACACCTTATAAGAAACGAAACATATTGCATTATTAGTGAATGGATAACGATATAACGATTATTTTTATAGGAGTGAGAGACATGCAGACTGAAACGAGCAAGCCTTGGAATTGGCTGCTCTTTCCCTTCTCGTCCGTTAAAGCAGGAGCTGATAGCTTGTATGCCGCTTCAGTCGGTCACGGGATTTACCAAATCGATGCTGAAGGAGAATGGAAGAAGCTTGATCAAGGCATGGAAGACCAGACTAATGTAAATCGGCTGCAGTTGCAGCATGATTTGCTGCATGCCTGCTCAAGCAGCGGCTTATATGAATGGAACGGAGAAGCATGGGTCAATGATGGCATATTGATTCCTAGTTATCAGTATCGCAAGATTGGTGGAAGCAGCTACGTTGCAACGGAATATGGGCTTTGGTCCAAAGCTAGCTCCAAATGGGAGCTAATAGCATGCCAAGATAAACGTGTATATGATTTTATGAATTTGCCTCAATATTTGATTATTTCGCATGAGAGCGGCATCTCTTTATATGATCGTTTTATGGATGATTGGGCTCATTTTGAGCTGGATGCAAGTGTAACAAGCTTAGCGGTATTCAGAGGCCACTTAATTGGAACGAGCGATCAAGGCGAGCTGTTTATTGGCGATAAAAAAGGAAGATTTGACCGGATAAGATTCGGCAAACTTTTTATTTTTTCTGTGCAGGCGAAGGGCAATGAGGTTTATGTATGTACGGATCGCGGATTATTCCAGCTTACTTATTTGTGTAATCAAGTAACTCTTCTATCCGTTAAACTTGGTTATCCTGTAACAGATATTGATATGCAAGATGGAAATCTGTATCTCGCTACGCTTTTCCAAGGCATTCAAACGATAAATGTCTAACGACAAAAAATAGAAAGCGGAGGAAAAAAGATGCCCAAAATACTTGTGGTGTATGCTAGCATGACCGGAAATACAGAAGAAATGGCCGAGGCGATAGTAGAAGGCGCTAAGGAAGCGGGTGCCGAGGTTGTTTCTAAAGAGGCCTTCGATGCCACTGCAGATGAGCTGAATCATTATGACGCGATTATTATAGGCGCCTACACATGGGGAGACGGTGAGCTGCCGGATGAATTTCTCGATTTCTTCGAAGAAATGGATGGACTTGATCTTAGCGGCAAGAAAGCAGCCGTATTTGGCTCAGGTGATACATCATACCCAATCTATTGCGGCGCTGTAGATACGATTGAAGCGAAGCTGAAGGAGCTCGGCGCAGAAATTGCGGGCGAATGCATTAAATTTGAATATAACGCGTCTGAAGAAGAGAAAGAGCAAGGAAGAAGATTAGGACGCCAAATTGCGGGTCTTGTAGCGGTAGCCGGATAGTGGAACGAGAAAGGCGGACTTTGTAATGGAGCAGTTGCCAGCGATTTTGAGAGTTGAAGACTATAAGCTAGAAGAGCTGCTGCGTTGCCCCGAACGGTTCGCTCGAAGAAAGTCCGGTCGCAAGCAGGAAAGTGATGTGAACTGGCGGCAGCTTGTTCAATATGCAGCCAGCCACACGGTAAACGACTTTTATCGTCGGTCCAAAGAGACACGCGGAGTAGAGACGATACATACTTCCGTTGAGAATTGGTGGACGAATCGCAATTATAAATTTCATTCCGACCAGCATTTCTTGCAGATGAAGCAAACGATTAAGGAGCATTTGGCAGCCTTCTTGCTTGGAGGCGGAGCACCGAGTATGCCGATTATCTTTTATGAGCAAATGACGGCTTATGTAGAGGAGCTCGATTTGGAGATTTCACAAATCTTTCATTTGGTTTCTGCCGAGCAAGAGGATTCGCTTGATCATTATATAGTTCAAAAGCTAGCAGTAGATACAGATGAAGACGCTCTTAATCTATATTTTCATATGACATCGGTATTTTGTATGAGTGCATTCGAGAAGCTCCCTGACCGAATCGAGGTGTTCTCCCTTTTAAGCAGTAAGCAGGTCGTGTTCGTGCCTGACGAGCAATCGCTTGAGCTTTCTTATGATTATATGTTTTTGGTCAAAAGCTTGCTGCCGGACGTAGATTTCTTTAAGGTTAATCCGGGCTCGGATGTACAGCTGGTTATGTGAAATTGCTGCTGAAAATAATACAAAATTTGCAAATCCCCCAAGTCATTTCCGGAAGCGGAATGGTGGGGGATTTCTTTTGTTGTAGACAAATGAAATGGTTTTCAAGTAACATGAGCAGTAGTCATTTTTTGCACATTTACACATGATTATTAATTGTGAAGTTTATTTTACTGTGAAAAAGTAAGCGTATGCTTTTTGAGGCAAGTTTTGCTAGGTAAATTGAGCATGGGCTAGGATGGCAGGCTTTGCTATGCAAAACTGGATTAATGCTTATGAAGAGAGTTTTGTTGCGTAAAATTAAGCTCATGCTTACGAAGAAAGTTTTGCTATGCAAAATTAAGCTCATGCTTACGAAGAAAGTTTTGCTCGCAAAACTAAGCTAGTGCTTACGAAGTAAGTTTTGCTATGCAAAACTTTAGAAGGAGAGAGATTAGGTTGTCAGAGGAGCTATTACTAACGTTTCGTTCACCACCATTGCCATTTTTCATAGAATCCAACCGTTTGGTTTATCGTGCGGGCGAGGAGCATCCGAATCGGACGAACCTCGGCGTATTTGATTTGTTGTATGTGAACAAGGGAGCACTGCATGTAGCAGAGGATAATCGCAGATGGACGCTCGGTCCTGGAGATGTGCTTATTTTAAGGCCGGACCGCTGGCATTATTCTACACGTCCATGCGAGGAAGAGACTGTGTTTGATTGGATTCATTTTCAAACAGTAGGCGCTTGGGAGGAGACGGTAGGCAATCAAAGCGGATCGCTTAGAGGGGACTACTACACTTATGCCATACGTCTGCCTAAACAAATGAAGCTTACCTACACAGATGAAGCGAGTCTTATTTTCTCGCAATTGCATGAGGCTTCCAAAGGCTCGTCACATGGTGCGTTCTGGGATCGGCAGCAGCGGTTTCTGCATTTGCTTCAAATGCTGGACGAAGGCTGGCGCTCGGATGCGGCTAAAGCTGCCGTATCGGTAGCAGAGCGTGCGGCTGCCTACTTAAAGCTGAATTATCGTACACCAATCAGCAACACGATGCTGAGTGATGTGCTGGAGTTACATACGAATTATATTACTCGCTGCATGAGTGAGGTTTTTGATTGTACGCCGCAGCAATATTTGCTTTATTATAGACTCGATCAAGCAAAGCTGCTGCTTATTAAGACAGATTGGACGATTGCAAAAGTAGCAGAGGAAACGGGCTTCCGGCAGACGCCGCATTTCTCTAGGCTGTTTGCATCCCATACGGGAATGCCTCCTCTTAAATTCCGAAAAAGATTTACGATGTAGACGGGCGGACTTGAAGAGTAGAGGAACTATTTTCGGCAAACTGTTGTTTAGACTTTCTAATATTCTGACTAGAAACGTTGCATAAATATCGCGACTTTAACAAAAACTGGATTCAACAACGTGAAAAGGGTGGTCGCGATGATTGAACGGTTTTCGTTAACAGCAGATATTGGCGATATAGTGGATATGTTTCAGGTAGGAAAAGTAATTCGAGGGCATACAAACCGATTTAATGCAGCTCCGACTCAGATGGTTTCGATTGTCATGAATGATCGATTTGATCAGCGGACGATGGAGGAATCGAGATGGGGGCTGTTTCCTTTTTGGGCGAAGGATGCGGTTAATGCAGATCATATGACATTGTCCGAGAAGCCTTTCTTAGAAAGAATGCTTCGCAGACAAAGATGTGTGCTGCCATGCAGCGGCTTTTTTGGTCAGAAACAATTCGGCAAAGAGCGTGATCCGAGGGCGATGCATATCGTTGTTCCAAGCCAGCAGCTTTTTGGCATAGCGGGCATTTACGACTGCTGGAAAAACGTGAGCGGCAAGGAAGTGCGTGCCTTCACTATGATTACCGCAGCTTCGACAGGAGCGATGTCGGTGTGGCAGCCTCGAGTTCCGGTTATTTTGGACGAAGAGGGCATGGAAGATTGGCTCAATCCGCGTATTACCGAATTCAGTGGATTGCGGAAACATTTAGAGGCAATGGACACTTATCTCATGCGCGCCTACCCGGTAACGAACGCAGTGCATGATGATCTGTACGAATCGCCGGATTGCATCCGTGAAATCCGTCCTGATTTTGCTTAAGTAAAATGAAGTGTAGTTAACCAAAAAGGCGTCCTATCTCTGACTCGGCTCTGTATGCGGCCGAAACAGGGTAGACGCTTTTTTTTGATTATTTAGTGGACAGGGTTAGGTGCTTGAATAAGAAACATAATGATTTAGTTGGTTGTAGATGGAATCAACTTTGGTAAAAAATTTTAAGCACGATACGGGTGAGAGGCAATAAGATGAAAACTAGGACAATTAAGCGCGAGCGCGTTGAAGCTCTGTTGTTAGTAGCGGTACGACCTCGAATAAATCGCCTACGATGCCATAATCAGCAACGCTGAAAATAGGGGCATCGGGGTCTTTGTTGATAGCGACAATGACGCGAGATTGGCTCATACCCGCCAGATGTTGAATAGCGCCGCTGATTCCGCAGGCTATATAGAGCTGAGGTGTAACAACTTTGCCAGTTTGCCCGATTTGGAGGGCATAATCACAGTAGCCGGCATCGCATGCGCCGCGAGAGGCGCCGACTGCGCCCCCGAGCGCTGTTGCCATCGCTTGCAGCGGCTCAAAGCCTGCTGCGCTGCGAACGCCTCGGCCGCCGGACACGACGACGTCGGCTTCGGCAAGATCAAGCTGCCCGCCGGTGCGGCGCACAAGGCTGCGCACAGCGGTATAAAGCGGCGGCACCGTGAACGGCAGCTCCGCTGCGGTGCCCTTTATTTCTGCGGCGTCCAGTGGTTCTGCCGCCGGCAGGTTGTTCGGGCGCACCGTGATGACCCACGTCGCGCCCGAAACAAAGCTGCGCCGCTCGAACGCCTTGCCGGCGTAGAGCGGGCGGGTAAATAAGACGTCATTGCCATCGTCAGATGTTTCGATGGCAATGACGTCAGCGATGTGGCCGGCGCCATGGGCAGCGGCCACTCGGGGCGCGAGCTCGCGCCCCAAAGCGGTGTGGCCGAGCAATAGCGCGTCCGGCCGCACCGCAGTTATGGCTGCGCCGAGGGCGGCGATGTACGCCTCGGGCGCAAAGGCGCGAAGGGCCGGATCGTCGGCGATATGCACGACGTCCGCGCCCCGCGCGATCAGTGCGGCGGCTTCATCCGCCGCACCGCCGAAGCAGGCAAGGACGGCGTGGACATGGCCGTCCTTGCCTGCGAGCCGGCGCGCTGCACCGAGTGCCTCCAGCGCCACTCGGCGCAGCGCGCCATTCCGGCTTTCTGCAAATACGAGAATGGTTTTGGACATAGGATACAGCTCCTCTTCCACAGCTTTTACGAATAAGCTTATCTCATACACGTTTAACTCTATATTCAGTGATTGCCCTGTTTAGGTATCGTCTTAACGGACATGAGAGCTGTTATTTCTGGGTTTTAGGGCGAAGTTACTTTTCTAACGGACATGAGAGCCGCTACTTCTGGGTTTTAGGGTGAAGTTACTTTTCTAACGGACATGAGATCCGTTATTTCTGAATTTAGGGGCATAAATTATTATCTAACGGACATGAGATCCATTATTTCTGAATTTAGGGGCATAAATTATTATCTAACGGACATGAGATCCGTTATTTGCCCTAAATGGCACCCAAACGCTCGATATTTTATGAAATAAGGGAACCTATGTCCGTTAGATCGAGAAATAGAAGGTTTTACAGCATATAAGGCATCTGATGTCCGTTAATTGGGAAGGTTTGATTAATTACCAAAGTCCAATGTTGGTCAAACACTGCTTTTGATTTGAGCCACTCTATCAACAAGAGAACTAACTAAATTGTCTAGTAACCAGTAACTATTCAGTTCTTGTCAAATGTCTCTGCATCATTTCTGCTCTAATACCAACATGCCTCAGCACAAATCCACTACCTGCCCAATACCAACATGCCTCAGCACAAATCCACTACCTGCCCAATACCAACATGCCTCAGCACAAATCCACTACCTGCCCAATACCAACATGCCTTAACACAAATTTACTACCTGCCCAATACCAACATGCCTCAACACAAATTTACTACCTACTCCACTAGCTAAATCCCCCAGCCAATCTCCACTACCCCTGAACAGTCCAACTACACTGAATAAGTCATGTTCCTATAGAAGCTTTCTTTGCTCCTGCAGGGGCGAGACAAGTGCTGCTTGCTGGGCTGGCTCGCCGGGTAAGCCATTTGCCTGCAGTGCACGGAGGTGGAGGGGGGGGGAGCTGCGTGCACGCAGTACGTGGCGAAACTCGCCTTCTAGTGAAAGCTCGCCACTGGCGATCAGCTTAGCTCCAATCCCAACCTCCCCCAGCCAAACTCGACTACCCCTGAACAGTCCCAACTATAATAAAAAGTCACGTCCTAAAGAAGCTTCCCTTCCTCCCGCAGTGGCGAGACAATTGCTGCTGCTTGCTCTGCTTGCTCTGCTTGCTCTGCTTGCTCTGCTTGCTCTGCTTGCTCTGCTTGCTCTGCTTGCTCTGCTTGCTCTGCTTGCGCTGCTTGCTCTGCCGGCTCGCCCGGGGAGCCATTTTCCAGCAGCGCAAAGAGGCGGCGGGGGCATCTGCGTGCGCACGGTTCGCGGCGCAACACTTTCAAGTGAAATCTCACCACTAGCGATCAGCTCAGCTCCAAGCCCAACTTCCCCTAGCCCAGCCCAACTCCACTACCTCTAAACCGCTCCCAACTATAAAATAGTCACGAACTCAAAGAAGCTTCGCTTCCTCTCGCAGCAGAGCCACAAGAGCTGCGGCTTGCTTGGCCGGCTCGCCTGGGAGCCGTTTGCCCGCTGCGCGCGGAGGCGGCGGGAGCAGCTGCGTACGTGCCGTGCGAGGCGATACGCTTTCGAGTGAAAGCTCGCCACTGGCGATCAGCTCAGCAGCCGTTATTGTGCGAAGTGGCTTGCGCTTCGCTTTCATAATGCCTGGCAGCGACGGATAACGCGGCTCGTTTAGTCCTTGCTGAGCGGTAATGAGCGCAGGGAGTGGAATCGATACCGTTTCGGTATCTCCCTCAACATCGCGCTCAACTAATGCGTAACGCTCAGCGCCCCCAGCAGTAGGTGAGCTGAGAAGTCCATCGGCGGGCAAGGAGCCAAGCTCCTCCGGAGACAAGATGGTGACCTTCACAGCTGAAGCTGCATGAGGCAAGTGAAGCAGCTCGGCAATTTGCAGAGCTACGCTTCCAGCGCCGCTGTCTACTGCAAACAAGCCGGCTAGCAGCAAATCAGGAGCGAGCGGCCTAATTACAGCAGCAAGAGCAGCAGCGACGGCTGAGCTGTCATCGGACAAATCTGCACTATCAAGCCGAATAGCTTCATCTGCTCCGATAGCCAGAGCGGTTCGTAGCGCCTCTTGCGAGCGCTCGGCACCGCAGGTGATCACGATGACCTCGCCGCCGAGCTGTTCCCGCTGGCGAATGGCTTCCTCGAGTGCGTATTCATCGTAGGGATTGATTACAAATTTGGCGTCTCTTTCATCAACGCCAGCAGGTGTTACAATGATTTTTTCCTCGGTATCGAACGTTTGCTTGAGAAGCACAACTATTTTCAGCATAGAAGCTCCCTCACTTGTACCGCTAATTTGTTGACACTGTCCATCAGTGCTAGGATATGCTGTCTTGGAATTGAATAGACCGCCCTGCAATTGCCCGCTGTGCGGCATGTTCAAGGCCGAAAGCTCATATACATGGAGCACCGCGGCTATTTTTGTAAGCGCTTCAATACTTGTCCGACTACTGCGCGCGTAGGTGCTCGGTTTTATAGCCGGCATATAAGGGAGGCGGGGCGTATGCCATCTTTTTTGGCACTTAGGAATGTCGATCAATGGTTGATAGGGGGAAGATGGGCATTATTCGCGGCGGTTGTGTTGTTTGCTATTACCATGTTCGCGATGGTTGTACAGCGGCGCATCTTGTATATGAGGCTTGGGGTGCCGGCGGTTTTTTCGCGGTATCGACGCAAGTCAGGCAGTAAATCCGGCTTTGCCTCACAAGTGCTAGGCCATCGGAAGCTGCTGAACGATGTGAGAAGCGGCGTGATGCATTTGGTTTATTTTTATGGCTTTATTGTGCTTCAGTTTGGTGCGGCGGACTTGGTTTGGAAAGGGCTGAACCAAGGTGTACCGCTGCCGCTGCCCTATTATAATTGGTTCTCGCTGACGCAGGAGATGACCGTTACGCTCGTTTTTGCAGCTGTGCTGTACGGTGCTTTCCGGCGTTATGGGGAACGGCTCCCGCGGCTTAAGCGGGGATGGAAACCTTCGCTCGTCATGTGGTTTATTGGCTCGTTGATGCTGACTGTTTTATTCTCATTAGCATTCGAGCGATTGGCTGCGGAAGTGCGCATGGGCCAGAATGCTTTGGTGCATGGATCCACTGCAGCCATCGTTGAGGCGAAGTTCGCACCAGTGAGCGCTCCCTTGGCCACTATGCTTGAAAGTGCAGGTGTAAAGCCGCAAAGCACCGCAGCCCATGCAGGGTTTGAATTGTTTTGGTGGCTGCATCTTCTGGTTCTGCTTAGCTTTCTTGTGTACGTGCCGCAATCAAAGCATTTTCATTTATTGACAGCGCCTGTGAATCTTTGGTTCAGACGCAACACGCCTCCCGGCCGACTTGTGCCGCTTAACCTAGAGGATGAGGAAGCCGAGTCCTTTGGCGCAGGGAAGGTTGAGCATTTCTCGCAAAAACAGATGCTAGATTTGTATGCATGCGTGGAATGCGGCCGCTGTACGAATGTTTGTCCGGCATCGAGTACAGGCAAGCTGCTCTCGCCGATGCATCTTATTATGAAGCTGAGGGACCATTTGACCGAAAAAGGCGCTGCCATAACGTCCAAGTCACCATGGCTTCCAGCCAGCCTGCTGCATTCGAAATCGCGTGAGCCTCATGCCCATGTGATGGGAGCGGTGCTACCTGCTTGGGAAGCAGAATCCGAATGGGGCACAAACATAGCGCCAACTATGGCTGCACAGTCTGGGGCATGGAATATAAAAGAGAGTGCTAAACCAGAAGAGGTCGAGCTGATCGGCGAGGTGTTGACCGAGGAGGAGCTGTGGGCATGTACGACCTGCCGGAATTGCGAGGAGCAATGCCCGGTTGGCAATGAGCATGTCGACAAAATTATCGATATGCGCCGTTACTTGGTGCTGATGGAAGGAAGGCTGCCGTCTGACGGGCAGCGAGCGCTGCAAAACATCGAGCGGCAAAGCAATCCATGGGGCTTGCCGCGTGCCGAGCGGGCGGCTTGGATTAACGATTGCGAGAGCAGAACCGGCATTCAGGTGCCGACGATGCAGGAGCTGAAGAAGCAGGGCAAAAAAGCAGATGTGCTGCTATGGGCGGGATCGATGGGCGCGTATGACATGCGGAGCCGCCGTGTTTTGTACGATGTGGTTAGGCTGCTGGATCATGCGGGTATTAACTTCGCTACGCTGGGATTGGAGGAAAAAAGCTCTGGCGATACAGCTAGACGAATTGGCAATGAACTACTTTTCCAAGAGCTATGCCGCGAGAATATAGAAACGCTTAACAAATATGGCGTAACACAAATCGTGACCGCTTGCCCGCATACGTATAACACGTTCAAAAATGAATATCCTGACTTCGGTCTTAGTCCTAGCATCCTCGTGGAGCATCATACCGAAATGCTCTCTCGCCTGCTTGAGGAAGGTTTATTGAAGCCGGAGCATAAGATTGAGGAGCGAGTAACCGTACATGATTCTTGTTACCTCGGCCGTTACAACGATACGTATGAAGCGCCGCGCAGCCTGCTTCGCTCCATTCCAGGCGTATCGATTGAAGAGATGGAGCGCTCGGGCTCAAACGGCATGTGCTGCGGGGCGGGGGGCGGTCTCATGTGGATGGAGGAGCATTCTGGAACTCGCATCAACCATGCTCGAACCGCTCAAGCACTTGAAGTGAAACCATCGGTCATCAGCTCTGCCTGCCCCTATTGCCTAACGATGATGGAGGATGGTTTAAAGGCGCTGGGTGCGGATGAGAAGGTAATCGCACGTGATGTGGCGGAGTTGCTTGCCGAAAGTGTTTTTGGCGAATAAGCCGCTGTTTGTCAAAAAGGAGGAGGAGGCTATGACGACACAAGCATCGCAAAATAACTCAAGCACGATTCGCAGTGCCGCAGTGATCGGCTCCGGCGTAATGGGGGCCGGCATCGCTGCACATTTGGCCAATGCGGGGATGCGAGTGACGCTGCTGGACATTGTTCCGCATTCGCTGACGGCAGAGGAAGAACGACAGGGGCTTACGCTCTCTGATGCCAAGGTGCGCAATCGACTCGCAAATGCGGCGATAGCAAAAATGGGCAAGTCACAACCCGCGCAGCTCTACGATCCAGCTTGGTCATCACGCATTACGCCGGGTAATTTGACCGATCATCTAGAGCTGCTGGGCGAGGCAGACTGGATTGTAGAAGCGGTTGTGGAGCGGCTCGACATTAAATGTGATGTGCTTGCAAAGGTTGAAGCCGCACGCCGCCCAGGCAGCATCGTTTCTACGAATACGTCGGGATTATCGGCGGCGTCCATGGCAGAGGGGAGAAGCAAGGAGTTTCGGCAGCATTTTGCGGTAACCCATTTTTTCAACCCGCCGCGGTATATGAAGCTAGTTGAGATCGTGCCTACAGAAGACACCACTATCGAGGTTATTCAGCTGTTGACGGAGGTGTGCGAGAAGCGGCTTGGCAAGGGGGTCGTACTGGCGAAGGATACGCCTAACTTCATTGCGAACCGAATTGGCACTTACGGCATGCTCGTTACGCTTGAGGATACGCTGGCATTTGGGCTGACGGTAGAGGAAACGGACGCCTTGACTGGTCCGGCAATGGGAAGGCCGAAGACGGCGACACTGCGCATGCTCGATTTGGTTGGGTTGGATACGCTGCTGCATGTCGTGGATAATGTGCGGGAGCGGAGCAACGATCCAGCGGAGCAAAAGGTTTTTGCAAGGCCGCCCCTGCTAGAGAAGCTTGCAGCATCGGGACGGCTAGGTGAGAAAACGGGTGCGGGCTTTTACCGAAAGGTGAAGGGGAAAGGGGGCAGTGAGATTGAATCGCTTAAGCTGGATACACTCGAGTATGGGCCTAAGCGGTCAGTCAACTCAACTGTTATTGATGCGTCTAAGGCTGCGAAGGGTGCGGCGGCAAAAGTGAAGGCGCTGCTTCGCACAGACCCGCAGGACCGCTACGCTAAATTTGCATGGTCCACTATCAAAAAAACGCTGCTTTATGCAGCGGCACAAGTCGGTGTCATTGCGGATTCAATCTCGGATATCGACCGCGCAATGCGCTGGGGCTTTAACTGGGAGCTTGGACCGTTCGAGCTGTGGGATGCGATAGGGCTTCGCAAATCGGTGCAGCAAATGCAGAAGGAGGGCGATGCAATCCCAGAGTGGGTGTCAGCTTGGCTGGAAGCCGGACATGAAAGCTTCTATAAGGTGGAGGGAACGGAGCGGGTTTATGCTGCAAGCGGAGCATATAAGAGGGAAGTGGAGGAAGCAGATTCGGTTTCCTTAACGGCATTAAAGGCTGCCGGAAAAACGGTATTGTCCACCTCAGGCGCTAGTCTAATCGATATTGGCGATGACGTTGTACTGCTGGAATTCCATTCGCCTAACAATGCCATCGGGGGTGATATTTTATCGGCAATTCGGCAAAGCACAGAGGAGGTGTCACAAAATTGGCGCGGTCTTGTGATAGCGAATGAGGGGAAAAACTTCTGTGTAGGAGCAAACCTGATGCTGCTATTAATGGAGGCGCAAAGCGGCGAATGGGATGAAGTGGAGGATATTATTCGTTTCTTCCAGAGCAGTATGCTTGGGCTTAAGCGGCTTGACCGTCCTGTCGTAGCTGCTCCGCACCGAATGACGCTGGGAGGCGGAGTAGAAGCATGCTTGCCTGCTGATCGTATTATTTATTCGCCAGAGACATACTTTGGGTTAGTGGAAACGGGAGTTGGCCTTATTCCTGCGGGCGGGGGCTGCAAGGAAGCGGCTGCAATGGCAGCTGAACGGGCCTTTATTGCGAATGGCGGCAAGCCAGGCGGAGACCTGCAGCCGCATTTGAATGCGCTGTTTGAGACGATTGCGCTGGCCAAATCATCAACCAGCGGCTACGAGGTGCGCCGTTTGGGATTGATGCGGCCGCAGGATAAGGTCATTATGCGGCAGGAGGCACGGATAGCCGAAGCGAAGCGGGCGGTGCTGGAGCTAGACCGGGCGGGCTACTCGCCGCCAGCGGAGGAGCGTATTCGCGTTGCCGGACGAGAAGGCAGAGCGGTGCTTAAGGTAGCGGTGCAAGCGATGCAGCTTAGCGGCCATATTAGTGAGCATGACGCGCTTATCGCCGGCAAGCTTGGTTCTGTACTTGCGGGCGGGGACATTCAGCCGGGCGCTGAAGTGAGCGAGCAATATTTGCTCGATTTGGAATGCGAAGCATTCCTCAGCCTATGCGGCGAGCGCAAGACACAGGAGCGTATGAGCCATATGCTCGCGACAGGCAAGCCGCTGCGCAACTAGCCTAAAACGAAGGGGGAGAGTGAAATGTCAGCTTCATCACCGTTTGAAGATCACGCTCGTGATGCCGTTATCGTAGCTGCGGTGAGGACGGCGGTCGGCAAAGCATCAAAGGGGAGCCTTGCGGAGACGAGGGCAGAGGATCTTGGGCGAGCTGTGCTGCAAGGTGCGCTTGAGAGTCTGCCCGGCTTGTCACCCGAGCTTATAGAGGATGTCATCATTGGCTGCGCAATGCCCGAAGGCGAACAAGGCTTGAATATGGCGCGCACGATCTCGCTTTATTCGGGATTGCCGGTGACGACGCCAGCAGTAACGATTAACCGCTTCTGCGCATCAGGCCTGCAAGCAATCGCCTATGCAGCGGAGCGAATAAGGCTTGGCGATGCGGACGTTATTGCTGCTGGCGGAGTGGAGAGCATGAGCCATGTGCCGATGACAGGCTTCAGACTGTCGCCGCATCCTGCGATTGTCGATGCGATGCCAGAGGTTTATATGGGAATGGGACATACGGCTGAAGAGGTTGCCCGCCGTTATGGGGTGACGCGTGAGGAGCAGGATGCGTTTGCAGCATCCAGCCATCGCAAGGCGGCAGCAGCAATTGAAGCAGGTCGTTTCCAAGCTGAGATCGTACCAATAACCACAAGCCGCTCCGGCGTGAACGATGCTGGCCGTCCATGGTCGAAAGTGATCACTTTCGATACAGATGAAGGCGTCCGGCCGGAGACGACGGTTCAGACGTTGGCGCCGCTCAAGCCCTCTTTTGCAAGAGAAGGTACGGTTACAGCGGGCAATACGTCCCAAATGAGCGATGGTGCAGCTGCGGTAATCGTGATGAGCAGGGCGCGTGCGGAGGAGCTTGGCTATCGTCCGCTCGCCGTATTCCGCGGTTTCAGTGTAGCTGGCGTCGCTCCTGAGGTTATGGGCATCGGTCCCATCGAAGCCGTGCCTAAAGCGCTTAAGAAAGCGGGAATTACGCTTGAGCAGGTCGATCTGTTTGAGCTTAATGAAGCGTTTGCGGCGCAGTGCGTCCCTATCATTAAGGAGCTTGGAATTAATCCTGAAATCGTCAATGTGAACGGCGGGGCTATCGCACTCGGACATCCGCTTGGTTGTACAGGAACAAAGCTGTCAGTGTCACTTATTCATGAGCTTGGTCGCAGAGGCGGCGGTATTGGCGTTGTCACGATGTGTATTGGCGGAGGCATGGGAGCAGCAGGCGTAATTGAAGTGTATAACTCAGACCAATAAGGTCGGCAGGTGGATAAGGGAGTTTGGCAGCATCCTGAAATAAAATATTCGGTTGGCTGAAAGGAGAACTGCGCATGACGGAGACGATACGTTTTGGCGGTCGGTTTGTCGTGGAAGACAGTGTGCCGGAATCGGTCGTGACGCCCGAGGATTTTACGGAAGAGCAACGAATGATGGCGGATGCGGCGCAGCAGTTCATGGATGCGGAAATAACGCCGCGCGATGCGGAGCTGGAAGCTTTAAATTATGATCTGACCGTAGAGCTGATGCGCAAAGCAGGCGAGCTTGGCCTGCTGGGCGCAGATGTGCCGGAGGCTTACGGCGGGCTGGGGCTCGATAAGGTAAGCACGACGCTGCTCGCAGAAACGTTGGCAAGATCCTCCTCGTTTGCGCTTTCGGTAGGCGCTCATACGGGAATCGGCACGCTGCCGATCGTTTTTTTCGGAACACCAAAGCAAAAAGAAACGTATCTCCCGGCACTTGCAACGGGGGAGCGCATCGCTGCTTATTGCTTAACTGAACCAGCATCGGGATCGGATGCTCTAGGGGCGAAAACGACGGCAAGACTATCGCCAAATGGGAAGCACTACGTGCTCAATGGATCAAAGCTCTATATTACAAACGCAGGTTTTGCTGACTTATTTATCGTTTATGCGAAGGTAGACGGTGAGTATTTTACAGCATTTATTGTAGAGAAAGGCATGCCGGGGTTCAGTATTGGACCGGAGGAGCATAAGATGGGCATCAAGGGTTCTTCAACACGCCCTTTATTTTTTGAAGATGTAGCTGTACCGGTTGAAAACGTGCTTGGGGAGGTTGGAAAAGGGCATCAAATCGCATTTAACATTTTGAACATAGGACGCTTTAAGCTTGGAGCAGCTTGCCTCGGTTCGTCGAAGGAGACCATTGAGCTTGCATCGGCCTATGCCAATACGCGGAAGCAATTTGGGAAGGCGATTTCCTCCTATCCTTTAATAGGCGCCAAGCTGGCTGATATGAACATTCGTACTTATGTGCTTGAGAGCATGGTTTACCGAACTGCGGGATGGATCGATTCGATGCTGCGGACGACGGAAGAAGGCGGTGCGGCAGTTGAAGGCATGACGGTCGCTAAGGCAATCGGAGAGTATGCCATTGAATGCTCGATTATAAAGGTTTTTGCATCTGAGGCGCTTGATTTTGTAGCGGATGAAGGGGTGCAGATTCACGGCGGCTACGGCTATATTCGCGAGTATAAGGTGGAAAGAATTTATCGGGATTCGCGAATTAATCGGATTTTTGAAGGCACGAATGAAATTAATCGGATGCTCATTCCTGGCACGCTGATGAAAAAAGCGTTAAAGGGCGAGCTCCCGCTGCTGCGCAAAGCTCGTTCATTGCAAGCAGAGCTGCTGCAGCCGATGCCGATTCCGCCTCTTGAAAAGCCTCTTAGCAAAGAAGCGTTCCGCGTAGGCCAAGCGAAAAAAATCTTCCTCGCCATCGGCGGGCTTGCTGTTCAGAAGCTGGGACTGCGGCTGGAGCAGGAACAAGAGGTGCTGTGTTCTCTTGCTGATCTTATGATCAACATCTTTGCCATGGAAAGCGCACTGCTGCGCTCACAAAAAATATGGAAGGCTAGCCGCGGAGTCGCTTCGGAAAAGTCGGAAAATGTTTTAGCGATGACGACAGTTTTTGTGCAGGAGGCTATGGAGCGGGTCGAGTCATTAGCTAAGCTGGCACTTGCTGCGCTAGAGACGGGAGACGGGCTGCAGATGCAGCTGTCCGTCCTCAAAAAGCTGATGCGCGCGCCTATCTCAGATACGGTTGCTTTGAAGCGAACAATTGCCGCTCGTGTCATTAACAGTGAGCATTATGTCGTGTGAAGGGGGAGAGCATGAATGGATTCGCTCAGACCGGAAGATCCGTCTTTGCCCGAGCAACCGTCCACTCAATCTGAAGAGCAAGCGCGCCCATGGCTTCAACATTACCCGAAAGAGGTATCACCTTCACTGCACTATCCCGATCAGAGTATCGTCCAGTTTTTAATAAATGCGGCTAATCATCATCCAAATCATCCTGCCGTGCATTTCCTTGGCAAAATATTAACTTACCGCGAGCTTCACGAGAATGCGGTTAATCTCGCTTATGGTCTCCTTTCCCTTGGCATAGCCAAAGGAGACCGGGTGGCAATCATGCTGCCGAATTGCCCGCAGGCAGTGGCTGCTTTTTATGGCGTGCTGCTTGCAGGTGGCGTCGTTGTTCAGACGAATCCGCTTTATGTGGAGCGGGAGCTTGAGCATCAGCTGGCAGATAGCGGAGCTGTTGCTGTCATTACGGTTGATCTGCTTTATGCACGCTTGTCTCGGGTTCGAGGCAAGCAGCCGGAGTCGGGTCCGCTTCCGCAGCTGAAGCATGCCATCATCACATCAATTAAGGATGGGCTGCCGTTTCCGAAAAACTTGCTTTATCCTCTTAAGCAGCGAAAAGAGGGCTTTCGTGCAGATATTCCATATGGCAGCTTTGGTGTCGTTTCTTATAAGAAGCTGCTTGCAGCAAAGCATACGGATATGAGCCTGCCTGATTCGGCAAAAGGGTCTGATCTCGCGGCACTGCAATATACAGGCGGCACGACAGGAACGCCAAAAGGTGTGATGCTGACTCATCGCAATCTCGTTGCCAATACGATACAAATATCTACTTGGTGCTATAAAGCGGAGGATGCTAAAGAGAGATTTTTAGCGGCGCTGCCACTGTTTCATGTGTTTGGATTAACGGTATTAATGAATATGTCGGTATTGCGTGCGGGAACGCTTATATTACTTCCGCGCTTCGAAGTGGAGACGGTACTGCAAACGATTAATCAGCAGAAACCTACCATTTTTCCAGGCGCGCCAACAATGTATGTCGCACTCATCCATCATAAGTCCGCGGCAAAAATCGATTTTTCTTCTATTAATGTGTGTGTAAGCGGATCAGCGGCTTTGCCGCTAGAGGTGCAGGAGAAGTTCGAAGCTTTAACTGGCGGAAGGCTTGTTGAAGGTTATGGCTTGTCGGAATCTTCTCCCGTCACCCATGCCAATCCGGTATGGGAGAAACGCAAAATCGGCACGATCGGCATTCCTTTTCCGGATACGGATGCGGCAGTGATTGATCCTGAGAGCGGTGAGAGACTGCCTATCGGCGAGCTTGGGGAATTAATTGTTCGCGGTCCGCAGGTCATGCGAGGATATTGGAATAAGCCTGCTGAAACGGATCAGGTATTGCGGGATGGTTGGCTCCATACTGGCGACCTCGCTACGATGGACAAAGATGGTTATTTTACGATTATGGATCGAATTAAGGATGTTATTATCGCTGGCGGCTTTAATATTTATCCGCGTGAAGTGGAGGAGGTACTGTTCGAGCATCCGGCCGTAAGGGAAGCGGCAGTGATTGGTGTGAAGGATGAGTACAGAGGCGAAACGGTAAAAGCTTTTATTGTGTTTAAGGAGGGCTGGCAAGTATCAAGCAGTCAGCTTGACCGTTGGTGCAGAGAGCGGCTTGCTTCCTATAAGGTGCCACACCACTATTCCTTTAGGGAAACGCTTCCAAAAACGATGGTCGGAAAAGTGCTTCGTCGAAAACTGCAGGAGGAGGAGGCGGAGGCTGAAAAGGCGAGAAAGGCGGAGAAGAAGGGAGAGTGAGCGGTATGGATGAGGATTGGTTTGTTCAACAGGCAGATCAAGCTGGTCATCTGACAAGGCTCGCAGAACGTGCGCAAGCCACCTTTTGGGGATTGCTTGGCTGTGAAATCGTGCAGGCAAACGCAAGCAAAGCGGCCATATGCCTGGATGCAACTGAGCGGCATCTTAATCTGCTAAACATCGTTCACGGCGGAGTGCTGATGTCTCTGATGGATAATGCGATGGGGCTTGTGGTTATGCTAGCAGCACCTGAGAAAAGTGCGGTAACAGCAAATTTGAACACACAATTTCTCGCTAGCGCCAAGGGCGGCGTGCTGCTTTGCGAAGCAGAGCTGGTTCACCGAACGGAACGTACACTGACGCTGCAAGCGCAGGTAAAGGATGACGCAGGCAAGCTGCTCGTTTGCGGGATTGGTGCGTATCGGATCATTTAGTTCACATTTTCGTAAGTTGATTGCTTGCTTCTGGTACGATATAATAATACCTAATTATGGAAAATTGGCTTGTTTGGAACTGAACTAATAATTAAGCGTAATATACCGATAAAAGTAATATGGGAAGGAGGCGAGGACATGGTTCAGGGCTGGGTAACGACATTGGTTTTAGCATTCGGAATTTTAGTCGCCATTATTGGCGTGATCGCATATTTAAGAATGTTTCGTAAAGATCGGCTTTCATCTACGTCTCACCAGTCAGCTGATGTCTCGCCTCCAAACGTAATTAGCATAACAACCGCAAGGGATTCTGAGCATAAGAAGCCGCCCAAATCCAAAAAAGCCGCGCCAAGAGATTAATAATTGTTAACTTTCATATTCTGAACCTAAATGTTATAATAGTAAGAAAAATGCGAACATTGTGACTCATTGGCCATGGAGTTGCCTGCACCGAGTGGGGGTTCTTGCGGTGTAATCGCCGCATGCGGTCTCGTATAATGCTGTTTAGGACGACCATCCAACGTAAAGGGGAGGAGATTTCATGGCGAAGCATAGCCAGAATGAAGTCAAGGAAAGCCTGAAAGAACTCACGAGAATTTTTCAACCCAAGGACCCGCGTAAATTTGTTAAAGAGTATATTCGCAAGTACCGGATTACCGGGGGCTACGAAGATGAATTAACGACATTGGTGGAAAATGAATTGTGCAGAATCAACTCCTCGGTCAGCTAGACTCATCATGAAGGATACGGCTTTGTAAACTGTCTATAGGCAGGATGCAAAGTCTTTTTGTTTTTTAAAAGGACGTGCAAACTTAGGATGATAGGTTTTTCTAAAAGCGGATTAAGCACCATTCCTGCTAACCCCAGATTTTTTTGGTCACTCGCGAGTGCAACGAATGTTTACCCCTTCAAATCATAATTTAGCCATATCTGATGGGCATGTGTCTCCCTTTTCTCGAATAAGTTATACATAGACAAATCTACTCGTTGTCATAGGCGGGATATGTTTGCGAAGTGGATTTTACTTACGTAAAACCTAGGCTTTTGCTTTCGAAGTGGATTTTACTATCGTAAAACCTAGGCTTATGCTTTCGAAGTGGATTTTACTACGTAAAACCTAGGCTTATGCTTTCGAAGTGGATTTTACTATCGTAAAACCTGGAGGAGGTACGTACACACATGGCAGTGGATTTGAAGACAAAGGAACATATTCGGGGCATTCGTAAAGCTGGCCGTATTGTCGCTGCCTGTCACAAAGCGCTCTCGAAACGGATAGCGCCGGGTGTCACCACGCAGGAGATTGACCGGTTTGTTGAGCGGTTCATGCTGGATCGAGGGGCGACTCCGGCGCAGAAAGGCTATAAAGGGTATCCATTTGCTACGTGTGCCTCCGTTAACGAGGTTGTTTGCCATGGCTTTCCAGACTCTGAGCCGCTGGAAGCCGGTGATATTGTTACGATTGATATGGTGGCTGAATTGGACGGATGGAAGGCTGATTCAGCATGGACCTATGCGATTGGCAAGACGAATATAGCCACAGAAAAGCTGCTCCTTGCAGCAGAGCAATCGTTAAAAGATGGAATAAAGCAAGCTGTGCTAGGAAATCGACTGGGAGACATCGGATACGCGATTCAAAGAAGAGCGGAAAGAGCTGGTTTTGAGGTAGTAACAGCTTTTGTTGGTCATGGCATCGGCAGAAGCATGCATGAATTTCCTCAGGTGATGCATCATGGCTTGCCTGGTCAGGGGATTTTGCTTGAAGAAGGCATGGTGATAACGATAGAGCCGATCCTTACAGCAGGAAGAGCCGACGTATATATAGCACAGGATGGGTGGACGGCTCGGACTAGAGATGGGGCCTGGGCGGCGCAATTTGAGCATACCGTGGCGATTACGAAGGAAGGTCCAATCGTGTTGACCCGCTGGGAATAATGGTATTAATTTTAACTAACCACAATCAAAAGTCGAGCCTGTGCAGGATCTAACTGCTGCTCGGCTTTTTTAGTTTGCCTATTTTCGTGTATTAGCTGAATGTCCACCACTTTAATTTAATGACAATGCCAAAACAGTCATGGATCAAGAGTTCTTTTCTGTCGAGCGCGAGCGGGAATAGGAGTGGAAAAGAAAGCATGTCCATCTCCACAATCAACGCACATATTGAACATGTTCATGCTGCTAATTATTTAGAAGTGATCATCTGATTTTTTTTGGATGATCACTTTTTTGTTTTCATTTTATAAAAATAGTCAATTTAAGTTAGGTTTTCTAACATTGATGACTTTATGTTCACTATGAATGTAACGCAATCAAGTTAGTTTTATTTGGAATGCACAATAATGAGCGCCTAATTTTAGCTAACTTAGCTATTGTTCCTAGGTATTTCGAATGATAATATGTCATATAAATTAACATAAAAACCAATATCATCTGACGATTGTTAAGCGGAAAAGGGGGAGACGATGTGAATAATGCGGCAGGTAAGGAAATCGTAGCCTTTAACCAAGTAAGTAAAATATATAATACCGGAACCATCGCGTTAAGTGATGTTCATTTCTCCATAAAAGAGGGAGAGTTTATCAGCTTTCTAGGGCCGTCTGGTTGTGGAAAGTCTACTGCGCTTCGAATGGTAGCAGGGCTGGAGGAAGCTACCTCTGGTGGTGTGCTGGTAAATGGCAAGGAGCCGAAGCAGTTGATCCGTGAGTCGAACGATATTGCCTATGTATTCCAAGAAGCTAATTTATTGCCGTGGCGCACTGTGCTGGACAATGTCATTTTACCTCTGGAGCTCAGAGGAGGAAATATGAAAGAAAATAAAGAAGCGGCTAAACAAGTGCTGGAGATGGTTGGTTTAAAGGACCATTTTAAAGCATATCCAAGGCAGCTTTCTGGGGGCATGAGAATGCGAGTTTCCATTGCCCGCGCTTTAGCAGCGAAGCCAAAACTTCTGCTCATGGATGAGCCCTTTGCAGCGCTTGATGAAATTACAAGGCAAACCCTCCAAATGGAGCTGTTTGATATATGGGAACGTGAGAAGATGACCGTTTTGTTCGTGACGCACAATGTGTTTGAAGCGGTTCTGCTATCCTCCAAGATTGCCGTCATGTCGGCACGTCCTGGAAAGTTATCTGCTTTAATTAATGTGCGGCTGCCTTATCCAAGGACGCTTGGCATGCGAACCGAACGGGATTTCGGTAAATATGTTGAGCTTGCCTCAACTTATTTGGAACATGGTGCTCATCGGAAGGAGCTGGGGTAATGTCGATCTCATCATTCGAAACCTTGCAGCCTAAGCTTGAGACGCCAGTTGTTGTGAAGAAAACAAGCCGAAATTTCGGATATACATTCAAACATTATTATCTAGGACCGATTGTGGCCTTTGTTCTTGTCATGGCGCTCTGGCAGCTCATTCCTGCTTGGCTTGGCATGAAACCTTTTATTTTCCCTAAACCGACGGATGTGTTGAAAGCAGCAATCGAGGACTGGTCCATTTTGTGGGAAGCTGTACGCATTACTGTTTTGGAGTCGGTAGTAGGCTTTTTACTTAGCGCGGTGATCGGTATCTTCATCTCCATTTTACTTGCCAGTTCACTCATTATGGAGCGAAGCATTTATCCGTACGCCATTATCCTTCAGACCATTCCCGTTGTTGCTGTAGCGCCGCTTGTCGTGATCTGGTTTGGCGCCGGCTATAATTCTATCGTCGTTATCTCCTTTTTAATCGGATTTTTCCCTGTTGTCTCCAATACATTAATGGGATTAAATTCAGTGGATTCCAATATGGATGAGTTGTTCACGCTTTACAATTCATCAAAGTGGCAAAAAATGTGGAAGCTTCGCCTTCCTGCTGCAATGCCTTACATCATGGCTGGTTTGAAAATATCGTGTACCCTATCGATTGTCGGAGTCATTGTAGGGGAGTATGTGGCAGGAATCGGGGGCGGCAAAGGCGGGCTCGGATACGCCATTACGATAGCTGCTGTACAGATGAAAACACCTTTTTTATTTGCTTGCGGTATTGCTTCAGCTATTTTAGGCATCAGCTTCTATCTCATCGTCAGCATGATCGCTAAGCGAGTACTGGGCTCATGGCATGAGTCCGCGATGAAGACAAGAAAATAAATAGAAAAAGTGGAGGAGAGACAAAATGAAGAAATGGATGAAATTCGGGGGAGTTGCTTTATCGCTAACGCTAATGATGGTCTTGTTCGCAGCATGTGGAGGGAAGTCTGGAAATAACACACCGGCAAGTACAACAGAGAATTCACCAACTGCAGAAACGGCTGCTACAGAAGCGCCCAAAGCTCCTGTAGAAACGAAGAAAGCAAAGCTTGTTCTGAACTGGTTCCCGAAGGCACAGCATGGCGGGGTATATGCGGCCAAGGAGCAGGGGATTTTTGAGAAGCATGGTTTTGATGTTACGCTTGAGCCGGGAGGCCCGCAGGTTTCAGCTGTACAAATCGTCGCTTCTGGAAAAGCGGAATTCGGTCTTGCTCATGCGGATCAAATCGTTATCGCTAAAAATCAGGGGATTGATTTGGTTGTCGTAGCAGCGGCGCTTCAAGGCAGCCCGCAAGCGTTCATGTTTCAAGAAAGTGCGGAAGTAAATAGCTTCGAGGACCTCAATGGCAGAACCGTATTTATTCAGCCGGGCATTACGTATTGGGACTTTTTGAAGAGCAAATATGATTTGAGCGGAGCAAAAGAAATGACCTACACTGGCCAGCATGTCAATTTTCTTGCTGATCCAGGATCGGTCACTCAAGCATTCCTAACTTCAGAGCCGTTCTTCATGGAGAAGGAAGGCGTAAAAACAAAAACTCTACTTATTTCGGAATCTGGTTATAATCCATACAATGTAGTATTGTTCGTCACAAAAGAGTATTTGGAGAAAAATAAAGAGACCGTTGGAAATTTTGTCGCTGCCTTCTCCGAGGGCTGGATGTCTTATAAGGATACTTCTAAGGAAGTGAATGCCGCTATTCATGCAGCTAATCCGAATATTGATCTTGATGCGATCGATTTTGAGGATCAAGCTCAGAAGGAGTTTGTTTATGGCGGGGATGCTGCTGAGCATGGATTTGGCTATATGACAGAGGAGCGTTGGTCGACGCTGATCAATCAGCTTGCTGATCTAGGGCTGCTCAAAAATAAGTTCGACGCCAAGGAGATATTTACGACGGAATTTTTGCCTGGTAAATGATAAGTGGATAGAATTATAAAAAGGGATGCAGACACGTTGCCGTGATCTGTATCCTTTTTTCATGTGAGAATATAGCTTTTCGATACGAAACCTCTGCTATTTTGGTAAAGTTTAGTTTAAATGATTTTTTCCGTGCACATGCGCCGCTGTCGGTATTGACTGAAGGAATTTACAGTAATAGGATATAAGAACTGGGATAAAAACAATCTGTTTATATAGATAAAAGTTCATTTAACTGCACCAAGTATTGGTTAGGAGGTCTTGCTTTGTCTGTGATACACGAATTTTCACAATCCATTCCTGAATGGGATAGAGGCAGTCTGCACGCTGACTGCGAGAATTGTTTTGGTTTATGCTGTGTTTCATTGCCGTTCACAGCTTCTATAGATTTTGCGATCGATAAAGACGCCGGTCAGCCATGCAGCAATTTGCAATCGAACTTTCGCTGTGGCATTCATCAAAGTCTTAGGGAGCGGGGATTTAAAGGTTGTACAGTTTACGATTGTTTTGGAGCTGGTCAACAGGTTTCACAGGTAACCTATAACGGACAAGATTGGCGGCAGGTACCAGATACCGCGGAGCAAATGTTCGAGGTATTCCGGGTCATGCGGCAAATCCATGAGCTGCTTTGGTATTTAAACGAGGCGCTTGCACTGGAAACGACACAATCGATTCACGATGAGCTTAGATTTATGCTCGAAGAAACAGAACGGTTCACTCGCCTGAGCCCGGATTCATTGGTGGAATTGAATGTGTCAGCACATCGTTTGGAAATCAACAAGCTGCTTCTTAAAGCAAGTGAGCTTGTACGCGAGAAAGCCATTCGTGCGAATAAGCAGAGTAACACTCGAGGCCGTAAGAAGACCTACGAAAGAGGCGCCGACCTCATTGGAGCTAAGCTTAGAGGTGCTGATCTTATCGGAGCAAATTTAAGAGGGTCTTATCTGATTGCTGCGGACCTCAGAGATTCCGATCTTAGAGCGGCTGACCTTATCGGAGCTGATTTTCGAGACGCTGACCTCAGTGGTGCAAACCTCTCAAAAAGTCTCTTTCTCACGCAGTTTCAGCTTAACGCTGCCAAAGGGAATGCAGATACAAAAATTCCGCCGACCCTTACTCGTCCAACACACTGGTTAGCATAGAAAATGAACGAATAATGCCTAAGTGTGCTATTACACTCTTTTATATTAAAAAGGCCAACCATAAGATTCTGGTTGGCCTAATTATACGAATGGCTGCCGTTAGGCAGCCATTTTACTTTTATGGTTGGTTGCCGATGGAACAATTGCCTCCACAAACCACAAACCACAAACCACAAACCACAAACCGCAAACCACAGACCACAAACCGAATGCTTCAGAACCATCCATCATCATTCAAATTGAACTCTGAATTCTACAATCGGCTAACGAACACCAGACACCTTATTTGCGATAAATTTGCCTGTTTTTCAATCTAACGAACTCAGCGCTGCTTATTTTGCGATTTTTCACACGTTTGGACGCAATTTTGTGTAATTAACGTGACTTGAGTTCGTTAGAAAACAAATTGGTCTCAAAAGTGGAAAATAACGTGGTCTGAGTTCGTTAGCAACGCCGTGCCGCTTGTTTCGCGGTTTCCCACACGTTTGAATGTTAGGACACATTCTGCAAAATGAATGCCACAGAACCAACCATCATCATTCAAAGATGAATTCTGAATTCTACAATCGCCTAACGAACACCAGACACCTTATTTGCGATAAATCTGCCTGATTTTCAATCTAACGAACTCAGCGCCGCTTATTTTGCGATTTTCCACATGTTTGAACGCTATTCTGTGTGAATAACGTCATCTGAGTTCGTTAGAAAAGAAATTGGTCTTAAAAGTCACAAATAACGTCATGTGAGTTCGTTAGCAACGACGTGCCGCTTGTTTCGCGAATTCCCACACGTTTGAATGATAGGACACAATCTGCAAAACGAATGGTTCAGAACCAACCATCATCATTCAAAGATGAATTCTACAATCGCGTAACGAACACCAGACACCTTATTTGCGATAAATCTGCCTGTTTTTCAACCTAACGAACTCAGCGGCGCTTATTTCGCGATTTTCCACACATTTGGACGAAATTTTGTGTAAATAACGTGACCTGAGTTCGTTAGAAAAGAAATGGGTCTTAAAAGCCACAAATAACGCTGTCTGAGTTCGTTAGCAACGACGTGCCGCTTGTTTCGCGAATTCACACACGTTTGAACGCTATTCTGTGTGAATAACGTGACTTGGGTTCGTTAGAAAAGAGATTGGTCTTAAAAGTGACAAATAACGTCATCTGAGTTCGTTAGCAACAATGTGCCGCTTATATAGCGGCGATTTTCTACACGTTTGAACGTAATATTGTGTAAATAACACCATCTGAGCTCGATAGGGTGAAGCCAACGCGACTCAAGCGCCGAATACACCGAAGAATTGAAACAATCGGCGATTGAGTCGCATCATAAATGCAATGTTTCTATGTTAGTTGGAAGCCTTTTGCGCTGAGATAATCAGGAACATCGGTCTGCGATTCTCATCAAACATCAGCGGGTTATTCATCATTTCCTCTGAAGGCATTGGTTCCTTAATAGCTTTTAACTCAAAGCCAGCACTAATCACGTCGTTCATATATGTTGAGACGGTGCGATGATATTTAATCACATTATCGGTTAGGAAGGAGGTTTTGCGTAAGCCTTCTGACTGATATTGATCGACTGGCCAGTGCAGACGGTTACCATGGTCATCATAATGCCAATCTTGTTCATCACGGGAAGTGAATATAGGATGCTCCACTGAAAAAATGAAGGAGCCTCCCGGCTTTAGACAAGCATGTATCTTTTTGCACAGGGTCTCGAAGGATTCGATATAGTGAAAAGCTAATGAACTGATAACGATATCAAATTGAGAATCTGAGAATGCGATATCTTCAATTGGCATCTGTATGTAGGTAATGGCGGCGTCATTCGTTTGTTCCCGAGCTTTTTGCAGCATGTTCTCAGAAATATCAACACCTACGACTGAGCTTGCTTGTTGTTCACGAGCATAGAGGCAATGCCAGCCAAAGCCGCAGCCTAAATCAAGCACGCTTTTACCACTTAAGTCTGGCAGTAAGGATTTAAATACATGCCACTCTCCCGCAGCTTCAAGTCCATGGGTGGAACGAGCCATTTCCTTATATTGTGAGAAGAAAGTTGAATCATCATATTTATTTTGTTTCATTCCATTGTACCCCCATATACTAAAATAGCCTTCACCAACATGCTAACTGAACTTTACTCATTTATCAATAAATGACTCAGCATGCTCCCTTTGCTTTACACTACTGCTCTTTATTGAAATCACGCATTACTAACCTAATATAATAAAATACCCCTTTCTGCTCTATATAAAGCAAAGGAAAGGGGTACATTATAAATAATCTAACTGTGTTGCGATTATTCGTAGATATCATAAAGTATTAACCCAGCTTCGTTTTACGATAATCGGAAGGCGTTACGCCAAAGCTCTTCTTAAACATTCGGTGGAAGTAGGAGCTGCTCGTATAGCCGCTCTTTACCGCGATATCTACGATCGACAAATCGGTATTCTCCAAATGCTCCTTCGCACGTTCCATACGCACATTATTAATGACATCAACAATAGTAGCCAACGTCTGCTGTTTATACACTCGGCTCAAATAGATGGATGACATGTCTAATTCATCTGCAATCCAGTTCAGACTCAAATTCGGATTCGCGTATTCCTTTTGGATAAGATCGTTAATTTTGCGAATTAGATCACCTTGTTTGGTGGAGCGCTTCATGGAAAGCTTCATTTGAATGTCATCGAACAAGGAGAAGAAAACTTCATTAAGCTCATTAATCGTTTCAAAATGATCTGGCGTTGGAATATGGATGCTTAGGCTTGCTTCAACGTCCAAGCTGTTGTTTTTTTGAATCGTGAACAAAATATTGTTGACGGTCATCGTTAGATGCGAGATGGCGAGCTGAACGACATGGATCGGATACTGCGCCGTCTCCTGTACGATTTCTGCAAACAGTTTTTTGGCTTCCTCGGTCTTTGAGGTCATTAAGGCATCGGTCAATTTCCGCTCTTTGTCAGCAGGAAAGATATATTCCTTCGATTTCAGAGATATGATATCCTGTCCGTTAATTAAAGAGCCAAGACCATAGAACAAGCGATGCTGCGATGCTTCCTTCACCAGCTTGTAATGGGTAGAGAGCTGCTGTGCCTGAAAGGCCTCAGGGCTATACGTAATCGAGAGACCAATTTTCAAAAAGTCCAACGAGGAACGCTGAATTTTGGCAAGCATGTTTCGAAGCATCTCGTCATCAAGCTCATCGGATTCGTCGGGCCGGCCTAGAAGCATAATGACATAATCGGCATCCATGTCGACGGTTTCTACGCGATAATCGTTATGAGCAATCTCGGAAGCGATATTCATAATGGCAAACTTATAGACATGCAGATCGTCGCCGCGATTTTGCTTCAGAGCCGCGAGCTCGTCAATTTTTAAGAGGACGACGCGGTAACGCGCATGGAAGTCGAAAGTAATTCCGCTGACCATCAGCTTCTGCAGCTGTGCGTTCGTTTGCAGCGATTGCGAGCCTTGGATAAGGCTGCGCAGCATATTTTGCCTAATGGTATAGGAACTGTTGCGTTTTTCTGTTTCGAGAATGTTCATCTTATTCATAATTTGATGAATAGGACGATACAGCATACGAGAGAGCAGCCATGAAATGAATAAGCCGATGACCAAAATAATGACAGCAATCATGATCGTTGTATTCCGGATGGAATAAATAGCTTTAGTTACATGCTTGTATGGTGTCACACGTACGTATTGCCAGTCCAAGGAATCGGGAGAAGTATACGAGATAAGAGACTTCTTTCCGTCAAAGTCGGCAACAACATAACCAGACTCTTTGTTTTTAATCTTTTCATTAATGATGCGGTTATCCTCGTTGCTTAGTTTTTTAGGTAAAAGGGTATCACCGGACAACAGAAGGTTCTGATTGTCGAGAATATAGGATTTACCCTCGCTGTCGCTCTTATTGACGCCAATGTCTTTGTTGATCCAAGCGGAAGAAATATTAATAATAACAGCAGAATTAATCGTCTGCGTACGACCGATAGCATCATAACCTAAATAGGTATAAGCCTTCGTAAGCTGCTCACCGGTGAGGTTAACTGTTTTATACGTTCTCGGAATAGGCGTGAACGGACGATACTCCTGGTAGTTATCGAGAATATCAAGTATCCCTTTATCCGCGAGCTCCTCTTTATTGAACGTGCCCCCTTCGGCTTGACGGCTGGCAGTGTAGAACAGGCCATTGGCTGAATTGTAGACATAAATGGATTCAATGAATGGCATAGAGTTCAAATAGTTGTTCAATTCGTTCATCGCTGCCGTAACATCATAGATGTTAGGGTCGTTGTAGAACATTAGCTTAGAGACACTGAAGGTTCGATAGATTTGGAAGGAGAGGGACTGTGCGCTCTCGGTCATACTGATAACTTCTTTACTCGTTTGGGTTAGATTGCTGACGTCTGACTGGTAGGCTTTCTTCAAATCGATCTGCATGTAAGTGAAGAAATTAAACAAGGAGGATACCATTAGAGTAAGCACGATGCACAAAGTGATCGTGAACAGCAGCTTACTGTATAGTTTTCCGTTGTTTTTCAATTGAACAGCTGGCATGTTGGCTCCCCCTTTATATATGTAGAACATTTTGGAATTAACATGGTTAACTGTATTAGCGTAAGCGCTTCCCTATATAGCCAAACGTTGATCGTGTGCCTTTTAGGAATTAGTTTGAATATTTCACTAGTCAGCTCGCTGATACAAGGAACATTATAATCTTCACTTGCAGCTTGGTGCAATGAACCAAATAAATGAAGGTGAATGAACTTGATTTTATGGAGTGAACAATATAAACCACAGTGAACTTATCGGCGAAACGCTGGAAGTTGGATGACAACGGGGTGCTTTATCCGTTAGAATGTCACGGAATTCGACGCTAATGGCAGAAGGGACCGTGAAGATATGATTAATACGAAGCTGAAGCAGATTTGGTATGGAGGAGATTATAATCCGGATCAGTGGCCGGAGGAGATATGGCATGAGGATATGCGTCTGTTTAAAGAAGCGGGAATTAATGTAGTAACGCTTCCTGTATTCAGCTGGGCGAAGCTGCAGCCATCGGAGGATACGTATGATTTTGGCTGGCTGGACAAGCTGCTGAACCTCATCGCGGAAAATGGGATTTATGCTTGTCTCGCCACATCAACCGCTGCACAGCCGGCATGGATGTCGCGCAAATATGAGGATGTGCTGCCTGTTGATGTGGACGGAAGGAAGCGCACGCATGGTGCACGTACGAACTTTTGTCCAAACAGCAAGACCTATCGCAGATTATCGGGTCAGCTGGCGCGTAAACTAGCCGAGCGATACAAAGATCATCCGGCACTGCTCATTTGGCATATTAACAACGAATACGGCACGCATTGTTATTGCAGCAGCTGTGCGGCGGAATTCCGCGAATGGTTGAAGGTGAAATACGAGACGATTGAGCGGCTGAACGCTGAGTGGAATATGAGCTTTTGGGGACACACCGTCTATGAATGGGAGGAAATCGTACCGCCATCCAATTTAAACGGAGATAACCGTAATTTCCAGCCCATGGCGATTGATTACAAGCGATTTATGTCCGATTCTATTCTCGGTTGCTACCAAATTGAATATGCGGAGCTGAAGGCGGTTACGCCGGATATTCCGATTACGACGAATATTTGGGGCTTATTTAACGGTCTTGATCTGAAAAAATGGGGCGAAGCGATGGATGTTGTCTCTTGGGACAGCTATCCGCAAATGAATGAGCCTATGGGCAATGTGGCAATGCGCCATGACTATATGCGCGGCTTAAAGGACGGCAAGCCCTTTATGCTGATGGAGCAAACACCGAGCCAGCAAAACTGGCAGCCTTATAATAGCTTGAAGCGTCCCGGCGTGATGCGGCTTTGGAGCTATCAAGCCGTTGCGCATGGCGCTGACACGGTTATGTTCTTCCAGCTTCGCCGCTCATTCGGGGCATGCGAGAAATATCATGGTGCAGTTATCGAGCATGTCGGTCACGAGGATACGCGAGTATTTCGTGAATGTGCTGCGCTCGGGCGTGAGCTTGATGAGCTTGGCGATCGTTTGCTTGATTCGGAGGTTCATGCCGAGGTCGCGTTATTGTTCGATATTGATACGTGGAACGCAGTAGAAATTACGAGCGGACCGAGTGTTGACCTGAATTATTTGGATCAAGCGCAAAAGTATTACAAAGCATTTTACGATCAGAATGTGGCGATCGATGTGCTCAGTCCGCTGAGCGATTTCTCCAAATACAAAATACTTGTAGCTCCCGTGCTATATATGTTAAAGCCAGGTGTTGCTGAGCGAATTGAAGCGTTTGTACAAAATGGAGGCACCTTCATCACTACCTTCTTCAGCGGCATCGTCAACGAGAACGACCTGGTTACGCTTGGCGGATACCCGGGCAAGCTCCGCAATTTGCTGGGACTATGGGTGGAGGAGATTGACAGCCTGCTGCCTGAGATGCGCAATAGTGTTGAAATTGGCGAGGCATTTGGCCATGTAGCAGGAACATATGAGTGTGGTTTGTTATGTGATCTTCTTCATCTTGAGGGAGCGAGAGCAATCGGGACGTATGGCAAAGATTTTTACGCGGGAATGCCAGCGCTGACGGTAAACGCATTTGGTTCAGGTGAAGCCTATTACGTAGCTACAGCGCCGGAACAAAAGCTGTTAGCGGATCTGATCCAAACGTTGTGCGCAAAACATCAGATTGTTGCTCCGTTCACAGCGGCAGCAGGTGTAGAACTCGCACAGAGAGTCAAAGGGGATCAGGTATATACGTTTGTTTTGAACCATAACAGCCATCAATCGACGATTTCACTCGAAAATGTGAGCTATTTCGACCTATTAACTAATCGTCAGGTGAGTGGAACGGTAGAAATAGAGCCGCATGGCGTTATGGTTTTGCAAAAAGCATAAGCAATGATTTTAAAAACCACGATTTCGTTCGTCTCGAATGACACTTCGAGCAGACGATCTTGTGGTTTTTTTGACGCCTATTCCGTGTGAAATGGCTTGTTAATACATAAAAGTTTAAATCGTTCACTGTTCATTTCGCTAATTCGTTCACTGACTTTGCAATCTTACTCTTTCTCCCAAAACAGGGGCGGCGTACAGTGAGAACAGCAGACAACACGAAATAGAAAAGAACGCTTTGAGAGGAGACATCATCTGCATGTTGAAAAAAAATGGAGTGCTTAGGGAGCTTGTAACGAATCGTATACTCTTCCTTATGTTATTGCCGGCGCTTATCTTCTTCCTAATTAACTCGTATGTTCCAATGGTGGGTATCTACTACGCTTTCACAAGGTTCGACTTCAACACAAGCTTGTTCAATAGCCAATTCGTTGGACTCGACAACTTCAAGTTTTTATGGAAATCGGGGGTTCTCGCAAGACTAACCTTAAATACGGTCGGCTATAACATCGTATTTATTCTACTCGGAAACGTGCTCGCTATCGCGCTTGCCATTCTACTAAGCGAGCTGCGCTTGCAATGGTTTAAGAAGCTGACGCAATCGATCATGTTTTTACCGTACTTCGTGTCCTTCGTTATTCTTAGTGTCATCGTTTACAACGTGTTCAACTATGAGAGCGGATTTCTGAATTCGACGCTGAAGTCATTCGGATACGAATCATTGGACGTATACAATACGCCATGGGTGTGGGTGTTCCTCATTATCATCTTCTACCTATGGAAAAATATCGGGTACAGCATGGTTATCTACCTAGCATCGATTACTGGAATTAGCGAAGAGTATTATGAGGCTGCCAAAATCGACGGTGCGAACATTTTCCAGCGTATCTGGTACATTACCGTTCCGATGCTGAAGACAACATTCGTTATGCTCCTGCTGTTCGCACTCGGAAGTATCATGAAAGGCCAGTTCGACTTGTTCTACCAGCTGATCGGCAACAACGGCGTGCTTTACAATACGACAGATATTCTCGATACGTATGTGTACCGTTCACTGAAAGTGACGTTCGATATCGGCATGTCGACAGCCGCTGGTCTATACCAATCGCTATTCGGCTTCGTTCTTATCATGACCGTCAACTATATCATCAAGAAAATCAACGACGAGTACGCATTGTTCTAAACGATTTGAAGCAATCGCTATCAGCTAACTGTAGGAGGTACCCATGAAAATCAAAGACGACAATTATATGAAATGGTTTAGACTCATCGCTTTTATAGTCATCCTCATTTCAACTGTAGCCTGCTTGTTTCCGTTCCTGCTCATTATATCTGCTTCTTTTACGCAAAATGAAGCCATTATAAGAGATGGCTACCATCTCATTCCAACCGTGTTTTCATTTGAGGGTTATGCGACGGTGTTCCGTTTTCCGAAGCAGGTATTGCAAGCCTATGGCGTGACCACGCTAACCACGGTTATCGGCACGACGCTTGGGTTGTTCCTGATGACGATGGCAGGATACGTCCTGCAGCGCAAGGATTTCAGATATCGCAATTTCTTCGCTTTTATGATTTATTTCACGACGCTGTTTGGCGGCGGACTGGTGCCTTGGTACATCCTGATGACCAAGTATTTGAAGCTGACTGACAAGCTTGAAGTGTTGATATTGCCGGGTCTTATGACGCCTTTCCTTATTATTCTGATGAAAAACTTTATCCGCTCGGCAGTACCGGATGAGGTTATTGAATCCGCTAAAATCGATGGCGCAAACGACTTTACCATTTATAGCCGAATTGTGCTTCAGCTGTCGATGCCGGGCATCGCAACCGTAGGTTTGTTCCTGGCGCTTCATTATTGGAATGACTGGTTCACTTCCTCGTTGTTTATTAACGACACGACGAAGTACCAGCTGCAATATTACTTATACAACGTTATTAATGCAATGAGCTTCGTTGCGCAAATGGGCTCGGGAACTGGCGTCTCGCTAGGCTCCGACATGCCGACGGAATCAACGAAGATGGCAATGTCCATTATCGTTACAGGACCAATCCTGTTCCTGTATCCGTTCGTGCAGCGTTATTTTGTAAAAGGATTGACGATTGGTGCGGTTAAAGGTTAGAACTAGACAAGGGATCAATCATTCCACGTTTAGCTAACATAGATAAGAACTTATTAAAGGGAGGATTCACATGACTAAGAAAGCAGCAAAAGCGGTCTCCATGTTTCTATCCATCATCGTGCTTATTACAGTACTAGCAGCTTGCGGATCGAATAACAATGGAAATAGCGGCAGTAGCGCCACCGATGCTCCAAAAGACACAGAGGGTACAACTAACGAAGGCGCAACGAATGAAGGCGGCGAAAAATCAGGTATCGATACGTCGAAAAAAGTGGAATTGCAATTTTATATGTTAGGCGATGCTCCTAAAGATATCGCTTCTATTCAAGAGCAAGTCAACAAAATGGCAATGGAAGATTTGAATGCTACCGTTAAATTCAACTACACGTCTTGGACAGATTGGGATCAAAAGTACAAGCTATTGCTTGGATCAGGCCAACAGGTTGACTTGATCTTCACAGCGGATTGGACGCAATACCAATCGTATGCGAAGAAAGGCGCTTTCCAAGCGCTCGACAAGATTCTTCCCGTAGCAGCGCCTACGCTTAACTCTTACGTGCCAGCAGATATGTGGGAAGCTGTAAAAATCGACGGACAAATCTACACGGTTCCAGCTACGTACAAGGAGTATGTAACGGATGGTTTTGTATGGCGTGAAGATCTTCGCGAGAAATACAATCTACCTACTCCTGTAGATATTGCAACGTTCGAGCAATACCTAGATGGAATCAAGAAAAATGAACCAACGGTTACACCGCTTTCGATGAACTCGGATGTGAAAACAAACCTAATGGACCGTTTCATAGGTATTTCCCACTCTCCAGTTGGTGCGCTGCCATACGGTATCGGCATCGACTATGCAACACCTAATGAAGTACATTCCTACTGGGGTTCAGATGAGCAAGTTCAAGATTTGACGGTAATGAAGCGTTGGCAGGATAACGGCTACATGGTGAAAAACGTGCTGGCTGTTAAAGATACGCTGCAGGATCAAATCACAAGCGGCAAAGCTGCAGCAATTATTGGGGACAACCCGACTCGCTATAATGATATGGTTATCAAAATTCAAGCAACTCACCCGGATTGGAAGCTGGGCTACCACCCATTCCCAAAAACAAATGGAATTGCAACGCCAGTTCACCCGATCCACAACGGATTCGCTATTCCAGCTAGCAGCAAAAACGCTGAGCGCGCGCTTGCGTTCTACGAGAAGCTGGTTACGGACAAACGCTACAACATGCTTACGCAATACGGTGTAGAAGGCAAAAACTATGAAGTAAAAGACGGTTATTACTCGATGATCGGCGATTCGAACTCGAACGGCTTCCCTCGTGAGGGAATGAACGGTTGGGCTTGGAGAAACCCTGAGTACATGCTGTTCGACAAAAACTATGATGGTGTAAAAGCGATCTTCGACGAGCTTGATAAAATTCAAGTGCCTGATAAATTCACAGGTTTCGCAGAAGATTACACACCATACCAAGCAGAGAGAGCAGCACTTGAGCAAGTCGAGAAACAATACTTGTTCCCGCTGAATGCAGGTCTCGTGAAAAACGTAGAAGATGGCGTGAAAACGTTCATGGAAAAAGCAAAACAAGCAGGCCTTGAGAAAATTCAAGCGGAATACACGAAGCAATGGCAAGCGTATGTTACGGAGCAAGGCATTAAATAAGACCGTTTAAGAAAACAGATCATTCCTCATAGGAGGATGATCTGTTTTTTTGTTATAGCTAATCTATTCTAATGCTTCAGCATGACCCGCCAATTGAAGCAGCTCATCAACAACAATGCCTGGCTGATAGCTATGAAGGGAGTGGGAGCTGCCTATCACGATGGTTTGCTTGCCGGAAACAGACCATGAAGGAAGCGCTGCTTCACTGTCTGCCCATGACTGATCATCGTCCAGCTTGCCAAAATAGTCCGCAGTCAATACGGTAATGGGAATTTTCAGCGGTTTTCCTCCCTCAAGCACCATTTTGGCATTCTCTCGGCTTTGGCTCATTTCATCCGTCATATTTCGGTTTCCAGTCCTTAGCAGCAAGGCTTTGCGGTTTAATTCCTTCAGCTCCTCCGGCAATAGCTTTTCCCCGTTGCTTTCATCGGATAGCCATTTTACGAAGCCATCCATATGATTCAAAGCCCGCAGTATGCCAAATGTCCGGAGTCCTTTTTGCATCCAAGGAATAAGAGTAAGCTCCGGGCTGGACTTGTAATATTCAGGACTTCCGCCCTCTATAAGCAGAATGCCATTCACTTCTTCTGGAAAACGTTGCGCGTACCGGATAGTTTCCAGAGAGCCCATTGAATGGGCGGCAAAAATATAAGGCGGCTTCTGCCCAGAGACCTGAAGCAGCTCATGAATCTCGTCGGTAATCATGTTGATGTCCCGCTTTCTGTCTGTCATATCACTGTATCCGTAACCGAAACGGTCATAGACCACAATCTTCACATGCTGCTTCAGTCCTTCATACAAAGGATAAAAATCGGCATAGGGATTCGTCGTTCCCCACCCTGAAGCGAAGACGATTGTTGCATCACCTGTACCTTCCGAATAGAGATGCATTTTGCTGCCTGCTACATTATACAGTTTCCCGGTAGGTTTATATGTTTTTCGGTCCTGCTTGGAACCGTACCATTGATAAGCGGCTCCGAGACCTGCCAGCACCACAAGAATGACGAGCAGGGAAAACATAATTTTGCGAACAAACCTCCACATGTTTAGCTTCTCCCTCTATATAAAAATTACCATATTTATCTAATATATAGAGATCTAAAAGAATTTAAAACGGACTTTAGTAAAGGGGATGCCCCGTCTTTGGTCTGGTCAGCTGACTGTAAGAGCTAAGGGCCGTAATGTAGTATGAAAGAATTGAATTCATCGCCATGTGGGCTTTATGCAGAGAAAGAGCTCGATTCCGAAGTGGAATCGAGCTCCTTATTTTTAATCCAATGTATAGGTTGATGAGCTGTGACAGGTTTCTGACTGTTAGTTAAGGATCTATTTAGCTACGGTTTCTAGAGCGACTTCAATCATATCGTTGAAGGTCGTTTGTCTCTCTTGTGCAGTCGTTTGTTCTCCAGTAAGAATATGATCACTTACCGTTAGGAGGCTGAGACCTTTTACGCCGAATTTAACTGTTAAATAATAAAGTGCGGCTGTTTCCATTTCTACTGCCAATACGCCATGGCGGCCTAGCTTGGTCACGGCATCTTTGTCTTCTGTGTAGAAAACATCAGAAGATAGCACGTTACCTACGCGAAGGTTAAGGCCTTTGGCCTCTCCAATTTCATAAGCGGTCTTAATTAGGTCAAAGTTTCCAATCTGAGGGAAGTCAAACCCAGGGAATTGGTTGCGAATGATAGCCGAATCGGTAGCCGCTGCTTGCGCAATAAGAACATCGCGGAGATTCACATCATTTTGAATCGCGCCACATGTTCCGATACGAACGAGATTTTTGGCACCATAATCGTTGATCAATTCTTGAATATATATGGACGCAGAAGGCATACCCATTCCTGTACCTTGAATCGATACACGGTTGCCCTTATATGTGCCTGTAAAGCCTAACATGCCACGTACATTGTTGTAACAGACGACATTTTCGAGGAAGGTCTCCGCAATATACTTTGCGCGCAGCGGATCTCCAGGTAATAAGACGGATTCTGCAATTTCGCCAATCTTTGCTTCAATATGAAAACTCATGTGAATTCCCTCCAATGTTTCTTATCGTGCATCACAAAAAAGAATGCACGAGAATCATAGCATGATTCGATATCCACATTATGTTAAAGGGATTACTTAACTTTTGTGAACTGGTTCACAAAATAACTGTTAGCGCAGTTACGGAAATAAAGCGCTGTCATTTGTATTATTAGGTGCACGGCATCGTTAAATGTTATGCCACTTACGCATTGCAGGAAGCTCTTCGGTTTCATTACAGATCGATTCTATCATTTCCTTATCAAGGAGGTATAAGTACTTATCACGAATGTCGATCAGTCCTTCGGCTTGAAACTCACCCAGCGTTTTGGAGATGGATTCTCGCGTGACTCCGAGCATGTTGGCGAACAAGGATTGATTAATTTTTAAATCGATTTTGTATGCGTTATCACTGGCGACTCCATAGTTGTAATAGAGATCCATAATGAGATTAACTACTTTTCCACGTACGTCATGGAAGGTCAAATAACGAATCATGCGATTGAGCATCCGAGTTCGCTCTACAAGAATTTTGTAAGCGTTTCGCAGGATGGAAGGATATTGATCTACAAGCTGCAGGAAATCCCGTTTTGACAGCAGCCAAACGTTAACGTCTTCTAAGGCTTCTATGGATGAGATCCGATGATTATCGCTGGAGAGGGCTTCTACTTCTCCAATGATATCGCCGGCACTAGTAATACTCAGAACGACTTCTTTTCCTTCGTACATGCGATAAATCTTGATCATACCTGAGCGAATAAGATAAACCTCGTCACTTTGGTCATTTTCAAACATTAGAACATGGTTCTTCTTGAACCGTCGTTCTTTGAGCAATGGGGTTATTTTTTGCAATTCATCCTTAGGAATGTCCGAGAAAATCGAGATGTCTGAGATGTTGTCGATCATAAGAATTTTCCTTTCGCATTTCAATATTTAAGCAACTCTTAGGTAAGAGATTGCGAAACGGCTAGAAACGTATTGTAGCACGGATTGGGTGGAAAATAGCAATGCATGGCCTTAGCTTTTTTTTGAGAAATGAGGTGTATTTATGAAATTCGAGCGAATAAGCGTGATAGTGCTGGATAGTGTTGGTATCGGTGAATTACCGGATGCTGCAGCTTTCGGAGATGAAGGCAGCCATACCTTAGGACATATTTGCGAGCAAGTACCGGACATGAAGTTACCAAATCTTACAGCTATGGGTCTAGGTAATATTGCACCACTGGCTGCCATCTTGAAAGCGGATAAACCTCTAGCATCTTATGGCAAGATGGCGGAGGTATCCGTAGGCAAAGATACGATGACGGGTCATTGGGAACTCATGGGACTCGAAGTAAAGGTGCCCTTTCAAGTTTATTCCGATGGATTTCCAGCGGAATTGATTGAGAAGTTCGAAGCCTTGACCGGTCGCAAGGTGATTGGAAACAAGCCGGCTTCTGGAACTGAAATTTTGGACGAGTATGGAGAAGAGCAGCTCCGAACGGGCGCATGGATTGTTTATACTTCCGGCGACAGCGTATTCCAAATCGCAGCTCATGAGGATGTTATTCCATTAAATGAGCTATATCATGCATGTGAAATTGCGCGTGAGCTAACTTTGAATGATCCTTATGTAGTTGGCCGAGTCATAGCGAGGCCTTACATCGGTGAGCCGGGAGCTTATAAACGTACACCTAATCGGCATGATTATGCACTCAAGCCATTTGGAGAAACCGTGCTTGATCATCTGAAAAATGAAGGCCTCGATGTTATTTCGGTCGGGAAGATCAACGATATTTTCACAGGGCAAGGAATTAATGAATCCTATCCAACAAAGAGCAATTTGGATGGCATCAAGGCAACGATTAAGCTGCTGAATCGGCCTTTCCACGGATTGTTATTCACAAACTTAGTTGATTTTGATTCTTTATATGGCCATCGTCGCGATCCTAAAGGATACGCAGCCTGCCTTGAAGAGTTCGATCAGTATGTACCAGAGCTTATGCAGCAAATGGAGGGCAACGATTTACTTATCATTACGGCTGATCACGGCAACGACCCAACTGCGCCAGGAACGGACCATACCCGTGAATATGTACCTATCTTGATTTACAGCCCATCGTTAGTAAAGGACAGCATTTCTATTGGCACAAGAAGCACATTTGCTGATTTAGCTGCAACGATTGCAGAAAATTTCATGGTCACTAAACCAGCTATCGGGGAAAGCTTCTTGGAATTGTTAGTAAATCAAACCAATAACGAGGAATAAAACATTAGGGGGAATTTACAATGAAAAAAACAATGAAAGCATTATTGCCTTTAATACTGATTTTTACGTTAGTCATAACAGCATGCGGTCAAAAAAGCGATACGGGTAACGCAGGGGCTGCAGGTACAGATAATAAACAAGAGCTTAAAAAGCTGAAAGTCGGAATGGTTACTGACCTTGGCAGTGTAAATGACAAATCCTTTAACCAAAGTGCTTGGGAAGCGTTGCAGAAATTAAAGAAGGACTTTGGTTTTGAAGTGAAGTACCTGGAACCAAAAACAGATGGCGATGTTGTTCCTAACTTAAATCAATTTGTCAAAGCAAACTATGATTTAACGTGGGCAACTGCTTTTACTTTAGCTGATGCAGTAACACAGCTATCCAAAGAAAATCCAGATAAGATGTTTGGAATTGTCGACTCTGACCTTGTGCTCCCGAATGTAGCCGCTATCTCTTTTAAAGAGCAAGAAGGTTCGTTCCTTGTTGGTGTTATCGCAGGTTTAACGACAAAAACAAATAAAATCGGCTTTATCGGAGGCATGGATATTCCCGTTATTAAACGATTTGAAGCGGGCTTCCGCGAAGGGATAAAAGCTGTAAATCCAGATGCAAAATTAATCGTTAACTATACAGGGCTATTCAACCGGGTAGATATGGGGAAATCTGCAGCTTCTACCATCTATAACGATGGTGCAGATATCATATTCCATGCAGCAGGACTAACAGGCAATGGTGTATTTAATGAAGCGAAGGAACGCAATAGCAAGGGCGGAAAAGTATGGGTCATTGGCGTGGATAAAGATCAATCTTTAACCTTCGGAGATGATGTTACATTAACTTCGATGATCAAAAAAGTAGATGAGGCTGTTTACCAAGCTTCAAAAAAATTAGCTGAAGGTGATTTCCCAGCGGGTAAAGTGACATTAATGGGCCTCAAAGAAAATGGAGTCGATATCGCTCCAAATTCGAAAACGAATGTTGCACCGGAGGTTCTTGCCAAGGTCGAGGAATATCGCACGAAAATCATTAATGGTGAGATCGTCGTACCGGAAAAATAATGCGATTTCGTCCCCTCTTCTATCATTGTTTTAGATAGGGTGAGGGGACGAATATTTTGGGGAGGGTCTTATATGACTAAGACAGATGTCGTGTTAGAGCTGAAAGGGATAACCAAAAGATTCCCCGGCGTAGTCGCTAACGATTCGATTAGCTTGCAGCTAAAGCGTGGAGAAATTCATGCTTTGCTCGGGGAAAATGGATCAGGGAAATCCACCCTAATGAGTATCGTATTCGGATTATATCAGCCAGACGAAGGCGAGATTCATGTAAATGGGAAGCATGAGCTGATGGATAGTCCAAACAAGGCAATTGAGCTTGGAATTGGGATGGTGCATCAGCATTTTAAATTGGTAGAGCCTTTTACGGTAACGGAAAATATCATTCTCGGGATGGAACCCAAAAAAGGGATGAAGATTGATATTAAAGGAGCAAGTAAAAAGGTTAAAGAACTATCTGAACGTTATAAGCTTGATGTTGATCCAATGGCAACCATCGAATCGATCAGTGTAGGGATGCAGCAGCGCGTAGAAATTTTAAAAACACTATACCGTGGAGCAGATATTCTAATCTTTGATGAGCCTACTGCTGTGTTAACTCCACAAGAGATCACAGAATTACTGGCAATTATGAAGCGTCTTGTCGCTGAGGGAAAATCTATTATCCTCATTACTCATAAGCTTAAGGAAATTATGGAAATAGCAGATACTTGCACCATTATTCGGCGCGGTAAGCGGATTGAAAGTGTGGAAGTAGCATCGAGCGATGCGCAGCAATTAGCGGAAAAAATGGTAGGCAAAGAAGTTAATTTTAAAACTGCCAAAAGAGCAGCTAACCCGAAAAAAGCGTTATTAGAAGTAAAAAATTTGGTGGTTACAGGCAGTAACGGCAAGGCCGCTGTTAATAATCTCAGCTTCTCCGTACGGGCGGGCGAGATTGTCGGTATTGCTGGTGTAGACGGCAATGGACAGTCAGAGCTAATCGAAGCTTTAACAGGTATGCAAAGCATACGTTCAGGTGAAATTTGGCTGCAAGGCAAAAGCATCGCCAATCTTGCTCCGCGTACGATTTCTGAAGCGGGAATGTCACATATTCCGCAGGATCGGCATAAACATGGACTCGTTCTGGACTTTTCTGTCAGTGAAAATACAATTTTGCAAACGTATTATCAACCAGAAATAAGCAAGCATGGTTTTATTAATAAGAAAACGATGGATGACATGGCAACGCGGTTAGTGAACGAGTTTGATATACGCACACCAGGCATTGATACATTCGTTCGTTCGATGTCAGGAGGAAACCAGCAAAAAATCATTATCGCACGCGAAATCGATAAAAATCCGCAGGTCTTAATTGCGGCTCAGCCTACGAGAGGGCTGGACGTAGGCGCGATTGAATTTGTGCATCAGCAGTTAATCGCAGAACGTGATCAAGGCAAGGCTGTTTTGCTGATTTCGTTTGAATTGGATGAAATACTCAATGTAGCAGACCGTATTTTGGTCCTATTCGGCGGACAAATGGTTGGAGAAACCACGCCAGAAACAACAAATGATCAGCAATTAGGAATGATGATGGCAGGCAAGCATGAAGGAGAAGGCATCCATGAATAAAATAATGAGTATTTTCAAACGGGAATCTGCACTTATCCCTCTTGTTGCCATTGTTATGGGTTTGCTATTAGGCGCCATTATTATGTGGATTGGCGGCTACGACCCAGTGCTGGCCTATAAATCTCTAATCGATAAAATATTCGGCAGCCGTTACGATTTTGGAGAAGCTATGCGTACGATTGTACCGCTTATGATGAGCGGCTTGGCCGTAGCGATCGCTTTTCGTTCTGGCATGTTTAATATTGGCGTAGACGGTCAGATTATTATGGGATCGCTCGGCGCCTTAATAGTAGGCACACAGTTTAGTCTGCCACCTGTGCTGCATGCGCTGCTGGCTGTCCTAGTTGGCGCCTTGCTTGGCGGGATGTGGGGAGCGCTAGTGGGTTATATTAAGGCAAAACGTGGTATTAACGAAGTGATTACCAGCATCATGCTTAATTTTATTGCGCTTTATTTGGCGAATTATATTATTCGGACGTTCATCCCGCAAGCAGGTACACAACGATCCGCCTTGATCCATGATTCTGCCAGTATTCAGATTAGCTGGCTCTCTGAGCTGATGGATGGCGCACGTATCCACTGGGGATTTTTGATTGCGATTGTTGCGGTTATTTTTTACCACATCTATTTAACCAAGACCACATGGGGTTATGAGCTGCGGGCAGTTGGGCTTAATTCTGATGCTGCAAAATATGCAGGAATGAAGGTTTCGAATGTTATGGTTCGTACCATGTTTATTTCAGGCGTATTTGGCGGTTTGATTGGTACCTTTGAAGTGTTAGGCGTGTTCAACTATGTGGCTATCAACTCGGTTTCATCTGGTCTAGGTTTTGATGGTATAGCTGTAGCTTTGCTTGGCGGCAATAGCGCACTTGGCGTATTCCTCTCCGCGTCCCTGATTGGGGGCCTTACCTATGGTTCGCAAGGCATGAGCTTTGGAGCAGAGGTGCCAGGCGAAATTATTCGGATGATTATTGCATTTATTATCTTTTTTGTTGCTGCCCCAGGTATCGTTAAGTTGCTTTTCCGGACGATTAAACTAAAATCAAAGAAGAAGGTGTGACAGATGGAGGTAATTGGCAATTTACTAAATGGGACGCTCGTATTCTCAACTGCCCTTATCTTTGCTGCACTCGGTGGACTCATTTCCGAACGCTCGGGAGTCATTAATATTGGACTGGAAGGGTTTATGGTATCGGGAGCCTTCTTCTCTGCAATAACGACTCATTATGCGGAAATAGCGGGCTTTGGCGGTTTCTCCCCTTGGTTAGGCTTGCTTGGAGCCTTCCTATTTACCATTATCTTTTCTAGCATTCATGCAGTCGCCTCGATTACATTTAAGGCGAATCAGGTTGTAAGCGGAGTTGTTATCAATATTCTCGCAGCAAGCTCAACGTTCTTTTTCGTAAAATTACTTTTTGACGGCTCAGCAGAAACACCGCTTCTAACGACTGTATTTCATAAGGTGACGATTCCTTATTTAAGCGATATTCCGTTCATTGGCAATGTGTTCTTCAATGCCTACCCGACTACGTATATTGCCATTGCATTAGTCATCACCCTATTTTCTTATTTGTTTAAGACCTCAGGTGGACTAAGGCTTCGTTCTGTTGGTGAACACCCAAGCGCGGCAGATACGGTTGGAATAAAAGTAAATCGCACGCGCTACATCGCTGTTATTTTAAGCGGATCACTTGCAGCTCTTGGCGGAGCAACGATTGTTCTTACCTCAAATGGCAACTTTGCTTTTAATACCATTTCAGGACAAGGCTATATTGCGCTTGCGGCTGTTATTTTTGGAAAATGGAATCCGATTGGAGTGATGCTTGCTTCACTATTTTTTGGTTTAGCCCAAGCAGCAAAGGACCAATTGCAAATCTTTGATTTTGCTGCTAGCATTCCAAATGAGTTCTTCTATATGTTTCCATACGTCTTAACATTACTCGTTTTAATTGGAGCAGTAGGGAAAGCTCGTTCACCCAAAGCATTAGGGGAACCCTATGATGTTGGGAAACGATAAAGGTGGTTATACACTTGGGAAGTCGATTGCAGAAAATGTTCCATATTGAAAAAGAAAACACGACGGTACGTACGGAGTTAGTTGCAGGAACAACTTCATTTATGACGGTTGCCTATATCATTGCGGTCAATGGCGCCATCTTGCAGCTAGCCGGCATGCCTTATGAAGCAGCTACGATTGTTACAGTAATCTGCTCTTTTATCGGTTGCATGCTGATGGCACTTTGGGCAAAATCACCGTTAATTCTCGTCCCTGGGATGGGAGACAATGCATTTTTTGTTTTTACTTTGGTATTCTCGTTAGGACTTACGTGGCAGCAAGCACTTGCAGCAGTATTTTTGGCGGGCATTGTATTCATGTTAACTGCGGTAACGAAAGGGGCCGACTATCTATCGCGCTCGATTCCGACGTCGATGATTAACGCCATGACCGCCGGTATTGGTCTTTTTATTGCTTTTCTAGGCTTGAAAAATGGGGGGATCATCGTTGCGAGCGAAGGAACTTTCGTTACTTTGGCTAAGCTGAGTGATCCTTATGCCCTAACGACGATATTGACTTTATTGATTGCGATACCGCTTTTCATGCGAAATGTAAAAGGCAGCTTCTTAATTGCCATTATCGCTGGTACAGGCATTGGCGCGCTGCTTGGTATCGTCGATTTTTCAACTCTACGTGATTTTAGTATTTCCTTTAATGGGTACGGAGAGTTGTTTTTTGCCTTGGACTTTAGTGGAATCGGCACGCTTAATTTTTGGACAGCTGTTTTTTCGTTATCGATGGTCATTATTTTTCAAAATATGGGCGCCCAGCTTGGCATGCTTCCAGACAAGGCGAAGTTCCGCAGATCCTTTCAGGCTAACTCTGTATCGGTAATTAGTGCAGGACTTCTGGGTTGTAGTCCGATGACGACAGCAGCTGAGTCTGCAACAGGCATTGCATCAGGCGGGAGAACGGGGCTAACCTCTTTTACAACGGGAATTTTGTTTATTCCTGCTTTGTTTATGATCCCTCTTTTCAAAATAATTCCAAACAGCGCGATTGCACCTGTACTCATCATTGTTGGCTGCCTAATGTTTCAGAGCATTAAGGAGATTCCGTTCAATGATTTTACAGAAGCTTTTCCTGCTTATCTGATGATGGCAATTATGGCGCTATCCTTTAGTATCGCAAACGGGATTGCGTTTGGCTTTATTGCCTACCCAATTCTGAAGCTGGTCACAGGCCGAAGAAAAGAAGTATCGATAACGATGTACGTCATCGCATTTTTCTTCTTGCTTTATTTTATTTTGGGATCGATTTAAGTGGAAAAAGGTATCTCGAATGATCCATTTCATTGACGATACTTCCCTTTGATGGGGAAGCGCGGCAGCGGTCGCTGGTATGGCTTGATAGCCGCAGCCCCCTTGTTATCACCCTGATTGATTGGAAAGTACGCTGGCAACAGGCATTTTCATTTAATGACAGAAGTAGTTCGGATACAATATGCAGGATTTGAATACATCGCTAAGAAGGCAATATGCCTTCGGCGGTGTATTTTTTATGCTCTGAATCAATAGGGAATTAATAGGATGCTGCGGAGTGGCATAATACAATCACGTTTTTTGGGATTTACAAGATTAGAAGAACTTCTCGATTCCATAGAAGATGCAAACATGGGCTCTGACGAGGGTAGAGGAGATGTAATACTTTTGTAATAGTTTACTAATGATTTCGAAAGTGTATTGTTCTTGGATGGTTAGCAATGTTCGATACGATTGGTCCGTAGAAGAACAATAGGATATTCCAAGGAGGAGATTATTTTGAAAAAAAGTATGTTGGCTTCACTAATACTAGGGGGCATGTTGGTGTTAAGCGCATGCAACGCGAATAATGATAACATGGGCAAAGAAAACTCTCAAACGGAAATGAAAGACGAGATGAAGTCCGATGAGATGAAGACTGACGAAATGAAGTCCGAAGAAATGATGACTGATGAGATGAAGACTGACAATATGAAGAAAGATGAGATGAAGTCCGACGAAATGATGACAGACAAGATGAAATCGGATGAAATGAAAACTGACGATATGAAGAAAGATGAAATGAAAACGGATGAGATGAAGACTGAAGAAAAGATGTAATGGGGATTGGTGAAATAACTAGGGAGATGATTCAGCAAAGTATCTGTTTGGCAAAGCTCACATAAAACCCGAACTTGGAAGTTAGATAGCAGAAATGCAATGAAAATAATGGTTAGTACGATTTTGGCGGCTATAGGAGTGGTGATTCGGTTGCACAAACTGCAACGGATGAAGCTATATAAGAACTAACAAGCATTATTGGATGGTCTTTAAGGTGTGTTGTGCTATTTCAAAAAATTCCTCCGCCTAATGGCGGGGGAATTATTGCTATAAAAGACAGCTATACTCGTATCCGAGTCCTATCGGCGTTATAATTTAAGAAGAGGATATAAGTTTTAGGAAAGAGGGGTGAACCCGCATTGAGCGCGAAAATAATAGTAGCCGATGATGAACGGAATATAAGAGATGTGTGTAGGCGTTATTTGGAACGTGAGGGATGGACGGTTTGGGTAGCGGCAGACGGCGAGGAGGCTTTGCGGCTATGGCGAGAGCATCGGCCGGACCTGCTCGTTCTCGATTTGATGATGCCAAAGTTCGGAGGTCTGGAGGTATGCGATCGGGTTCGTCAGGAAGAGGAAACTCCGATCATCATGCTTACGGCGCGGGGAGAAGAGGCCGATCGGTTGCTAGGCTTAACGATGGGCGCGGACGATTATATAACGAAGCCGTTCAGTCCGAGGGAGCTCGTCCTGCGCATTAAAAATATATTGAGAAGGTCTTTGGCCGGCAGCGTGGCAAAGAAGCAGGGGACGGAGACGAATGGCAGCGGTGACGGGGGGGCAGGGCAATCGCTTTATTTTGACGGATTATCAATTTTCCCGCAGGAGAGAAGGGTTGTAGTTAATGGAGCGGAGGCAGATCTCACAGCCAAAGAATTTGACTTGCTGCATCTGCTTGCACTTTATCCGGGGAAGGTATTCTCCCGTAGCCAGCTGCTTAATCAGATATGGGATTACGCTTATCATGGCGATACGACGACCGTTACAGTGCTTATTCGTCGTTTGAGGGAGAAAATCGAGGAGAATCCTTCCGATCCAAGCTGGATTAAGACCGTATGGGGAATTGGCTATAAGCTGGACGGCAAAGGAACATTTGTATGAAGCTTCGCTCGTACCTCATGCTGGCTAATACAATCAGTATCGTGTTTATTATTATTTTGCAGCTGGTGTTCTACCGGTATATGTTACTATCCAAGGAGCAGTTCATTTGGCTGACGCTTGCGACCGTGGGAGCGGGTTTAGTTTCGTGTATGCTTTACTTTCTGTTCGTGAGGCCGCTTGAGGATTCTGTTAGAAGGGTCGGTGAGGGGGCCGGGCTAATTGCGGCAGGAGACTTGAAGGCTAGGGTAAAGCATACAGGTCTGAGGGAGTTTAAGCAGCTAGCGGAACAATTCAATCATATGGGCATCCACTTGGAGGAAAGCTTCCGGCAAATAAAAGCAGTCGAGGCGGCGCAGCGGGAACTCGTTGCGAACATGGCGCATGATCTGCGTACACCACTTGCTTCTGTGCAGTCCTATGTAGAAGCGTTAGAGGATGGTGTCATTTCAGATGAAGAATCTTTCAAGTATTATTTGGGGACGATACGGAGCGAGACGGTAAGACTTGGCGAATTAATTCAGGATTTGTTCGAATTGTCGACGCTGGATGAGAAGAAGCATGAGCCTGCGGTGTTTGAACCAGCGAATGTGGAGGATGTGCTTGTCGAGCTGTTGCCGCGGTTTACGAAGCCTTTGGATGAGAAATCGTTGCAGCTTAGAGTTAAGCTGCCGGAGCTTTCGCTTCGTTTAACGATGCAGCCGCGTCACTTGCAACGCATACTACAAAACTTGCTCGAAAATGCGGTGAGGCATTCGCCGCAAGGCGGTTTAATTTTAATAGAAGCAGAAGAATGGTACGGACAGCAGGAGAAGCTTATCCGCTTTTCCGTTATTGACGAAGGGGAAGGCGTGCCGGAAGCCGATAGAGAGCGGGTCTTCGAGCGGTTTTACCGATCAGACCGTTCCCGAAGCCGGGATAGCGGAGGTGCGGGACTTGGACTTTCCATCGCTAAGCTATTAGTAGAGCAATATGGAGGGGAAATAGGCGTGCAGCAGCCTAGTCATCACGGGAGCTTATTTTGGTTCACGTTGTATGAGGCGGCAGAAGATACGGATAAGTTTTTTTCGAAAAAAAGACTTAGAGGAGAAGAGGAGGCTTAGCCGATGAGTGGACTGATGGAGCGTCTTCGCAAGGGTTATGGTAAGAAGCTTGTTTCGCTGCATGCTTGGAACGGCTGGATTGTCGTGATTTTGGCATTAACCGGGCTTATATTGGTGGGCGGCTTCTGGCGCGGCGTTCTTGGAGAGGTTCGCGTTTGGATAAAGTGGGCGCATGTCGTTGTTGGTATAGCATCCATCCTGCCTGTAGTCTATTATCTGGCGCTGGCGGGCAAGCATTGGAAGCAGCTGAAGCAAAAACCATGGCAAAGATTTAACGTACTTGTCGTGTTAGGCTTATTGCTGGGCTGGTTCGGATCGGGCGTACTGCTTTGGCAGTTTAGAGCCGTCGGGCCAAGCGTGTCTAATGTGGCATTAGTCATCCATGATCTTCTTACATGGGTTGGGCTTCCTTATATCATTTATCATTCCATCACGCGGGTCAAATGGCTGAAGGAGCCGAATCGCCGTACCGTCAAAAACGAGCAGAAGGAAGAGGGCGTCATCCATCCAGCAGGATCGCCTCAGCCGCTGTATACGCGCAAAGCGTTCATTCGCGGTGCAATTGGCATAGGCTTGGCTGTCACGATCGGGCCTTCTTTTCTGAAATGGCTCGGGAACTCGCTTGGAAGTGTAGGCGGAAGCCAGAGCATCGATAAGCTGATCGAAAATGATGCAAATATGCTTCTGCCAGCGCCTGAGCCGCTGCCTGCTTCAGCCCCGCCAACGGGTGGCGGAGCTGTTGGACAGTTCCGTGTATACACGGTAACGCCGATTCCTTCTTTTACAAATGCAGATTGGAATTTTACGATAGATGGGTTGGTCGATAAGACGTTTAAGTGGGACTGGAAACAGTTTGTGGCGCTGAAGCGAACGGTGCAGGTCAGTGATTTTCACTGTGTGACTGGTTGGTCCGTTTACAAAAACACGTGGGAGGGTATTCCACTTAAAGAATTGCTGAAAATGGCGGGTATGCAGTCCGGTGCGGAGACGGTGAAGCTTTACTCGGGTGATGGTGTATATACAGATACCCTTACACTTGAGCAGGCCGACATGGATGATGTAATGGTGGCGGTCATGCATGATGGGAAGCCGATCCCGAGTGATCTCGGCGGACCGGTTCGTCTCATTGTGCCGAAAATGTATGCCTATAAGTCCGTAAAATGGTTAAACCGAATTGAGCTGATTAAAGGCGAGCATGTGGGGTACTGGGAAGCGCGCGGATATGCGAACGATGCGTGGGTGTAGTTTTTTTGTACTATTTTACAGGTAATCCCGCCTCTATAATGCACGTTGGTGATATGATCAGGGTAGATAGATATGGTATAAACGGAGTGAATAGCTGCTATAGAATGAAATATGGTGACGGGGAAGGTGCTGTTATTGAGTAATGGGAGTATTTTGCATCAGACATTTACGTTGGAACTGGACCCGGGAGTGTATGTAAGAGGCGATATAAGAGTGAAGGAGGATGGGGGACGAAAGCCGGTCCTCCTCTTTGTGCATGGTTTTAAAGGGTTCAAGGATTGGGCGTTCTTCCCTTATGCAGCCGGGCAATTCGCGGGTCAGGACTTTGCGGTTATCACGTTCAACTTTTCGTTTAACGGCGTTAATGAACATGATTTTGACGAGCTGGATAAGTTCGGGATGAACACCTACTCGCAGGAGCAAAAGGATTTGTCAGCTGTGCTTGCGGCCTTGCTCGAGGGAGAGCTTCCGCTTGATGAACAGATGGATAAGCAGCAAATTTTCATAGTAGGGCATAGCCGCGGCGGAGGGAATAGCGTAATATTCGCAGCCGAGCATCCGGAAATTCGCGGCGTAGTAACATGGAACGGAATAGCGAAGGCTAATCTGTTTGGAGAAGAATTCCGCGAGCAGGTATTGCGGGATGGGATAGGCTACGTGACGAATGCAAGGACAAAGCAGGAAATGCCGATTAACGCTGCGTTTTTTGAGGATTTGGATCGGAATCGCATGCGCTTCGCTATCACAGCTAAAGCGGCGTCACTTCGAACGCCTGTGTTATTCATTCAAGGAACAGGGGATGCTGGAAGATTGCTTACAGGATACTATCTGCTCCAAGCTGCTGCTCCGCAGCATCGTTTTTCACCGCTGGAAGGAGCGAACCATACTTTTGGGGCGGTGCATCCTTTTGCAGGGACGACGGATGATTTGGAGAAGGCGATTGAAATAACGGGAGCGTTTTTTGCGCTGCTGCTGCAGCGGCCGTCGGAGTGATAGAGCGGAGTGAGTTGATGAAGAGAGCGTTATATGATGATAAAGAAATGATTGATATGCGAGCGGCAGCACTATTTTAGAAATAGTAGAGGAGATGGATGAGATGACCTATTTTAAAAAAGCGGATTGGGTGCTGGAGCAGCTTGGTGTGAATGGGACGGTTATTGTGGATGCGCGCTACGCGCTTAACGATTCTGAAGCGGGTAAGCGAGCGTATGCAGAAGCTCATATTCCCGGTGCTTATTACTTAAATCTAAGCGAGGATCTCTCCAGTCCCAAGCGTCCGAATGGAGAAGGCGGTCGTCATCCATTGCCGGAGCCGCGGGTGCTGGCAGATATTCTTGAACGAATTGGTATCGGCAATCATACGACAGTTATCGCGTATGACGATCAAGGCGGCGCGATGGCATCCCGTCTGCGCTGGCTGCTGCAATGGCTTGGGCATGATGGACAAGTCTATTTAATAGAAGGCGGATTCGCAGGCTGGCAAGCGGCGGGATATCCGGTTAGCACGGATGTCCCTTCTTTAATAGAAGGAATTAAGTTCACTGTAAACGTACGCGATGAGATGCTGGTTAGCCAAGCCGATGTAAAGGCTCGAGTTGGCAAAGCGGGAACGGTGGTCATCGATTCCCGTGAAGCCCCTCGCTATCGCGGCGAAGTAGAACCGCTTGATCCTAAGGCTGGACATATTCCAGGCGCGATCAATCGCTTCTGGAACGAAGGCAAACGCGCCGACGGCAGCTGGAAATCACCAGAGGAGCAGAAGCTTCGCTTCAACGGATTGTCGCAGGACGATGAGATTATCGTGTACTGCGGCTCAGGCGTGACGGCTACGCCGAACGTATTTGCTTTGCAAGACGCAGGCTTCCGCAATGTGAAGCTATATGCGGGGAGTTGGAGTGATTGGAGTTCGGTGGAGGGGAATGCGGTTGCGGTGGGTGAGGAGTAAAGCCGAGATTCACATAGTAGTAAGTAATATTTGAATACATCGCCCTAGGGGACTTGTGCCCTGGGCGATATATTTTTTATGCTCGAAGTCAACACGGAATCAACATAAGCTTCCTGAACGCGCTTTCATGAAGCTACGCACCGAGCGCTCGTTTGTATGCCTCCTAATGCGCTGTACAGACCCTTACATCTCGCTGATATTCCCTCCATGTACAAAATGAAGGCCGGATTGCTAAGAGAAATTGATAAAGCCGAGTCAACAACTCGAAAGTCAAAAGTGATTATTCAACATGGAGTCAACAAAATGGTGATCTAAGATGATTGCAGCGGAAGTCAGTCGTTCATGTAGGATGAGTCGAATGACTATTACGTTATTAACATTGAGAATAGAAAACGATCAAACGCAAGCGGCTTACCTGATTTAAGGTTATGCTGTTTGTGCGTTATCAGGTCAGGTTTATGTTATAAGGAAAGAGAATACGGACTTATTCTTCGCAGGCTGGCAATAAAACGGCAATATTTGTCCGTTATAATGGAGGAATACGATTGTATTGCAGACTGGAAGCGAGGAAAACTATTTTGCAAAAAAAACTGCTAATTATAGAAGATGACGATGCGATTCGAGACATACTGACCTATGCGCTCAGAGGCGAGGGCTATTCCGTGTTCAGCGCAGGCACGGGAAAAGGCGGTCTTCGTTTGCTGGAGCAGGCGGAGCCAGATTTGCTGCTTCTGGACGCCATGCTGCCGGATGTCAGCGGTTTCGAAATTTGTAAAGAAGTATCTGCGAAGTATTCCGTCCCGATTCTAATGCTTACTGCGCGTACCGATACACTGGATAAAATCGTGGGGCTGGAGATTGGTGCCGATGATTACATGACTAAGCCGTTTGAGTTGCGAGAAGTGGCTGCGCGAATAAAGGCGCTGCTGAGGCGGAAGGAAAAAGCAGATAATCGTTTTGCGAATCGGCGAATCGAGCTGGCTCCAGGCATTGAGCTGGATAAGCGCGGCTATGCGGTTTTTAGGCACGGACAAGAGATCAAGCTAAAACCTAAGGAATTTGAGCTGCTGCTCCTGTTTCACGAATATCCCGGGCAAGTATTTTCTAGGGAAGAAATTGTAGATCATGTTTGGGAGATGGACTATGAGGGCGACATAAGGACGGTTGACGTTCATGTGCAGCGAATCCGCAAAAAGCTGGATATGGCTTTGATCGAGACGGTGTTTGGCGTAGGTTATCGAATGGGCGAGAGAGGGACCAGAGGAGCTGTATGAGAAGGAGAATCCTGCCGATCCACTGGAGGTTTACTATGGGCTTCATCGTTATTTTCTCGATATCAACCGGCTGTCTCTATATGTACATCTCCCATGTATTGAACGAGCAGACGAATGTGACGATTCGGGCGGATATGAAGAAGCTACAGTCGTTTGTCTATGACCATATCCAGCAGGATACGCTTGTTCACCAAGGAAGCAAAGAGAACGAGCAAGAGCTGATTTCGCGGCTGCTTTACGGCATCAGCCGAAGCACTGGCCATCCTGCGGCTTACTACGATAAAGCAGGCAGATTCGCGGGAGAGACTCGATTTACCAAAGGTGGAAGCGCTATTCTCGATCCATGGCAGTCCGCTAGCGGCAAGTTTTCGCTGGAAGCCGATATAGCGTTGAGCGCGCAAAATAAATCAGTCGTAACAAGGGTGCGGGACGGCGACGAATATCTCATTATGCTGACGATTCCATTCTATCCCGACGAGCGCTATGAAGGTTCCTTTCGTCTTACCAGCGATTATTCAAGCCGTTATATGCATAATCGCGCGATTCTCAAAAGCTTGGCCGGATTCGCGGCGTTTCTGTTTGTTGTCGTTACTGTATTTACTTATATATTGTCGAGAAGAATGACTCGTCCCCTGATTGCGCTGTCGCATGCGATGCGAGGATTGGGGGAAGGCAACCAAGAGAACGCGGTGCTGCCCGCAAATCGAAGCGATGAAGCAGGTCTGTTGGCGGCCAGTTTTAAACAGATGAAGCGGCAAATCGAGGAGCAAATGGAGCATCTTGAAGCCGAGCGAAATCGGGTTGTTGTACTTGAACAGAGCAAGAGGCGATTTTATCAGCATATAACCCATGAGCTAAAAACGCCGCTTACTTCCATTTCCGGCTATGCGCAAATTATCGGCAAACCGAACTTTGATGATCCCGTTTTTCTCGAGCGCGCAGCCATAAAAATAAAAACGGAAAGCGACCGATTACACAGTATGGTTGCTCAAGTGCTTGAACTCGCCCACAAGGAAGACGAGGGAGAGCGGCAGGCAAACGTACCGGTCGATTTGCATGAGCAACTGCAGGCTTGCTGCGACGATCTGGAAATGAAGGCCGCCCGCTACAAAATGCTACTGCAATGCGATTCGCAGCTTCTTACAGTCGGCGGACAAAGCGAGGAGCTACGGAAGGTATGGGTGAATTTGCTGGATAATGCGATTAAATATGGCGTCGTAGGGACAGGTATTCAGATTAAGGCATTCCGATCCGCAGAGTTTGCCGTAGTTCAAGTGGTGAATGAGCGGGTTATAGATAGGGATGCGGACGAGCTGTTGGTTTTCGAGCCTTTTTATCGGGCTCATGGAGCAGATATGAGCGATTCAGGCAGCATCGGCCTTGGTTTAGCGATTTGCCGGGCAATCGTGGAAAGCCACGGGGGAACGATCGTTTATCGCCAAGAGGGCGGGCATGTAATCGTTCAAGCTGAGCTGCCGCTTTGGACATAAGTTGGCAACAAGCGAGGCGAATTTGCACATAACCTTCCCTTATAGTGATCGTAAGAAACGATCGAAAGGGTGTAGCCGAGAATGAAAGTCGGAACGATGAAAAACAGTTGGTTTGTTGGAATGATCGCAGCCATGGTTGTTATAGGAGGCTGCTCGATAGCCGAAACGGGAACTCCCCGAACCGCGTCATATGTGCTGAGCGAGGATGTAAGGGCGGAGCTCGGCGAGATGGAAACTCCTATGCTGGACGGGAAGCTGTTGACGATTGACGAGGTGCTGAGTTTTGAGGATATTATGTCCATCCAGGACGGCCGCATGCTATACAACGGGAACGACGGCTTCTATTCCGTAGGCATAGAGGACGCCGGGGATCGAAAGCCGGTGAAATTGTTGGAGAAGCCCGTTACCGATGTCTCGCTAAACGGCAAGAAGGTTTTATACGACGAAGGATCTTCCACTTACATCTTGGATATCGCCACCGGCGAGAGCAAAGAAATATTGGATAAAAGTCGAGAGCCGTATAAAGCGCTCATGAGCAAAGATCAAATGATGATCAACCGGTTTGCAGACGCGGAAGGAAGGTATGCCGCTTTCTCAACCCAAGTCGGCGTACTTTATATTTTAGATTCAGTAGCGGGCAAAGTGTCGACGATCCGGCTTGAAGAGGTTTTGGATACGAAAACTTATAGTTACGAACATGAGCTTCAAGTCGCGGACGGCGCGCTGTATATGAAGATGGCGATTGGAGACGGAGCACAGTCAAGTTTGTATAAAATCAATCTGGAGCATCCGCGGCTTGAAAGGATTATAGCGAGAGAAGAGTATTCTATCGGAAGCTTTCATACGCTTGCGAACGGCAGCATTTTATTTGACGGGCAATACAAGGACGAGGATGGCATCTATATCTATGATCCGGCAACAGAGAAATTTACGACAGTATTAAGCAAACGGGATGCCGATTTAGGCCGTTACACGTACGCTTTCAGTTTATCTCCCGATGAGAAACGAATCTTGATCCATGATGTTGTCGATAAGGATGAAATATCGTCGGCCGAGCTTAAGGGAGGCCAATTGCTGAACAAAATAACGGTGATGAAGGGATACTCCCTGCACGCTCTAATATGGCTTTTGGCGTATTGGAATACGAACGAAGCGTCTTTCTATGTGAAGCTGGCCTATGAGGGTGGAGAAGCTTCCTCGGGCAAAGTGGGATCGATTGTGAAATTTAAAACCATATTGTAAGCATGGGCCCACTATTTAACTGTATAAAACAATAGCATATAATGATAAAGGTTTTGTCCGACTCATTATACGCTAAGTAAGTGTTTAATCATGGACGTGTATTATACGAAGCTGCTGCTAGCGTTAAGTTTGTTGATTGGGCTCATCGTTATTTTTTTCTACGCTTTTGTTATTCTGCCGATTAATGCGTTAAAACGACGAATGGCAATTCTGTACAGCCGTAACCTTAACGACTAAAAAAATTTTCAGAGAATAACCGACAGCTGGAGTGATTGGAGTTCTGACGAGGGGAATCCGGTTGCGGTGGGGAACGAAGCAAACCCAAGGAAGGTATAACAGTAACTTAACGACAAATAAGCCGCCATGTAGCCCGAGGGTCATGGCGGCTTATTGTATATATCCGAATTCAACCTCAAGTCAATAATGCCGTTCTGACAGCTGCCTTGAAAGTACTTACGTAATTATAGGAAAGTAACCTTGACTACATCCCTGCCAATGAGAGTCCCCCAACTGTCATAAACCAATGCGAGAATATTGTAAGTTCCGCCTGCCAGCACGAGCTTCGTACTGTTTGTTAACGTATGATGAATGTCGTATCCGCTGGACGGCACGTTGAGGTCGAATGACATGCTTTGTTCATTCTTTTTTTATCCGAATTAAATAACCAAAATTATCCAAGTAAGTATTGCTATATAATAGACATAAAGGCCTCTCTCTCGTCCGTTTCTCTGCTATGTTAACTGTGGTAAGTTATGGAGAGTTCTTTACTAAATGTCTTAGAAGAAAATGACTAGGGGAGAAATACTTCTTGGAAACTCACTCATCCAAATATCAAATGAAAAAGAGCTATATTATTTTATTGCTAGTGTTGATATTAGTTGTTTTAACCGGTTTGCGCATTTTATGGATGGGAACGTTTCATGATTCAAAACAGGCGTCAATTCATAATGGGCAAATCGATTTGCGCAATTGGAATGCAGAAGATGGTAGTATTCTCTTACTTGATGGGGAATGGGAGTTTTATCCCTCGCAATGGTTAATAGATGCTAGTCGGAAACAATTGTTAGGTGATAATGCGCCAATGCATATTCAGGTACCGGGAGGATGGAGTGAAGCTTTGCATGCTGACAAGCCATCTCCATACGGGTATGGTTCTTATCGTTTGCGTCTTTATGTAGACCCGGCAAAGAACCTTAATTATAGTATTCGTGTACCCAGCGTACGCACTGCATCAGAATTATATGTAAACGGTCGATTGCTTACTAAATCCGGACAGGTGGCGACAACAAAGAATGATTATATTCCGAAGGACCTACCTTATTCTACAACCTTTACAGCAGACGAAAACGGTGTAATCGAACTCGTCATTCAAGCGGCAAATTATGTGGATGGTCGAAGCGGGGGCATTGTCCGATCCATTAAATTTGGATCAGAAGAAGCCATTGCCAAAGAGATGAAAGCTTCCGTTTCTATGCAGCTTTTGGCAGCGATTATATTCATTATGCATGCAGTCTATGCACTTATTTTGTATTTACTAGGAAATAAGGAAATGAAGCTGCTTTATTTCAGTTTGCTTGCATTATGTGTAACGATCACGAGTGTATTTAGTGTTGATGAGAAGTTGTTCCACCAAATATTTTATATTGGAAGTGTTTGGGATTTTCGGATAACGAACATTGCTCTCATTATGGCAGCTTATGCTTTGCTCCAGTGTACGAATCATCGCGAGCTTCCATATTGGCGTAGGATGTACCCTGTCTATAAAGTAATGAATCTAGGGACTGTCGGCATCACTTTGTTTTTAGATCCATCTCAAGTGATTATGCTCTTTCCGGTTTATTATCTATTAATTGGTATTGCTGCAGTTATCACGTTGATTACAATGTTTAAAAAAGTAATCACAGGTTTAAAGAGCAATCTTTTACTGCTTTTCTCTTTACTTGCGTTGATGAACCATTCTCTTTGGTCATTTATCTTGATAGATAGCAGTTTGAGTCTTGTCTACTATCCGTTCGATATGATTATTGCGATGGGTTGTTTAGCCTCTGAATGGTTTAAGGGATACTTTATCATGCATTCGAACACCAAAGAGCTTGCTGCAACCTTGCAAAGAATGAATGACCATAAGGATCAATTTCTGGCAAACACATCGCATGAATTTAAAAATCCGCTGCATAGCATGCTTAACATGTCACAATCCGTTTTAAAAAGGGAACAGCATTTATTGCAGGAACGGAGCATTAAGGAGCTTGAAACGGTATTATCCGTAGGACGTCGGTTGACATTGATATTGAACGATTTGATTGATGTGATGAGTTTACGGGAAGGCAATCCGCGTCTTCAGAAAAGAGCCGTATTTATCCAGTCAATCGTGACCGGAGTAATGAATATGCTGCAATTTAATACAGATGTAAAGTCTGTCCAAATTGCAAATCAGATTTCGGAAGATTTCCCTCCAGTAATTGCGGATGAGAATAGGGTGATCCAAATCGTGTTCAATTTACTTCATAATGCTGTGAAATATACGAATGATGGGGTTGTTTCGATTCAAGCTTTTGCAAAGGATGGACGAGCTTATATCGTTATTACCGATACCGGAATCGGAATGGACGAGGACATGCTTAAGCGCCTATTCCGCCCATACGAGCAAGCGAGCGCGAGTGAGACCATGATTGAAGGTGGCTTTGGGTTAGGTTTAAGTATAAGCAAGCAACTGGTTGAGCTTCATGGAGGTGCGTTAGATGTGTCCTCTGCTTTAGGAGAAGGCTCAACATTTACGTTTTCATTACAGCTAGCAGACTTGAAAGTGGAAGAAGAAAATGATGTATCCAACTCATTCAAACCGTATACATTACAATCTATGGCGATTCAAGAAATGGCCTCCTCGGTCGATTTGGACAAAGTGGGAATACCGCAAGCTGCGAAACAACCAACTTTACTAGAAATGGATCACGATCGTCCACACCTATTAATTGTTGATGATGATCCTATCAATCTTCAAGTGCTTGAATCCATACTACCGCCAGACGAATATGAGGTAACGATGGCAACAAGCGGTAAAGAAGCGTTGGCTTTACTGGGTACAAAGGAATGGGATCTGGTCATCTCCGATATCATGATGCCGCAGATGTCCGGTTATGAGCTGACGCGTTTGATCCGCGAGCGCTTTACACTCACGGAGCTCCCTGTACTGCTCCTTACCGCAAGAAGCCAACCGAAAGATATTCAGAGCGGTTTTATTGCGGGGGCTAACGATTATGTGACGAAGCCAGTGGAAGCAATAGAAATAAAATCGCGAATCGAGGCGCTAACTACGATTAAACATTCTGTTCGGGAACAACTGCGATTAGAAGCTGCATGGCTGCAAGCGCAAATCCAGCCTCATTTTTTATTTAATGCGTTGAATGCTGTAACAGCTCTAAGCGATATTAATTTGGATAAGATGCGCAATTTGCTCAATGAGTTCAGCAATTATCTGAGGAATAAATTTAAATTTCAAAATATGGATGGGCTTGTTCCGATCGAAGAGGAGCTAAGTCTGGTGCGTTCTTATCTATATATTGAAAAGGTTCGGTTTGAAGAAAGGTTACAGGTTATTTGGGAGATAGATGACTGCGAGGAAATAAAAGTCCCATTTATTACGATCCAGCCTCTCGTTGAAAATGCGATAATACATGGCGTTATGAAGCGCATTCGTGGGGGAAAGATTTTTATTCGGATTTCTGTCTATGAGACGCATGTAGAGATAACCGTTGAAGACGATGGGGTTGGAATGGACGAAGTTCAATTGCAACGAATATTAGAAAGAAAAGTAAATAGTTGTTCAGGTGTCGGATTGATAAATACGGATCAGCGATTAAAACGGCACTTCGGAACAGGACTTCATATCAAAAGCACGTTAGGTATAGGGACAAAGGTAACTTTTCATGTATATAACAGGTTGAATAGCGGGGATAAAGCTAGCCTAAGTGATAAATAAGTGATTTAAAGAGGAGCATCCTTGGCTGCTCCTTTAGTAATGTTCGCCGATAAACCCGTTAAGCTGAACCATATCATAAGTAACGGCAAGTTTTTATTGTACAACATGGAACTTTGACCCTCAAGGGATGGGAATACAAATCAATTGTAGTTGATTGTAAACAGTGTTACTCTAACAAAGGTAAACTTATAATCTATGCTCTTCAATACATCCAATAATAGTCACCATTTTAGTTATAAGAAAGGTAATACTATGATAAAAGTTGATAACTTATCCTTCTCATTTCCGCAAAAAGAACTATATAATAACATTTCATTTACATTAGAAGAGGCACAACATTGCGCTTTTATAGGAACAAGTGGCAGTGGGAAAAGTACATTGATAGATATACTGATGGATCCAGAAAGATATATTTTCGAGGGCAAGTTAGAAATAGACCCGACTTGTAACATTGGTCATGTAAGTCAATTCTCACAACTAGACAAAACGAAAGAAACAACAGTTTTTGAATATATAGGGGAAAAATTTATTAAGATACAAAATGAAATAACATCTATTTGTACTGAAATGGAAACATCATCGGATATTGATTCGTTATTAGTACAGTATCAATTAGCTTTAGACGCATTTGATGCAATCGGTGGGGATGATTTTGAAAGCAACATTAATAAGAAGCTAAATCAAGCAAACCTCATGAAGCTAAAAGATGTTAGGGTATCTGACCTGAGTGGTGGAGAATTCAAACTTATTCAAGTGATGAAGGAAATGCTTAATAGTCCAGACTTAATGATTATGGACGAACCAGATGTATTTTTAGACTTTGAAAACCTAAATGCGCTTAAAAATCTTATTAATTCTCACAAAGGAATACTGCTAGTTGTTACGCACAACCGATATCTATTGAATCATTGTTTCAACAAAATTATACACCTTGAAAACACGGAAATCCAAGAGTTTGATGGGCGATATATTGATTATAACTTCTCATTACTTCAGACTAAAGTTGAGTTGCAAGAACTCGCAATCGCTGATGATGAAGAAATAAAGAGAAACGATAAAACAATCGTTAATCTTAGAGTTATCGCAACTTATAATTCACATGCATCTAGAGGGAAAGCGTTAAAAGCTAGAGTTAGGTTTCAAGAAAGATTGGAAGCGCGTAGAATTAAAATGCCATTTGTTGATATTAAGCAGCCGAATATTAGTTTTGGTATTGATAATGAAATGGAAGACACCATTGTTGTAAATGTTAATCATTATAGTGTTGCCTTTGATGAGTTGCTTTTAGAAAATGTTAACTTTGAGATAAAATCGACTGATAAAGTAGCCATTATTGGTTCAAACGGAACCGGGAAAACGACTTTACTCAGAGATATCTTTAAAAATAATCATGAATCAATTGAAATAAATGCTGATGTTAAAGTAGCTTATTTAAGTCAGATTCAAGGCGAAATGCTAAAGGATTCTAATACCATACTAGAAGAATTCATCGATGCTGGGTTTAAAACGTATGATGAGGTTAGATCGTATCTTTCAAACTATGGTTTTGAAGGAGAAATCGTTAATCAAAAGATAGAAGCTTTATCTGGTGGAGAAAAAAACTTGCTTCAATTAGCTAAAGTTTCAGCCAGTAAAGCAAACGTATTGCTTCTTGATGAACCGACAAGCCATTTAGACACCTATACACAAATCGCACTGGAGAAAGCCATTGAAGAGTATAAAGGCGCGATTCTCATGATTTCTCACGATTTCTATACTGTTGTAAATGGTATGGATTATGTTTTAATCATTGACGATAAGTCGATTAGAAAAATGAGTATGCCAGAATTTAGACAGATGATTTATGCTAGTCATTTTGATAAAGGCTATCTAGAAGCTGAACAAAATAAAAAATCAGTTGAAATGAAAATAGAATTGGCTTTAAAAGATACTAATTTTGAACTTGCAAAAGTATTGGTTGATGAGCTAGAAGAGCTGATTAAGTTGCTTTAAATTACAACCCTCTGATTGAAATGATTACAAGAATATGGCTAAAGTGAATGAGTCCGAACTCAACGATGAAACATGATCTTGATGGAAAAATATCAATTCGGGATTGCATGGGTTTCGAACATGGTAATTGTCATGTAGGAATGACAGGGGAGCAGAGACGTGAGGGAAGGGAAAAGACTGGCCCCGAACGAATAAGGGCCAGTCTGCGAGAAATCGCGATTGCGGGGGGATTACATCTCTTACGTAATTATAGAAAATTAACCTTGACTATATCCCTGCCGATGAGAGTCCCCCAACGGTCATAAACCGATGCATCAATATTGTAAGTTCCGCCTGCCAGCACGAGCTTTGTACTATTTGTTAACGTATGATGAATGTCGTATCCGCTGGTCGGCACGTTGAGCAAACCCGAATAGTAGGTCCTTGATCCGTTATTTATCTCCTGTATGCGGAACTCGTACTGGTAACCTCCGGTCGGCTTCGTAATACCGATATAATCCGGAACCGCTCCGTAGCTATTCGGATACGGGTTAAACACATAAACCCCATTGGCCGCGCTCGCTTGGGAAGCCATCCCGAGAAGCAAGCCGATGACCATGACAAGCGAAAATATCTTCTTCATTATTCATTCCTCCTATTAAGGTTCGTCTTACCCGTTCCGGCCGAAATGGGTATGTACCTTTGCAGAGAGCTCTCGCAATGAATATATCATCAAACCTGCAGATCGGCGCATAATACGCAATACGTGTGAAATCGGTACACGCTTCTCATTTCTCATTTTCCCAATTTTCCACAAAATGATTTATCGCTGCCTGCTCATTTGCCAGCCCTTCCGTGTAACGCTCCATAAACAAGGCAAAGCCATTCACATCTGCGCTGTCAGGATAAACCTCTTGTCCTTCTGCATGATGGAACACTTTATTGGCAAGGAAATCAGCCAAGCACTCGTGCTGCTCCTTATTAACCATATAGGATGCCAAAATTGCCATCCCCCATGGGCCGCCCTCACCAGCCGTAGACATAACCGAAACAGGAACATTCAGTGCTGCGGCACATATTTTTTGACCGACTAGCGGCGTTTTGAACAATCCGCCATGCGCCAAAATACGATTTTTTGCAGTGTTACGTCATAAGTATTCTCAACCTCTTGCTGTAATTGGTGATAGGTTTCTTGCAACCCATTAATCATTTCATTGAGATGGCAGGTCCAATAACAGTCAATCAATTGATTTTCCCACTCATAGCTGCTGGAAGCGATTGTTTCAAAATTGTAATCAATCAGTACAGCCTTAATTCGTGTGGATCCAAATTCGATGCCAAGCGAGGTTTCTCCCCTGACTGGTTTGTTCCACTTTTGATCGTTCATACTCCTTTTAAACGCTAACTATCTTATTTCGTAGTGACTACCATGGAGCAACCATCCCTACCACAACTCACGTTCACGAAAAGGGTTCAGGGTTTTAAGTCACGAATATGATATATGTGCCAAAAATTTCTATAGCTGGTTTGGTGAACTAGGATTAAAGAGAAATATCATAGAAATAAGTAGGTGAGGCATAGTGACTCAGGAAGAAGTGTTAAAAGGCGGAAATGTTAATCACATTGTCCGTAGGGAAAATACTGTTCTCCGTCCCACAGGTTATTGGAGCCCGTGTGTTCATGAGCTTCTTAAACATCTAGAGAAGCAAGGCTTTGAGGGAGCACCAAGTTTTCTCGGAATCGACGATTCTGATCGTGAAATACTAACATTCATTTCAGGGGAAGTTCCAGGGAATGAGTACCCTGAACTTGAGCCTTACATGTGGTCGGATGAAACGCTTGTAGGTTTAGCACGTCTTTTACGCCAGTTTCATGATGCGACTGCAGGATCAACTCTCATGATGAAGAGCAAATGGCAGCTTAGTTATGTCAACGAACGTGAGCACGAAGTGATATGCCATAATGATGCTGCATTGTACAATGTGGTCTTTCAAAAGGGGATTCCTGTGGGACTCATTGATTTTGATATGGCTGGTCCAGGTCCACGTATGTGGGACATTGCTTATTCACTCTATACATCGGTTCCACTTGCGAGCTTCGAGCCGGACCATTCTTCGGGAAAAACGGTGAAGTACCAATCGGATATACACGCTACGGAGCGCCGTAAACGAATTCATTTGTTTTTTGAATCGTATGGAACTCCCGTCCCCAATGAACTGTGTCAGTGGATTATTCAACGATTGACTACAATGTGCGATACGTTGAGAAATGGCGCTGCCGAAGGAAATCTTGCCTTTAAAAAAATGGTTGATGAGGGACACTTGGCTCACTATGAGAGCGAGATTCGATTTGTAGCAGATCATTTCAATGATTGGATAAAGAACTAAATATTACGCTAACAGATCACGATAAAACATATCGAGATCAAAGAAAGGGCCATCCCGCAAAAGGATGGCCTTAAAACTTGCCGTTACAGATAGTGCAGTGAACCGTATCAAAGGCACCTAGTCGGGTGGCTTTTTATTATTTTCCTACATACTTAACCGAATAAATATGCGTTTTCGTTAAATCAATCACTTCCTGGATAAAACCCTCCCGAGATTCCTTGAAATCAGTCTTGATCCAATTCAGAATGAGTCCGTAAAAGCCATAGGCTGTATAACGCTTAAAATAATCCATGTTGACGGGGATGCTATTAATCGTTTCAAAAATAAATTGTTCCTTATAGATCTTTAGAATGGTTTGAGGGAATCCCGTGTGCAATCCTGGTAAAGTATCATCGTATTTTATCAACTCAAAAAAATCCCGGTGTTGATAAATGTAGGAAACGATATTAAAGGACGGTGCGTTGAGTCTTTCCGTGTATACTTTGTGTCCAGGAACATATGGTTTTCCTACGGAATCTTCCAACCCCTGAAACATAGAAGTAAGTAAATCTTCAGCTAATTTAATTTTATCTTGGTAATGTACATAGAAAGTACTACGGTTATAGGAGGCTGTATCTACAATGTCCTTTACAGAAACGAGATGGTAACCCTTCTCTTTTATTAGTTTTATAAAGGCTGATTTTAGATGTTCTTCTGTTCGATTTCTTCGCTCAGATGTCACGTTTTGTTCATCACTCATGAAAATATCTCCTCGCAAAAAGACGATTTTGATGTAAGTGTCTACTAGTTAGACATATATTAATACTTTAATGATTGTTAAATGTGAACAAAAAAGTACAATTAAGATGCGAACAAAATAGTACAAATATTTATTAATGAATGTTAATTAATAAAAACGCAAATAGTACTATTAAAAATATTGTACTGGAGGATTCATCGATGGGCAAACTACAAAACAAGGTAGCTGTGATTACTGGGGGAGCATCCGGAATCGGTGCAGCTACAGCACGTTTATTCGTTTTAGAAGGAGCCAAAGTGGTTCTTGTTGATTTAAATGAAGAAAAAGGAAAGGCGTTCGAGAACGAGTTAAAGGCGCTTAATGCTGAAGCACTATTTGTTAAAGCAAATATTACAAGTGAAGAAGAAGTCGCCAATATCTTCAAACAAACCGTTGAAGCCTTCGGCAAAGTGGATGTTGTATTCAACAATGCAGGGATTGGGCGCGTTCATCCTTCGCATGATTTGGAGTACTCCGAGTGGCGCAACACAGTAAATGTCGACTTGGATGGCGTCTTCCTGGTAGCACGTGAAGCCATCCGCGAAATGTTAAAAATGGGCGGAGGTACGATAGTAAATACGGCGTCTATGTACGGCTGGGTTGGTTCGCCCGGCTCGGCAGCCTATAATGCGGCAAAAGGCGGCGTGATTAATTTGACTCGCTCTCTTGCTCTTGAATATGCAGAACAAAATATCCGCATTAACTCATTATGCCCAGGTTTCATTGACACACCCATTATTCCCGAAGAAAGTAAACAAGTATTAGCCGGGCTCACTCCGATGAAGCGCCTCGGTAAAGCGGAAGAAATGGCAAAAGCCGTACTTTTCATGGCATGCGATGACTCATCATTTATGACTGGAAATAGCTTAACCGTTGATGGTGGATATACAGCTCAATAACAGCTCTAAACATGCAGTGATTAGCATGACCAAAGTGGCAAGCTCCAAAATGGGAAAATTAGTAGAAAGAGTAGCCATTATTACATGAGCGGTTCAAGACACGGGCGCTATGCATGCGCATGAATTTGTCGAAGAGGATGCAAAGGTTGTCGTCATAGACATCAAAAGCAGGCCGGCCAATAGCTGGCAGATGAGCTAGGCAGATAGATTTCTTACAGTGAGAATTCTATTGCGACTGGGGAAGAGTAGAAGGCTTAAGCAGATATATAGTATGTAATTTGGAGTACATCGCTCATGTGGCGATGTACTCTTTTGCGTTGTGCTCAGGAGTATCAAAATTCAACGTGAAGTCAACGAATGGGGTGAATGATTACAAAACGGTATTGTTGAATTTGGAAAGCTCTGTATACTACGTTCTGACCCCCCACCTCATGCGCGAGAAGCAACGGGAATATCCCTCGAGTAGTCCTAAAATCGGGAGAGTCGACAAGGGTCTAATTCACTCCTTGATTCCTTATCGATTATTTCACTTGCAGCCAGATGCGCAATCAACGGCGCCAGTGTAATCGCAGAATGCATCACCGTCAGATAAAGTCCCTTTATGTGATCGTGGAATCCCACGATCGGATAGCCGTCTTCAGGCATGGGTCTCATCCCGACCTTTATGCTTTCCAGTTCCAGTTGATTTCCGTCCTTCAGACTGCGTCGAAGCGTGTCGAACGCTCGCTTACCGACCGCCTCTGGTCCATTTTCCTCTGACTCGTCGATATAATCTTCCGCAGCCAGCAGTATATGATCTGTCAGTTGACGCGCTTCAAATTGCGCATTTGAGATTAATGTGCGTATCAGTTTATTCGTAGTTTTCATCTGAATTAGAATGGAAGGCGACGACGTTACCGGCACGTGACAACCTAAGGGGGCGCAAAGTTCGGGTATGCCTGTACCTGCAGCCATTACCACGACATCCGACTCCAGAAAACCCTTGGACGTATGGACGCCGACTAAGCGGGAATCTTCTTGATGCAGCTGTGTAACGTTGGTGCCGAACTGAATCTTTGCTCCGTACTCCCGCGCTTTGCTGAGCAGCAGCTTCGTTACCCCTATAGGGTCCAGCGCACCTTCTTCGCTGACAAAGATCGCTTCATCCGGATATTCCTTTAGATTCGGCTCCAATGCCTCAAGCTGCTCGCGGTTTAATTTTTGAAAGTGGAGTTGCTCCCTTAGGGGTGGAGTTCCCCAAGTCAGCGCTCCATTCCAATGAATGTTCAGTTCGGGCACCTCTTGCTGAAGCGTATGATATTCTTCTAAAGCTGCATCGTACAAATGCCAGTATTCGGGAGCCACCCTATGCGTCGTATGTATCCAGGCAAAAGATTTTTCAGTGACTTCACCCGCCGCGGCGGGGTGTCGTTCTATTACGGTTACATCTTGATTTCGTTTAGCCAGATGATAGGCCATGGACGCCCCGACAATCCCTGCGCCAATAATCACGATTTTTTGTTTATTCAATTATGACTCCCCCTCTATCACCCTAGTGTAACATAGGCGTCATGATAATCAGACATTATTACATATTCAGGAAGCTGGAGTGATTGGAGTTCTGTAGAGGGGAATCTGTTTGTTTGGGGGATACAGCACTCATCGATTTTCATGAAAACGGTTCCAAAAGGCTAAGAATGACTGGAAAAGTTTAAAAATGTCTCACTACATACTAGGTTACTCATACGGTAAGCTAGTAGTAGTCCTTATATTTACAGTTCTTCCATTATGAATACTTAGGGGTGATGTTGGAATCCTCTTCGCTGTCTGGTTGCCAAGCAAGCTAATGGTATAAGCCGAACCTAAGAAATGGGAGGTAACAATTATGCGTAAAAGGTTTTTAAGTTTGTTTTTGTCAGCAACGATGCTGCTGTCCGTCCTTATCGGTTTCAATTCCTCTACATCAGCAGCGGATCCAATCATCAGTTCTGGAAATCCCATTTTCACTAGTATTTTCACCGCCGACCCTTCTGCTCGAGTGTGGAATGACGGACGTATTTACGTGTACGCGTCACACGATATCTTTCCTTCCAGAGGAAGCGATTTGATGGATAAATATCACGTCTTCTCGTCGGACAATATGGTCGACTGGGTGGACGAAGGAGAGATCCTGAGCGCGGAAGATGTGCAGTGGGGACGGCCGGAAGGGGGCTTTATGTGGGCTCCGGATGCCGCATACAAGAACGGAACCTACTACTTCTATTTTCCGCATCCTAGCGACACGAATTGGAATAGCTCTTGGAAAATCGGCGTGGCAACAAGCGACAAGCCTGCAGAGGATTTCGAGGTTCAAGGGTATATACAGGGGCTTCCTGGCAGCAATTTGATCGATCCTAACGTATTCCGCGACGACAACGGAACCTATTACCTGTATGCCGGGGGAGGAGGTACCAGCTACGGGATGAAGCTTGGTGGCGACATGGTGTCGATAGATGGTCCCGTCAAGCAGTTCACCGAGCTGGAGGATTTCCACGAGGCTACTTGGGTGTTTAAGCGGGGAAGCGTTTATTATTTAATGTACTCCGATAATAATCCTGGCGCGAACCGGATGCGGTATGCAACCAGCAGCAATCCTCTTGGACCATGGACCAACCGCGGCGTCATACTGGATCCGGTATTCGGCAGTGAAACTTCGCATGGGTCCGTTGTGGAATACAAGGGGAACTGGTATATGTTTTATCATAATGCGAAAATTTCCTCGAACGGTACGCTTCGTTCCGTCGCCGTGGATCGGTTGTATTTCAATTCCGACGGGACAATCCAAAAGGTCATACAGACGTCCGAAGGTGTACCGGCTGTTGGACCGCGCTCCACCGCTACCGAGGTCAAGTACTACGATTTGATTAACGAAAGCTTTGACGCATATACACAGAAAACGGAGTATGCCATGAATATGAGCAACGTATCCATAGGAGGATGGGCGACTCGATCCGGTGCAAATGTTGAAAATATGCATACTCAAGGCTCCTACATTCAGTTGAATGGAATCAATGGCGGCGCAGGCGGAAAGGCGCTTCTAACCGTACTCTATTCTTCCGGGGACAGTGGGTCAGCCTTTAAGGTAGATGCGAGCGGCGACACGGCCGGAGACGGTTATTTTCTTTCTCTGCCTGGCACGGGAGGGTGGGGCAATTACACCGGCCGAACGAACCGTCTAATTGATTTGAATTCGGGCACGAACAATCAAATCCGGCTAAGCGGCGGTATGGGAGGAGTTAACGTATCGCGCGTCATCGTATCCTTGATCCCGCAAACGACGCAGGAAGCGGAATATCCAATGAGCGGAACTAACGTGTCCGTAGGGGGAGGGGCGACGAAGTCGGGTGGAAGCATTGAAAATATGCATATCCCGGGCTCCTACTTCGAGCTGACTGGGGTTGGCGGTGGTATGGGCGGCCAGAAGCTTTTGACCGTGGTTTATGCTTCAGCGGACGCCCAAACAACCTTTAAAGTGAACGCCAGCGGCGACCCGTCGGGGAACGGCTATTCGCTTACTTTGCCTGGCACGGGAGGCTGGAGTACCTACACCGGTCGGGCCAGCCGCATCATCGATTTGAATACAGGCAACAGCAACGTTATTCGGGTGAGCGGCGGCATGGGCGGAGCTAACGTGAGCCGAGTCATCATCTCGTCGATTCCGTAAACATGAGTCCGCTAAAATAACAAAATAATTGCTTAATCAATAAGCAGGATGGGGGCTGTGACAGGTTACTGGTTGGTGACCGGTTGCGGCCCTCTTTGGGCTTTCCTTTCAACAGGTTTCAAACAAAGCGAGAAGTGAGTAGTCGCAGAAGGTTCGGAGTCAGTCAAAGTTTAGCGGTCGGGTTAGGAGGTTGTTGAACGCTTGTCGCTTTTGCTACCGTCCTTTCACGAACAGACGCCACTTTTCGTGCGGAGCAAGAATTCGACCGCCATTGACGCCAAAGGGATGGCGTCGATGATCGGTTTACTATTCTGATTTATTATTAAAATTCCAAGCGGGCAAGGTAGCAAGCAAATAGCTTCATTAAAATTAAGCAAGTGTTGTAATCGAGAGTGGGCGGCAACGCAATCACCTTTGAAAAAGATACGCTATATTAAATTTTTGACCACCCGAATACCGGCTGCAAAATCTTGCGAATATAATAAGCCATTATCGTCATTGGGGTCCAAGAGCTGCGCTTGTTCTGGATGTATTGATCGTTGATAATATAAGTCCGAGTGGAAGTAGGGCTCTTCAGACCAAACATTTCCCACTTCGCCGGATCATTCGAACCTTCGAGTCTTACAAGCATATTCTCCGACTCACTATTTATTTTAGCCGGAATTTGCTCGTAGGCTTGGGCGATTTGCACATGAAATTCGTCGATCGGATTGCGGCTAGCAAGGCTCTCCAAGTGGATGCCTTCGCGAATGTAAGAAACGTATGCCAGATGGTCAGCCCAGAACTCGTCGATATAAAAAAGTCGTACCCGCTGCTCCGAAGGGCTCATCGGCTTCTCGCCTTTCAAAATTTCGAGCCTCTCCTCGTATAGAATCCGCCTCTGATCCTCCACCATATCCGAATAACAGTTCAGTTCCTGGCGGATATGAAAGTTTTGCCCCATAGCAACGCGCTGAATATGCGCGATTTTGCTGCGGAGCCCCGGCTTTTCGAGAGCCTCATCCTGCCTCAGATTGCGAAACGCTTTATCGATGCCGAACTGAAGCAGCAACTCGTCCTCCAAGCTTACGAAAATTACGGAAGCTCCCGGGTCGCCTTGGCGGCCAGAACGCCCGCGCAGTTGGTCGTCGATCCGCACGCTTTCGTTCACATGTGTGCCAATCACGTACAACCCACCTAGCTTGGCGACAGCTTCTGCTTGCATGGGGTTGCCGCCGCCGAGCCGAATGTCAACGCCCCGCCCAGCCATATTCGTAGACACCGTCACGGCCCCGATTTCTCCTGCTTTGGCTATGATCTCGGCTTCTTTGGCGTCGTTTTTCGCATTCAGAACATGGCAAGGTACACCGGCAACCGCTAGCGCCTCCGCCAGCATGTCAGACTCCTCGACGCTTGACGTACCAATGAGAATCGGACGACCCGTCGCATGGACGGATAAGATTTCTTTTATAAGTGCCTTGAGTTTGGCTTCTTTATGTGTATAAATCCGGTAGGGATGGTCGATCCGTATGTTTGGCCGGTTCGGCGCAATTTGTACGACCTGCAGCGCATAAATATCTTCGAATTCCATTGCGGAAGCGTAAGCGGTAGCCGTCATTCCGCAAATCTTCGGATATAGGCTAAGGAAGTGTTGAAGGGTGATCGTCCCGAGAATTTCCCCGCCGGATATCGACTGCAGCCCTTCTTTGGCCGCAAGTGCAGCTTGCAGCCCATCCGGCAAATGCCTGTTCTCCGCCACGCGGCCGGTATATTCGTCGATCAGCTCGATTTTACCGTTCCGGACGATATAATCGACGTCTTTTTTCAATAATAATTCCACATGCAGCGCGCAATTTAATGACGTTAACAAATGACTATTATGGCTATCGTACAAATTGCCGCATCCGAGCAGCGACTCCGCTTTCGCAGAGCCTGCTTCATTTAAATATACGTTCCGTTCGAACTCGTCGAAGTCGTAATGCTCTACTTGCTCGAGGTGCCGAGCTACTTCTGCGAAACGAATGCCGTCGTTGCTGGAAGACCCCGACTCGCCGGCGATGACTAGCGGCACCCGCGCTTCGTCGAGAAGCAGTGAATCCGCTTCGTCGACGATGACGTAGTGGAAAGGGCGATGTACGGTATCGGCTTCGCCCAGTGCGATCGTGTCTCGCAAATAATCGAATCCCGCCTCCTTGGCTGTAACATAGGTTATATCCGCGGCGTACGCTTCACGTTTCTCGGAAAGGTCCATTCCCGCTTGAACCGAGCTTATAGTTAACCCTAGGAAACGATAGATTGGGCCCATCCACTCCGCATCTCGATTTGCCAAATAATCGTTAAAAGTCAGTACATGAACGCCTTCGCCTGTCAGTGCATTTAGATAAGCAGGCATAACAGCAGAGAGTGTTTTTCCTTCACCGGTATGCTGCTCAATCAAAAAACTCTCGTGAAGAGCGATGGCAGCGATGATCTGAACATCATAAGGCTGTAATCCGAGTGTTCTTTTTGCTGTCTCACAGACTAACGCATAAGCATCGATAAGCAGCTCATCCAAAGGCGTACCCGATTTTGCTTTCTCTCTTAGTCGGAGGGATTCCGCTTGAAGCTGCCCATCGTCCCAAGCTTCCAAATTCCGTTTCCTAATGAGCTCCACTTTGTCCTGATAGACTTGCAGTTTATGCTGAGTATCGCGGTCTTTGAATTTTTGCATCAGCTTGGCGGCTATATTCATAGGAATTTAATCTCCCCTCGGTAGAAATTTTTAGTTTTGGATAATATTTGTGCTGATCTGTCACCTAATAGGTTTAAATCCACTTCATATAAGCAAAACCATATACTGCACTTATGTCATCACCGTACTCTAAAAAGCAAAGCTGACCGCCATTCAGCAGAGGATGAGTTTGGATAAGCTTTGAGCGTGACCCATTGCTGCCACTCAGACCAGACACTTCGAGAAGCAATATAATCGAAATAAATGGCTAATGCATAATCCATGACAACAGCTTACTTCTCCTCCTCCTTTAAATAAAACACTTCCTAAACGGGCACCTTGTAAGTTGCGGCAAATTTGAGCGCGAGCGTAATCGAAGGGGAGTAGTCTCCTTTCTCGATAACCCTACTGTCTGACGAGTGGCTCCAATGGCATCTGCCAAGTCTTGCTGCGACTGCGACTGCGACCGTCTGAAGCGCGACTCAGTTCACGAGCGTTGTTAAAAAGCGTACGAGGGGCCGTTTCTAGTCATTGGTTAGAAAATATTGTAATTTGTCCATTGCGAAATGTAAATAATATATTGCATTCCGTTGGTGGTGGGTGTCTGATAATACTTTCATTAAGTTTCGTGTCGAGTACGAATATAGTACATATTTTTCTGCTAGGGTTATTAAAAAGGTTATACAGTTAAAAAACCATACACAAGTAATTTTATTATATTCGGTAACCACAACTACTGGGCTCGTCATTATCCTCCTAAATTTGTTTACTTTCAACTAGCTGCAAAACTCTATGGCATTTTGGTAAGCAGATTCCCTTTTTAAGTAGTCAATATGCTCAGCAATGAATGGAATACTATCGTCTCTATTTTTATATTTTCAGGTTAATGGAAGCGTGGTATTATAACGAATAATGGGTTTAATTTCAATTATTTTACAAAATTAGATTGGATAAAGGGGGTAACGCTTTATTATGCTAGGCAAATGCATAGGCATTGGCTCCAGCTGTGAGGTGCATGAGTGGGGCGAAGAGGGAAAAGTAGTAAAGTTGTTTCATGCTGGCACGCCATTGGAAGCTGTTCAGCTCGAATATCGGAACAGTTCTGCTGCTTGGGCAAGCGGACTACCGGCAGCACGCCCGTTCGAGCAAGTCGAGTGGGATAACCGCCTTGGTATCGTCTTCGAGAAAGTAGTCGGATCGACATTCGTGAATCGTTTTTTTGAACAACTGCATGCTTTTCATGAAATTGATTTTGACGATGTAGACAGCGATTTAAGGAAATTTGCTCGAGTCCTGTATAACATTCATAAAGGTGACATCAGCGGGATCGTTACTGAGCAAAAGGAGCATTTGAAGGTAATCATCGGTAGACCCTCCTTGCTGACGGAAGACGAAATAACTGCCCTCCATGCTTATGTGGATCAGTTGCCTAATAAACGAATGCTATGCCACGGCGACACGAACGTCAATAATCTCATTTTACGAGAAGGTATACCAGTTATGATTGATTGGATGCATACCGTAATCGGCAACCCGGCGGCGGATATCGCGGAAGTTTGCGTGACGATCCTGTATGCTGTGTTGCCCCCAGAAACGCCGCCTGACGTTAACGCATTCTTTGAATTCTCGCGGCAGACAGCTTACCGTATATTCGTCGATGAATATTGCAAGCTGTCTGGCGTGACAGAAGATGAAATATTCCCTTGGTACGTTCCAGTCGCCGCTCGTCAGCTCGCATCGGGTGCCTTATCAGACGTACAAGCGGAAAAGCTTGTTGCTTTGATTAGGGATAAGCTCAGTATCGTGCTTTAGCGAAGAGGGTTGTAACAGATTAAGGACAAGTTTACGATTGGATGTCATTTTCAGAGCATGACTGCAAGCTAGAGTGTTATTATTCTACCGGCTGACAATACACGTATATAAAATATTACAGAAAATTATGGTAATATAGTTCTGATAGATTACCATTTTAATTTATGGAGGCGCTTACTTATGGACCAACAGTTGCAGCAAGAGGGGTACTTCGGGGAATTCGGAGGAAGCTTCGTTCCACCGGAATTGCAGGAAGTGCTAAACTATTTGAGCGAGCAATTTTACAAGTTCAGGGAAGATCCGGACTTTCAGGAAGAGCTCAGCTATTACCTGCGTGAATATGTTGGCCGCAAGAGCCCGCTCACGTATGCGGAGAGGCTGTCCAAATCGTGGGGAGGACCCAAGATCTACTTAAAGCGCGAAGATCTGAACCATACTGGTGCGCATAAGATCAACAACGCCATTGGCCAGATTCTGCTCGCCAAGCGAATGGGTGCCAAGCGGATTATCGCCGAGACTGGTGCTGGTCAACATGGAGTTGCGACAGCTACGGCTTGCGCAATGTTTAATATGGAATGCGTCATCTATATGGGAGCTGAAGATATGCGCCGCCAGGCGCTCAACGTGTTCCGGATGGAACTGCTCGGTGCTACTGTTGTGCCGGTTGATAAGGGTCAGGGTCGACTGAAGGACGCTGTGGACGAAGCATTGGGCGATCTGGTTCGCAATTATAAAAATACGTTTTACTTGCTCGGTTCTGCGGTTGGTCCACATCCATTTCCGACGATGGTCAAGCATTTTCAAGCGGTCATCAGTGAAGAGTCGAAGCAGCAGATTTTGGAGAAGGAAGGTCGTTTGCCTGATGCGGTAGTAGCCTGTGCGGGCGGCGGCAGCAATGCGATTGGCGCTTTCGCTCATTACATCGACGAGCCAAGTGTTCGCTTGATTGGCGTTGAACCCGATCAAGCCCCGACTTTAACAGAAGGCGTTCCGGGCATGATTCACGGCTTCAAATGCTTGGTACTGCTGGACGAGGAAGGAGAGCCGCGGAAGACGTATTCGATCGCCGCGGGGCTCGATTATCCGGGTATCGGGCCGGAGCATAGCCACTTGAAGGTGACAGGGCGCGCCGAATATGCGACGGTTACCAATCAGGAAGTGCTGGAAGCGTTCCAAGAACTTTCTCGTACGGAAGGAATTATTCCCGCCTTGGAGAGCGCGCACGCGGTTGCCTATGCCAAGAAGCTGGCGCCAACGATGGATCAAGAACAGATCTTGATCATTAACCTTTCCGGACGTGGAGACAAAGATGTCGAGCAAGTATTTCAGATGATTAAATAATAACAACCGTCGGCTGCATCTATGCAAGATCGGCTGCGGCACGATGAAAACAATCACGATTATAACAATGTGATCTAGAATTTGGAATAGCAGACCGGGAGACTCCTAAGTGGAGAGACTCCCGGTCTTTGTTATATAATTGGCAGAAGAGCTCCATTGAAGATTGGAATCACACCATATACTATAGATATGAAGGCTAATAGAGCAATCTAAGGCTAAAGATTCCATAATGGATTACATAAATGAACGAAAGAGGCGAGTCAAAATGAATAACATCGTGTCGTTGGAATGGCTAAAGGAGAAACTCGGTGAGCCGAAACTCGTCATCGCGGATTGCCGTTTTCGTTTGGACGATCCCGATGCGGGGCTCAGAGCGTACGAGGAGTCCCATATTCCGGGGGCTGTTTATATGGATCTGGAGAAGGATCTATCCGGTGAGGTAGAGGAATATGGCGGACGCCATCCGCTTCCCGATATTTTTGCAATGACAGTGACGTTCGGCAGGACGGGCATAAGCAACGATTCGATTGTGGTCGCTTATGACGATCAAGGCGGAGCGATGGCTTCTCGGCTGTGGTGGCTGCTGAAGTATATGGGGCATGAGCAGGTTTATGTACTGGAAAACGGCTTCTCGGCTTGGGTCAATGAAGGGTTGCCCGTATCAACCGAGAACAAAGTGGTGCAGCCTGCGACATACCTTGCAACGGTGCAGCACAATATGCTAGTTGAAATGGATGAGGTTAGGGAGCTGCTTGGCAGCGAGGGAGTAACGCTTATCGACTCGCGCGAAGCTCCACGCTACCGCGGAGAGGTCGAGCCGATCGACCGCGTCGCAGGCCACATTCCAGGCGCGATTAATCGTTTCTGGAAAGAGGGTCTAACGGAATCCGGCGGTTGGAAGGATGTCGCCGCTCAAACCGATCGGTTCCATGATCTGGACAAGAACGGCGAGCTGATCGTGTATTGCGGATCAGGCGTCACAGCCACGCCAAACGTCATTGCGCTGCAGGAAGCAGGCTTCACGAAAGTGCGCTTGTATGCGGGAAGCTGGAGCGATTGGATATCTTACTCTGACAACCCTGTCGCCATCGGGCACGAAGAAGAACGGTTAGAAGAATAGCAGTACTTATTAGATGAATACATCGCCATGCAGCTTGTAAGCTGCGGCGATGTATTTTTATATCGTGAACTCAACACGAGGTCAACAAATGGATTTCGAACGATGAAATGAATTATTTTCTGAGACCTAGCGTACACTCATGTTCATCCTAATTACACAAAGATACCGGAACCTTCGCCCGTAATTGCCCAGCGTCTTGATTAGACAACGTGACGTTTCTATGATATGGTGTGGTTTACAGATAGGCATTCCACTTTCCGAAGTGGGGTGCCTTCCTGTATATTTACGGAGGTTTTACATTAAATGTATTGTGCCGTAATCGGCAGAACATGGAGGTGGTGATGCTATGTTTCGCTCTTTATCCCCTATGGGGGAAGATTCTGCGACTAAGGAACCAGCGCAAAGATCTTTTAATAAAGAGGAGAGAGTTAAGCATGACAACATTTATGCAAGCAGAGAAACGTACACATTTGAATACATCAGGGCTTCGTAATCTACGTAAATCAGGTCGTCTGCCTGGTATTGTGTTTGGTAGGAATGTAGAAAATAAGATGGTTCATATTTCAACGATAGAATTTCATAAGTGGTTGAAGCAAGGTGCATCTGGTTTTATCGATATACAGCTTGACGGGAAAGATTCGGTGTCCGTACTGCTAGAGGATCTCCAGCGAGATCCGGTAACGCGTGACTTGCTTCATGTTGATTTCCAGCAAGTGCAGAATAACGAAATCGTATGCACAAAGATTCCAGTAAAATTCATAGGCAAGCCAATCGGATTGAAGCAGGGCGGAATTGTGCAACTTCAGTCTGAGTTTATTGAGGTAGAAGCATTGCCAAGGCATTTGCCGTCGGTGATAGAATATGATATTAGCGGTATGAATATCGGTGAATCCGTCTATGTGAAGGATTTGGATTTGTCGGCAGAAGTTACACTTATTTCCGGTAAAAACGAGTTTCTCGTATCTGTAGTGAAGCCTTAACTCATCCTATTAGGTTTCAACTATTAAAAACACGTCGTATCTGCAGCTTACCTGCTGGTACGACGTGTTTTTGCGTAATTTGACATCTTCCTCCCGTTCTTAAGGACCATTGACGGCGCTTGCAGATTATCCCCATAATAGAAAAAGGTGTTACATAAATTTACAGTTGGGAGAGGGTAAAATGTCCAAACGCGTGCTTATTCTAACCGGCGACGGTGCAGAGGTTCTGGAGGTTTATTATCCATTCTATCGGTTGAAGGAAGAGGGCTACGAGGCGGTGATCGCTTCGCCGAGAAAGAAGACATTGAATACGGTATGCCACGACTTCATCGAGGGATGGGATACTTATTCGGAGAAGCCAGCTCATCTGCTGCCGTCTGATATAGCCTTTGCGGACGTGGAGCCTGCTGACTACGATGCCTTGATCATCCCAGGCGGACGCGCTCCTGAGTTCATCCGCAACGATCAAGATCTTCCGCGAATTGTCCAGCACTTTCTGGATGCGGACAAGCCTGTAGGCGCGATTTGTCACGGTGCTCAGGTATTCTTGGCACTGCCAGATCGTTCCTACTTCAAAGGCAGAACGTTAACGGCATACAATGCGTGCAAGCTAGAAGTCGAATCACTCGGCGCAGAATATGCAAGTGAGACACTGCATGTAGACGGAAATTTAGTATCGGGTCACGCATGGCCTGATCTCCCTGGATTTATGCGGGAATTTCTAAATCTGCTTGGCCGGACGTCGAACAAGGAACTAACCTCAACCACGAACTAATTCTTAATACAGCGAATATGCATCGCCTTTCAAGTGTTGGCTTTGCATACGAATAGAAGGAGGAAAAGACACCGTTGGGGGTGTCTTTTTTGACATATGCGCGCCTAGCCAGCGACGAGTAATTGCTGAGAGGCATAACAGTATGAATGATTTAAATACATGGCCATGTGGGCTTAATGCTCAGGCTATGTATTTTTTTGTGCTTGGAATCAATACAAAGCCGACGAAAAAATTGGAATAGGCTCATGAAATGCTCTTAACAGAGCACATGCTCATAAACTATAAACTCTTAGTAGAGAATAGGATGTCTGGTTAGTTACAAAAGGAGACTGTCAGCAGTAATTTGACTAACGGCAGATTGGCGATGATAATTGTTATCAATAACGTGAAAATAGATGAGAGTCCTCATGCCTACCTTTCTATATTCCAACGGACACTGGATATACAACGATCGGTCAGGATTAACGGTCAATTACCATTGAAATGAGGTAAGCATAGTGAAAATCGACGTTGATCAGTTAGCAGAGCATCTGGCACACACTCCTTTTCAAGTACAAGGAGTATATCGATACGCTAGAAATCCAGGCGTGCCTCACGCTGACTATACAGATTCTTTTCCTGGATTTGTGTTTCCTCTTACAGGAAAAATACAATTTCAATTTAATGACACGCCTTATATCTTTTCGCCAGGAAAAGTTGTACATGGGGCTGCAAAAATGAAACTAGACCAAAAAGTGGTTGGTAAAACGGACTGGGAATATATCTTAGTTTTATACCGGATATGTAACTCGGAACTAGAAGAGTCAAGCTTTTCGCATCAGCATTTTGAATTATTAACAGGGCAGTCCCCTGTAGGGTTGCTGTACTAAGACAGCCTGATTGGGAGATTTGCTCAATAGAAATGTCGTGTTTAATTTTTGTAGCTACAATGAAGGACACCCAATCAGGGTGTCCTTCATTTTGCTTTATAGATGTTAAGGTGAACCCTTAACTATTGCTTCCTGTTTATAAGCGATTTTGCTTATTTTAAGTTTTATTTTGAATAATGATTATCTCCAAAATGTAATCTTGTCAGAACTTAATCGAACGGATTCATGTCCTTCTTCCTTTGCTTTTCCTATTGAAATAATCATGACTGGAACATAGCGCTCTTCATCTAAATCAAATGCTCTAGCTACTTGGTCAACTTCAAATCCTGCCATTGGATTCGTATCATACCCATGTGCACGAGCTACTAACATTAACTGCATGGCAAAGAGGCTGCTATCGACCTTTGCAACTTCTACTTTCATTTCCTTTGGTAGAGTTGGATACATCGATAGAATGGTTGCGAGTTGACTATCCCGTACTTCAGCTGGCATTTTACCTTGTTCCACGGCAGTATTATAAATTTCTTCAACATATAAATAGCTTTGGGTATCACCAAAAATTAATAACATGGCAGATGAAGTATCGTTTTGTAATGTATTGAAACGTACAAGGGGTCTTAGTTTCTCTTTTCCTTCCGGAGTATCAACCACAATTACACGCCAAGGCTGCATATTAGCAGAGGACGGAGCCAGACTGGCTTCCGAAATCATTTCACTTATCTCTTCTTTTGATATTTTAATGTTCTCATCATAATTACGCACAGAACGTCTTCCTGTAACTATACTGGTGAAATTGTTATTTTGAATGTGGTTAAACATAGAATCTCTCCTTTTGATAACATAAGGTTTTTTTGACATTGTGTATGTCGTTCGTTATCATAATTGCATTATGAACTATAAACCAAGGTTTATAGCAAATAAATAAAGCGAGGCCATATGATGAAAATAAACGATGTTTCAAAATTAACGGGTCTGCCTATATCAACCTTGAGATTCTATGAACGTAAAAACCTAATTCCGGACACATTTGTCAAAAGAGATGCAAATAATTATCGTATTTATACTGAGGAAATTGTTGAATTTCTAGAAGATGTGAAGGCACTTTTATCCGTAGGCTTTACGGTAGAAGAGTTGAGTTTACTAGTAAATCAAGAACTTAATTTATCATACGAGGTAAAGAAAAAAATAGTTGAACAAAAAATTGAAGAAATTGAGGATATTCAGAAGCGATTAAAAAAGTCGAAAAAATTTTTGCAAGCAACCTTGGAAGGAAAAGCGAATTTTCAAACGAAGTGTTAATGCTGTTGAGAGTCTAAAATAGTATGAATGATTTGAATACATCACCATGTAGGCCGCGTGCCTTGGGTGATGTATTTTTTGTGATCCAAGACTACTCGGCCTTTGAAAGTACTCGGGAGATACTTCGGCTCAAACGCAAACAATGTGCTGCTCGTAGGGGGAATTTGTAATCGGTAGCCTACTAGGTCTGCATTTATTTACTGCATATTCACCTGCAAAACTAAACTATAAGGTATTTTCCTAGGGCGATGTATTTTTGCGTTCGAAAGCTCATCGCTATATTTTTCAATAAAACCCTGTCGAGGACAGATCTTTTAAATTATAAACCTTAAATATTATTAAAGGTTTCTTAAGGAATTAGAAAAAGATGATTTATAGTGCCGTGTTATAATGAAAAACCACAAGAGAGTAAGACAGTACGATTTTGTGTTCGGTATGAGGAGGAATATTGTGAGCATTACAGATATGTTCAATTACTTACGCTTTCTGGGATTGCCAGTGGTCATTGTAGTTGGAATCGAGCTGCTGCTAATTGCAGGTTATTATACATTTTATTATCGCAAAAGAAGGCGAGAGGAAGAGCCCTGGCTGCCTATGAGTAAGCTTATCCTCGGTGCGCTTTTCATCGGTTATATTGTTTTTGTTCTTCAGTTGACCGTTATCGGCCGTGGTACGTCACATTTCTTGGAAATGAACTTATATCCTTTCGGCGGTTACATTGAAGCATGGCAAAAATACTCGCTAAGAGAATTTCAAAACGGTATTTTTAACATTTTAATGTTTGTGCCATTGGGGATTTTGCTGCCTTGTTTGAGTTACAAGTTTAGAGTGTTCAAACCGCTTCTTCTTGTTGTTGTATGTGCGACATTAGCTATCGAAACGTATCAGACGCTTACTGGCGCAGGTCTATTTGAGGTTGATGATCTTATTAACAATACACTTGGCGGCATTATGGGCTACCAGTTGTATAGACTTGCTGCTTCTGTCATTGAGCACAAAAAAGTTAAGATCAAGAGCCTGCTGGGCAATCTGTCCATCCCCATAGCAATCGGTTTGATGTTTGGTGCAATGAGTATCGTCTACAATCAGCAGGAGTTTGGTCAACTAGCCATTAATTCGTATCATAAATGGAATATGAAAGGCGTTGAACTTAGCACTTCACTCACGTTAAGCCCAGAACCAAATGCTGCAGCGGTGTACAAAAGAGTCGTAAATAATGATGAAATCGCAGCGATGCTGCGGCAAAAACTAGCATTGACCGAGTTAAGCGTCAAGAAGTGGGGAAGTGATCGTGAAAGTGTGTTAACGAGTAATAGCGGTACACAATTCACGTTATTTCAATCCGAAGAGGGTAACTGGTCGTTAACCGAAAATGATTACATCCCAGGGCAAGCCTCGCTAACTGATTCGCAATCTATGTTAGAGAAGGCAAAAATGATTGCGGATGAGTTGGGCTTGCCTACCGAGAAGGCTGAACCACGAGGAGTAGAAGACGGTGAGTATGCATGGTCACTCTCGCAGATTCCCGGAATGAACGAGGATTATTGGACAGGCGATTTCTCCATTGGCCTAAAAGAGGATGGCAGCATCTACGCGATCAATAGCGGAATTAAGCACAATCAGTTTGTGCGAGCGTTGGATTTATTATCTCCAGCCGAAGTATATAAACGCATAGAGGATGGGGAATTTCAGCAGCTGCAAAGAAATGCTTTATTAACAAAGGATCAGCTTGAAATAAAAAAGGGTGACCATCTAGAAATAAAAGGAATAGAACTAACCTATATGTATGATTCAAAAGACTTTTATCGGCCTGTATATCAGGTTAATGGAACATATAATGGAGATCCCAACTGGTTTACCTTGATTGATGCAAAGAATTAAAAAAGCTGATTTGGGCTTATTTTATTTTGATCCATATCCCTGAAAGCATATCCCTAGAAGCTCAGCTGGCATTTATAAAAGGGTACCCATACAATGGACATTTTTAAAAGAATGTTTAGCGTAGGGGTACCTTTTTGTAGCTAGAGTGATTAGTGGGGGCGAGCCGTCACGCTCTATTCTTCTCCATCCAAGGAACGGTCCAGTCGATCAGGGGTCTTACTTCCATAAATCGCACATCAGCATTTCCTACTTTATGAATTTTGATATTTTTTTGTTGATCATATTCGTTTCCTAATTTACTAAAATCTTCGTCGTCGACTGCTTGAGTAGAATAAGTAACCCACGTTCTCTTGCCATCAATCATGACTGCACTGCTCTCATCTGCAAATCTTTTGGAAGAAAAATTCGCTCTCGTTTCCGCTAAATGCAGAGATGTATTTTTTTCATAGCCAACACCAATTAATAGTACTTGTCCATCTAATTTATACAATTTATCTACAGGGGAGTCGCTGCCAAAAATATTACTTAAATCATGTTTTTCTGTTATATATTCCGCGTGTTTCCCTACTGCTGCTATCGACCTTGCCGGGTGATCAGACCTTTTTGCCCCTGGCCACTGTCTAAACATTTCAGCCACGGCACCCATACCAATGGCAGGTGTTATTTCTTTATCAAATGCGGGCCAGTTTTCTCGAATAATAGGCCACCATTCTATCGGTTCATTCCAATGAACTCCAGTAGAGGGATCAAGGTTTTTCCATGTCTGAGAAGGCATCATCAATGTTCCTTCTTCTCCTACGATTTCAAGAAGTGACCTTATTAACGTTTCAGCCCCGCCTACAACAAATCCCAAGCTCTTTAATGAAGTATGTACGAATATGGTTTGCCCTTCCGTTAATCCGCAGTTTTTGAACTGTGTAATTAAATCCTCTTTCGTTAAAATCATTCTCGATTCTTCGTTTCCAGTCATTGTGCATCCTCCATTTCATTTGGAAAACAAAACAACCCCGCTACAGGTAGCGGGGTTGTCTCTAGCATTGCCAGAAAAGCATAGCCCTTGAATTACTCAAAATGGAATTATTTTTCAATAGTATATCAACAAAAATGACAGTCTACAATGGTTAGCAGAAAAAAATGCTGATGAAGACAGAACGGACAATTCCGCTGAATTGTTATTTTGCGAAGTGGATGGTTAGCACAAAACATTGCTTCGGGAGCGAAAAAATGTATAAATTTTTACATAAAAATAGTTGCAATAGCATTCTATATTTCATATACTGATATTAGTTGCAATGACATACTATTTAAGGGGTGAGAAAACTGAGCGAATATAGGAAGCTGGCTGAGAAGCATGAATCGGAATCTCACGGACAATATATTTCTGCCATCTACCGCCATATGCAAGTCTTGATATCAGCGGAGCTGGCACCTTATCGAATCGGCAGCGGGCAGTATATTTTTCTAATGGCCATAGCATCTCAGCAGCCCATTACTCAAAAAGCTTTAAGCGAGAAGCTGCTTATTGACAAGACGACTACCGCAAAGGCGATTGCAAAGCTAGAAGCGGAAGGATACGTGCGCAGGGAAGTTGACCCAGCGGATAACCGCTATCAGCAGCTTTATTTGACAGAATCGGCACAGGCTGTTGTACCGAAAGTGCAGGAAGCGTTAGACCGGGTCAAAAGTAGAACCAAGCAGGGGATTTCCGATGAGGAATATGATCTATTTATAAGCCTGTTAAAGGTTGTGCTTAGCAATCTGAGCAGGCAGGATGAAATGCTGTAATGAAAAATGTCACATAAGCGATTGAAATTACAAATGCAGCGTATGACCAAACGAACCTTAGGAGGGTGTAAAGAATGATAGCATATCCGTTTATCGTAGTGGACAACTGCAAGGAGGAAATAAAGTATTATCAAAGCGTTTTTGGCGGCGAGATTGCGATTCTACGCAAGCAAGGGGAAGAGGTACTCAATGCGGACCTACAAGTGGGGGATGCAATCCTTAAGTTTGCAGATACTCAAGCAGCGAAACCTGCGCTGAAGGGCGATTATGTAAGAGTCTTTCTAAAAATCGAGACGGAAGAGGCTTATCGAGGGATTTACAATGAATTTGCCTCCAGCGGGACAGTTAATACGGAAATGTACGAAGCTCCATTTAACGGTCTGCTGGCGATCGTTACCGATCGGAACGGCATATGCTGGGTGTTGTCCTTTTATCGAAGCTGATGTTAGAAAATCGGGAATGGAACGTTAGTGTTCACTCTGTGGAACGGGAAGAAATCTTCTTTGCCCCAAGCACGGAGTGGCAGGTTCAAGCACAGGGCTATCGGCTATATATTAATACGGATCTGGCAGCAGAGCTACGTGCGCAGGATCAGGTTCGAATGACTGTTGGCGAATTAGGTAAACCCGACTGGGCTGCTTTTATCGGAACGGTTGTGGATTGCAGTTCTGATTCCATCCTGCTTTATACGAGTCCCCAATATGAGTCAAGTCTAATGAACACAAGGCAGCTTGAACGCCTATTCTCACCGCTCACTTCTATAGAGGGAGCCCAAAATGTAATTGATAAGCTCGGTTTCTTCCCCCCGTTTCATTACGATATAATAACGAAGGTCCGTATGGAAGCTGCAGGACTGTGTGGCAATCAGAAAAACTTGTATGTAACGATCAGCCATACATCCGCAGGTGGGCTGGAGCAGCCTATTGCTTTGTATTTCGAAGACATCCAGCATGAGAAAATAAGCCCAGCCGAGGAGTGCAATATCTGTTTGCAGCTGAGTCTCGCCTATGAAGGCGATCAGATTCGCGTCGAATGGGATGCCGTGTCTGGGTTTGAAGCATCGTTTCTATGCCGAAAAATGATTGTTCAATTTCACGATGAGAGTAAGAGCTGAGAAACCTCATAGGTCAGACACTGAAAATACAGTGCATAATGGATCAGTAATTCATATGCGCTGTATTTTTTTATGCCTAAAAAACAAACTTGGCTAAGGTCAGGTCTAGCTCTCATAGTTATTATCAAAAAAGGTCATGCGGCATGACCTCATTTAACACATTTTCCTTTGCCATACTTTCGCCATGTTCAGGAGCGTTCTGCTCAGACATAATTCAGTTAGTAAGTACAGAAGTTAGTTTGTTTTATAGCTGTCTTTAAGGAGGAATGGGCATGTTTAATAAAACGGTGGCGCTTCAACCTTTTGCTGATATTTCTGCGTATACGGAGGGTTTCAAGATTGTCTCGGCACAAATTGGCTCCGATGGCTGCATGTATGTTTTGCTCATTAACCAGATCCCAATACGGGAACGAGGTATGTTCGTCCCATCGACTCTAAAGAAACCATATACCTACAAGGTGCTGCTCGTAGAAAAAGATTATGTTGATGAAGTAGTGTTTGCGGATCAACATTTCAATTATCATTATGTTCAGCCGATTCATAATCGTCTACTGTTAGTCGGAGCGCGCTGCTCTTACTATGGCGTAGGCAAGTATGATCTGAACGCTAAAGTGTGTGATTTTAAAGGGAATACGATCCGAGAATTTTTGCTTGGAGACGGCATTCAAAGTGTTCAGGTGACGGAGAAAGGGATCATTTGGACCAGTTATTTCGACGAAGGCGTGTTTGGAAACAACGGTTGGGATAAACCTGTAGGAGCGCAAGGTCTTCTGGCTTGGGATGAGAACGGCAACAAAATGTATGAGGACCAATTGTCGGATATCGCCGATTGTTATGCGTTGAATGCAGCTAACGATGAGGAAGTTTGGTTTTATTATTATACGGACTTTTTGCTGGGCTGTATTTCCGGCGGAATCGAGCAGCCCAAGGTCACCTTTATAAATCCTGAGATTTCCGGCTCTTCGGGGTTTTGTACGGATGGTTATCACTTTCTGTTCGATGGCGGTTACGGAAAACACGGAACTTATATTCTTAAGAAAAATGAAAAACCGGGGAGTTTATCCGCAGGGTGCCGGATCCATTTTCTGAATGAAAAAGCCGAGCCGCTTGTCCCGTTAACACAGGATTTTCGAGAGAATCGAGTGCTTTTCAGTGAAGGAAGCTTATTGTACCTGGTGTCGGTTGAAGAAGTGGTTTAGCCTTACTCTCCTATTTTCATTGACTATTCTGGTTTATAGTTATAAACTCGTTACATGGGTTTATGATTATAAACCGGATAGGGGAGGTTATTATGAGTAACTTGAAGCTGTGTGAAAGTGATTATCGATTTATGCTTGTTGTGTGGGAGAGTGAGCCGGTGGCATCCGGGAGGCTGGTAACTTTGTGTTCAGAGAAGCTCGGATGGAAGAAGCCAACCACCTATACTGTGCTTCGGAAAATGTGTGAAAAAGGACTTCTTAAAAATGAGGATACAATTGTAAGCTCCATTATTCCAAAAGAGCAGATCCAGGCGTACGAAAGCGAGCATTTTATTGAACGGACTTTTGAGGGCTCGCTGCCCCAGTTTCTCGTCTCTTTTTTCGGCAATAAAGCTCTCTCCAATAAGGAAGCTGATGAGCTAAAGCGTCTAATTGATGAGCATAAGGAGGGTTGAGTATGGAAACGTTGTTTCTAAAAATACTCAATATGTCCCTGACTGCGTCTTATGTCATTATCGCCGTGCTTCTCATCCGTCTGCTGTTGAAACGGGCACCAAAGAAATATTCCTATTTGCTATGGGCGATTGTACTGTTCCGCTTAGTTTGTCCGGTGTCTATTTCCTCTGAGCTCAGCCTCTTTAATGCTCCCCCCTTTGATATGACCGCAGCGCAAAAGAGCGGCGAAGCGGCACTGAGCTATGTCCCAGCGGACATCGGCTATATGGAGAAGCCGGGAATGACGGTAGGCATACCGACCGTAAATGTCATGATAAGCGACACGCTGCCTCCAGCTGACCCGACTGCTAGCGTAAATCCTTTGCAAATATGGATACAGATCGGTACAGTTTTATGGTGTTTAGGTGTTCTTGCGCTGCTTGTTTACAGTTTGGTGACCTATTTCCAATTGAAACGCCGCATGGCTACAGCGGTCCTACTGGATAAACATATATTCGAGTCCGACAACATCCGGTCGCCATTTATTCTCGGCTTTATTAAACCGCGAATTTATATTCCCTTTGGGCTTCAGGAGCAAGAACGAGTCTACATTCTGAAGCATGAAGCCTACCATTTAAAGAGGAAAGATTACTTAATCAAGCCGCTCGCCTTTGTGGTTCTTGCTTTTCACTGGTTTAATCCGCTTGCTTGGCTTGCTTTTATATTGATGGCCAAAGACATGGAGATGAGCTGCGATGAAAAGGTGCTATCGGAGACGGGTTCGGGAATCGCGAAGGATTATTGCACGTCATTGCTAGCCTTTGCGGCAAACCGCCGCTTACCGTCTGCTAGTCCGCTAGCATTTGGAGAGACAGGCATCCGTGAGCGCGTCAAAAATATACTGCGCTTTAAGGCGCCAAAAAAACGGGTGATCGTATTCTCAGCTGCTGCTTGTATAATTGCTGTTGCCGTCTGTGCAACAAATCCGATCGTGAATGGGGCGCTGCAAGAGACTGGTGAACCGTATGGCAGCTATCGCTTTGAAGAACAGGTGTATATGAATTTACTGAGCTCGTTTGTAGCTGTCGATGGGTTTAAGGAGTACTATACATTTACCGAAAACTCGCTTATTATAACCGACGGAGCCGGCAGTCAACAGAAAATGAAGGCTGTTTATGAACGGAAAGCTTTAGATGTGCAAAAGTTTAATGAAAGCTTTATGCCAAGCATTAATGTTCCTAATATTTTAGGTTATAAAGAAAGATATGAGTATGTACTAACCGATTCGACCGTTGATCCTGAATATCGTCTTTTTCTACTGGATGATGAGGTGTGGCTGGCAAAAACACATAAGGATAACGTCAATACTCTAAAGAGCGAATACATTTGGAGCATCTACAAAATTTCGAAGCTAGACGAGGAAATAGTAGAAACGCAATCTATAGTGGGAACTCAGGACGGTGTTGATGCTTTTTTAGCTTTGCAAAAGGATTTTAATTCAGGCTACGACACAGATAAGTGTTATAACATCACACCGCAATCTATTAGTGAAAACTCTGAGTATAGTATTTTCAAATATGACAAATCTGCCGCAGCATTTTTGTTACATAAGGGAGTTGTCTATCCGCTTGGCGAGTGGTTTGGCGGGCTAGGCGTAACCAGCATGGCTCTAGCCGATATGGATAACGACGAGGATTCCGAATTGTATTTTACATACTCATGGGGTTCTGGCCTTCATCGCTCTCATGCGGCTTATTTTGACCCGTCTGCCAAAGAAATTGTGATCTTACCCTACACAAATATGAATAAGGACATGACCCTCGTGGATCATGGTGACGGCAGTCTATCTCTATATGGGGCAGACATATCAAATCTAATGGATTTTGCTCATTTCGATAGGAAGAAAACTGATTTTATATCGGATATTGTTTATGAGAAAGGGCAGATCTTATTAAGTGCGGCAGTTAATGAGTAAAGACGAAGATGAACACATTGAAGTGTTATGAAAGCCTCACGTGGCATAGAAGCTAGAAGCTCAGATCACGATAATTGAGGATGCAACTTTCATTGTTTTGATCCAGTTTTCATCCCGAGATTATTTTTCTAAAGAACCGTATTGCCCTTATTGTACATTAAAGTACAACTATTTCATTTTAACGAATCTGGATAACGTTATAACAGGCTTTATTAGGCGTTATGAGCTACTTTTCTCGAAATAACGATTCTGGAGTTCGTTACAATTTTAATCGACTACCAATGGCTTAAATAAGAGCTATAAGGTTCGTAAGCTATAGGAATGGTAAGAGAAGGACGTCCTTCTGCCTATGCTCCATCAGAAAACAAAGCTGGGTATGTTTCAAGCGTAGGTAATCCTACGTTTGGGGCAGCCCTTTTTTATATTAAGGAATGGCAATAAGATACGAAAAAAGACTAATTGTTCGCTATTTTCGTTTATTTCATTCCTTTGTTCTACTTTGAATAAGCAAAAATATTCATGTTTATGTCAGCGTTTACATCGTATCTAGGTTCGGGTAAAGTGATGGAATAAGGGGGATCGCATATGCGTAAGAGTTGGCTGCTGGGACTTATTATGTGTACAGGTTTAATTCATCTTGCGACGTTATCAGTGGACAGTACGGTGCTGCATTGGATATTCAAGCTTCTGCCAATGGCACTCATTATTACGCGCGTTGTTTGCAGTGTACCAGATGGACGCGACCAAGCGGTTTATAGGAAGCTGATTCTGACAGGGCTGCTGTTTAGCCTATTGGGAGATGCGTTTCTACTGCTTCCCGATGATCCGTGGTTTGTGTTCGGATTGGGTGCGTTTCTAACGGGGCATTTGTTTTATGTGGCTGCAATGGTTGCTCGTTGGTTTAAGCAGCAATCGCTTATGAGCTGGTACGGTGTGCTTGCGGGCTTGATTATCGTCATTTACTCGGTGCTGCTGGGCAGTCGCTTTTATGAGTATTTCGGGGGATGAAAGCTTAAGCGGGTTATGGATTCCCGTCGTTGTCTACATTACCGTTATTGGAGCGATGTGCTTTACGGCCATTATGAGCCGCAATGCGTTTGCCATTGTTGGTGCGATCCTATTCGTTGCATCGGACTCGATACTGGCTTGGAATAAGTTTGTCGCAGATGTGCCTTATTCAGGTCTCCTTATTATGTCTACTTACTTCGCAGCTCAATTGTTGATTGCTTCAAGTGTACAGAAGGTCAAGAAAGTTGAAGCGGCGGCCGCTAAGCCTAAGAACATCCCTCTGTGATTAAGAATACGAACTTGATGATTGTGAATCAAATCGGATCGAGAACAGGTGTCGCCTGACACCTGATCCAAAAGCGCTTGCGATCGTAGGAGATCCCACATGAACAGCGATGAGTACCGAAAAGCGAGTTATAGGATGGAGGGAACTCGCGATTTACACGGCGAACCTCGCGAGAGAACTCTCTGCTATCCCTTGGAACTCTACGCAGCTTGTTGGCCTTTGCTTGGGTATCGATATGTGCTCCGGGAGGAACGAACCGATTGGGGGCAATTAGACGTTTGGAGTTGTTTATCTTAGTGTTATTGTTGAATGATGGTTTCCAAAGCTTAACATTATTCCCCATGTCTTATTCTCCTCATGAGCAGTTTATATGCCTTCCAATTAAGCTATTCAGCATGTCTGTGAATGTCACAAGATTTTTAGGTTATCTATCAGGAGTATGCCTTCCCAACCCATTGAGCTGCCTTATACACACCAAAATCTATTAATTTCCATATGATAGTAGTAATTCTACTAATATTAAGGAGATGATAGGAATGATGAGAACAGGGGGAAGCAAGAGCGTAGGAGACCGAAGCTCAGGTTGCACATGCTCAAAGAACCGGAGCCAAGGCGATAAAAGCGAAGGCCACAAGAGTGGAGGCCACAAAAACGAAGGACATAAAAGCGAAGGCCACAAAAATGAAGGTCACAAGAGCGAAGGCCATAAATGCTGCTGCGGTAAAAGCAGTGGAAGCAACAGCAATATTTTAAAAATTCTTTTGCGAATCGGTGTAGGAACACCCAATGTTCGGATTCATTTTGATGGAACATCGCATGTAGGCGTTTATTTGGGCATTTCAGACGGCAGCGTCATTCTTAATGTAAGAGGTGTCGTAGCATATATTAAAATAACTTCTATAACGGCTGTAGAGTTAGGTGTTAAAGTCAATAGAAAGTGTAAGAGAAAACAGTCGTGGAAATGCAGAAAAACATAAGCTAAATGTGTGTACTCACTGGATATAACAACCGTACTGTTAGCAAGAAGGCCGTGATCATTTCCTTGTTTGGGTGGCACGGTCTATTCATTATTCCTACCAATATAAACAAAAAAAGGGCTAGAAGCCCTTATTGCCGTAGATATGACCCAGATGGAGTTAGTTCACTTATTGTTATGATCGAAGTTTGCTTTGCCACCATCTTATAACGGGGGGAAATGATTAATCTTGGGGACGAGTGCCGGGCTCCAGGCCAGTAGAAGTCGCTGTCTTAATAAGCCGGACCGATAGGTCGCTATGTAGCCGAATTTGGCAGGATAGCCGAATAGCTGCATCCTCGATTCCTTTGTTGCGAAGAACTGTCGCTTCTGCCTCGCTCATCTCGCCAGCATCTCCAGAGAGAACTTCTACAGCGCATGTCGTACACTTAACGTTCCCGCCGCATCGGTGCAGGACGTCGACTCCATTATCCTCTAACATTAGCACAAGCTTTGTGCCCTCAACTGCCTGAATGGCGTTTCTTCCTTCTACTTGAGCCGTTGGCATTTGCCATTCCTCCTCGAATTGTTCATCCTCATATTACCTAACCAGCTTATATTAAACCATTATCTTGTAGAATAAGTCCAATTCTATAGCCAAACTCTTTTTATAGTACGAAAACCCACAAGAGGGGGGCGATTTTCAGAGTATCCTTCTTAAGGGTAAAATAGCTAAATAAAAAAACCATAACCCGTAAGATCATTCATCCAACGGGTTTCGATTCTTTAATATCGCCAGCTTAGCTGGATGCAGCGGCCACCCAGTGGTCTTTTTTCACTTTCAATAAAATTAGCATTATGTTAGGTGAACTAGACAAGAACAATCCACTACTATTATTATAATTCTTATAATCATACGATTTATTTTGAATTGTGAGAAATGAGATAGTTGTCATTATGTTATATGTATGCGGAATTGATTATGGGATGGGAGTGATGGCTGCGATGCAGGAATACGAGTATGAGTTTGCTGATTTCATTTACTATACGCCTGGGCAACTGGAAAAGGAATGTCGTATATGGCCGGTTCGAGCGGGTCGCTGTTTGGCCAAGCCTAACTATAAAGTGGGACCCAAGAGGATCGAATGCTACAGTCTTCACTTCGTGCAGGAGGGAATGGTTCGGCTGCAGTACGAAGGCAAGCAGGTGGAGCTGGAGAAGGGCGACGTGTTTTGTTTATTTCCTTATCGTAAATATTTCTACGACATGATTCCCTCTGATCGGCCGCTTCAAATGAGCTGGTTGGCGGTGGATGGCGATAGGGCAATGGCGTTGCTAGAGCTTGCGGGTTTAACGCATCAGCATCCGTTTCGCAAGAAGGCGCTGAGCTCACGAGTCAGAGCATCGGCAGACCAAGTCATTCATACGCTTGAGGGCGCTCAGCGATGGAATCCGGCAGGTGCACTTGAGCTGCAAAGCCATATTTGTGCCTTATTCGCCGGGTTGATTCCGGAGTCGGTACCTGCTCAAGAGGCCGAGCTTGCCGGTTGGATTCATGAATGCATGAAATATATAGAGCTGCACGCCTCAGAGGGAATATCCGTCCAACAGGTAGCGGATTTCGCGGGTGTTCATCGTTCCTACTTTACCCAAGTGTTTACAAGCCAAGCGGGCATGCCGCCAATGAAGTACATGCAGAAGATCCGCATGGACAAGGCGAGGCAGCTGCTAATGGATACAGACGCGACGATAACGGAGATCGCTCTGTCCCTTGGGTATCCTAATCTGTATACGTTCACCAGAGCATTCAAGACTTATTTTAAGGAATCCCCCTTAATTCTAAGAAAGACAATTGGATAAGCTCAAGTAGGTACAATATATTTGAAAACGATTACACGACAAACACTTCCTTATGTTCGAAAAGGAGATTTCGCGATATGAAGTTATCCACCCTTCAACGATGGATTTCGCCCCGTTTAAGCATCCAAGGGAAGATATTCATCGCATTCAGTCTAGTCGCCCTGCTTTCCATATTATCCGTATCTGGCATTGTCTATTTGAATATGCGCGAGACGATAAAGGATAACGCAGTTACTTCGGTATCGGATAGTATTCGCCAGGCGGATGAATCCCTAAATATTATGCTGGAGGAGATCGACCGGCTGAACACGGTAGTAGTGACTAACAAAAACACGGTGATCGATACGCTGCTCAGTCCATCGGAAGAGGTCAGCTACGAATGGTTTTTAGAACAGAAGCGGATTGAAGAATTTCTATCGGTGCTGATCGATTATAAGCCTTACATTTCTAGGATTGCCGTTGTTGGGTTGAATGGAAAGGTTTTTTTCTCCGGTGGTCCTTGGCTGGACCGGACGGTCCTTGGGTCACAGATGATGGATTATACGCTTGGAAACGGATCGCGCCATGCCTATTTGAAGCAGACCGGCGTGTCGGATGCCATTACCGTAGGCAGAGAAATCCGTTATAACCGCGAGACAATCGGCGTAGTCATGGTCGATTTAAACTATGATTTCATTAAAAAAACGTATGGAGTGAAGCCGACCGCCGATAGCATGCTGTATGTGCTCGATAAAGAAGGCGGATTCGTGTATCAGTCCGAATCGGCGCCGTCTTTTGCTCCTCCTATTGAGAAGATTGTAAGCATTAAGCAGGAATTCAAAGGCCCTGGCGATGCGGCGGAAATGATCATAGATGGAAGAACCTACACCGTTGTTAGACGTTCATCGGAATATACGGGCTGGACTACACTGGCGCTAATACCGATGGATTCACTGCTTAGTGAATCTGCGAATCTTCGCAAGCTGATGGCTGAAGTATCGGTATTTGTTTTGGCCATCGTGTTAATCTGCTCACTGCAGGTGTCCTCCCGGATCACCATAAATATTCGGCGTCTGAAGTCCATGATGATGCGGGTGAAGGACGGGAATTTGGAATTTCCAATGAAGGAAATCAAAACGAAAGACGAGGTAGGCCAGCTGTACCACGTCTTTATCGGTATGGTGGAGGAATTGAAACGGCTGCTGGAAGGAATTCGAATCAGTGAGAAGGAGAAGCGCGAAGCGGAGTTGACGGCTCTTCAGGCGCAGATACGTCCACATTTCCTATACAATTCCCTAAATACAATCAAATACTTGGCCAAGCTGAACGGTGTGCCCAATATCGAGGAGGTATCCGGCTCTTTAATCGAGCTGATGCGCGGGGTTTTAGGTAATTCCAATGAATATCTTACGGTTCGAGAGGAACTGGACTATGTAAGAAGTTATATCTCCATCGTGAAATATAAATACATGCAGCCAATTCCGGTGTATGAGGAGATTGAGGATGAAGCCCTGCTGGAATGCCGGGTGCCCAAGCTTATGCTGCAGCCTATCGTGGAGAACGCCATTATTCACGGGATCGGCTCGCTGGAGGAAGGGGGATCGGTCATGATTCGCGTTTGCGAAGAGAATCACAACCTAAAAATCGAAGTGACGGACAACGGCAAAGGTATGACCCTGGAGCAGATGGATTTGCTGCTGGGCGAGCATAGCAAAGGAGAGGCTCCATCACGTTTCAGTGGCATGGGAGTGCGTAATGTGCATGAACGAATTGTTCGCATAAATGGAGAACCTTACGGTATAAAGCTGTACAGCGAGCTGGGACTATATACGAAGGTCGTAATTACACTTCCCGTTCTGCGGGACACGGAAAAATTAGATCATGAGGTGATATAGGTTATGTTTCAAGTGCTGTTGGTTGATGACGAGCCGCTGGTCCGCAACAACTTATCGACGCTAATCAATTTCCGGAAACACGGCTTTGAAATATGTGGTGAAGCGCACAACGGAGTCATGGCCTTGGCATTGATCGAGCAGTCTCCGCCGCATATCGCCATTATAGACGTAAATATGCCCGAAATGAATGGTGTGGAGCTAAATCGAACGATCAAAGAAAGATATCCAGCCATTAAGACGATTATGCTTAGCAGCTTTGACGACTACGATTATGTGCGTGATTGCCTGAAAAATGGCTCCATTGATTATTTGCTGAAGCATCGTCTCGACGGAGCAACGCTGATTGACATGTTGAACAAAGCGGTTCTTGCACTGCGGCAGGAGGATCGGCTGTTGGAGGACCGCAATGATCAGAAAGCGATGGCAGAACGAATGAATCCCGTGCTCATCCGTGGTTATATTGCCGATTTGGTAAGAAGGAAACCGCAGTCCGCCCAGGAGCTTGAAGCCTTTGCTCGGAAGAATGGACTATATCCTCAAACGGTGAGCTACGCTGCAGCGTCTCTTCAGATTGTCCCTTTCCTGCTGCTGACGCAATCCTGCAGCGACGTACAGACCAATCGGCTCGTCCAGCAGGCTGTTGAGATTATGCAGCAGAGTCTGGGTGATATACAAGAACGTACAGCTGCCTACCTTGAGAACGGACGTATGGTTGTCGTTCTTTCGTTCAAGGAACGAAGCGAGAATGCAGCCGCAAGCGAGGCTGACCGAATGATGAGCAAGCTTCGCCACGCGCTGGAGCTATTCCTGAATTTAAAGTGCGTCTATGCTGTCGGACATTTATGCAGCAGCCTGTCACTTCTTGGAACGAGTTACGGTTCCGCAGAGCGATTGCTTGACTTTTCACCCAATGAGGAACTGACTGGCCAAGTGAATGGAGGGGGAAATGGCATATACGGACAGCGCGTCTCTTTAACCATCGAGGAGCAGAAACAGCTGCTGCTCTCAATCGAGATGCTCGATAAGGACGGCATGCAGCGGCTGATTTTATCCGTATTCGATTCGATCAAGGGGCAGCCCATTCACTCTCATTCCGTGCAAATGATCATCAGCGAGCTTCTGCATATCGCGGATAAAGTGTTGAAGAAATGGCTGCCTCAGCATGGCTCTGCGATGGACAGGCTTCCTGCAAGGAGCGAACTGGGCAGATTAGACAGCGTCGGAGAGATGGAGAAATGGCTGCAAGCCTTCTATGCGAGCCTATTGAGCCTGCTCAAGGAGACACATGCAGTGGGACCGTATTCACGGCATGTATCGCAAGCGATAGGATTCATTCTGGAAAGATATTCAGGGAGCGTCACCCTGGAGCTGGCAGCGGACGCCATCAGCCTGAATCCATCGTACTTAAGCAGAATATTCAAAGAAGAGACGAAGTCGACGTTCTCAGAATATTTAAACCGGATCCGAATCGATGCAGCGCGCAAGCTGCTAGAGAACGGTCAATACTCGCTCAAGCAAATCAGCAGTCAAGCGGGCTTTTCTTCCTACAACTATTTTTTTAGAGTGTTTAAGGAAATGATCGGCGTGACGCCCCAAACGTATTTGAACGGTTTGGGAGGCGGGGGAGCTGAAGCGAAGTTGTAAAATATGTAGAGTAAATAGTCATATTATTATAACTTTGTGGCGAAACGGGTGAATTATAATGAGTGGACACCGCTGGCAAACGGTTACACCATTCGGTGAATAGAACATTGGAGGTCACAGATTTATGCGTAGACACTGGGGAAGAAACGCACTTACTACGATGATCGTTTCCGGTCTGATCCTGACCGGCTGCAGCAACAACAACGGAGGCTCAAAGACAGAGAATCAGCCTTCGCCTGCTTCTGAAAGCGCTGTTAAAGCGGAAGGATTCCCGATCGTGGAGCAACCGATCAAGCTCAAGATGTTCACGCGAATCGCGCCTGCTAACGGGCCGTTCAAAGATATGCCGGTGTTCCAAGACTATGAGAAATTAAGCAACATTCAGGTAGCATTTACCGAAGCTCCTACAGACGGCTTCGCGGAGAAAAAAAATCTATTATTCGCTTCCAACGAGCTTCCAGATGTATTGTACCGATCGGAACTCAATCCGCTTGAGACTATTCGCTACGGGACGGCCGGACAGCTTATACCGCTGGAGAATTTAATTGAGCAGTATGCACCAAATTTGAAAAGCCTAATGGAGCAATATCCAGAGATCCGCTCGGGCATTACGACTCCGGAAGGACACATTTACTCGATTCCCGGTATCGTAACGACAGGCTCGGCGCGTACGGACAAACGCTGGATCAATAAAGCGTGGCTCGAGAAGCTGAACCTGGAAGAGCCCAAAACGACGGATGAGCTATATAAAGTGCTCCTCGCTTTCCGGGATGGAGATCCGAACGGCGACGGCAAATCGGACGAAATTCCTATGACTGCGCGTAAGGCGGCAGCGGGGATACCTATCGTAAACATGATGGCCGGATCGTTTGGCTTGGATTTGCAGCTCGGCTATAACATCAACATCGAAGACGGCAAGATCAATATTTGGAGCAGCGACGAGAAGCACAAAGAGTTGCTTATGTACTTGAACAAGTTGTATAAGGAGAAGCTTCTGGACCAGGAAATCTTCACGCATACGGAAGCACAATATCTTGCTAAGCAAGGCTCAGGCAATACGGGTCTTTTCTTCGACCAGACGAACAACAACTTCTTGCCGATCCAGGATCAATATGTCGGCACCGCTCCTCCAGTTGGTCCGCATGGCGACCAGATGCAAAGCCCGGTAGCGCCGGTGCCACGCGACTTTGGAGCGTTCGCTATTACATCTGTGAACAAATATCCGGAAGCGACTATACGCTGGATCGACTATTTCTACAGTGACGAGGGCTCCACCCTGCTACGCTTTGGCAGAGAGGGCGAGCATTACGAGCTGAAGGATGGCATGCCGTATTACAAAGAGGATTTTCTGGCAATAACAGGTGCGCAGGGAAAAATGACACCGTACGCAGGCGGCGGCGCGCCTCACTTGATCAGCGACAAGGTAGCGTCTTTCATCAATCCACCGCAAGTTCAAGAGGCATACGCGAAGCTGGAGCCGTACATGCCGAAGATTCGTTATGCTGCTCCGATGTTCAATGAAGAGAACGCTCAGAAAGTTAACATTCTGCGCAACGACATCGACAAATATATCGACGAGCAAAGCACGAAGTTTATCGTTGGCGCGATCAGCTTCGATAAGTGGGAGGAATTCCAGGCTACTTTGAAAAAAATGAAGATCGACGAGCTGGAACAGCTCTATCAAGAAGCTTACGACAAGATGGAGAAATAAGACCGAGACCGTATGAATAAGGAGTGAATGCTCATGAAGAGCGCGCAAGAAGGTGCAGCCGCTCTGTCCCATATCCAGCCGAGGCGCGGATCCAGCCTGATCAGGAATATAGCCAAACGGTATGATCTGTATCTTATGCTGCTTCTGCCGATAGCCTGGTACTTAATCTTTAACTACGGTCCACTGTACGGCCTGCAAATCGCATTCAAAAATTTCAATCCGGCAAAGGGCATTTTCGGAAGCCCTTGGGAAGGCTTTGGGCATTTCGAACGGTTTTTTGACTCGTATTATTTCTGGAGGCTGTTATGGAACACGGTGTCCATCAACTTGTTCTCTCTGCTCATCGCATTCCCGGTTCCGATTATGCTCGCTCTAATTGTTAACGAAATCCGAAGCAAAACCTTTAGCAAATGGCTGCAAAATATTACGTATATCCCTCATTTCATTTCGGTTGTCGTTATCGTAGGCATATTGAACGTATTCCTATCACCGACAGGACCGATCAATATGATGATCGAGGCATTCGGCGGCACTTCAGTCCGATTCATGGAGGCAGCCGGCTGGTTCAAGACGATCTTCATCAGCTCAAACATATGGCAAAACATGGGGTGGCAATCGATTATCTACATTGCGGCGCTCAGCGGAGTGAATCCGCAGCTATACGAAGCGGCCAAGATGGACGGGGCATCGAGGCTGAGGCGCATATGGCATGTCTCGCTTCCAGGCATAGCTCCGGTCATCGTGATCCTGCTCATTCTGGATATCGGCCATTTCATGAACGTCGGCTTTGAGAAAATTTTGCTCATGCAAAACAACTTGAATTTGGAATCAAGCGACGTCATCTCCACGTTTGTCTATACGACAGGCATATTGAAGGGAGAATACAGCTACACGGCGGCTATCGGACTGTTCAACTCGGTCATCAATCTCATCCTGCTGCTGATGGTCAACCGGTTCGCGCGCAAGACGTCAGAGACGAGCTTATGGTAAAGGAGGGAACCCAGTCATGTCGAAGCAACAAGCCATAAGAAAACCATCGGATGAACGGGCGTTCGACTTCGTTATATACGTGATCGCCGCAATCATCATTATTATTGTGCTGTATCCGCTGCTCTTTATTGTCAGCGCTTCGTTCAGCGATCCGTCCAAGGTGCTGAATGGAGATGTATGGCTGCTTCCGAAGGGCGTGACCTTGGGAGCGTACAAGAGCATTTTGCACAACGATAAAATTTGGACAGGGTACCGCAATACGATCGTTTATACCGTGGTCGGTACGCTCATCAATATCATCATGACGATATTGGCGGCGTATCCATTGTCCAGGCCAGATCTTCCCGGGCGCGGCAAAATTATGGTCTTGATCACGCTCACTATGTTTTTCGGCGGCGGATTGATTCCAACCTATATGCTGGTTAAGGAACTGGGAATGGTGAATACCATGTGGGCGCTGATCGTCCCGGGGGCGATCGCCACGTACAATCTAATCGTTATGCGGACTTACTTTCAATCAAGCATTCCATGGGAGCTGCAGGAGGCAGCTCACATGGACGGCTGCTCCAACTGGCGATTGCTGTTTAGCATTATATTGCCTCTATCCAAACCGATATTGGCTGTTATGGTTCTATTCTATGCGGTGGGTCATTGGAATTCGTACTTCGCCGCGCTGATCTATATCCGCGACGAGGCTCTGCATCCGCTCCAGCTTGTGCTGCGTGAAATTCTCATGATCAGCCAATCCGCAGGCATCGAGGGCGGAAGTGTCGGGCTGGAGGATCAAATTCTGCTTGCCGAGAGCATTAAGTTCGCGGTCATTATCGTCTCTACTTTGCCGGTATTGATCATGTATCCATTCGTGCAGCGGCATTTCGTCAAGGGCGTTATGATCGGATCGCTTAAAGGTTAACATCGTAACCATTATGACAAATCAGTTGGAGGTTTATTTTGAAAACTAACGCAAAGATTACGATTGATTGCAGTCATGCGAGCGAGCATGCAGTTAACCCTTACCTGTTCGGTCATTTCGTTGAAGACATTCGGGATCACATGGAAGCGATGCTCGCATTCCCGCTTAAGGATATGGACTTCGAGAGCGAGGCCGTGTCGAAGAAAGAGATTTCCGGTAGCTGGTACGCCTATACGAATGGACGAAATACCAAGTACGCGTTGGAGGCGCCTGCACCGAAGCATTCGGGGCGCGCCCAGCGCATTCGCCTTCTGAGCGATGATGAGGCCTATGCGGGAATCGCGCAAAAGACGGCGCTTAAGGGGCCAGCCAATTATGCGGTCAAGCTTGTGGCCCGTTCCTCCGTCGAGTTGAAGACTATTATCATTGAAGCTGTCGATCGGCGCTCGGAAGAGCTCCTTGGACAAGTCCGGATCGAGCTCGAAAGTCACAATTGGCGTGAGTACGAAGCGCAGCTGTCTATTGCTCGCGAATGCGTCGACGCCGAACTCAGGGTATACATTCCGGATGACCACCAGAGATGGTGCGATCACGTGTCCACCGGTATGCTTTGGATTGACCATGTATCTGTATTGCCGATAGATTGCATCGCCATGGTGAAGCGTGAAGTCATCGACATGACGCGTGATTTGAACGCGGGGATGATGAGGCTTGCCGGCAACTACATCAGTGCCTACCATTGGGAGCACGGTATAGGTCCTGTTCTCGAAAGACCAGTCATGTACAACGAAGCATGGGGTGGCTGGACCAGTAAATATTTTGGCACGGACGAATTTATTCGGTTTTGCCGGGAACTTCAAGTGGAGCCGCTCATCTGCGTAAATGACGGATCGGGTACGCCCGAGGAAGCCGCTCAGTGGATTGAATACTGTAATGGCGGCGTCGATACGCCAATGGGTGCGAGGCGTGCGGCGAACGGAAACCCCGAGCCTTACAATGTCCGCTATTGGGAGATTGGCAACGAGGTATGGGGACAGTGGCAGGTAGGTACGTGTTCTGCGGATCAGTTTGCAAAGCGTACGGTTTCCTTCGCCGAAGCTATGAAGGCGACAGATCCCTCCATCGTCCTGCTGGCCTGCGGACACTACGAGCAGGAGTGGAACAAGACCGTCCTTGATCTAGCTGGTGAACATTTTGATTATCTTACCTTACATTTGTACCACGGCTATGGACCATTCGGCATGAACCAGAATACGCCGTCGGAGGATCGATATAAAGCGATTGCTGCTTATCCCGAGTTTACCCGTCACCACATCACAAAGACGACAGAGCATATTCTTGCGAATGCGAAGCATAGCCATGTGAAGCTGGCGATTACTGAATACAACACGATGTATTATCCGAACACGATTCGGAAAGGGCTGCCGAATGAGCATACCTTAGGTGCGGCAGTAGCCAATGCTGCTAACCTGAACGAAATGATACGCTGCAGCGATATGGTTCATATCGGCAGCTTCTCCGATCTGGTAAACGGCTGGCTCGGCGGATGTATTCGCGTTGGCGATTATTATGCCGATCAATATTGCGGCAAGGAACCCGGCTGGAGCGGCTTACCCCTTACCGTATACGGAACGCCAACGTATGAAGTGATGAAGCTGTACGCAACTTGTGATGTTCGGCATCTTGTTCACGCCATAGCCGACTGCGGAAATTTTGCTGTTCCGTCACTCAGGGAGACTCCTATCTCTCTGGAGGCGCTGCCTGATCTCGATGTTGTGGCAGGCACGAACAGCGGTCGCACCTCCATCACCGTGTTTATCGTAAACCGCAGCTTAAATGAGGTGAAAGCGACGCTTGACCTGCAAAACTTCGAGGCTTCGGAAGAAACGGTTTTATATGAAATTACGGGAGATTCCTACGACGATATCAATTCCGTGTTTGAGCCGGAACGCATTATAAGTAAGAAAAAAGTCGTCCCTGCCGAAGAATGGAAGCTAGGCTATCCGCTGCGCCCTACATCTGTTTATGTACTGGAAGTTTTGGCGAAGCACAAGAATTAGGAGGTACGGCATGACAACAAAGGCATATATCAAAGACTACCCCAGACCACAATTTGTACGCGACAATTGGCTAAGCTTAAATGGCGAATGGAACTTCCGCTTCGATGACCGCGGTTTGGGAGAGAAAGAAAAGTGGTACGAGAAATTCGAAGAGACCCACAAAATAAACGTGCCTTTCACGTACGAAACCAAAGCGAGTGGGATTGGAGTCGAAGAATTCCATCCGCAAGTATGGTACAACAAAGCTGTTCACATCCCGATGGAAGCTGAAGGGAAACGGGCTATCCTTCATTTCCAAGCGGTGGATTACGAAGCTAAGGTGTGGGTAAATGGAACATTAGCAGGCCAGCATATAGGCGGCTACGCGGCTTTCTCGTTCGACATTACTGATTATCTCGCATTCGGAGCTGATAATCTAATTACGGTGAAGGTGGTAGACAGCAATAGCTGCTATCAGCCTCGAGGCAAACAGCGCTGGACCAAAGATAATTTTGAATGCTTCTATGTCCAGACGACCGGGATATGGCAGACGGTATGGATGGAATACGTGGAGGAACAGAGACTTGAAGCCGTCAAAATCACGCCAGATTTCGACCGTTCCATCGTCCGTTTCGATTATGAGGTGCATGGGGTGGAGGAAGCGGGAGCCGGTGATTTAAGGCTTGAAGCTATCGTTACGTTCAAAGGCAAGCCTGTGAAACGGGTTAGTCTAGCGATCGACCGCCCTTGCCTAACCGTTGAGGTTGATCTGCTGCATGAGGCAAACGGGCCTTGGAAAAGAAGCTTCTGGTCTCCGCAGCATCCGAACTTATACGACGTGGAATTTGTGCTGTATGCGAAGGATCAGGCTGTAGACAAGGTGTTCTCCTATTTTGGCATGCGAAAAGTTTCTATTAAGAACGGCAAGGTGCTGCTAAACAATGTTCCCATCTACCAGAGAATGATTCTGGATCAGGGCTATTGGACAGAAAGCCATCTGACTCCACCAAGCGAGGAAGCCTTAATTGAAGATATCGATCACATTCTAGCAATGGGCTACAACGGCGTGCGCAAGCATATGAAGATCGAGGATGCCCGCTTTCTCTATTGGTGCGATGTGAAAGGTTTGCTTGTGTGGTCGGAGATGGCGGCTACCTTCGAGTTTCATGACCGGGCGGTCGATGCGTTTACAAAGGAATGGCTGGAGATTGTGAGGCAGCAATATAACCATCCAAGTATTATTACTTGGGTGCCATTTAATGAATCGTGGGGCATCCCCGCTATTCTGCGTGATAAACGGCAGCAGAAGTTTACCGAGGGCATCTATCATTTGACTAAATCCATTGATCCTTATCGTCCAGTCATCACGAACGACGGCTGGGAGCATACGGTATCCGACATTTTAACGCTGCATGACTATGTAGCTACAGGTGAAGGTTTCCTGAAGCGTTATGCGGACAAGGATGCGATTTTGGCCAATGAAACGACTTGCAATCAATGGAAGTACGCGTTAGCCGAAGGATACGAATATCAAGGTCAGCCGATCATCATCAGCGAATTCGGAGGTATCGCGTTCCAGTCGGACAAAGGCTGGGGCTATGGCGATCAAGTGGCGTCGGAGGAGGAATTCATTAAGCGTTTCCGCGGCATTACCCAAGCGATTAAGGACGTTAAGTATATTAGTGGTTACTGCTATACGCAGCTTGCCGACGTTCAGCAGGAGATTAACGGGCTTCTGACTGAGGATCGAAATCCGAAAATACCTTTGGATACAATTAAAGCTATTAATTTAGCCTGAATGAACTTATAAAGCTCAGTCATTATCAAATATTTCTTTCATTAATATATAAACCAATGAATATTTGCTACAGTCAGTTAGATTGTCGAGAAACCCGAGTCTTATGGAGGACATCGGGTTTCTCTTTTTAGGCTGTAAGTTAGGTTATTATGATTTCCGGTAAGAGCTTGGCGAGTGTCCGTGGTATCTTTTAAAAGCATGTGTAAAGGAGTACACGTCTGAATACCCGAGGGATAGGGCGATATGAGAAATCGGCAGTGCCGTCGTTTGCACTATTTTCATAGCTTCCTTCATGATTAGATTCGTCAGGTACCGATGCGGCCGGATGCCGACTTTCTGGTGAAAGACATTCGAAAAATGCGAGCGATGGATCCCGACATGTTCAGCAATGTCTGCAACGGTTATCCCTTCCTTATAATACAAATGAATGTAGTCGATGCTTGTTGCTACCCAGTCATCGGTGGGTGAGGCTGCTTTCATCGGTTTGGATAATTGAATGATCTGATTCAATAAAGAGTAGAACCCTTGCGTTAACGAGAGGTCATCCTGTCTCACGAGATGCTTCCATTCGGAGGCGAATTGAAAAAAGGATCGCTCAAGATCCTGGTTGAAAAAATTTTTAATATAGGGGTGTTTGAGCGTAAGCCCAAGGCGGCGGGTGACCAGAGGCATTTGTTTACCTTCGGCAGCAACCCAAAACATCTTTAGAGCGGGTTCTTCACAGGAAGTAATGTAATATTCATGAATGCTGTGAGGGAATAGAACAAAAAGATCGCCTTGCGTAAGTGTTGTCTCTTCCTGATTCATGCACAGTGTAACCTGGCCTGCAAGAACGAAATGCAAGCTATAGTAAGCAATAAAGCGCGGTCCTATATGATAATTTGGCTTTGCCTCGTTATAGCCAATACGGATGGGTATAACTCCGTTATGCTTCTCCAAGGCATTGGGGGTGTGGTACAAATGTTCCGCATATTCATGGGTGAACTCTATCATGCAGACGACCTCTTCCGAAGTTAAAGTTGATGAAAGTCACTATCATTTTAACATCGTCGGCCATAGGTGAATAGTAACTGTCATTCATGAGAAGGGCCTCAAGTCTGCCTTCGGCCTAGTACGATGATGCAAATAGTACCCACTTGGCTGCAGACTTGAGGCTTCGTGATGGACAGGTTAAGCGTGACAAATTCTAGGCATCGGCATAGGTTCTTTACCAAGCTCAGCCCATACATATTTCAGCAGGAGCTCTGTTTTTAAGCTGGAGTAATTAGGGTTATCCCACAAGTTGCGAAGTTCGTTGGGATCCTCTTGCAGGTCAAAAATTTCACCATATATCTGGTTATAATAAACCGTAATTTTATATCGTTCATTTACGAACGTTTTCTGATGGATGGTCGTTGCCTCGTGCCGGAATTCACAAATGGCATGGTCTCTTGCTTGATCGGACCTGCCAAGCCACACTTCCTTCTGGTCTACTCCTGTCATTGCATGAGGGATAGGCAGATTTGAGAACGAAAGGAAGGTAGGAGCTAGATCAACAAGTGATTGAAATGCAGTAGAGGTTTTGCCAGCCGCAACGTGCCCTGGGTACCTCACGATGAACGGCAGCTTTATCAAATCCTCATAATGGAAGCCGCCCTTAGCTTGCAAGCCGTGCTGTCCAAAGAAATGGCCATGGTCGCTTGTGAATACGACTAGCGTATTATCAGCTAATCCGAGTTGGTCTAATTTATCAAGAATAGTACCAATATATTTATCCATCATGCTGACCATGCCATAATACACAGCGACCAGCTTTTTCTTGTCTTTTTCCGTCAGCCTGAATTTGCTGCCGTACTCATAATAATGATGGGAGCGGTAACCGTGAATGTCGAATTCGCTCTCTCGCAAGAATGAGAAGTCTGGCGCCTCTTCTTGAGTCATTCGAAAATGCGGCGGATTATTATCGTGTTCACCGGGAACCATGGCAGGAATGGTTAGCTTATCGGGATCATACATCCTGTCCCATGGCTCAGGAACCAAATATTCAGGGTGAGGGTCAAAGAAGCTGGACCACAAGAAAAAGCTATCATCATTCTGTTTATATTGTTCCAATAACAGATTCGTTCGTTCGGCGATCCAGGTATTATAGTGGTACTTCTCAGGAATTGGCCAGGTGTAAGTCTGGTTAGGATCCATGGTGCCTGTCGGCGGCAAAAAATAATCTCGCCAATTGGTGCATCCTTTATCCTCCAGCCATGCTGCATAGTGCTGCCCAACATGTGCTTCATTGGTATGATTTCGTGCTAACTCAGCATGAGAGAAGCCGTAAAAAGAGTCCTTGTTCGTTCTCCAGTAATCCAAATCCTGTAGTATGGGATACGATTCGAGTGAAGGATATTGTTCTGTTGAACGCAAGGGTTGAAAATGTGCCTTACCAACCAGCGCAGTTTTATAACCAGCCTGTTGGAAGTCCTCGCCAATCGTATGACGATCTTCGAGCAGCTTCGTGCCAAGCGTCCAAGCTCCGTGTTGGCTTGGATACATGCCGGTAATAATGGATGCACGGCTAGGTGTACAAGTAGGGTTGGGACAATAAGCTCGGCTGAAGGTTGTACCTTCACGAACTAGCCGGTCCAGATTGGGAGTATGGACTTCATTGTTAAATGCGCCTATCGTATTCCAATGCTGCTGGTCGCTCGTAATCAATAGAATATTTGTTTTTTTCATAGATTCATCTCCTTTCTGCTTTTCATTATAGACAATTATGGTAATAAGAAGGATGCCATAATGTGTCCTTACTATTTGTTATTTTGTGAGGTAGATCGAAAGGATAGTTTTTATCAAATTGGGATTAAGGTGTAAGATTAAAGCGTGAGAGATGCTTTGAAATCACTCCCTCATTTCGGATTTAGCTTATGCCTATTTCAGATTGGAATAAACAAAGCTGCGAATAGAAGGTTAATTATTAGGAAGGTAGTGTTGCGAAGTGAATCGTTCTGAATCGAGTTCTCCTCGATTAACATCCCTATTTTGGAGCTTTCTAAAACTTGCGCCTATTTCTTTTGGCGGTGGATACGCCACTTTTCCTGCGTTGGAACGGGAGATTGTTGCGAGCAGGAAATGGATGAATGAAGAGGAATTACAAGAAACGCTTTCGCTTGCGGCAGCGGCCCCAGGAGGCGTGGCAATCAATGCTTCTTTATTGATCGGGTATCGTCTAGACGGGGTGAAGGGGGCGGTCGCAGCAGCAATGGGTGCCATCTTACCGACCTGTCTCATCGTTATCGGCCTTTTTCTACTCTATTACAAGTTCAGTGACAGCTTGAAGGTAATTGGAGCGTTAAGAGGAATCGGTTGGGGAATTGTTGCAATGATCCTCTATACCGTTTTTAGGCTGGGGAGGATATCAATTAAGGATACACTTTCGTTAGCAATTGCGATTATAAGCCTTGTACTTCTTTTTTTGGAGACACATCCGATTTGGCTTATAACCGGAGGTGCTGCTGCCAGTGTCGTTGCAACACATGGCGGTCGGAGTGCAAAAAGCTCGCAGGCACGCCAATTCAAGGATGGTGCCGACAATTCATATATGTATTTTATTTAAGTCATTCATCTGGGAGCTGAAGTCATGGCGCAGTTATTTTGGTTTTTTCTGCAAATGGGATTCGTGTCATTTGGCGGAGGGTATGCTTTGATCCCATTAATTGAGAGGGAAACGGAACGCCAAGCCTGGATGAGCAGCGATATGCTTGTAGACGTTATCGCAGTCGCAGGAATGTCTCCGGGTCCCATCGCCGTTAATTTGGGTTTGCTTGTCGGCTATCAAGCCTACGGGGTGATTGGCGCCATTGCTGGTGTGCTAGGCTTACTGCTGCCTTCCATGCTGATGACTGCAGGAATGATTTACTTCATTACCCGTGATCATAAAAATTATCTCAAGCGCTGCATGTATGGCGTGCAGCCTGTTGTTACAGCTCTTATACTTTTTGCCGCTTATCAACTCTGTGTGGTCCATTTATCCGCTAGCTTGTCTATCAATGAGCTGCTGCCGGCCTTCCTTATTGTAGCTGCATGCTTATACATGTTATTTCGTTTACGATTGCATCCATTTACTATTCTCTTATTCTCGGGGATTAGCGGGGCAGCATTCTATGCTTAATAGGCCGGAGAGGGGCAAAATAATGATATGATACCAGGAAAATCTTGTTGTACGGCAGGCAGAGAACAGGTAGCAGCCGCCAAAATAAAACGAATAGACGATCCATTGCTTCCCAGACGATCCACTCACGCACGAGGAATCAGTCAGTTGGTAAGAATTGATGGGGGCACTTTCAGGATGGGGACGAGTGAAGCGGGCGGGGTCGCGTCGGACGGAGAGGGACCGGCTCGTGATGTGCATGTCGATTCCTTCCTTATCTCTCCGTATGCCGTAACAAACGGTGAATTTCGCTCCTTTGTTGAAGAGACCGGCTACGTTACAGAAGCTGAACGGTTTGGTTGGTCATTTGTGTTCCATTTGCTGGCCTCCGAGTCGACACGAGAGCGGGTCAGACAGGTCCCACAGCAAGCGCCATGGTGGCTTGCTGTGGATGGTGCCTTTTGGGCGAAGCCGGAGGGGCCGGATTCAACTATTGACGAAAGGCTTGACCACCCAGTTGTTCATATCACTTGGCACGATGCGATGGCATATTGCGCCTGGGCCGGGACTCGTTTGCCGACGGAATCCGAATGGGAATACGCCGCTAGAGGCGGGCTCATAGGCAGAACCTACCCTTGGGGGGATTTGCTGAAACCTGAAGGAAAGCACATGTGCAACATTTGGCAAGGCAAATTCCCCGTGAAGAACAATGCCAGCGACGGTTATCTAAGCACCGCGCCCGTTGATGCTTATGAGCCTAATGGGTATGGATTGTTCAATTTGTCCGGTAATGTATGGGAGTGGTGCTCTGACTGGTTCAGCCCCGAATACCACCAAGTGACATCCGAGAGAAACCCGAGGTTCATGGAACCGACCGGAATACGTGCCATGCGCGGCGGCTCTTATCTATGCCACCGTTCCTACTGCAACCGTTACCGCGTCGCAGCCAGAAGCGGAAACACACCGGACAGCTCTACCGGCAACTGTGGTTTCCGTGTGGCGGCGGACATTATGGACGGATAAACAATGGCAAACGATGGGGATGTATATCCGTCGTTCGGTTGCACTTGAAGGAAGTCCAACGTATCAATAGCCCAAATAAAAAGAACCGAAACCCGCTCATCTAACGGGTTTCGGTTCTTTAATATCGCCAGCTTAGCTGGTTGCAACGGCCACCCAGTGGCCTTTTTTCACTTCAACGAATTCGGAGTGTTCGAGCTCGTAGGGATCAGCTTTGGCAGCTTCCTCATGCACTACCAGCTTCTTCTGTGATTCAACCTTTGGATCAGGTACTGGGATTGCTGCCAAAAGTGACTTCGTATAAGCATGGATTGGATTCGCGTAAAGCTCCTCGCTTTCGGCAAGCTCAACGATCTTCCCTTTATACATAACCGCGACGCGGTCGCTAATATGCTTCACCATCGATAAATCATGGGCGATGAACAGGTATGTCAGACCAAGCCTTTGCTGGAGCTCCTCGAGCAGCTTCACAATCTGTGCTTGAATGGAAACGTCGAGTGCGGACAATGGCTCGTCGCAGACGATAAATTCAGGCTCTACAGCGAGCGTCCGCGCAATGCCGATCCGCTGCCGTTGGCCGCCGGAAAACTCATGCGGGTAGCGCATGGCATGAGAAGGATCTAGCCCAACCATCTCAAGCAGCTCCTCGACACGTTTCTGACGATCCCGTTTGGAGGTCGTTATTTCGTGTACGTCAAGCGCTTCGCCAATAATATCAATGATGCGAAGCCTTGGATTTAGTGAGGCGTACGGGTCTTGGAAGATCATACCCATATGACGTCTCATCGTCTTCATCTCCGAGCGATTTAATTGCTGAAGCGGTATTCCTTTGAAAAGCACTTCGCCGCCCGTCGCCTCATTTAAGCGAAGAATTGTGCGGCCGGTCGTTGACTTTCCGCTGCCCGATTCACCGACAACTCCGAGAGTTTCACCTGCCTGTATATCGAAGCTGATATCATTAACGGCCTTAACAATTTGCCCTTTGCCCATATCAAAATATTGCTTCAATGAACGGACCTGCAGCAAAGGCACGCCTTCTTCCCGCTGAATAATCGCAGGGATGGGCTTCGGTTTTTTCTTCTCGTCTAAACGAGGCAATGCATGGAGAAGCTTAACAGTGTAAGGATGCTGCGGATTGGCAAAGATTTGCTCCGTTGTTCCTGTCTCGACGATTTCTCCGTCCTTCATGACGACGACGCGATCACACATGCCGGCTACGACACCTAGGTCATGCGTAATTAAAATAATGGAGGTTCCCAGCTGCTTCTGTATATCCTTCATCTGGTTAAGGATCTGTGCCTGAATGGTAACGTCAAGCGAGGTTGTCGGCTCATCTGCGATTAGCAGCGAAGGACGGCATGCCAGCGCAATGGCGATCATGACCCGCTGACGCATCCCGCCAGAGAATTCATGAGGGTACTGATGATAGCGGGCTTCGCTGTTCGAAATGCCTACGAGCTTCAGCATCTCGATCGCTTCAGTACGAGCTTGCTTCTTGTCCAGCTTTTGATGCTTGATCAAGCTTTCTTCAATTTGGTTGCCGATCCGCATGGTCGGATTGAGCGAGGACATGGGATCTTGAAAGATCATTCCGATATCTCTTCCGCGTATGGCTTCCATTTCTTTATCGGTTTTAAAGGCTAGATTTTGTCCTTGAAAAAGCACCTCACCGTTCTTCACCATGGAAGGGGGAGAGGGCAGCAGCCTCATAATTGTACGCGCAGTAACGCTCTTTCCGCTGCCGGATTCGCCTACAATGCCGAGCGTTTCGCCTTTACGGACCTCAAAGCTGACGTGACGTACCGCTTCTATTTCTTTGTTACGGGCGAAAAAAGAAACCGATAAATCGTTAACTTGTAATAATGTATCCATATATGCACCTGCAATTCTGTGGTTTTCCAATTGAGATTAGGGTAATTTAAAGAGAGATTCTTATTTATACCTGATATTCCTTATATCATGTATAATGAAAAAAAGTAAGTAACAAAGTTATAAGTTATTGACATATTCCAGTCCATAAAATAAAATCTACTATATTGATCGGAATAATGCAATTTAAAATTACTAGATGGAAAGGAAGCGGACTAGCTTGAAAGGGCACGCAACTGCTACGGGTAATGGCTTTGTTGATCATATCGCCGCCATCTACCGCAAAATGTTATTACATCCAGCCTACAGTCTGCTTATATTGCTGTTAGGAGCTCCTGTATCTGCCATCGTGTATGGCGTTCATCAATATCGTAAAACTAAGTACGGCTACAAAGCAATCGCCGCGGAGACAAGGAGCAAGCTGCTTGCAACTGGGCGCCGGGATAAGCTGCTTATCGAGGCTAAGGAACAGCTTGTCCGCAAGCATCGTTTCTTCGGGCAAACCGTCAGCGCAGAGCAAACCGAGCTGGAAGCGAACCGGTTGGCTGAGATCAAATTTAATGAATCGTTCAACCATGAGCTGGACAAACGGCTTGCCAGCGAGAACGGGCTGAAGTTTTCATTTGGCGATACGTATCATGCGTTAGCCTTGAATCCGGCTTTCTTCATCTTATCACTTATTATCGGTTTTCCAATGTATGTGTTGATGGCCATTTACTCGATGCCTTACTTGAAATACGTTGCGGAACGAATCGTGATGTCAGTATTCGTTATTTTGGGCGTCGCTTTTCTCGTTTTTACAATCCTGTATATATCGCCGATGAATCCAGCGGCTAACTTATTAGGAGAGACAGCGACTGCCGAGCAGATCGCAGCCTTCAACCATCTGTACGGATTAGATCAACCTTATCTTGTCCAGTTATGGGACACAATTAGAGGTATATTTACATTCGATCTCGGCAAGTCATTTGCAGGCAACGAGAATGTTACTGCAGCTATCGCGAATAAATTTCCGGTGACGCTCACGTTAACGGTTATCTCGACGCTGATCGCAGTATTGATCGCTTTGCCAATCGGCATTATTTCGGCTACGAGACCGAATTCCTTTTTTGATTATACCTTTATGTTCATTGCTTTGCTCGGATTGTCGATTCCGAACTTCTGGCAGGCGCTTATTTTTATTTTGAATTTCTCAATTAAGCTTCCATGGCTGCCTGCAACGTATAACCCTGAGAACTGGCTGTCTGCGATTATGCCGATTGTCGTTCTAGGCACAGGGCTAACTGCTGCCGTAGCCCGAATGACCCGTTCATCGACGCTTGAAGTTATTCATGAGGATTACATTACGACCGCAAGGGCCAAAGGGCTTGCCCGCAAAAGTGTTATTTGGAAGCATGCCGTTGGCAACGCGCTTATCCCCATTATTACTGTCATTGGCTTGCAGTTCGGCGGTATGCTCGGGGGAGCGGCGGTTACAGAGAAAGTATTCAATATTAGCGGTATCGGCAGTTATATCGTTGATAAGCAGTTCATTCCCGACATTCCTAGCGTGATGGGCGGGGTCGTCTATACAGCCATTACCATCTCGATCGTGAATGTTATCGTCGATTTGATGTATGCGTTTTTTGATCCTAGAATCCGCTCTAAAATGAAACAATACTAAAGCAGGTGCTACTCTTGACGAATCCTACTATCAGCAAGCAAGAAGTCAAGTTCAGGCTGAAATCGAGCCAAGAATACAGTCAGGCAAGCTTCGCTGGCATCGTATCCCTGGCGCTTGGTCTTGTTCTTCTGCTAAACAGTTATGTTCCCGGTGACGGGTCATTTAAGCCTGCAGTACTCATTGCAAGCATTGCATATTTTGCCTTCGCTCTGCTCGAGCTGGCGGTATGGGCGCTCATTCGAAGCGATCTTATCCGTTTTGGCGCGATCAGACGTTCCACAAGGATGCTTGGTTATGTACTGCTGTTAAGCCTTCTAACCGCGAATGTATTCGTGGCAACCACGGCGTTCCAGCTCATCAAGCAGAAAAAAAGCGCGGCGTATACGTTAGCTGTTTATTCGCTCCTTACGACTCTGCTCGTATTTGCAGTATCAGCCCTTAACTTGTTTAAGCCTTATGTGGCTAACGGGTTTATGATCGGTATGTTTCTATTGATCGTTGCCGCGCTCCTGCAGCTCGCAGCATTGCTGCTGGTCGCTAAATATGCAGATCAAGCAGCGATGCCGCGCTGGATGGGAATCGTTGCTGGGATCCTTATTTTAACTTCGGTATCCGGCAACTTGTTCGCATTATTTCTTGGGTTATTGCTGATTGCGAAGCTGCGGGACAAGGGGTATTCATCCGGCTCTAAGCTTGGAGAAGTTGTGGAGCGTCTGTCGAGAAGCTCTACTTCCATGCTGGGACTGCTCTTTATCCTGTTCCTGCTCACGCTGGCCATAACCAGTTACCTGACCTTTGATTACGGCCTTGCGGTTGAGAACAACTACAGCTTAATTCTTCAATCGCCTGAGCTGGCTTACCCGCTAGGAACGGATAACTTCGGAAGAGATCTGTTCTCGCGTATCGTCTTCGGCGCACGAATCTCTTTGGCAGTTGGCTTGTTGTCAACGCTCATCCCCGTCTTGATTGGGGGCGTTCTAGGTGCAGTCTCTGGCTATTATGGGCGGCATACGGACAATATTATTATGAGGATATTAGATATCCTCTATGCGATTCCTGGCATTCTGCTTGCCATTGCGATTATTGCGGCATTTGGCGCAAGCACGGTCAATCTAATTTTGGCATTAAGTGTAGGTGCGATTCCAACTTATGCCCGGACAATGAGAGCCAATGTCATGCTCGTATCTACGCTGGAATATGTACAGGCTGCAAGAGCTTTCGGCTCCAGTGACCGAACTATTTTGTTCAAGCACATCGTACCTAACTCCATCGCGCCGATGATTGTAAAATCTACGCTGACGATTGGTACTGCGGTCATCTCGACCAGCAGCTTGAGTTATTTGGGACTTGGCGTAGAACCGCATATTCCGGAGTGGGGAAATATATTAAAGCTCGGAAGCGCCTATCTAGAAACGCATGCTTATACGGCTGTTTATCCGGGACTTGCGATTATCGCGCTTGTACTCTCATTCAACTTTCTTGGCGACGGCTTGCGCGATGCGCTGGATCCGAAGCTGGATTAAAGATTTCATCCCTTTTTTAAAATATAGGAAAGTATAAGCTTCACATTTATACTCCGCCTATATTTTGCGAGAAACTTCTTGTCCTTAAACAAGGACGACGAAGTCGTTTCTTCTTAACCTCATTCATATTCCATCGACTTCTACGTTACGAGACAGGAATGGGCGATAACTGAATGTGAGTTAACATACAAGATAAAGATAAAACAGGAGGAGACTACTATCATGAAGAACAAAGGCAAATTCGCCGCATTGTTGCTAATCAGTCTTTCGATTATGCTCAGCGGCTGCAAATTAACAACAAAGAACGACGTGAAGGAATCACCAGCACCAACGCAAGGAACAGAGGCAGTCGTTGACAGTAACCCAGTAGATATAGAATTGCTTGGCATGAGCTCAAACGAGGCAGACCTTAATATTGTTCGCGATCAGCTTACAAAAAACGGCTTCAAAGTGAAATTGAATCTACAAGCTGATTACGGCAGCTTCAAATCACAGCAGGACGCTGGCAACTATGACATCGCATTGTCCAGTTGGACTACCGTTACAGGTAACCCCGACTATGCAGTACGCTCGCTCTTCAAAACAGGCGGAGACTACAGCATCCTTACTGATCCAGAAATCGATAAATTGATTGATGCGGCTGGTGCTCAAACGCCAGAAGAGTACACAGAAACGTACAAGCAATTCGAGCAGCAGCTTGTCTTTGACAAGGCTTATATCGCGCCGCTATACAACTCATTGAAAGCACAGGCTTTGAATCAAGACGTACTGAACAAGGATTCCGTACGCATCTCGAAGTCACGTTCCCTACCTTGGGAAGATGTTGATTTTAAAGACACTTCAAAGCGTGCAAAAGATGCGCTAGTGCTTCAATCGACTATGCCGACGCTGACGTCGCTTGATCCAATCAAAGGCAACGACGGCTCCATCAACATCATTAATACGAATATGTATGTGCGTCTAGTGAATCTAACAGATGATGATAAAATCACTTCCGAAGGTTCCCTATCGTTGAATCATGCGATTGCTGATGGCAATTCCGATTACTACTTTATCCTAAGAGACGATATCAATTTTGCTCAAATCAAAAACAAGCTCGCAGTAGATACTGGCGAACGCGTTGGTGCTGACGATGTAATCTTCTCGTTGAACCGTGCGAAAGACAAAAACTCTGTACCTGACCACCGTACGTTTACTCTTCACGAGCATATCAATAACGTAGAGCTTGTAACGGATGCTGCAGCACTAGATGCTGTTAAGGTTTCCGGTGGCAGCGACACAGTAAAAGCAGCTCTTGAAAAAGGTCTTGGTTCAAAAATTTCCGCTCTCGTATCGGATAAGAAGCAAGCGAACAACAAAGAGGGTAAATACCAAGTCGTTAAGCTTACGACGACTGAGCCTTTCCCACAAGTACTGAACTACTTGGCTCACCAATCGGCAGGTATCGTGTCCAAGAAACAAGTAGAGAGCATCAACACGTACGATGTAGCTAAATTCGATGTGAACAAAGATATTCCTTACGGCGACCAAAATACGGTAACAGAAGGCAGCGCGTATAACAACACATTGTTTACAAGCGGTCCTTACATCCTGTCCTCCAAAAATGATTACGAAGCAATTTTCTACAAAAACCCTGCGTATATGAAGGGTACAGAAAATGAGCCGAATATCGCTAATATTAAAATCCGCTTTATCAAAGACGCAGACAGCAGCTTGTCCGCGCTTCGCAGTGGTGAGATTCACATCTACTACGGCGTATCCGAGACGAAATTTGACGTTGTGAAGGGCGACAGCAAGCTGGCGCTTCAAACCGTACAAAGCAATGCTGTTTCTTACTTGCTGTTCAATACAAAAAATCGTCCAGTTGCAGAAAGCGCAGACCTGCGGAAAGCAGTTCTATACTCCATCAACCAGGATGAAATCTTGGCATTCTACAATGGCAACAAGTTCAAAGCCGTTTCCACGCTTAGCCCGCTTGTGAATACAGGCATGGAGCTGAAAGCTGATCCGGCGAAAGCGAAAGAATTCCTAAACGCCTACAAAGCAAGCAAGTAACTTTTAATATTGGCAAGAGACTGCCTCCGGTTATCCATGATGACCGGGGCAGTCTCTTTCACATAGGACTGCTCACATGCGAGCATAAAGGAGAGATTACGAATGGCTGACACACTCAAGCCCGAAACGAAGCTTTCACAATGGGATGCCTTGATGCTGGAATCGCTGAAGGCTTACGGCTGGCCAAATGATGAACTGATTAGCAAAGTGCAGGCTGGCAATTTGCCGGCAGATGAAAGCAAGTTCCATTTCGAATACACCGCTTTAACCGCTTTGGCGAATGAGGAACAAGATACTTTCGTACAAGCTGTAACAAACGGCTATCAAATCAAGTACAACACGATACGCGGCATTCACAGCTGGATACTTGTCGCACTGAAGCAAGAAGCAGAGCTTATTTTGGAGCCCGAGAACGAAGCGGTCATCGCCCATTTGTCAGAAGCTGAAGCACAGCGCCTCGCTTCCGTCCTTTCATTCGGCTGGGGAGTATCCCCTCATGAGGGAGAGCAAGATTCAGACGGTAGAGCCGCGTATAAGGTGGCACCTGTTAGAGCATAAGGGTTGGCTGGGATTGAAAAAGGAATCATTTATGATTTATGGTTTCGGTAACAGAAATGTGGCCTATAAGAAGGAAGTTTTTTATAAAAAGTGCTCATCGTGTAGGGTTTTGGAATGAGTGTTATACCTACACAACAAACCCAGTACCACGTCGGTACTGGGTTTGTTGTATAACATTAAACATCTTCCCATCCAAAATAAGAATGGGGGAACCAAGAAGTCGAGACATAGACAACAGCATAGCTCTCCTTATCGAATATGAACGATATTGAATACATATTATCAGGGTTGTTAAGCTTATCATGAATGGAAATGTCGCGGTAATTTCCGTCGTTGGTCTTCTCGTAGAAATAGGTAGCTGATTGGTCTCCATAAAAACCAAAAGTTCCATATAGGCGAAGGACATCGAACATTGTGCTTTCTCCGAGGACAATCCCCTTATATGTACGTAATGACGGATTTGTATTGGGAGGTTCAAAAGTGTCTTCATCTATTTTCCAAGAATCAACCAGCCCATCTTTGTTGTAGTGTGCTGAGAATAAAGGGTAAATGTTATTATTAAAGACATCCTTATCATCCGAAACCTCGTATAGATCCTCTATTGTTTCTTTTGAATCTCCTATCTTCACCTCAGTAAAAGGACTATTTCCAAATAAATTGAAGTCATTTCTCGTGACGGGTTCGGCGCTGAAATCTGGAATACGCTGGACGGCTGCAGATGGTAAGGACGGTAGAAGTGTGCGATCCGATGGAGCGGTTGGCCTTTTTAATATATCCAGTACTCCTTTAAAGGTGAGCTGTCTAATCCACTGAATAGCTTCTGCTCGTGAAAAAGAGTCCTGTCCATTGAATTGCTCTGGCGTTATAGCGTCACTGTTAGCCATACCGTTTCCAATGAGGTAAACAACGGCGTCTTCGCCTTCATAATGAACACCTTGCACGGCACAAATGATTTCTGAAGCTCGTGACTTCGTGAGTGGCTCCATTCTCAGCTTATGGTTCGAAGCGCCGGATGTAGGATGATTAAAGTTCTCTGCCATGCGATAGGGACCATCTGTCCAATCATCATTACCCTCAGGGGAACTTGCGGATGGCAAAGCCATACCCAAGGCTCTATAAAGAGCTTTTAAAAACTCTGCTTCACTTATTGGCTCGTCAGGCTTTAAGCTGCTGTCAGGGTATCCATTTATAATATTTTGTGCCATAGCCCATTGAAACAGACGCTCAGCCCAGTGTCCTTTCATTCCATAGGGCTTGATAATGAGAAAATCGTATTTTTCGTCATCTTTTTGATCTTGAGCATACAAATTTGCTGTTGTTGTTACCCAAAATAATGAAGATACGATGATCAGACATGTGACTATACGCTTAACCTTAAACATAAAATTCATCCTTCCGAATCCAATTAAATACCGTTTTTTTATATTGTTAAAAACTTCCTAATGTTATATCGGAAAGTATAGTATTTTAACTGATAGCTGCGAGTGAAAACAGCGATTTGATTTATTCTTCTTTAATCAGAATTAGATGAGGCGATGTAGGATGAATAAGAACATCGATGATATCGATGGTTCTTAAATCCGCTGCTCGGTTGATTTCATGGAACATAAGCAAGCTTTAAAAATATTTTGAATATTCCTTTACAGGAATATTCCCGTTGTGGTATATTTAATTCAACAAAAGGAAATACAAGGAGGGAGGGCTTAAAGGATTCGATAAAGCAATGTTTGCTTTAAATGTTTGCTTTAGAAGAAGGATGAATTAATTAAATCAAGTGAATGGATGTTTTTCTTATGAATGCTAACGTTATGAGTGCCTTGGCTGAGCCTAACCGCCTGCAGATTGTTGACCTATTGCGAGCGAGTCCTCTAACGGTTGGGGAGATTGCTGAAAGGCTTGGCCTACGTCAGCCCCAAGCTTCCAAGCATTTGCGCGTCCTTAGCGAGGCCGGTATTGTTGAGGTGCAGGCGATTGCTAACCGTCGTATTTACAAGCTGCGTCCTGATCCGTTTAAGGAATTAGACGCTTGGCTTGAATCATACCGACGTATGTGGGAGGAACGCTACGATCGGCTAGACGATTATTTACTGGAGCTGCAAAACAAGGAAACAGATAAATAAGATTAGCAATAAGACATAAACGGAATAATGATATAAACAAATTTGAGGAGGATGTTTATTATGACTAACCCTAACCTAACTAATCAATTGGTATCGAAAGTAGAAGGCAGCACACTTATATTGGAGCGTGTGTTTCAAGCACCGCGCGAGCTTGTATTTAAAGCTTTTTCGGAGGCAGAGCATTTAAAACATTGGTGGGGACCAAAAGGCTGGACTATACCTGTATGCAACGTCGACTTCCGTCCAGGTGGAACTTGGCATTATTGCATGAAGTGTGAAGATAAGAACCAAGGCGATTTCTACGGTATGGAATCGTGGGGTAAAGCATTCTATCAGGAGATTACAGCACCGGAGCAGATCGTCTATAGAGATTGTTTCTCGGATGCGGAAGGCAATGTTGCGGAAAATATGCCGCAAATGATGGTTACACTCGATTTTATTGAGCAAGATGGCAAGACGAAGCTAGTTAACACCGCGAAATATGCATCGCCAGAAGCTTTGCAAACGGTAATCGATATGGGAATGATTCCAGGTATAACGCAAACGTTTGAAAACTTGGATGTTCATTTGGAAAAGCTGCAACAGAGCAATTAAGGAATAAAGGCGTGTATTTTCACAAGAAGAATTAATAAAAATAGAAAAGAGACCGTATGATACGTCGCCTTAACTTGGGATTTTAAATGGATACTATTACCTATAAATCGTTTGGAGCTAAAAAAACAGCGTACTCGGTTACCCGAGTACGCTGTTTCCTTTTTCATTGCGCTAGATTACCAGTTGTTTCCGGATACTCTTGTCACTGTAAAGTTCGGGCTGCCGCTTTCACCATAAATGGCTGCGACACCTGGATTATTCACTTTCACATTCGTAAAGCTTGCTCCGCCGACAGCTGGCCCTTGGCCTTGTTCTCCTCTGACCACGAGCTTGATGCCGTAGCGGGAAGGGTTATTGATGTTTACGTTCTCTACGCGAACGTTTTGCATAGCAAGATTCTCTGGCGATTTAGTCTGGAACATTAGACCAAAGTACACGGAATTATTAATGTCCACATTTTTTACGAGAATGTTTTTGAAGGTTCTGTCTCCTCCGAAGAACCAGATAGCGCCGAAGTTTTGATATTCATTGATTTTGTCATCAGCGCCGACGCTGGTCCAGAAATCTCCACCCGTACGGTCTAATGTTACGCCATCAATTACAGTATCCTTATCGCCGAATCCTAATGTGTTGTAACCAAAGCTTAAGCTGCTGATGGTAATGCCTGGATAAGTCAACGTATCTGCACCATAGAGGTTTTGATATAGGTTATCCGAGCCGCCGTATACGGCAAAAGCTGCTGCACGTCTTACACAGGTTGCTGTAAGATTCGTGTATTTGTTGCCTACATTGTAGGAACCGCCTGCATCAACTGCGCTGAATAAGGCGAAGGCATCGTCACCGGCGCCTCTTGAATAGTTGTTGTCAATTACGTTATAGGATGAGCCGTTGGTCATGTTAATTCCATCTGCGAATGTGTTTTTGATACGATTGTCTTTGAATGTGTTGTTGGAGGAATTCACGCCCCAATACAAGCAGATGAAGTGCTCAACCCATACGTTCTGAACGGTTACGTTCTGCATGCCGTTGCCATCGATGAATTTACCAGGACCATCAGTTCTGTATACATAGTTGCCCCATGCAGACAGGTCTTTAATCGTTGAACCGTTAGCAGTAGAACCAATATTAAAGCCTACATCCGTATTGGATTGGTTCTGTGGCGCAACCAATTTGGTATGCCATGGACCAGCACCAATGATTTCGGTTGCACGTCCATAAAGGAATATTTTACTGTTGATCACCCATTCGCCTGCTGGGATATAAATACCCTTTTTCGTGGAATCCTGTCTAAATTCATTAAGCGCTTGCTCTATGGATTTGGAAGAGGAAACCGAAATATATTTAGTCGTGTCAGGGTTAGCGGCTGGAGGAGCGACATTTTCGGTTTCAATCATGTCAACATAGATTGCCGAGACGTCACCAGCATCCTTTTGAATTTTGATCTTCGTTCCTGCTGGATACACTTGGTCAAGCAGCAACTGGGAATCTTCATACAGCCAGTAAGCAGTTAAACCTGCCCCAGGCGCATTGTCGTAACCCAGGCGGCCAAGCGTACTTGGTGTTGCATATACGTAAGAGAACTTGGAGGTTACCGTGAATTTGCCTTTACTCACACCGTTAGCATAAATACTAATCGTTCCGGTCGTATTTTCTGCAACTGCGTTGCGAAGGACAAAAGCGTTAGCAGAAGAAGTTAGCGTAAACTCTACATATTCGCCTGTAGCATCAAGATGCACGGCGGAGCGTCCAGAAGCTTCACCCGCATAATCGCCAGGCTTGAAGTTCGGAGCTAGTTTTGTTCCGTTCGTTGTATTGGAAGAGGACTCTGCTTCAATAATGGTAAACGGCATATTAGCGCCGCGGCCGGAATAAAGGCTTGTTGTATTTGAGTTGTTAGCTTGCTTAATGAGTACTTCGTTTGTGTCAGCTGCAACAGTGGAAGTTACCGTGTAGCTGCCATTGACAGCGGTCCAGGTTCCCATGCTGACATTGACGGATTGGTCTACAGCTAATGAGCCATTATAGGAACCATTTAAGGTTTGGATGGTTGCACCAGCAGCATTTTTAAGAACTAGTGTTACGGCATGAGCACCACCGGCGGAAGCAATGTTTCCTTGGTTTTTAAGATTTACGGTGAAGGTTACTGTATTGCCTGCACTTGGATTGCTTGGATTCCAAGAGGCGGTTGCGATTAGATCAGAGCTGGACACGGCAGCTACGGTTAATGCAGTCTGGCTGCTATAGCTGTTGTTAGTCTCGTTCTGCTCAATAATCGCATTGCTCTCGTCGACCTTGGCGCTAACGGCGTAGGTTCCAGCATTTTTTGCTCCGGCATTCAGCGATACGGTAGCTGAAGCGCCAGCCGTCAATGCGGCTACTGGAGCAGATCCTGCCAGCTCGTTGCCGAGATAAAAATTGACTGTAGTCGCAGGGGCGTTTGCAGTGCCGATATTTTTAACGGTTGCGTTAAGGGTAATCGCATTCGTCTCTACCGGAGCTGTAGGCGTCCAAGTTATTCCTGTAATCGTAAGGTCTGGATTTGGAGCTGGAGCGCCATAGATTTCAAATTCGGCTACTTGGCCAGCAGGAGCGCCGGAGTTGTTCGTTATGTTCAATTGGACCTGTTTCGCCGTAGCGGTTACCGGAATCGTTACCGAGTTGCCGTTAGCGGGGTTAAATGTGTAAGATGCCGCGGAAACCAAGCTGCTGAATGTGGAAGAGTTCTGGGTGTTGCCTAACACTTGAATCGTTTGGGTTCGCGTACCCCATTCGCTAGACGGGTTTAGCTTCACAACAACAGATGTGATGTTGTGATTGGAACCGAGATCGACGGTTAATTGGCTAGGATTGTTGCCGCCTTCCCAGTATGTAGCCGTATTGCCGTCGTTGCCGTTCGTTGCTACGAATGTGTGGACGGTAGAACTGGAAGTGATTGATTTACCTAGAGCTAAGTTGCCGCCAGCAGGTGGCGTTGGTGTAATTGTAGGCGTCGGTGTAATTGTAGGTGTAGGTGTAATCGTAGGTGTAGGAGTTGGTGTTGGCGTTTGTGTAGGCACAGGTGTAGGGGTTGGAGTAGCTGTTGGTATAGGAGTAGGAGTAGGTGTTGGCGTTACTGTGGAACCGTAAATTTCGAATTCAGAAATTTGTCCGGCTTGCCAACCCGTGTTAGCCGTAAAGTTTAAGCGAACATAACGGGTGCTGGTTGCTGTAAAGTTGATTGTTACGGTGTTGCTGCTCACTGCTGGATTGAATGTGTAGGATGCAGAACCAACAATATTAGAGAACGTTGTGCCGTTTGTGCTGCCTTGTACAGCTAAGGATTGTGAACGTGTTTCCCAGCCCGCAGGCAGCTTTAGTTTAACTTGATCGATGCTCGTATTCGCACCAAGATCGATTTGGAGCCATTGTGGGAATGCATTATTTACGCTCTCCCAATAGGTGCCCTGATTATTGTCATTAACATTGCTCGCTACATACACATCGGCATAGCCGCTGGCTGATACAACTTTGCCCAGAGCAAGATTAGGGCCTCCGGCGGCTGAAGATACGGAGGGGTACAGCGTAAGCTGCGACAGCAATAAAACAAATGCCAAAGACATGATGACGAATGGATTTCTTTTTACCAATTCGTTCATTGATAACATAAAAAACCTCCTAGTCAGATGTTTTAACCTCGAATTAATGCGCTTTCAATTTTGCACATCATTACATTCTTTCTTAATCACCTCCTTAAATGTGTGAAGCCATCACGATTCTAGACGGCAATGCAATAAAACCAATATTTATTTAATATTGGTTTACAAAATAGGCGGATAATGTTGCACGATCAAACGATATTGCAAACAAACTTATAGTACTAGCATAAATCAGTTACACAGCTTGCTGAATATGCATTCCTACGATTATCGTGTGTAATATTATTGTTTAGATAAACGGGGTCTATATATTAAAGGTTTTCAGTTGAAAATAAGCAACTACGCTTTATGAAAAAACTTGCCAAGACACTGTCAAATAAATTTAACACTGCAAAGCAGGTTAGCTAAATGTGCACATCAGTCAGCAATAGCTGAATCTAAGAGCATAAATGCACTTATTTAACTAAATATTTTCAATTTTGTTCAACTAGATGCATTTATACACCTATTCGAATCATTTTCATCTCGTTTGTTAAAAACAGGTGCACTTCTGCGCTTATTTACACTCGACTATTGGTTCACGCACACCACTAATCTCTATATCGATATCAAAAATGACATTGTAAACGAGCTTTATTTTGAGTATTTAATAGACTGAATAAAGGGTAATTCATCCGTAAATCTACCGACTTCCAATATAACCCTGTTTCAAAATTTCCCCTTGGAGGTAAGAAGAAGCATACAATTATCGAGGAGATGATGAAGATGAATACAAACGGACTGAAAGATAAAGTGAAGGGTATTGCGAACCAAAGCAAAGGCGAAATGAAGGATAGCTACGGCAAAGCGACAGATAACAAGAAGCTGCAGGCGGAAGGCAAGTTAGATAAGCTGAAAGGTACTGCGCAGGAGAAGCTTGGCGAACTGAAGGAAAAAATCAGCAAGTAGCGAATGGACGATAATGTATGCATCTGAGCCAATAGGTTTGCGGAAGGGCTGCCTAGCGGTGTTCAGGTACCAATCATTATCAGCTGCTTATATATTTTGCAAAGAGGAGCAGTCGGCACTCCCGTCGAAGGGAAGCTGGCTGCTCTTTTTGTGCTTACTCCCTGCAAGTAATTCTATGTATTTACATATCATTTTCCTTCAGCAGCCTTACAATTCGAGACCTTTCGTTCTCATTATCGTACAAAATAGGAGATGAAAAATGTGGGATGAATGGAGGAGCTGTAATTGCGTCTGATTATTGATGATATCGTCAAGCGATTTGAGGATAAACAAGTGCTCCAAGGAGCCGGATTTACTTTTGAGAAAGGAAAAATATATGGTCTGCTCGGTCGAAACGGTGCAGGTAAGACGACGCTATTCGACTGTCTGAGCGGAGAGAAGGACATGGATGGCGGGCAAGTGCTGTTGGAAGTGGATGGCCACACGAGGAAGCTAAGCGAGCAGGATGTCGGATATGTGTACTCGCTGCCGATTCTTCCCGAGTTTCTTACGGGCTATGAGTTTGTGAAGTTTTTTATGGATATTAACAAAGGCAAGCTGCAAATGGATAAGAGCATTGATTATTATTTTGACATGATGAGCATGACAATGGAGGATCGCCATCTGCTGATCAAAGGCTACTCACACGGCATGAAGAATAAGCTGCAAATGCTGCTATTTCTCATAACGAAACCGCCAATAATACTGCTCGATGAGCCGCTTACCTCCTTCGATGTTATTGTTGCTCTGGAAATGAAGAACATGCTGAGGGAGATGAAGAGTGACCACATTCTGATATTCTCTACGCATATTTTGCAATTAGCTTCAGATCTATGCGATGAGCTGGTTGTTTTGAACAAAGGGAAGTTGTCTGCCGTACCGTCAGAGCTGCTGCATAGCGCGGAATTTGAGCAATCCGTCATTAACCTGCTGAAGGATGAAGCCCATGCTGAGAACGCTTAACACGCTGCTGGCTATTCGAACCTCCATTACGGCAAACATGCTCATTTATTATATTCAGAAGCTGCCGCTGCTCGGCAAGCTGGTGCACAATAGCTTCTACGCCAATTTGGGGCTCAAGAAGGCCGTTTCTATTATAGCGCTCATCATTACCCAGCTGTGGGGATTCATGCTTCGATTCGCCTATTTGGGGATACTTATCTACTTGCCTATAGCGGAATTCGTTGTGGGATTGTCTGAGGAAGAAAAGCACCAGCAATTTGTACATATATTTGCAATCATCAGCTTTGTTGTGGCAGCGATCAGCAGCGCGACTGTGCTCGAACCAAAGCGAGAAAAGTACGTAGCGGTGAAGCTGATGAGGTTGTCTGGAAAAAGATATATGCAGGCGTCACTTGCCTATCGTTATACAACCTTTTTGTTATATCTGCTGCCAGCCATGCTTTTGTTCGGATCACTCGCGGGAGTCTCCATATTGCAAGCGGTTTTGCTAACCATTATGGTCACAATGTGGCGAGTTCTTGCGGAGTATGCACATCTCAAGCTTTTTGAGAAAACGGGCATTGTACTGATTAAACAAACAGCTCTCGTATGGATGATTATTTTAATAGGTTATGCCGGCGCGTATTTGCCATTGCTGCTCGGCAAGGTTCCGTTTACGGGTACGTTTCTTCTGAGTCTGCCGGTTAGTATTATCATTATAGCTGTAGGCTTGTTTGCTGTCTTTCAACTGGCTCGTTATACCGGTTATAGTGGAGTGGTTGATGCGGCAACTAAAAGGGATGACCCTCTGCTCGATCTGGGTCGTATGGTGACAGAGTCACAGAAGAAGAGCGTCAAATCAAAGGATAGCGATTATATCATAGACTTAAATGAGCAAGGCAAGTTAGACGGCAAAAAAGGTTATGCGTATTTGAACGCTATATTTTTTCTCCGGCATCGCAGCCTAATCAGCAGCCCGGTTAACAAACGATTAGTTATCGTTGGTGCTTTCGGTGTGGTGGGTGTTCTGCTTACCTTCCTATTCCGAGAGCAGCTGCAGAGTCTAAAATGGAATGCGGGAATGGTATTTCCGTTCTTAGTTCTGATTATGTATTACATGTCCGTTGGAGAGAACATTTGCAAGGCGATGTTTTACAACTGTGATCTTAGCCTAATGCGTTATAGCTTCTATCGCGGCTCAGCTTTTGGTCATTTCCTCATTCGGCTAAAAAAAATGATGGGCTTGAACCTGAGTATTGCCGCTGCTTTTGGGGTGTCACTAACAGCGATTATCGCAGCAGCGGGCGGGGAGTGGCTAAATAGCGAACTGCTTATGCTTTGGATCTGTGTTATTTCGCTTTCCGTGTTTTTCACCATACATCATCTGTTTATGTATTATATTTTTCAACCGTATTCTACAGAGCTGAATGTGAAAAACCCGCTATATTATATAGTGAATATGGGGATATCAGCAGCTAGTGGGGCATGTATCTTTTTGCGAATTCCGATAGTGCCATTTACGGTGAGTATAGCTGTTTTGACGCTGCTTTACTTAGCTGCTGCGCCTGTGCTTGTCCGCAGGTACGGGCCGAGAACGTTTCGAGTGAGATAAGAATGATGATGCTCTTGCTTGCAGAATGAATTTTTAAAAAAGGAGATGCAAGTTTCTCATACATCGTCACAAGATCATAGTAACCATAGGCCACGCCTGGCTTAGCCAGGCGTGGCCTATGGTTACTGCCGTTGTTTGTTAGTCCTCGCTTGTTACCTTTCCAAAAAGGGATAGAGCGTAAAGCGCAGCGACACCGACGACGATATATACAATTCGTGATCCAACCTCTTCTGTTCCCCCAAAAACCTCACTGACGACGTCATACTTGAATAAGCCCACGGATAACCAATTTAAGCCGCCTAGGATGATCAGAATAAGACTAATTACGTTAAGTGCCTTCATCAGAAATAACCTCCTTAATGGGGTTTCCTAACTTTTTTGCTGAAAAGCCTGATGGATGTGCGCTGATTCTTAGTTGTTTACTATAGGATTATGAGTATCTGCCGCATGATATGCCATACAAGCCTCATCCTTTAAACACATGTATCGCATTTTTTACAGTGCTTGACCAAGTTAGAACGGATAGATTTTCTTCGCTTTTCTTCGCACTGCGATGAAGCTGAACGATCATATTAAATTATGGAATCATGCTTCCATTAAAGTGAGCTGCATAGATAATACCACCGACTAGACAAGAGCACGATCAGACAATCATACCTCCTCATATGTTAGGGATAAGGAGGGAATGTACATTATGAACTACAAGAGTACCACGATAAAGAGCAAGTGGACAAAAACGAAATGGCTGCTTAAGAATGCAGATGTAAGAGCGTACGTTCCTAAGACGCTGCGCTTTAACCGAAGGAATCTTAGTATGATCCTTTCTCAATATCCAACTGTCTATTTCAAGCCGACCACTGGTTCAGGCGGCTTTAATATTATACGGATAAAGAAGCAGGGAAATGGTTATCAGATCCAACACAACTCCGAAAAAAATCACTGCTCCACGCTCGACACCCTTTATGGAAAATTGAAAAAGCATGCGAGGAAACGTTCTTATTTGCTGCAAAAAGGCATTCATCTTGCCACTGTGAATGGCAACTCTTTCGACATACGGGTCATGGTACAAAAGACAAACAACGGCATATGGAAGAGCAGTGCGCTCTTCACGAAAATAGGCAAGCGGGGGAAAGTTACAACAAACTATCACCAAGGCGGCCAGATTGGATATTTCCAGAATACACTTTCTCAAGCAGGGTTCAGTTATGCTAGAGTAAAAAGAAAGGAAGCAGAACTGAAGAGGCTTGGCAGATCAGTTGGACGTATATTTGATAGACATGGAAGTAGATTTCGCGAGCTGGGCCTCGACGTCGCCTTGGACAAAACCGGAAATGCTTGGATTCTAGAGGTAAATACGAGACCGCAGTTCTATCCGCTGAAGCATTTAAAGGACAAAAGCATGTATCGACGCATTACATCTTATGCGAAGCAATATGGAAGGAAGAAATAGACAAATAAACGACGCCTCTCGCGAAAGAGGGCGTCGTTTTTCTTTTAGCTAATCATTTAGGGATTTTCAATACCGTGCCGGCTTTTACATTATCAATATCTACGATTTGATTGAAGTCGGCAATAAACATTGCGTATTTGTTTGAGCCATAATAGGTTTTGGAAATGCTGTAAAGCGTCTCACCGTTTTTAACGGTATGATCTACTGTCTCAAAACCTGGAGATACGCCCCATGAGTTATCATCTTCCTCTTTCTTGTAATTTTTAAGAGAAGGAATGATGAGATTGCTGCCTGCTTTCAATCCGGCGTTTTTGTCAATTTTGTTTTCCTGCGCAATGTAACTTACATATTCCGCGGATTTATAAAACATTTTGGATATGCTGGAGAGGGTATCGCCAGCCTGTACCAAATAGGTTGCTGGCAGGGTGATTTTGGAATAATCCTTTGACCCTTGCGAGCTGCCGCCTGTTGATCCAGTGCCAGAGGATAATGTCGGAATAGTTAGCTTATCTCCAGCTTTCATATCATTAATAAACAAAATATGGTTATGCTCTGCAAGCAGTGCATAGTGGTCTTTCGATTGATAAAATTTCTCGGATATTGAGCTTAAGGTGTCGCCTTTTTGAACGATATAGGTAGTTGGAAGCTTTATCGTCTCATTGGAGGAGCCTGTTGTCTTGTCGCTGTCCTTCGGTTCTTGTACAGGCTTTTCCACCTTGTCGGGCTTTTCTGTCACAGCGGGCTTAGAAGTGTCAGGTGTTTTAACGGTCTCTTTGACCGGTGGATTTGGATTATTAGTCTCAACAGGTTTGGAACCCGTATTGGTATCCTGTTTTTCTTCAGTTGGTTCTTGTTTTTCTTCATCGTCTACAGATCCTGCGGGGATAAGCTCGTCTACAATCGTTTCAAGCCCGCCATTTTCATTTTTGCTTGAATTCGAGTTAGCGGTTTCATTATTGAGCGCTTGCTCATTTGATTGCTCTAGCTTATTAGCAACAGCGGATTGCAGGTTGAAATCAACCACACTCAAATATTTGCCGTACAGAACTCCGCAGACTCCAATGAGAATAATGACGATTGCCAAGTAGATGATAAGAGTCGTTTTTTTCAAAGATACAAAGCTGCCTTTTTGACGGTTATTGCTGCGTGTAATTTTCTGATTCAAGCACGTTTTCCCCTTTATTCTCAACTTGATTCTATTTTATCCGACATGTTCCAACATGTGGAATGGGACTAAACAGCCATTTCAACAGTATGCAAAATGCTCCGGATGCAACTCGCATATACTACCAATTTGTGCATAGCGCCAAAAAATGAAGTATTTAATAGAACTTAGCTCAAAAAGACCAGTTTAAATGGCAATATACATACAACAATGGTTATTTTACACTATGCTTCTATACAAGATCTAAACATACGATTCAGTGGAATGAATAGAAAAAAAAGCCGCTCGCCATCCAGTGAATACTGGAGGGAGAACAGCTATTAAACTTGTTTTATTTGACCCTGTCTCTAGCCCTAGATCAAGCCTTTTACGACGAGCTTAAATTGCTCTTCTGTCAGGTCTACATTGCCTGATGCTGTCACCTGATAATATGTTTTTTGCGCTTCGTCATACCATATCGCTTGATAGCTTTGAAAGCCGTGTATACTGCCGCTTGCAAAAATGGTTTCTATGCCGTTTATAGCGACTGTTTCTTGTGTATATTCCGCGGAAAGAGCAACCTCCATGCCGATCATGTCTTTCATGGCTTGGATTCGAATGCTCATGTCGTTTTTCGTGTATTCGAGCTCCGATATATTTGCTTTTGTCCAGTTTACCTCTTCGACGAATAAATCCTGATCCGGTTCCGCAGCAGCCCTTTGTTTGAACAACGCAAGCAATCTAGCGTATTCTTCAGCCAGGGAAGCGTCATGTTCATTCGGAGTGAGCGGCATAACGCTGCCGTACTTGAACGTGAAGCCATCTGGCAAGCTAACTGGCTCCTTAATGACAGGAGCGGAAGTGCGATCGAGAAGCTCCTTAAAATCGTTGTAAGAAGTGTTCGTATTTGTGTTGTGGAGGTACTGTATAGCTAGAGACGAACGATCATTTCTAACGAAGTAGGCCAGCATTTGACCTGGCTTAACTAATTCTAGTACGCGATCTCTATAAGTTGGAAGCGGAGGGTCATTTTGAAGCGTATAAGGTACGATTTTCGATTCAGACTCTAGCACAATGGATTTAATTTTGACATCTCCCGCATGATCACGAATTTGAATCAGCTCACTTGCAGCATAAACGGATGCTGATGTTAGAAGCACAATGAATAGAATCGTGGCGTAGATCGGAAATCGCTTTACTGGGTTGTAGCTTCGGACCTTTATGCCTGATTGCGAAGCAGAAATATGGTTCATTACAGCATCTGATAAATTAATAGTATTGATCTGATGATCAGGTATGGAATGCTGCCTTAAGTCTTTATATTGATCGTCTGATTGTTCTCGTCCCATTTTAGCTCCTCCTGCCATTCCGCCATTTTTTTTCTAACCTTTTCTTTCATTCTGCTTACTCTTTTTTTGGCAGCCTCTGGTTTGCATCCCACAATCTCACCCAGCTCCTCAAAAGTTCGTTCTTCAAAAATGCGAAGAATGAGCATAGATCGATCCTCTGGAGATAATGCAGTCAGTGCATACATTAATTGCGGGCTGAATAATCGGTTGTCTATCGTTTGTTCTGGACTCTCTGCTTTCACTTCCGGAGTAAACAATCGAAGCAGCAGACGAAGCTGGTATTTACGCTTACGCAATAGGTTTAAACAATGACGGTAGGCAATTTTGTACAACCATGAAGAGAAGCTGACCGTGTTCTTATATTGCATAATAGACTCGAACGCTTTTATGAAAATATCTTGGGCTGCATCTTCAGCATCCTGCTGATTTCCAAGTAACCGCAAGCAGTAGCGGTAGATGGCCTGCTGATATTTTTGTACGACCTCGACATAGTAACTCGAATCGCCATTTTGCACCCGTACGATGAATTGCTCAATGGTCTGGTCTTCGATGAAATCTCCTCCCTTCGCGAATGGTGCTTTCTAATCTATATAACACTTGATAACAGTCAATCGGGACATTTAATATTCTCCACAATATAACGTACAGATGACTATGTGTATACATAAAAGGAAGGGAGTCCCAAATGTTAATAGGGTTATAAAACAGCGAGAAAATATACCCAATATATTTCATTGACGCTTCTAATTAATAATGATAATCTTTATCAATAAAAGGGGCGGGTGAGAACTTTTAGCCCAGTATTACTGGGGAAAAGTAAGCTTAGCTGCGTCCGAAAATATAGCTACACATTACTGGGGGATATCATCTTGAAGAAAAACGTATTCATATGCATGAGTATGCTTTTATTTGTATTAGCATTAGCGGCATGCGGGAAGGCAGAAACGAATCCACAAGCAACGTCAAACCTTGAGCAGAACGACGCGGCTTCACAGAATGAGAAGTCATCTAATGAAAGTACGACCGAAACGCGGGTTTATAAACATTTTTTTGGAGAAACGAAGATCCCGGTCAACCCGGAAAAAGTCGTTACACTCCAATATGCCAGCCATATGCTTAAGGTAGGACTTAAACCGATCGGAGCTTCAAGCCATTTGCTTGAAACAACGGATGCGGACTTTAAAGGTATAGAAGACGTTGGAAGCGCAGATCAAATAAACTACGAGAAAATCGTGTCATTGCAGCCTGACTTGATTATTGCTGGTGACATTGAGAAGGAGGTTTATGACAAGCTTACTAAAATAGCTCCAACGGTTGTTGTTCCATGGATGGATTACGATGTATTCGGCCACGTTGAGGTTATAGGAGATATTCTGAATCGTAAGCAGGAAGCAGCAGCATGGAAAACGGATTTCAATGAGAAAATGAAAACAGCAAAAGATGAAATTATCGGTAAAATTGGCGAGGGCAAAACTTTTGCTATTTATAGAGTGGACCCGAAACAATTTTATGTCTATGGCGTTCGCAATATGGGCTTTACGCTTTATAAAGCGCTTGGACTCACACCGCCTGCTCTCGTTCAGAAGGAAATAGAGAAAGACCCGAATTTGTGGGCAGTTCCGATCTCATTGGAGGTGCTTCCGGATTACGACGCTGACTATGTGTTTCTGACTTTGCTTGAGGGAGAGGATACAACTAAGCGTTTGGACGAAATTAAGCAAAGCTCATTGTGGAAAAATCTCTCGGCTGTTAAAGATAAACATATTTACGATATTAGCATGGACACTTGGTTAGGCTACACGCCTCATGATATTGAAGTTCAAATAAAGGAAGCTGTTCAATTTTTGACACAGGATAAGTAGAAGAAGCGAAGGAGGACTAGAAAGGATGAGCTATTGCTCAGCATCAGGCAAGGGATTAGATGACTGTAGAAGGCCGATATGACTAGCAGAGGGCGGGCAATACTTATGTTTGCATGCCTGACCAGCTAGTATTTCGAGAAAAGTATTCAAAAAGAAGCGCCGGAAAAGTCTCGTAAAGAGAACCCGGCGCTTTTTTTCATTTGAATTTTACTTAAATCCGTTATTTGAGCTTTTACGAATTCTAGGCTCGCGAGATTGGAATCCAGCAAATGAAGATGCTTCCCACCCCGGGCTCGCTCTCAACGGAAATATGTCCGCCCATTACGGAACAGAATCGGCTGCTTATGGCAAGCCCAAGCCCAGTACCGCCGTATTTGCGAGTGGTGGAAGCATCGGCTTGGGTGAACGGCTGAAATAATTTGTCCAGCTGCTCAGGGCTCATGCCGATGCCGGAATCTTTGATAAGAAAGCTAAAGCCTGGTTTTCCTTCCTTATCTTCTTCATAGACGTTAAATTGGATAGCTCCATTATGGGTGAATTTACTAGCATTGCTAAGCAAATTTAATAGGATTTGGCGCAGCTTTGTAACATCAGCCATCATTTCACCTCGTACATAGTGAGTCTGCAGCTGGTTGCCATTACTTTCAATAAGCGGCTTTATTGTTGTAATCACATCTTGAATCAAATCATGAACCTGAAACATCTCTTCATGGATTTCCATTTTGCCTTCTTCAATTTTTGAAATGTCCAAAATATCATTAATGAGGGAGAGCAAATGCCTTCCGCTTTTGCCGATTTTGCCTAAATCCTCTACAAACGTCTGCTCACCGAGCTCTTCTGCCTCCTCGATCAGCATCTCACTATAGCCAATGATGGCGTTCAGCGGTGTCCGAAGCTCATGGCTCATATTGGCAAGAAATTGGCTCTTGATCCGATTGGCTTTAATCGCTTCATCATGGGCCTTCTCCAGCTGCGCTGTCCGCTCCTTAACCATCTGCTCCAAGTGTTCGTTAAGCTGCCGCAATTCATGGTTTATTTTTAGAATCTCATCCGACTTATCTTGTATTTCAGAGTCTTTAACAGAGAACTTATTGGAAATATAGATACCAATAAGCGACATGCCTAATGTAAACAGCGTTCCTCCAGAAATGATATAAGCGAGCCACTGCTGATTTAGGATCATCCCAGAATCCGCCCTGTGTAAATGGATATTCTCTATATCAAAATGCGCAGCCATCATGCCAATATAATGCATGCCAACGACTGCAGCTCCCATTAACAATCCACTACCCAGCTTCTTCCACATATGTCCGCGCTTGTTCTCACTGCCTTTACGAAAATAAAATGAAAGCCACAAGGCCGCAACTGAGGCCACAACAGCAATAATAATAGATAACGAGAAATAAATAGGATCGTAGGTGATCTCAATCATCATTGCTTCCATGCCGATGTAATGCATCGTTACTATACCGCTTGCCAGCAATATTCCCCCGCTCAGCAATTGAGGCAGTGAAAGCTGATTTCTACCGACGATATGAAGGGCCAAAAAAGACGCTACTATAGCTACAATAACCGACAGAACAACGGTTGGCATATGATATGCAATGGGAACGGGCAGCGAAAAGGCGAGCATTCCAACAAAATGCATCGACCATATGCCCATACCCATAGCGCAAGCGCCAAATAGGAGCCATAACCATCGTTTTCTATTATGCGTAGTACTTATTCGTCCGACCAAATCAAGCACCGTATAAGAGGCAACGACCGCTACAAGATATGAAAAGATGACCAATACGATATCGTATGTTCCATGAGCATGATTCATTTGCTAACCAACTCCTACTCGGTTCATTATGGCAATGGTTACATTTCGACAAAATATGAGAAATTCCCTTCCTTATCCTATTTTCGAAATCAAAAGCTTAGCAAGAACTCTCTCGATTAATGTCGAATGATGATCTATAATGATAGCAAGTATGGAAAGATTATCTAATAATCAAAGAACAAATGAGGATAAATTATGGATGAGCTATGGATGAAATCCGCAAAGTTTCTGATTGTAGACGATCAGGAATATAATATCAGTCTCCTAGAACGTATATTGTCACGAGCGGGTTATACGAATTTGTTCACGACCACAGATGCAACGCAGCTAGAGACGCTATACCGGGCCAATCAGCCCGATATTATTTTGTTAGATTTACATATGCCTGTTATGGATGGATTATCGGCGCTGCAGCATTTAAGAAAATGGAATCAAGAAGGCGAATATTTGCCGGTTCTTGTCCTAACAGCGGATGTGACACCCGAGGCCAGAACGCGGGTGCTGCATGAAGGCGCCAACGATTTTATTACAAAACCTTTTGATCGGATGGAAGTTGTCCTGCGCATTCAAAACTTTTTGAAGACAAGATATTATCATCTGAAGCTTCAAGAGCAAAACTACAATTTGGAGCAGCGAGTTCGCGAACGCACCAAAGAGATTGAACGGGCCAAAAATGAAATTTTGAACGTACTGGGGCGTACAGCGGAATATCGTGATGATGAGACGGGGCAGCATACGCAGCGAGTGGGTGATATGGCTGGAAGACTTGCAACTGATTTAGGGTTGTCGGCAGAGGAAGCAGCTCTTATTAGACGGGCAGCACCTTTGCATGATATTGGAAAAATCGGAATCTCAGACAGCATTCTGCTGAAGCCGGGAAGATTCTTGCCGGAGGAATTCGAAAAGATGAAGCTGCATACGGAAATTGGCGCCAGCATTTTGGAGGGAAGCCAGTTCCCGGTTCTGCAATTAGCCAAAAGCATCGCGCTATCTCATCATGAGAAATGGAATGGGACAGGTTATCCGAATGGACTTAGCGGAGAAGATATTCCACTTGCCGGTAGAATCGTAGCGATCGCTGACTTCTACGATGCCCTGACACATGAGCGACCGTACAAACGGGCATGGACACAAGAGGAAGCCATTGCTGAAATTAAGCTTCAGAGCGGAGTTCATTTTGATCCTAAGGTCGTAGAGGCCTTTTTGCGTGTAATAGAAAGCAGCAGTGAAGATGAGAGAGAACGAGAGGGTGTTCAGTTGTGAAAGGAATGGTGTTCACATCTTTTTTGGAAATGGTAGAAAACAAGTTTTCCCTGAAGTTGGTAGATGAAATTATTGAAGCTGCAGAGCTGCCTTCAGGAGGAAGCTATACAACGGTTGGCACATATGACCACCATGAGATGATTAAATTGATCGTGGAGCTTAACGCTCGAACCCAGATCCCTGTGCCTGACCTCATTCGAACATTTGGCGAATATTTATTTGGCCAGCTGCTAGATATGCATCCTGACTTTATGGTGGAGAATAGCACCGTATTTGAGTTTTTGCAAAAGGTCGACAGCTATATCCATGTTGAAGTGCGCAAGCTTTATCCTGGAGCGGAGCTTCCAGCGTTTCAATATGACACTTCTATACCGGGTACTTTGATTATGACATACAACTCCTCACGGCCGTTCGCTGATTTGGCTGAAGGACTTATTTTAGGCTGCGTGGCGCATTATGGAGAAGCAATAGATGTGAAAAGAATCGATTTGGCAGATGGAACGTCTGCCCGTTTTGAATTAACCCAAGTGGGGTGAGCCATGCCATGAATGATATAGATGTAGTCCGCAGGCAGCTTGAGCGGGAGAAGAAGGCTCGCCAAGCAGCCGAGAAGATTGCCGAGGAAAAAACTCGTGAGATCTATTATGTTAACCAAGAGCTGAGGCAATTAAATGATCAGCTGGAGGAGCTTGTGAAAGAACGGACGCTTGAGTTGTCGAAAGCTCGCGATGAAGCAGTGGAAGCCAGTCAGATCAAAAGCCAATTTCTTGCGAGCATGAGCCATGAATTGCGGACTCCTCTGAACGCGATTATCGGTTATAGCGAAATGCTGAAGGAAGACATGGAGGAGATGGGCGAACCTGCTCTGGCCGAAGATCTTAACAAGATTAATAATGCCGGCAGGCATTTGCTCACACTCATAAACGATATACTCGACTTGTCCAAAATCGAAGCAGGTAAAATGGAATTATACTTGGAGCAATGTGATATTCCGAGCATTATTCATGACATTGTAACGACTGTGCATCCGCTAATGGAAGTGAATAAGAACCAGATCAAGGTAGAATGCACGGAGGGCTCGATCAAAACCGACATAACAAAGCTCCGTCAAATTCTATTTAATTTGCTCAGCAACGCAAGCAAGTTCACGAAGGATGGAACAGTAACGCTGCAAGTGGAATTTGAGAGTGAGGCGGGACTGCCTGGCATTGTATTCCGGGTACAAGATACTGGCATCGGGATGACTGCGGAGCAGATGGACCAAATTTTCCAAGCGTTTAAACAAGCGGATTCGTCGACAACGAAAAAATATGGCGGTACCGGCTTGGGGCTCGCGATTAGCCAAAGTCTATGCTATATGATGGGAGGCAACATCAGCGCAAGCAGCATAGTAGGCGAAGGCACTACGTTCACTATCTGGCTTCCCCTGCTGGAGAATGCAGATTCTGAACAACTAAGTGCCTTAATACATAGTGATGAAAGCTTTCCCATGGAAGGGGCTAGAACGATTCTCGTCATCGACGATGATCCAGCGATGCTTCGGCTAATGCAGTATTATTTGGGGAATGAGGAGTGGAACGTACAGCTCGCCCCATCCGGGCAAGAGGGTGTCCGCTTAGCGAAGACGCTGAAGCCGGCAGTCATTGCGCTTGATGTGCTCATGCCGGGAATGGACGGTTGGAACGTACTGGCAGCACTCAAGAATGATTCTGAGCTTGCGCACATTCCTGTTGTGATGATTTCCATGATGGACGAGCAGCATTTGGCTTATGCGCTTGGCGCGTCGGAATTTCTAACCAAGCCGATTTATCGGGAGCGATTGATCTCTACATTAGATAAGTATATACCTGAGCGCCAGTCGCATTCTGTGCTGGTCATCGAAGACGATGCGGTGACAAGTGACATGATGACAAAGCTGCTGAAGCGGGAAGGCTATCGCGTGACAAGGGCCGGCAATGGGCATCACGCACTGCAGCGCATGCAAGAGGAAGCGCCTCATTTAATTTTATTAGATCTTATGATGCCGGAAATGGATGGATTTGAGTTTGTTGCGGCGATGCGTGAGCACGAGGAATGGCGATCGATCCCGGTTGTCGTTGTGACAGCAAAAAGTATAACGGAAGAAGATAGACGGAGGCTTAATGGCTGTGTAGAGAACATTGTGCAAAAGGGGCATCTGGATCGCAAGGCTCTCTTGCATGAGGTACGCCATTTGATTGCGCTCTCGCTTGCAGAGGGGGGAGAACATGTATAAAATTTTGTTGGTTGAAGACAACGAGATGAACCGGGATATGTTGTCGCGCCGCTTGATCCGCAAAGGTTATCAAGTGGTCATGGCATCCGATGGCCTGCAAGGGATAGAGATGGCAAAGTCGGAGTCGCCTAATCTCATCTTGATGGATATGAGCTTGCCCGTCATTGACGGCTGGGACGCTACAAGGGAACTGAAGGCAGCTGAGGGGACCAATCATATTCCAATTATCGCCTTGACTGCCCATGCGATGGCAAGTGATCGGGATAAAGCCTTTGAAGCGGGATGCGATGATTTTGATACGAAGCCTATCGAATGGAATAGGCTGCTTGAGAAGATTCAAAGTTTCTTAACATGAGTGTATCTGCCACTTTAATGATATAAAGCTCTCATTGGATGGTTTAAGCTGATAAATCTATTATCTAGATCTATTTTTGCGAGTAAGACACAATTGGCGAAAATAGATCTATATTTTAGATTTATTTTTTTTCTATTTTGTAGATCTATTTTCATTTTGCATTTTCCTAAACTCATTAGGCGTACAGCCGATCTCCTGCTTGAACAGCTTGGTAAAATAAGAGTAGTTCGTGTATCCGGTTTTGCTGGCGATTGTATTGACCGATAAATGTGTGGTTTCGAGCAAATGCTTGGCGGCCTTGATGCGCACTTGAATAATATAATTCCCTAATGAAATGCCCGTTTCTTTCTTAAACAATCGAGCCAAATAATCAGGATTAAGATAGACGGTTTCCGCCAGGCTCGTTCTGGTCAGTTCATCTCCGCAATGGCTGTGAATATGCTGCTTGATTTCTTCTACGACGGACTTGGGCTGCTCCGTGAAATTTCGGTACTCTGTCGCCGTATTCACCAGATACTGAAGATAGTTCTCCATATCCTCTATGGAGTTCAACGATTGCATAAACATTTGGTCATTGGTTCTTCCCGTATACATTTTATGTGCTTGAATTTCTTTGCTCTTGAGATACGCATAAACAAGCTGAACGATATCCAGCCGAAACAAACTCAGCACAGAAGCATTCAGCATTTGCTTTTGGGTGATATTGTGCAAATATGAGCTCGTTTCCGCAAGGAAGGAGCTTGGATTATTTTGCTCCAGCAGCTGCTCCAAAAGCGTTAAGTCAGGGGGTATATAAGAAGTTTCTTGCTGATTGAAATGCTCCAGCAAAAAGGTTTGATTTCGATATTTAATGATCTTCTCATTCATGCTAAGCAAATCCTTCATGACGTGATGGATGGCCTCCAGTTTTCCGGTGCTTGCTATATTGCAGCTTGCATCACATTTGAGAAATGTACTTGCTCTTTGAATGAAGGTAGCGCAAATGTTTTCAATGATTCCGCTGTCGGGAATGTCCTTCCATTTCAGTATCGCCATCCAATTGGACTCCTTGAACTCCAATATCGATTCGACTGTAAAACGTTTATTCTGGAACAGCTCATGCAGCACATTCATAAGCGCAAAATCAAATAGATCCTTGTCTTTTTTTTCTAGGCTTTCCTCGTGAGGAAATACATGAATAAGGACAGGCAGTACCAAGTCTGATAAAGCGTAAGGGAGATTCTGCTCTGCAATCAAATAGGAAATGTTGGAGGGGGTAGAATAGGTTGTTTTCCCCGTCACAAGCTTACGCCAAAAATGCTCCTGTACGTTTTTTTGATTTTTTTGCCAGTAGTAGCCTTCTTGAACCGCCTTGGCGACGCCCTGCTGTTCGTTAGCTTTGAAGATGGCTTTCTGAATAATTAGCGTCAGCTTGTCAAATTCAATTGGTTTTAGAAAATAATCAAAGCTCTGCAGCTCAATCGCTTTTTGCGCGTAGTTGAAATCAGCATAATTGGTCAGAAATATGGTCTGAATATTGTATTTCTCTTCACGAATCCAAGCAAGCAGCTCAAGCCCGCTGCCCTGCGGCATTTCGATGTCGCAAAGTAAAATGTGAATCGGATGCTGCTTGAGCAGCTCCTGCGCGTGGGCGATATTAAAAGCAGTATAGACATGATCAATCGATAATGCCTGCCAATCGACCTTTTTCTCTAGTGCGGTCACAACAAAATAGTCGTCATCTACAAGCAGTACATTCATTTGTTGTTACTCCTTTCACGGTGTATCCTGCGTAGGATGAGGAAGGTATATCGTCACGCAAGCCCCTCCAGCATCAATATTGGAAAAATGAATTTTAGCCTTGCGGTGATATAAGTACTCCAAACGTTGTACTGTGTTCATGATGCCGATGTGATTCCCGTCTGCTTGATCAAGCGGCTGTCCACTTTCAAGCCTTTCCAATATATCCGTGTCAAAACCAGGGCCGGTATCGGATATACGAATAACAGCAACCTCTTCCTCGGATTCCCTTTCCACATCAACATCCAGCCTAATTTGAACCTCCTGTACACGCGAAACAGCATATTTCACTGAATTTTCGATGAAGGTCTGAAGCACAAGCGGCGGAATTCTCATCTTGCCCGTGTCTTGGCCTTGATGAATATGATAGGAGAAGGCATCTCTGTAACGATGTTTTTGAATTTCCAAATAAATGCGAACATGATCAATCTCATCGTCCAGCTTCACGAAATCTTCCCCATTTTGAAAAATATAACGAAAATAGTTGGACGTTGAAATGGCCATGCTTTGAATTTCCTCGAACATTTGCATTTGAGCCATGCTGTGAATGTTGGTTAAGCAGTTCAAAAAAAAGTGAGGCTTGATCTGTAATTTCATATAATCGAGCTGAATCTTTTGTTTTTCAATTTCATGCTCATAAATATCGATTTTGAAAATTCGAATTTGCTCCAGCAGGTTTTTGAACAGTTTATTGGCATATTCCAGCTCAACGATTTTGTTCATCTTGAGATCGAGCGGTTTGCTGTCTTCATTAAACTGCGTCAGGCTGAATGAAAAGTTTTTGAGCGGTCTTAAAATCAGGATATTGAAATATACCATGATGCCGCATAGGGCACAAGCAACAATAGCAGCAAGGAGCATAATGAGCAGCTGGGCAATCATAATTTTCTCAAACGCGCCAAACTTGATGAACATTTTCACGCCAAAGGTTGCGTTTGCAAATGGTTTGCTGACGGTTGTTGTGGTCTGGATCATGCCTAGCAGCGTTTTCTTTTGCTCGTTGTTACGGACCTCAGTGCCCTTATCCCTCGACAGATTATTGATGACATTGCCGGTATGATCTATTAAGGATACAAACCCGTTGCCGCCAAGATCCATTTGCTGAAGCGGACCAATCAGTTCATCAGCCGAAATGAGACAAATCAGGTAGCTTTCATGAAATGGCACGATATTAATGATAAAATATTTCGCATTCAGCTGGATAAGCGACCAGTTGGAATAATAGGTTTCAAGCGAATTTTTATCTTGTACATAGGATGCGATTTGTTTTTTTAACGATAAATAATCGGGGTACAACACATTGGTTGGTGAGGAATTTAAAAAGTATTTTTGATCTTCTAAATAGATGAAGAAATTATACTTTTTCTCGTAATTTTTTTGGAGCTCGGAGAAACGCCTGTACAGTTCTGTATTTGCTTTAATAAATTCGTTATCGGTGGAGCGAAATTGCTTCATCTTTTTTACGTTTTCATCGTTTGCGAGCGTCCAGCCCATGTATTGATTAATATTGGAGAAATCAAGATTGATTTGATTAATGTACATATTCGCGGTGTTTTGCAAATACCGTGTCGTTTGCTGCTTGACCATGGAAATAGCGACGATACTAATAATGCAATCCAGTACTAATACAGAGACTAAAATCAAGAGCATCACTTTTACGTAGTGCCTAATCGGATAGGATTTGCCGGGTTTGCGTTTTGTCATAGGTCTCATTAGCTTCCTCTCTTTTCGGGCTTTCTGTCTGCTAGTAAAACCAATTATAATGCAAACGCAGTAGAATGAGAGGCGGGTCTAGCCCGTTTTCACATGAAAGTCCGAAAAAAACGCAAGAAAGTCTGGATAGTGTCAGTCTTTTTTTTATTTTTAGCATTCTGCTGCCAAACCATTAGATGAATGGGATGAAAAGTCCGAATAGCCATTTAGAATAGTCCGAATTGTTCTCAAAGCAGCCTCTATAATAAAGAGGCAAGAGAGAGTGTGACGAAACAACATGGACGCAGACGAATGAAGGATGGGGGAATTTCATTGAAGACCAGCCAATTAAACATGAATATGCAGCAAACGATTGGCCGGATAAGAAAGAATTGGGGCTTGTATGTTTTGCTGCTGCCAGCAGTTGTGCTGCTTCTGCTTTTTTCTTATAAGCCGATGTATGGGGTGCTGATTGCTTTTAAAGATTACAGTCCCGCTCTCGGAATTATGGACAGTCCTTGGGCAGGGTTCAAGTACTTTGAGAAGTTTTTCAATTCCTATCAATTTTCCAGCACAATTAAAAACACGTTGATTATTAGCTTCTATAGCATAGCTACTTTTCCAATACCGATTATGCTCGCGCTGATGATCAATCAAATGCGAGTGAACCGGTTTAAGCAAGTATTTCAGACGGTAACCTATATGCCGCATTTTATTTCTACCGTTGTAATGGTGGGTCTGATCCTCATTTTATCCTCACCGAGCACCGGGCTAATGGGCAATATCTTTCGCTTGTTTGGTGCTGAGGCTCCTAACTTGATGGGCTCAGCGGAATGGTTTACCAGCGTTTATGTATGGACGGATGTTTGGCAGCACGCTGGCTGGGACAGCATTATCTTCATTGCGGCGTTATCCGCTGTTGATCCAAGCCTTTATGAAGCAGCGAAGGTGGATGGGGCAAGCCGCTGGCAAAGAATACGTTTCATTGATATTCCGATGCTGCTCCCAACGGCCATCACATTGCTGATCCTTCGAATTGGCGGACTGCTAGGTGTCGGATTTGAAAAGGTTTATTTGATGCAAAATAATTTGAACATTTCCTCCAGCGAGGTTATTGCTACCTATGTATATAAAATCGGGATGCTGAGCAGCCAGTACAGCTTCTCCTCGGCGATCAATCTGTTTAATACGATCATTAGCTTTATATTACTGATTCTAGTTAATCAGGCAGCCAAAAAATACAGCGAAAACAGCCTGTGGTAACAGAAAGGAAGGATACGGATGAGCACAATGGAAACCGCAGCACAACCGGCTTTGCATAAACAAAAAAGGCGTTCCTTCGACGCCATGGAATGGTTGTTATATTTGTTTGCGATTGTGATGCTGATCCTAATCGTTTATCCGATTTATTTTATCGTCATCGCATCATTCAGTGATCCTGCCGCCGTCGCTAACGGTCAAATGTGGGTTTTGCCAAAAGGCTTTACGCTCGATGGCTATAAGGAATTATTGAATCATTCAAACATATGGATCGGCTACCGAAATACGCTCCTGTATACCGTAATAGGGACGATCATTAGCTTGGCGATCAATGTTTCGGCAGCTTATGCACTTTCCAGAAAAGATCTTGTAGGCCGCAAGAGCATCAATATATTTTTTATATTCACGATGTTTTTTAATGGCGGTCTCATTCCTACATTTTTGACGATCCGCGACTTTCATTTGTATGACACTTTTCTAGTTATGGTACTGCCATTCTCTGTTGCCGTGTTTAATATCATTGTGGCGCGTACGTTTTTCCAGTCGAGCATACCTGGCGATTTGTGGGAAGCCGCGCAGCTTGATGGCTGCGGCAACCTGAAGTATTATGTGCAAATCGTGCTGCCGCTGTCAAAAGCCATTTTGTCTGTTTTGGCTTTATGGACGGCGGTTGGCTACTGGAATTCCTATTTTAATGCACTCATTTACTTAAAGGATCAGGATTTGTATCCCTTGCAGCTTGTGCTTAGGAACATATTAATTACGAACCAAATGCAGTCAAGCATGGGAACAGGCGAAGCGGCGCTTATTGCCCTGCGACTAGCGAACCTAATGCGCTATTCCGTTATTATCGTCTCGACGCTTCCAATCATGTGTATGTATCCATTCGTTCAAAAGTATTTCAATCAGGGGGTGATGATTGGAGCTGTGAAGTAATTTAGCCATTTGCCATTCACAATAAGTACTAGGGGGGAACTTCAAATGAAGAAAAAATTGTTCATTGCACTAGTTCTAAGCTTAAGCATGTTAATCAGTCTTATAGGCTGCGCTTCTGGCAAAACGGAGAAGGAACCTGCCCAAGCAGGCTCCGAATTTAGCTCAGAAGGGCTGCCGATCGTAACGGCGCCAATCACACTGGATGTGTTGACTGTGCGCTGGGGCAATATGGGGGATACATTCAAAAATAATAAATGGCTGCAGGACCTTGAAAAAGCAACGAACGTTAAAATAAACTGGCAGGTCATGTCCTCCAATGATTGGGCCGAGCAAAAATCGATCATGCTGGCGAGCGGCAAGCTTCCTGATATTATTTTTGGAGACAACGCCTTCTCGGATTCCGATATCGTCAACAACTTAAGCTATTTCCGCCCGCTCGATGACTATATCGACAAATATATGCCGAACTTGAAAGCGGCAATGGACGAAACGCCAGAGCTGAAGCAAATCAGCACATTCCCAGACGGCAAAATTTATTCTTTGCCTGCTAGGCTGCCATCACGTCCTCTCTCGACGATGCAGCCTGTAATCAATAAAGCGTGGCTCGATCGTCTCGGCCTTGAAGTTCCTAATAACATTGAAGATCTGTACAATGTGTTCAAAGCATTCAAAGAAAAAGACCCGAACCAAAACGGGAAAGCGGATGAAATTCCTTTTAGCGGCTCGGTAGATATTAGCATGGATTTTCTAAACCCATTTGGCATAACAGATTTGAACGGTAACAGCATGATGCTCAAGGACGGCGAGCCCGTTTTCTATCCGACTTCGAACGAATATAAAGAAGCGCTGAAATGGACGCATAAATTGTATTCAGAAGGGTTGATCGATCAGGAGCTGTTCACCCAGGACAATACCATGTCTTCTGCTAAACAGCAAAATCCAGATGCAGCTATGATCGGCTTCTCGAATCAATGGATACCGGATGCTGTCTTCGGAAAGTGGAAGGATGAATATGCAGCTATTCCGTCCATTGCTGGTCCAGATGGCAAACGTTATCAAACCGGCGATCCTGTTGGATTAAGCTTAAGACGCAATGAAATGCTGATTACGACATTCAGTGAAAATCCGGAAGTCGCTGCGCGCTGGGCGGATCAGTTCTACACAAATGAAGCAAGCATTCAAAATTTCTGGGGCGCAATCGGTACCGTTATTGATAAAAAAGGCGATGGCAGCTATGCGCTGATGAATCCTCCAGAAGGCACAAGCGCGGATGCTTGGTACTGGGATCAATCGGTCCGTGATTTTGGTCCAAAATATGTAAGCCCAAGCTTTGAGAAAAATATCGTTTTGGATGAAACGACAGGCGACGGGCTGAAGCTGGCAATCGACAAGCTCGTAAGTGAATATGTAACGACGCCATTCCCGAATGTTATGTACAACGTAGAAGAATTCAAAGAGCTTCCAACGCTTACTACGGATATTGACAGCTACGTCAAAACGAACCGTGCAAAATGGATTATAAAAGGAAACATCGATCAAGAGTGGGACGCGTATATTAAACAGCTGAACGGCATGGGACTAGAACGTTTGGTTGAGATTCGCAGTGATGCCTACAAACGCTACACAAGTGTTAAGTAACTGTTGTAAAGGAGCTCGTACGTAATGGTGAGAGTAACGGTATGGAATGAAAATCGTCATGAGAAAAACAATCCGGTTGTAGGTGGCATTTATCCGAACGGCATTCATGGCGCAATTGCAGACTTCCTGACGAAAGCAGGCTTTGAAGTCGGAACAGCTACGCTCGATGAGCCGGAGCATGGACTAACGGAGCAGGTATTAAATCAGACGGATGTATTAATTTGGTGGGGGCATTTGGCGCATCATGAGGTCGAGGACAGTATCGTCGACAAGGTGTACCAGCGGGTGCTGAAAGGAATGGGGCTTATCGTTCTGCATTCAGGGCACGCTTCGAAAATTTTCAGCAAGCTGCTTGGCACACCGACAGGACAACTGAAATGGCGCGAGGCGGATGAAAAGGAACGGATTTGGGTCATTGACCCGGCTCATCCAATTGCTTCTGGGCTTGGCGAATACATCGAGCTGCAGCAGGAAGAGATGTACGGTGAGCATTTTAATATTCCGACTCCAGACCAGCTGGTGTTTGTTTCTTGGTTTGAAGGCGGCGAAGTGTTCCGCAGCGGCGTTACTTACCACCGCGGACAAGGGAAAGTCTTTTACTTCCGTCCGGGGCATGAGACCTATCCGACCTATTACAATAAAGAAATCCAGAAGGTAATCGAGAACGGCGTGCGATGGGCAGTGCCAAGTCAAACGGCTGAGCCTGTCTATGGCAATGCAGCTCCGCTGGAGCCTATTAAATCCAAGCCTTACTCGAGAGAGGTAACCGAAATATGAGAAAATTCCGTATCGGCTTGATTGGTTTGGGCGGAATGGCTCAGGAGCATATTCGGTGGATGAAAGCGGAAGGCCGCTTTGACATTATTGCGGTAAGCGATGTGTATGAAGAAGCGTTAGCCAAGGTGGGTGACCAGCTTGATGTTGCTGAGGGCAAGCGTTACTTGGACTATAACCATCTAATTGAGGATACGGATGTGGATGCCGTAGTGTCCGTTACGCCGAACAACGTCCATGCGGACATTATCCGGGCTTGCCTGCAAGCACGAAAGCCATTTATGGCGGAGAAGCCTTTTACCCGCATGTTTGAGGAAGCCGAGTCACTGCTTGAGTTGTATGAACAGCAGCCGATTCCAGCAATGATGGCGTTCACCTACCGCTATACACCTGCATTCCGTTACGTACGGCAGCTTGTGCGCGAGGGTGAAATCGGAACGGTTCGCAGCTTTAGTGTCCAATATTTGCAGGGATGGGGCGCAGCGCCCAATAATGTCCCTTATATCTGGCGTTTTAACAAAGACATTACCGGCACGGGGACGCTTGGCGATTTGGGCTCGCATATGATCGATATGGCACGGTTTCTCATTGGGGAATTCGAAGAGCTGTCGGCACAGCTGCATACCATTATTCCGCAGCGGCAAGATCCAGCGAGCGGCAACATGGTTACCATCGAGGTGGATGACTTTGCAAGCTTCCAGGCTCGTATGGAGGGTGGTATTATGGGCGTCTTCCAAACGACTCGCAATGCGATTGGATCGGGCAATCAGCACGAAGTATCCATATATGGAGATTTAGGCACGCTTCATGCGTCAACGCTAAATCCGAATGAGTTGATTTGGATTCGTGAGGAGGCTCCTGGTCAACTTGCGAGAGTGGTTGTCGAAGTTCCTGCAAGTTGTAAAGTGACGCAGTATGCTGATTTTACGGCATTGCTTGAGGGAAGCGTTCCGGATGGCATTGCCGGATTTATGGATGGCTACCGCAATCAAGAGATTTTAGATGCTATTATTAAAGCAAGTGAAACGAAAGCAACCGTACAGCTCTAAATTTAATTTGTTCCGGTTCAGTGAGGACGATTTTAGTCTTTGCTGAACCGTTTTTTGTTTTTAGAGGAGGCTGCACCGAAAAAACGTGTAGATTAGTTACAATCAAACTGTACCTTGCTTGCAGCCGCATACTGGTATAAGTTTGAAATATAGCTTCTTTTGAAATTAAAGATTGAGAGTGGGATAGATGATGAAAATAGAAGTGAAACTGGCTGCTCAAGACGAATCTTATATCATAAAAAATGTATATCCTCTTTATTTGCACGATCTATCTGGACATTACGGGCATATGCCGAACAGTCATGGAATTTTCGAGGATAGTAACGATTGTAGAACATTAACGGAACAATATGATGTTCAGAATATTTGGTGGGAAAAGCCTGACTGTTTGTACCCTTTCCTAATAAGGGTCGATGACATTCCTGCGGGCTTTATGCTTATTGCTGCACCTCCTCATTGTGCAAAAGGGGTCGATTATTTTGTGAACGATTTCTTTCTATTGCAGCCATTCAGAGGGAAAGGTGTTGCACAAAAGGCCGCGACACAAGTATTTGAGATGTTCAAAGGCCAGTGGGAGCTCTTTACAAACCCGATGGAGCAAAATATAACAGGGCAAAAATTTTGGAGAAAAACAGTATCAAGCTACACAAAGAACCATTTTGAAGAAGCAGTTGGCATGACATTTGACGGTCATAAAATGGTGTTTAGATTTAATAATGCGGACAGATGAGTTGGGGGAGGCAAAAGCATGCAGCTGTACTTGGATAAAATCGTTTCTTTGTTTAAAGGGGAGCTCGGCGACAATTTGTCGGGCATTTATTTACACGGTTCATTGGCTATGGGATGCTTTCATCCCCATAGAAGCGATATCGATTTTATCGTTGCGATCAAAGAGAGTCTGACCGAGGAAAGCAAAAAGAGGATGGCTAGGTTAGTGTTGGCGCTGGATGATGAAATGCCAAATGCTAAAGGTATGGAGTTTAGTATGGTTTTGGAATCGCACCTGAGTTCCTTCGTCTATCCTACGCCCTGTGAAATGCATTATTCTGACTTCCACAAGGAGAGATATCGCTCAGACGAAAACTATGTTTGCGGCGGGTACGAGGATCATGATTTTGCATCGCAGCTGGTTGTCGCTTATTATCGCGGAATTACCTTATATGGCAAGCCGCTTAAGGAGCTATATGAGCCTATCGATAAAACGTATTTTCTAGCGTCCATTTATCATGATATTAAAGGGGCTTCGGAAGACATTATGGATCAACCGATGTATATTACCTTGAACCTGTGTAGAGTGCTGTTCTACCTGAGAGAAGGAAATATATCGTCCAAAAAAGAAGGAGGAGAATGGGGCATCAAAGCTCTTCCAAAAGAGTATCGGGACTTGATTGGAAAGTGCCTAGACGAGTACGCCGGAGTTAAAGGGAAACAAACGTTTGATCGTGAGCTTTTAGCGGCATTTGCAGGTGAGATGCTGCGTGAAATAAAGGCATTAATATAAGGGAGATGGAAAGCAAAGCTTCCACTTAAACTGTTGATGTGATTAATTGTTAAAAGCATAAAATTACTTACGAATACGAGAACCTCTATTTGCCTCGCTTCTTCTCTTTTGCAGAAGGCGGCGGACATAGAGGTTTTTATTTTGCTTCATGATGTATACACTGTGCTTGCTCCATAAAGGAGTTTTATTTAAAGATGAAGAATAAATAACGGATATGAACTGGAGCGGGACAACATGAGCAATTAATAGACATCATTTTAACTCGCTAAGTCGAATTTGAACAATGGTATTCGTCGTTTAAATAAGGACGAAATAATTAGCTGAGTAAAAACAATAATAGAGACTCTATTATAAAACCAGGAGGGAATACATATGCGATTTATGATGATCGTCAAAGGAACTAAAGATTCCGAGGCAGGAGTTATGCCAAGTCAGGAGCTTCTCGAAGCGATGCTTCGTTACAATGAAGAATTGGCTAAGGCTGGCGTGCTGCTCGCAGCGGACGGGCTCCAAGCAAGCTCGAACGGCATACGCATTTCTTATCCAAATCCCGGTGAAAAACCGAAAGTAATAGACGGTCCATTCACTGAGGCCAAAGAAATCATAGCGGGGTATACGCTTATTGAAGTTAATTCTAGGGAAGAAGCCATTGAATGGGCGATGAGGATGCCAGATCCCCATGGTAATGGCGAGGGTGAAATTGAGCTGCGGCAGGTGCTTGATGCGATGGATTTGACACAAAACCCGGAAACGCTGGCTATGGAAGCCGCGCTTCGTGAACAGATGGAGAGGCCTAAAAAATCGTGAGCCAGTCTGCAGTCCATCGTACAATTGATGCCATCTGGCGTATTGAATCAGCCAAACTTATAGCCGGGTTGGCACGGATGGTTCGCGACGTCGGCCTTGCGGAAGACCTTGCACAGGATGCGCTTATTATTGCACTAGAGAAGTGGCCGGAAAGCGGAATTCCGGATAATCCAGGAGCATGGCTTATGACTGCAGCGAAACGCCGTGCGATTGATATGATTAGGAGGAGCAAGCTGCGCGACCAGAAATATGAAGAGTTTGGACGGGGAACTGTCTTATATACCGAGGAAGATATTCATATTGCGATGGACGGAGAGGTCGGAGATGATCTCCTGCGCTTGATTTTCACAACATGTCATCCTGCTCTATCTCAGGAGGCGAGAGTAGCTTTGACGCTGCGCTTGCTCGGAGGACTGACCACGGATGAAATCGCACATGCTTATCTTGTAGCAGAGTCGACTATTGCACAGCGGATTGTTCGAGCGAAACGTACATTAAGCAGCTTGCGAGTTGGTTTCGAGGTTCCTGTAGGCGATGAGCTCAAGGAACGACTCTCTACTGTACTCGAAGTAATCTATTTAATGTTTAATGAGGGGTATACGGCGACTTCCGGCGGCAGCTGGTTTCGACCGCTGCTCTGTCAGGAAGCGCTAAGGCTAGGGCGTATCCTTGCGGAAATTGCACCCGCCGAGCCTGAAGTACATGGTTTGGTTGCTTTAATGGAAATCCAATCGTCACGCTTCAAAACACGGGTAAACGCTGCGGGCGAACCGATTCTTCTGATGGACCAAAACCGCGGTTTATGGGATCAGCTGCTCATCCGCCGAGGCTTAACCGCTCTTGAGCGAGCGCAAAAGCTCGGCCGTCCGCTTGGTCCTTACGCGCTTCAAGCTGCGATTACGGCGTGCCATGCTAAAGCTCGGATGGCATCGGAGACCGATTGGGCGCGTATTGCCGCTTTATATGAAGCTTTGTCGCGCGTCATGCCGTCTCCTATCGTAGAATTAAATCGGGCGGTAGCGATTGCAATGGCTTTCGGTCCTGCGTTCGGCCTTCAAATTGTTGATGAGCTCACGTCCGCAGCATCGTTAAAAGACTATCATTTGCTGCCGAGCGTCCGTGGTGATCTTCTGGTTAAATTGGGCCGTATGGATGAGGCGCGCACAGAGTTTGAGCGTGCTGCTTCGTTGACACGTAACGCTCGCGAGCGCGAGCTTCTGCTGAATCGTGCTACCGAGTGCTTGTCTTTAGAAGCGGATAAAGAAAATGAATGTCATGAAACATAACGATCATGTCGATTATGAAGCTCCCCATTCGTTGCTGAAGTAGAGGATGGTTTGAAATCACCCCGTTCTCAACCGATAGGGAGGAAATATATATGCGATATATGTTGATTGTTAAAGCAACCAAACAATCTGAAGCTGGTGTGAAGCCCGATCGACAGCTTATGGATGAGATGGCTTCATTCAATGAATCTCTTGCTGAGGCTGGTGTGCTCTTAGCTGCTGAAGGCTTGCAGCCCAGCTCGAGCGGACTGCGGATCACGTATTCCGAATACGGAGAGAAGCCGAATGTTGTAGTCGGTCCTTTTGCGGAGGTAAAAGGAATAATTGCGGGATATACGCTGATTGATGTGAAATCGGAGGAAGAAGCCATTGCATTTGCGATGCGTATGCCAAATCCAGCCTACGGCGGTGAGGGTGAAATTGAGCTCCGCTTGCTTCTTGATGATACGAATTTGCTGCAAGGCTCAAGAATGATGGCACTGGAAGCGGATTTGAGAGACCAAATTGGCATGCTAAATAATAGTTGAGTTTTTTTTAATGATGCTGTCGATTTTGTTAATCCTCGTTCGACGTAATGATAGAGTCAGGTAGAATTTCAATTACAAAGGAGAAATATCATATGAATCAAGAAGTAACGGATTTTATCGCAGCGATAAAAGAGCCTTGGCAAGTGGAGCTGAGTTCTGAGCTGCGCAAGCTTGTTCATGGAGCTATCCCAGACGTTCAGGAGCGCATACAGTATAAGAAACCTCATTTTTTGAAAAATGGAAAATACGCTGCCGTTATTTCCACTTCGAAGGATGCGGTGAGCTTTACGATCTTCAATGCAAGTGAGCTATCGTTTCCAGAGCCATTGTTTGACGGTCCTCCTGAACGGAAAACCATTAAGCTTAAACAGGGGAATACAGTTGATTATGATCAACTGACGTCGTTAGTTGGCCAGGCCGCCTCGACATTATAAAAGTGTATTGAATAAGAAGAGCACCTTGCTGGTGCTCTTTTTTGCGGGAAGCAACATAAGGAGCAGTTACAAGAAATCCTGATACCATTCAATCGAATGGTGTCCGGCTTTTCTGTTCTTTATGAATAAATAAAGCTATGCAAATATGGTTATTGTGTAAGCTTCCTTATCCACTCTCTAGCGCCAAATGCGATGACCCGGTTATGAATCTTAGGTTCTGTTAGGTTGCAGCACTTCAACAATTCAGGCAGCGCATGTTCTTCAAGAGCAGCCTTGGCAGCTTCCATATAGCCCTTATATGTCGGAGTATTGCCGCCAACCACGATGACATCTGGATTATACAGATGAAGCAGGTTAGTTAAAGCGTAGCCAAAATATTGACCTGCTTGGCGTACAAGCGCGGTCACCTGCGTATCGCCTGCTTCTAGCCGCTCACGCACTATAGATTATAGAAAATAGCTGCAATAAGAGTATTTCGGCCATGCCAAGAACAAGTATAATTGTATTTTATCGGAGCCCGAAGTTTATAAATGGTAAACTAAAGAAGTGGTTTAGATAACTATCTATAACGAGGCGGATACAAATATGGAAGAACAAATATTGAAATTTCTTAAGGAAGCTTATTCTATTGGTTGTTATAAGGTGGAGACGGTAACCAATGAAATCTATCGTTGTCTTGCAGAGCAGGGCACCTTTTTTGTTCGAATAACGAACTATAAAACCTATCAAGAGCAGTCAGAAGAAGTGAGCTGGACGAATTTTTTATGCCATCAAGGCGTTGGCGCTTCTGAAGCTGTCCGCTCCTCTAATCATCAATATATTGAAAAGATCATGCTGGATGAAGAAAAGCTGGCCGTTGTATATAAAGCTGCGGCGGGCATTCATTTGCCACGGGCGGAGTGGAACACATCCGTACTTAAAAAGGTTGGAAAACAAATAGGTAAGATGCATCGTGTAACCCAATCCTATCGTGAGTCTACGGCACATCTTAAGGATTGGTATGAAAATAAGGAATATGATTTTCTCACATATATCCCGAAGGAAGAAACAGCGATACGAGAAATGGCGGATCATCTTTTAACAAAGATTAAGGGTTTACCTAAAAATAATTCAAACTACGGACTGATCCACGGTGATTTATGGCTAGAAAACATCTTAGTGGACGGCTCTGAAATTACGATGATTGATTTCCAAGATTGTGAAAAACATTTTAATATTTTTGATTTAGCTGTGCCCATCTATTCTGCTATGGAATTCTCATTCTCAGGCGGAGGGAACATAAAGGACTATCGACAGTCCATTACGGCAGCTCTCCTTGATGGGTATAGAGAAGAGCACGAGCTATCTCCGGAGATGGTTGACACATTGCCTCTTTTTTTGAAATTGAAACAGCTGTTTGAATACAACTTGATGCATATGTATTGGAATCATGAACAATTAAGTGAGGAACAAGTTCGAATTTTGAATTTATATAGAATGCGAATTGAGTATGATCACTTTTTGTAAAAGGGTTAGCTGAGTGGAGGTGTTGTGAATTGACTGCTTATGATTTTGTATTTCCTGAACTAGAGACAGAACGTTTGAGGCTTTCTATTTTGACTTTAGATGATTCTTATGCAGTTTTTAAACATTTTTCGGATGAAAATGTGACCAGATTTATGGATATAAACCCATGTAAAGATTTAAACGAGGCCAAAGAGATTATTCAATATCACATCGATGATAAGGGCTGCCGATGGGGGATTTTCAGTAAAAAGGATCATAGACTCGTTGGAACTTGCGGTTTCCATTGCTGGATTCAAGGAGAGCAGCCTAAAGCAGAGATAGGATTTGATTTAGCTAAGGAATACTGGGGAATGGGGCTAATGCAAGAAGCGCTGCTCCCTGTAATAGCATTTGGATTTGAGCAGATGGGTTTATCGATAATCGAAGCCACCGTGGAACAGCAAAATGAAAAATCCATTCAACTGCTGAATAGGCTGCATTTTGAGAAGGAAGCAGAATTAAGAGATGAACTTATTTATTATTATCTGAATCGAAATATATGATAATTAGATATCAAAATAGACCGAAACCATTCGAAAATGTGGTTCTCGGTCTATTTCTTGTTTTCAAAATGGGGAACAAGCGATTAGCCCTCCTCCAAATTGGAGTAGTGTGTGACCCGGTTTCTCCCGCTTTTTTTGGAGTTGTAGAGCGCTTGATCAGCTTTTTGAAGCAAGGATTGATCGGTATCCTCCTGCGTAATCGTTGCTGCGCCAATACTAACCGTCACATGATATTCTCCCCAATGAGCTGTTTCAGTCTTGCTGCGATACCTTTCGGCCGCTAATATGGCATTCTCCTGGTTGGTATTAGGAATAATAATGACGAATTCCTCTCCTCCAAATCGAGCCACAATGTCGTCTTCTCTTGACGCGGATACGAGTAATTGTGCCAGCTCTGTAAGAACCAAATCACCGACCGGATGCCCATAGGTATCGTTAATGCTTTTAAAACGATCAATATCGATAATTAAAAGGGAAAATGGCAGCTCAGTTTGTTGAAATAATGCGATATACGCGAGCAAGCTCTCTTGAAAAAACCTTCGGTTTTTGAGCCCTGTTAAAGGATCGGTTGAGGCTAGCTTTTCCAACTGGTGGTTCAAAATTAGCAATTGCGATTGTTTGCTTTCATATTCTTCATGTAGAAGTTCAAGCTTTTTGTTCGCTTCATTGGTTGCCCGATAAAGCTCCTCCAGCTTTGTTTTGGTTTGCAGGATATCGTTCTCATGTTCAATGCGTTTGCGCATTTCCACAACGACACAATCAATGACAATTTCGCCATCTCGTTCGTGACGAATACCGTTTAGCAGTACAGGCACATCAAGCTGGTCTCTCGTTTTAAACGAGAAGTACATTTCATTCACATGCCCATACAGCTGGATATACGGATAAAAATAGGTATGAAAAAACAGTTTGTTCGTAAGAGACATAGTGGTTTCAAGATGTTGGTTCAGCAGTTCCTGTCGGTCAAAACCAAGCATGTTTAACAGCGTTTGATTGACCTCTAGAATTACCCCTGTACTTGAAATAGTGAAAAATCCACAGGGGGCATAATTTAACTGGGTATCCATGTAACGACTGCCTCTCTTCAAGTTCTAGTTGTTGGATAGATATTGTTTGATCAATTGCGTCGTCTCTTCGGGATGACTTAAGTGCGGGTAATGGCCTTTTGCTAGCATATGCTGAAGAGTACTGTTTTTAAGATGAGCATGCAAATAGTCGCCAACCTCAATAGGAGCAATGCTGTCGTCAGAACATTGAAGAATGAGGGTAGGGACGGTTGCATGAATGAGATCAGCGCGACAATCGGATAAAAAAGTTACCTCAGCAAATTGCCTTGCAATATGGGGATCTCTAGAGCAAAAGCATTTTTCCAATTCGCTAGTTAATTCTTTGCGATCTGGGTTTTGCATGACGATTGGCGCAAGGTAGCTCGCCCAGCCAATAAAATTCATTTGCATCATATGAAGCAATTCATCGATTTCATGCCTATGGAAACCTCCATAATAATCAGGAAGGTCGTTTACATAACGCGGAGAAGGACCAAGCATAATGATGTGTTTAAAATATTCCGTATTGTGAATGGATGCAAGCATCCCAATCATACTGCTAACGGAGTGGCCAACAAATATAGCATCCTTTACATGCAGCGTATCCATAATTTCAATGACATCTTGCGCATAACCATGTAAACTACTATATTTTTCGGGTTCATAATAATCGATTTGTGATTCTCCAGAACCTACATAATCAAACAAGATGATGCGGTAATCATCTTTAAAGCTCGGGACGATGTAGCGCCACATATCTTGATCGCAGCCGAATCCATGAGCAAATACAATCGTTTGTTCACCTTTGCCTAAAAGATTTACGTTATTGCGTACTAGGAAATCAACGGTCATCGGAATTCCCCTCTCTAAGATGATTAGCAAGTAGATACTCTGATATGCCATAAGCTTATGATCATTATATCTGATTACAGTGAACAATGGATTATTAATCTAATTAATTAATATATTAGCAGTGGAAATGATAGGGCTTTCTTTTTATTATCTTAATTGTGTATAGTAAAAACGAAATGAATGGGACAAGGAGTGTAGGCATGAATCGTTTCGGACAAATGAATACATTGCGTAATCAAATTTTCCTTGGCTTCATGCTCGTTATGGTTATCGTGCTGGGGGCGGTCGGCTTTTTTACGTATGATCAAGTTTCGGTTCTGCTGCGCAACAATGCGGAAAAACATATTCAACAAACGGCTGTTCAAGCGACAGGCAAGCTGGATGTGCTGCTGCGGCAGATCGATACGTTTACGATGCAGGTAGCAACAAGCGCAACGATCCAGCGGTTGATGGCACAAGAGGTGCAAGGACGAAAGATCAGCTTTGAAGAACGTCAATCCCTTCAGCAGGAGATACGAAAGCAAGAAGCTTATGCAACGGGGATTCGCTCATTGGAGCTGTATACAACCGACTATCGGATGCTGTTCCCGCTTACGGATATAAGCTTGGACAACCGGGTATCTACGGGCTGGCTCAGCCTTGTGGACAAGGGAAGAGGCAGGTTGGTCTGGTTCGGGATGGACCCGAGGTACCCCGATTCCATCATTGCGATTCGCCATGTTCGGCTTATTGACCATTCCTTCTCGCATGCAGGGTATTTGATGGTGCAAATTGATAAAAAATATTTTGAGCTCACGGAATCGAATGGAAACGCTGACAATAATTCCAGCGAAATGATGGGTTTATTCGATGCCGAGAATCAGACGATTACCTCCGATTTTTCGAAGGAAGTAGACGTTGAGAAGATGCTTAATCAAGGGGATGAGACGGTAGCGCTGGACGGAGAACGTTTCATGGCCATTGAGAAAAAATCGGAAATGACCGGCTGGAAAATTATTATTTTAACGCCGATAAAGTATGCTGCCGAAGGCATTTCAATTTTGCGTACCGTTATTATTGTTTCGATTTTAGTAGGCGGCATGTTATTTCTTATTTTAACTTTTATTTTATCAACGATGATTACTCGCCCGATATTGAATTTGATTAAAGTGATGCGCAATGCGAAGTTCGGGACCTTGAAGCCGATACCGGTTACGTCCAAAACGATGGAAATTAACGAGCTTAATAATACGTACAATCAGATGGTTGGCTCTTTGAATGAGCTCATTGATGTTGTTTATCAGAAGGAAATTGTTCAAAGCCGGACGGAGCTGAAGGCGCTGCAAGCGCAAATTAATCCGCACTTCTTGTTTAATACGCTGGAAGCCTTTTATTGGGCCCTGGATGAGAAAGGCGAAGAGGAGCTGGCGGATGTTGTTATTGCGATGTCTGGTTTGTTCCGATATGTCATTTCACACGCGGATGAGGATGAATGGGTAACGATCGGTGATGAGCTTGAGCATGCGCAGCGGTATTTGAAAATAATGGATATGCGCATGATCGATAGGCTGACATGGAAGGTTGAATCAGATGAAAATTGCCGCAGCGTGCCGATTCCTAAGCTTCTTATTCAACCGCTCGTGGAAAATGCGATTCTGCACGGCGTTGAGCAGCGAATTGGGGCAGGCACCGTTGTTGTTCGGGTCGAGCCGTCTGAGCGGACGGGTTATACTCGCATCGCTGTAACGGATAATGGACCAGGCATGGATGAGGAGAAAATTCGGGCGTTATACGCAGCAATGGACAAAGGTCAGCATCAAGCTTCCTCCAAAGGAACTGGAGTTGGCATAAGCAATGTGGAGCGAAGATTGCTGCTTTATTATCATTTGGAAACCAAAGGCTTGGAAATAAAGAGTGAGATCGGCAGTGGAACAACCGTCGCCTTTGAGATACCGAATGAACATGGAAGGGGAATTCCAATTGAAAACCATACTGATCGTGGATGATGAACCGAGAACGAGGGAAGGCGTACGCAAAGTGCTTGAAGCATGGTCGGCTGGACAATATCGGATAGAGATCGCGTCCAATGGAATAGAAGCGTTGGAGTGGCTTACGCTTAACGAGGCGAATTTGCTAATCACCGATATACGCATGCCTGAAATCGGAGGGCTCGATTTAGTGGAGCGAATAAACGAGCAGCTGCCGCAACCTCCTGTCGTCATCATTATTTCGGGTCACCCTGAATTTGATTACGCGCAGAAGGCGCTGCAGTTTGGTGTGGTCGAATATCTGCTCAAGCCTTTGGATAAGACTAAACTTATTAAAGCGGTAGAGCTTGCTATGAAAAGAGAAGAAAGCAAACACCGGATTGAGCGCATGGAGAAGCTAATGGACCCGAAGCTGCTGGATATTGCGCAGGAAGAAGACAGCTACAGCCCGCAGGTGCAAGAAGCGATTCAGTATTTAAAAGACAATTTGCAGAAGCCACTCACTATGCGCGATACAGCAGACCATTTGCATATGAATGCAAGCTATCTCAGCGTGCTCTTTAAGGAGCAGACGGGGCTTACGTTTAGCGATTATTTGACGAGAAAAAGGGTGCAAAGAGCTAAGGAATTACTGTCTACAACAAGACTTGCGATTGCTGATATTGCTGAACAAGTCGGTTATCAAACGGCGAAATATTTTGTGAAAGTGTTTCGTTCGCTTGAAGGAACTAGCCCGGGTCAATACCGAAGAACGATCGCTCATTCCGAGGAGACAATCCAATAAAAGTAGTATTTTCCCCAATTCATGTACCCTTACGATGCTGACATCGTGTTGATAAAATGGATTTGTAAGATTCAAATCTATCACCAGCAGAAAAGGGGTTGTAAACGTGTTCAAAAAGAAATGGACGATTCTCCTATTGACTCTATGTCTTGCAGTTGTTGCAGCAGGCTGCGGTCAAAATTCGAACAATGGCGGTAAAGAGGGTTCAAAGAATGGTGCAAATGGAAGCGGTTCCGAGAAAGTAACGGTTAATTTTATGCACTTATGGCCTGAGGGCGTATCGGCTGGACAAAACAAAATTGTGAATCAAATTATTTCTGAATATCAAAAAGAGAACCCTAACGTTACGATCAAACAAGAAGTGCTGGATAACGAACAATATAAAAATAAATTGAAAGTGCTTTCAGCATCAAATCAACTGCCGGATGTAGGTGTGACTTGGGCAGCGGGCTTCCTTCAGCCGTATGTAGAGGGCAAGCTGTTCACACCGCTGGATGATCTGCTTAGCGGAAATCTTAATGGCAAATTCGTCAGCGGCACAACAGAGGCTTATGCTGTAGACGGTAAAACGTATGGTTTGCCGCTTGAATTCAATATTTCCCCGGTATATTACAATAAAGCGCTTTTTGAGAAATACAAGCTGGAAGTGCCGCAAACCTACGAGCAATTTAAGCAAGTTGTGAAAACGCTCTCTGAAAACGGTGTCGCGCCAATCGCCCTTGGCAACAAGGATCGTTGGACTGGATCATTGTGGTACATGTACCTTGCAGATCGTTTTGCAGGACAAGAAGCATTGTCCAAAGCGATTAGCGGCTCAGGATCTTTCAAGGATGAAAACCTGGTAAAAGCGGCTAGTGAGGTTCAATCGCTAGTAGACAGCAACGCATTCGTAAAAGGCTTTAACGGCTTGTCCAACGAAGAAGCAAAATCAGAGTTTCTGAACAGCAAAGCGGCTATGTACATGATGGGTACGTGGGAGCTTCCTAACTTCACAACGAATGAAGATATTCCTAAAGAGTTCCGCGACAGCGTTGGTTTCTTCAAGTTCCCAACGGTTGAAGGCGGCAAAGGCGATATCAACAGCTGGGTAGGCGGACCAGGCGTTGGATTGTTCGTTTCAGAAAGCTCAAACGTCAAAGCAGAAGCGAAAGCTTTCGTAGAATATTTTGTGGAAAAATGGGGCGAGCAATCCGTTACTGGAGCAGGTGTTATTCCAGCAACGAAGGTGGATACTTCCAAGCTTGAGCTGCCTCAGCTATATGTAGATCTATTCAATGAAATGAACAAAGCTAGCAGCATCACCTTGTTTGCAGATGTACAAATGCAAGCAAATGCCGCAGAAATGCACCTCAACCAAATTCAAGCGTTATTCGGCAAAGCAGTGACGCCAGAGAAATTCTCTGAAGAGCATGATGCGGCCATTTCCAAAGGAAACTGACAGCTTCTAGAATAGGGAGCAGGGAAGCCGTTTGCCCGGCAGAGGATGCCGGGTAAACGCTTACTGCTTGAGAATGAGAAAGGAGTCGGCTAATTTGGATAAGGTCATGTCGAACAAAAGAATCATTGCGCTGTATGTGCTGCCTTCCCTGCTTCTGATATTAGCTATTGTATATATTCCAATCGTTCTGACTGGCTATTATGGATTAAACCAGTGGAATGGTATTGGAGCGATGAAATTTATTGGTTTGGATAATTATCAAGCTCTAATTAAGGATAAAATGTTTTGGAACAGCGCTGGTCATTCGCTTATGTTAGCTGTTTTTTCAACACTTAGTCTCATTCTCTATTTAGTTATTGCTATGGTGTTGTCCGCCAAACTAAAAGGCGTCAATTTTTTTCGCAAAATATATTTGATTCCGATGCTGCTGTCGTCCGTAGCGATTGCACAGCTTTGGCTGAAAATTTATCATCCAACGAATGGGATTCTGAACAGCTTTCTCGAATCCATTGGGTTTGCAAATCCTCCCGCATGGCTGGCTGAGTCTTCACTGGTATTGTTTGCTCTATTCATTCCAATCCTATGGCAGTATGCGGGCTTTTATATTTTAATTTATTACGCTGCGCTTAAGAACATCCCAGCTTCACTTGAGGAAGCGGCGAAGATTGACGGCGCGAATGCCTTTCAAATCGCTTACAAGATCAAGCTTCCGCTGGCGATGGAGGTCATTAAAGTAACGATCGTGCTGGCAATTGTTGGATCGCTTAAATACTTTGATCTGATTTATGTCATGACAGATGGTGGACCAAACGGTTCCAGTGAAGTGATGGCATCGTACATGTATCACCAGGCTTTCCGGGCATATGACTTTGGTTATGGCAGTGCAATTGGTTTCTTCCTGCTTATCATTTGTCTCATCGTAACTTGGATAATCCGAAAATTGACTGCTACAAAAGATACGATTCAATATTCGTAAGGAGGGAAGCTTCATGATGCCCGGAACTGCAGGACAGCTGAGGAACGGAAACAAAAGCTCCGGCGCTTGGATAGCAAGCAAACTGGGTTATTCCGTACTATATATCGTGTTATCGGTCGTTGCCATATTGCAAATTTTCCCGCTCGTATGGCTGCTGTTTTTCTCGCTTAAAAACAATCAGGAAGTATTCAATCTTCCTCCGCTGTCACTGCCTATGAATCCTAGGTGGGAAAATTACGAGAAGGTATGGAGCGCTGGAAATATTGATGTTTATTTTTTCAACAGCGTATGGATTACAGTTGTTGCGACGGTGCTTACGATTGTGTTAGGCAGCCTAGTTACCTACGCGATAACAAGGTTGAAGTGGAAAGGCAGCTCTTTTGTACTCGGTCTATTCATGGTTGCGATGATGATTCCGGTGCATTCGACGCTCATTCCGTTGTTCAGCATTTTCAACAAAATACATCTTATTGATCATCCGTTGTCGCTTATTTTGTCTTATGTAGCGTTCAATATGCCGATCACGATTATGATCCTGCTTGGCTTCTATTATGCTTTGCCGCGTGAGGTAGAGGAAGCGGCGGTTATCGACGGCTGCTCCGTGAACAAAATATTTTTCCGAATCGTACTGCCGATGACAGGCTCTGTTATCGCAACGACAGGCATTATTAACATGATTTATAATTGGAATGAATTTATTTTCGTTAATACATTTATAAGCTCAGATGCCTATAAAACGCTGACGGTCGGCGTGCAAAACTTCATCGGCCAATATACGACGGACTGGGGCGCAATCGGCGCTACATTAATGATTAGTATATTGCCAATATTGATTGCATTCTTATTCTTAAGCGATCGTATCGTTGAAGGCATAGCAGCAGGCTCGGTCAAAGGCTAAAGCTGATGATGGGACGTCGTCCACTTGGCAGTATCTGAACCGTACAAGAACCTCCAATCACAGCAGTGATTATGGAGGTTCTTTCGTTTATGCAAAGTATAAAAAAAGAAAGCTCTTAGGAACGATGCTCAGCTCCCAAAAGCTTTCTTGCTTCATTAATGATTGTCGTATATAAAATAATCAAAGTCTGCGTGCAGGCTGCGTCCCGATGTATCCTGACACTGCATGCCGACGAATGCGCCTGTGAAGAAGCCGCCGCCTTGAATGTAGTCATCCGATAGCTTGTAGCATTCGAAGTTTACAGGCAGACGAGTCCAGCTCTTGCCATCAAACGAATAAGAGTAGTAGTACAGTGTATTCTCTACGTCAACACGGACATGCACATAGGCAACGTCTTCTGGAATTGCTATTTCGTTTCCTTGAAGCGGCTCAGAGAACGAAAAATTATCGCATGCAACAAGCTGCAAAATTCTTCCCTTTTCCTCATTCCATGAAATTTGGCAGGATGTCCAGTTTTGCGTATTGTAGTAGTTCACAAGCCCAGCTGATTGTTGGAAGGACGTCGGTTGAAATGCGATTTTTGTTTCAGCTGTAAAGTTGAAATGCTGCCATCTCCTTGCGATAAATGACTGCGTAAATTTAGAAGTCAATGATTCTTTGCCGTATAGACGAAGATGTCCAGGGTTATCGGTCAAAGAAACAATTTGATCTCCTAAAGGGATGCGCAGGCTTTGGAAATGCAGATTTAGCGTGCTGCTATCGAAATCATCCTTAACTGGATAATCGCGTTCCCATTTCACTTCGGGAATGTTAGGTCCTTCAATGACAAGGGAAGGCTGGTTGCCGCCAACGACATAAGGCCAATCATTGCGCCATTCGAGCCGCTGAATAGCTGTTTCTCTGCCAAGCGGGCAGTAACCACGCGGATCAAGCAGCGGCTGGCCTTCTCTAGAGAGAGGTCGTCCAACAAGATGCACTAAGAACCATTCGCCGGTATGCGTTTGAACGATAGAAGCATGGCCAGCCTTTTGCAATGGAATACGCGGTGCATGGAACGATGAGATTAACGGATTTTCCGGATGCACCTCATATGGTCCGGCAAGCTGTTTGGAGCGAGCGATGGTCGCCTGATGCTCATATTTGGTGCCGCCCTCAGCCGTAAGCAAGTAATAGTAGCCATTCATTTTATAAAGGTGAGGAGCTTCGGTCAGCTTAATATCGGTTCCTTTGAAAATAATTTCAGGTTTGCCGATTAGCTTTTGCTCGCTCGCGCTGTATTCCTGTAGCAAAATACCATAGAAGTTGTGATGGCCGACCCGTTGATCCCACATCATGTTTACAAAATACTTTTTGCCGTCCTCGTCATGGAACAACGATGGATCGAAGCCGGAGCTATTCACATGAATGGGCTCGGACCATTCACCATCAATCGTGTCGCAGGTAACCAAATAGTTGTGGCAGTCTTTCCATTGCCCTTCGGTCACTTTCACATCGGTATAGATCAGCCAAAATTTATTGTCGCTATAGGATAGTGCAGGAGCCCAAATACCGCCAGAATCAGGATTGCCCATCATGTTTAGCTGGCTGAGCCTGCTTAAAGGTCTTGCGGCAAGCCTCCAGTTTTTTAAATCCTTAGAGTGGTAAATGCCAACGCCGGGAAACCATTCGAAGGTTGAAACCGCAATATAGTAGTCTTCTCCTACACGGCAAATACAGGGGTCTGGATTAAAGCCAGGTAAAAGCGGATTTTGGATGGCAGTCATATCTTTTCTCCTTTTTAGGAAATGAATTGTAATCTATACTATCTATATCATAGCAATGATTTTAACCCGTTCCCATATCCATACCATGTTGATATTTACCCAAATCAATCATATTTTTGGGCATGCAAATAAGGAAGGAGAAGCGCGCTTATGCAAATAAAAATAGAGTCAGCTAGAAAGGAATTTATGCTGCCTGATATGGATTCCACCTTCCGTGTTTTTGCAGCACACTGGCGTACGGTTGATCCGGAATGGAAATACCCGCTGCATAAGCATCCTCTATTTGAAGTGAATCTCGTATTATCGGGAACGCAGGAGATGAAGGTTAACGGACATGCCTATAAGCAAGGTCCAGGTGATCTTATATTGCTCAATCCAGGGGACAATCATGAAAGCTCTGTCGTTTGTAATGATGAAATGACCTATTACTGCTTGCATTTTGACGTGGATGAGAGGTCTTTCCGTGAGCTTCTTATTCGCAATAGCCATTGTTTTCACGAAGCTGGCAGTGAGCTGGCAGTAGCAATCAAGCCAGCTTTGGATAAATTAATGGCATTAACCTCTGAAGAAGCAGTGGTACGAGTAGAATCTCGCATGAATATTTTGTCTGCTTTATTTGAACTGTTTGCCGGATTAAGCGGTACGCTGTCTGAGCTTAACCGCGGTGATGAGGCTGGTGCACGAAAATCGGCTGCAGCAGCACAGATTGCGACTATGCTGGAGCGTACGGTTGAGGGTGCGGCAAGCAGAAGAGAGCAGGAGGACGAGATGGAGACGATAAAATTAATTGCGGATTCGGTGGGTTACAGCATGTCGTCGGTCAATCGCATGTTTACCCAGGTGTATGGCGTGTCTCCCCGTCAATATTTGTCCACTTTGATGCTGAAAAAAGCGAAGCTGCTGTTGATGAATCCCGAAGCAACGGTAGAGTCGATATCGGCGAGGCTTGGCTACCATAATATTGCGCACTTCAGCAGGCAGTTCAAACGTTGGACGGGAGAGTCGCCAAGCAGCTTCCGCAGCCGTTTCCATGAATAAGCAAAACGCTTCATCTTGAATGTGCAATATACTATAATTGGAAAGTGATCATTATATTATCTTATTTGGCGGTGGAAACTAGTGTCAGCTGAAATTACTTATGGAAGCAAAGAAGAAAGCGAATACGTGAAAAGAAAACTGATCGAGTATAATCATGGGCATGTCCCCGACGAGTTGAAAAACAATTATGAGGAAATAAACCTGACGATAAAGGATGATGAAGGCAAAATCCTTGGCGGACTATTAAGCGTCTTTTGCTGGAATTGGATAGAGGTCGATATTTTGTGGGTAGATCAAGCTCTTAGAGGCACAGGTCTCGGCAGCCAGCTGCTATCCCAAATAGAGAAAATAGCTAAAGAGAAGAAATGCACCTTCATTAAGCTAAACACGTTTAGTTTTCAGGCGCCGGAATTTTATAAGAAAAACGGTTATAGAGAAGTGGCGGTTTTTGAAGACGCGCCCTTAGGCAGCAAACATTATTATTTTCGAAAAGATATTAGTCCGTTGACTTAAATTAGATGCGACTGCGGTTATTGCTTTGAAGTCGGCAGCAGAGCAGCAACAATTATTTCCATCCCATCGTTATAGGATATAAGAATGAATGGGAGTGATGAACATGAGAAATAAAGTACTATTACTAACACTTAGCTTCATCTGTTTGTTTATCGTAGTGAACGCTAATTTTGTCCATGCTTGCTCACCTATCCCATGGAACTTTGAAGAGGCTTATGAGTCGAAAGCTATGGTTTATGGCAAGGTGGCTGATATAAGTGAGGACGGAAGAAAAGTTACACTGGCTGTTACTTCATATGCTGGACCGGGCAAAGCGCCGCAGACGATTTATTTGCCAGAAACGATAGACAATAGAAGCAAATATCCAGCTGGAAATGCATGTCCTGATTTTTCTATGAAGTTCAAATCCGGTGAAGAATACGTCTTTTTCTTATCTGACATCCCTCCTAATCTTAAATTGCTATCCCCAAGCTGGATAACGGCATCTAAAGTAGAAAATGGGCAGGTCGAAGTTGGATATCCTAATGGTGAAACAGACTCCTCGCAAGATCGGTTGAAGGAATTTGCAGATTCAAAGAATTACGAGATACAGTCGCCACATAGCACATCTCCTATTTGGGGAAAAAGCGATAAGTTATTAGTGCCGTCCATGATCGTAGTCGGCTTGCGCATCATGTTAGGACGTATTTAATGTTGTGAAATACGAATGAACAACAGCTAAATCCTAGTTACAATAGGGGGAACGATTCTCCCTATAGAAAGGGGAATAGCGCCTTGGAATTAACGTACTTAAAAACATTTCGCGAAGTAGCAAAGTGGGGGAGCTTCACACGAGCTGCTGAAACTCTGGGTTATGCGCAGTCGAGTATTACGACTCAAATTCAGAAGCTTGAAGAATCGTATGGGGCAGTTCTAGTGGAGCGATTTGGGAGGAAAATGAGGCTAACGATGGCCGGGGAAACGCTATTGCAATATGCCGACGATATCGTTAGGCTGCATGAGGAGTCAAAAGAAGTTCTCTCCACACAGTCGAAGGGCACGCTGACCATTGGTACGATTGAGACATTGGCTGCTTTTTTCCTCCCCCCGCATCTTCAGGCGTATCGTTTAAGCTACCCGCAGGTTAACATTGTCATTCAGCCGGGGAATGAACCGGTAATTATCGAGAGTGTAAAAGAGGGAGCTTTAGATGTCGGGATCATCTTAGATCCGCCGTTTGCTGATCCTGAGCTTCACAGCTGTATTTTGAGGGAAGAGGAGCTTGTCATCATTGCAAGTCCCGATCATCGCTTCGTAAGCTTTGATAAGGTGCAGGTTGAAGATTTGGAGAACGAATCGATGATTTTAACAGAGAATGGCTGCACCTACCGGGCTATGCTGCTCAAGGTACTCAAACATAACCATGTGAATTATACATTATCGTATGAGTTTGGCAATTTAGAAGCGATTAAGCAGTGTGTGATGTACGGTCTTGGAATTGCTTTATTGCCGCGTATTGTCGTTGCTGATGCGGTTCAGAAAGGCGAGTTGATTGCTGTTCCTTTTGCGCACCCCGATTGTAAGTTCTATACACAGCTCATCTATGCCAAGAAGAAATGGAAATCCAAAGCGTTTACGGGGTTCTTAGAGCTTGTTGGCGGGGTTAATCATCAAAATTAATGAAGTGTACTATAGATTTCTATCGATAACTCCATTGTTTAAGGCTGTGCTACATTGTATTTAAGAAATCGAACGGCTTAAATATAACAGCCCAAATGGAGGCAGCGGAAATGGAAAACGAATCTTATGTATCGCTTGTTCTTGAAACACCAGCAGCTTCACCGGAGGATACCCATCGTCATTATATGAACAAACTGGCTGTAGAAACAGATGTTTCTGACGTATGTCATGATATGAAGCGGGGCGTTCATGACTTTCTGCTCATCGATGTTCGCAGCGCAAAAGCTTATGAAGAGTGCCATGTTCCTGGTGCGATTAACCTGCCGTCCAATATGATTAATGAGGAGAGGACTTCATCCTTCTCAAAGGAACAAGTCATTGTTGTATACTGCTGGGGGCCGGCATGCAATGGAGCTGCCAAAGGTGCCGCTCGTTTATCTGGGCTTGGCTTTAAGGTAAAGGAGATGCTTGGCGGCATGGAATATTGGCGTAAGGAAGGAAATGAGGTAAATGGCTTGTTAGATGGGTCTGCCCCTTTAATCGGGTAATGAACAAGCCGCGGCTCTCAGGAGTACTAAAACCTGATAACAAATCATTATAGTTAAACTTTATCGGATATGGAAATATGCAAATGGTAAAATGAAGCTATGTTAATAATGAGAGGGTTTTAGAGATGGAAAAAGAACTAACTTCCTTATTTGATCAGTATCATGAGCAGCATCATTTTTCAGGTGCAGGATTAGTGAACAAAGGCGGCAAGGTCATATTCGCCCGAGCATACGGCTTTGCACATAGAGGATTTAAAGTGGCAAACCAGATGAATACGATGTTCGATACAGCTTCGATTACCAAATTGTTTACTGCAGTTGCGATACTTCAGCTTGTTGAGCAAGGCAAAATAAAGCTGGAAGACCGAATTACAGCGATCATCGACCTCACTGGCACCAAAATACCAAGCGACGTTACGATCACTCATTTACTTACGCATACGTCAGGTATTGCTGATGATGCAGATGAAGAAATGGGAGAGAGCTACGAGGATTTGTTCATAAACAAGCCCAATTACTCGATAAGAGATTGTGCTGATTTTATTCCTCAGTTTGCGTATAAGGAACCCAAATTCAAGGCGGGAACTAACGTCAGCTATAATAACTGTGCATTTGTGCTGCTAGGCCTCGCGATTGAGAAAGCAACCAATGGAAACTATCGAAGCTATGTAGATGAACATATATTTCGTGCTTGCGGGATGCAGAATACAGCATTTAGCTCAAAAGATGAGGGAGATGCTCCTATTGCTGAAGGCTACGCCGCCATTTATGACGAACAAAATATAGTCGCGTGGCGTAAAAACATATATTCCTATCCGCCAATGGGTACTTCTGATGGAGGTGCATTTACTACTGTCAGCGACCTTGACTTGTTCATGCGTGCACTCATTAATGGAAGGTTGTTATCCGAGGAGATGACGACCGAGATCATGAAGCCTCATTCTGCCATCGAACAAAAGTATGAATGGGGCAAAATCGTAAACGGATATGGCTTTCATTTTCTCTACAATAATGATGGCAAACTAATTCGAATGTATAAAGAGGGTTCAAATGCAGGTGTAGCTGCTATGTTTGCCTATTACCCGGAGATGGATTCTACCAGTATTATACTGGCAAATCAAACCTGCAACGTATGGGAGCTACATTTCAAAGCAGAGCAGCTGTTGCTGGCTGAAGGTAATTAAATCGGTGCATATGGTCTGCTGTAATTAAAGAAGAGGACTGTTGTAGCTGCCTAAACGGCAAGCTCCAACGGTCCTCTTCTTTAATTATATTATTCTGTCACAATTCCGTAGATGAGTACGGGTGGTGTTACGCTGCTGCCGATGCGGATGTTTTCGTAAATGATATTAAGCACATCATCAACATTCTCACGGTTGGAATGAATCGTAACGAGGGATTCACCTGTTTTAACCGCATCGCCGATTTTTTTATTCAGCATGAGGCCAACAGCCAAATCAATTTCCGATTCCTTCGTCGCACGTCCAGCTCCAAGCAGCATCGCTGCAGTTCCGATCTCATCGGCAATTATTTCAGTGACCACGCCGTCTGCTTTGGCAGGCACTTCAATCAGATAAGGCGCTTGCGGCAATTTCTCAGGATGATCCACAACCGAAGGATCGCCGCCTTGATTAGCGATAAATGATTTGAATTTTTCGAGTGCTTTGCCGTTGCGAATAACTTCCTTCAGCATTTCCTCGGCTTCTTCTAGAGAGCTAGCTTTATTCGCAAGAAACACCATTTGGCTGCCTAGTGCAAGGCAAAGCTCTTCCAAATCTTTAGGTCCTTTTCCTTGAAGTGTATCGATTGCTTCTTTCACTTCAAGCGCGTTGCCGATTGCGAGTCCAAGCGGCTGGCTCATATCCGAGATGACGGCCATCGTCTTACGGCCAACGTTATTGCCTATGCTTACCATAGCATGTGCAAGTTCCTTGGCATCTTCAACGGTTTTCATAAATGCGCCAGCGCCTGTCTTCACATCAAGCACGATAGCATCTGAACCGGCAGCAATCTTCTTGCTCATAATCGAACTGGCAATGAGCGGAATAGAATCTACCGTTGCTGTAACATCGCGCAAAGCGTATAGCTTCTTATCAGCTGGCGTCAAATTGCCGGATTGTCCGATAACCGCAATTTTATCCTTGTTCACGAGGTTCACAAATTCATCCTTGCCGATTTCCACATGGAATCCTGCAATGGCTTCCAGCTTGTCAATTGTACCGCCAGTATGTCCAAGACCGCGGCCTGACATTTTGGCAACCGGGATATCCAGTGCAGCAACAAGTGGAGCAAGTACAAGCGTAGTTGTATCGCCAACACCGCCAGTGGAGTGCTTATCTACCTTCACGCCTTCAATTGCCGACAGATCAATCGTATCGCCGGAATTCACGATCGCCATCGTTAAGTCAGCGCGTTCGCGCTCTGTCATATCCTTGAAGAAGATAGCCATAGCCAAGGCACTAACCTGATAGTCAGGAATTTCATCCTTCGTATAGCCTTCAATAATAAAGTTGATTTCCTCTGTTGTAAGCTCTCCGCCATCACGTTTTTTCTCAATTAGGTCAACCATTCTCATGTTGTTGTCTCCTCGCTGTTCATTGATTATTTAATATCAAATTATAGTGAAATTACGGTTTCAAGAGCAACTTCCATCATATCGTTAAAGGTGCTTTGACGCTCTGCCGAAGTCGTTTCTTCGCCAGTTAGAAGATGGTCGCTTACCGTTAGAATCGTTAGTGCGTTGACGCCGTATTTAGCTGCAAGAGTATAAAGTGCTGTTGTTTCCATTTCTACACCTAGAACGCCGTGATCCATCAGTCTTTGAACGATTGTCTTATCATCGCGGTAGAAAGTATCCGAGCAGAAAATATTGCCGACATGCAATTTAAGCCCTTTTTCACTACCGCGCTCATAGGCTGCCTTCAACAAGGAGAAGCTGCCGATTGGCGAGAAATCATATCCGCCAAAAACATGGCGATTAACGCTGGAATCTGTACAAGCGGCTTGCGCCAAAATAACTTCACGAACATGTACGCTTTCCTGCATAGCGCCGCAAGTGCCTACACGAACTAGATTTTTAACGCCATAGTCCTTAATCAATTCATTCACATAAATACTGATTGAAGGGACGCCCATACCAGTTCCCTGCACGGATATGCGATTTCCTTTATAAGTACCTGTAAAACCTAGCATGCCCCTAACTTCGTTATAGCAGATGACATCCTCCAAATAAGTATCCGCAATATATTTGGCTCTTAGCGGATCACCCGGCAATAAAATAGTTTCTGCAATTTGGCCTTGTTCGGCTGCAATATGAACGCTCATCAACATTCTCCTCTAAAATCGTTATTTTAATTGTCCCAAAAAGCTTTTGCCATGCTCTGGCATCTTAACTCCGAAGTTTTCAGCAATGGTAGCCCCAATATCTGCAAAGGTTTCGCTTATCGGCAGAGCTTGACCAGCTTGTTGAAAACGCGGCGAGTATGCGAGTAGAGGCACATATTCACGAGTATGATCCGTACCATGATAAGTCGGGTCATTGCCGTGATCGGCTGTAATGATCAGCAAATCCTGATCCGTTAATTTGGCAAAAACCTCTGGCAAACGAGCATCATATTCTTCCAATGCTTGTCCATAGCCCTTTGGATCGCGGCGATGCCCGAATAGCGCATCAAAATCAACGAGGTTCAAGAAGCTGATTCCCGTAAACGATTCGTCAAGGGTCGCGATAAATTGATCCATGCCATCTGCATTGGACACTGTACGCACCGTTTTCGTAACACCTTCACCATCGTATATATCGGATATTTTACCAAGAGCGATGACATCAAATCCACCATCTTTTAGCTCATTCATTACTGTTCTATTAAATGGCTTCAATGCATAGTCATGGCGATTAGATGTTCTTTTGAAATGGCCTGGCTCACCAACAAAAGGACGTGCGATAATTCTCCCCAGCATGTAGGGATCTTCCAGTGTGATTTCTCGGCAAAATTCACAAATTTCATAAAGCTCAGACAGTGGAACAACCTCTTCATGAGCAGCAATTTGCAGCACGGAATCAGCAGAAGTGTATACAATCAGTGCGCCCGTCTGCATATGCTCTTCACCAAGCTCGTCGATAATTTCAGTGCCGCTTGCAGGTTTGTTTCCAATGACCTTGCGACCGGTATGAGCTTCAATGCGAGCAATCAATTCCTGCGGGAATCCATCTGCGAAGACGCGAAATGGTACTGCAATATGAAGTCCCATGATCTCCCAGTGGCCCGTCATTGTATCTTTGCCATTGGATGCTTCTTGCATTTTTGTATAATAAGCAAGCGGCTGGTCTGCGACCTTCACTCCAGCAATTTCCTTAATGTTGGATAGTCCGAGCTTAGCCATATTAGGCATCTCCAGACCTCCGCATTCCCGTGCGATATGACCGAGTGTATCGACATCAACGTCCCCGAAGCTGGCTGCATCCGGCGACTCGCCGATACCTACAGAGTCCATGACAACAAGGTGAATTCTTTGAAACTTGTTCATTGGTTTTAGGCTCCTTGTTATTTAATAAACAGTCCGGCAATAATGGCAGACAAGACGCTAACTAAAGTAGCCCCGTACAACAATTTTAACCCAAATCGAGCCACGACGTTACCTTGTTTTTCATGCAGGCCTTTCACAGCGCCGGCAATGATGCCGATCGATGAGAAGTTGGCGAATGAAACTAAAAATACAGAGACAATGCCGACAGCGCGAGCGGACAAATTAGGATATTTTTCTAGCTCAAGCATAGCGACAAACTCGTTGGATACCATTTTTGTAGCCATAATGCTTCCTGCGTCGACTGCGTCTTTCCATGGAACACCCATGATAAAAGCGAAGGGAGCAAAAATATAGCCTAACAGTTCTTGGAACGAGATGCCAATGATACCGCTGAAAAGTCCATTTACGAGCGCGATCATGGCGATAAAACCGATAAGCATAGCTGCGACGATGATAGCAACCTTGAAGCCATCTAATATATATTCGCCCAACACTTCAAAGAAGGATTGTTTTTCTTCTTCTTGCACCTGCAAAATATCGTCTTCCGGCTCAACCTTATAAGGGTTAAGAATGGAAGCGATGATGAATCCGCCAAACAGATTCAAGACAAGCGCTGTTACTACATATTTTGGATCGAGTATTTGCATGTATGAGCCGACGATCGACATCGACACCGTAGACATCGCCGAGGCACACAATGTATACAACCGATGTTTAGGCAGCAACCCGATTTGTTTTTTAACGGAGATGAAAACCTCTGATTGTCCCAAAATTGCAGAAGCTACCGCATTATAGGACTCCAATTTGCCCATGCCATTTATTTTGCTCAAGACAAGACCGATATATTTGACGATAAACGGCAGAACCTTGATGTATTGCAATATACCAATGAGCGCGGAAATAAACACGATTGGTAGCAGCACACTTAAGAAGAAAGAGAACTGTCCTTCATTCAGCAAGCCGCCAAATACGAATTCAATCCCGGTATGGGCAAATCCAAGCAATTTCTCAAACATACTGGAGAAGCCTTTAATTAAGACAGCACCAGCAACGGTATTTAATAGAACGAAGGCTAAGATCACCTGCAGGACGACCATGATAATTAGCGGTTTATAGCGAATGTTCTTTTTGTTATTGCTCGCGATGTAAGAAAGCCCAAGAACAACAAGCAAACCTAATATAGCGATTAAAAATTTCATGGTTCATTCTCCTAGTTAGTTAATATTGTGCGAGTTTAGAATTACTATGAAGCGCTTACAATAGATTCACAGATTACTATTTCATATCGGAGGCTTGAAAAGCACCTGGCAGCAGCTGTGCCATGGTCCATTCTTCTGTATGCCCATGGAGATTTGTTAAATAGATTTTTGTATTCTCATCACAAAATTCGGCCAATACCTGTCGACAAGCGCCGCATGGAGATACAGGACCTTCGGTATCTGCCACTACTGCAATAGCTTCAATGATGCGTTCACCTTCGGATACCGCTTTGAAAATAGCCGTTCGCTCAGCGCAATTCGTTAATCCAAACGATGCATTCTCAATATTACAGCCTCGGTAAATGCGTTTGCTGCCTGTTAGTAGAGCGGCACCAACTGCAAAATGCGAGTAGGGGATATGAGCATGCTGACGGGCTTCAATCGCTTCTTTAATTAACTGTTCCTTCATCCTAAAATCCTCCTGTAAAGGCTGCTCCAAATTGGAGCAGCACCATCATATCTATTTAGTAAGAAGAGGTCGATTGCTCGCCTTCCATAATCTTCACGCCTGAGCTGGCACCGATTCTTGATGCGCCTGCTGCAATCATTTTTTCCATATCTTCAAGACTGCGAATGCCGCCGGAAGCTTTAACGCCGAGCTTGTCCCCAACGGTTTTGCGCATAAGCGCTACGTCTTCAGCAGTTGCTCCGCCAGTTGAAAAACCTGTCGATGTTTTCACGAAATCCGCACCCGCACGAACAGACAACTGACTAGCGCGTACTTTTTCATCGTCTGTAAGCAGTGATGCTTCGATAATTACTTTCACAATAGCTTTACCAGCAGCGGCTTCAACAACAGCTTGAATATCTTTTTGTACAAAGTCGTCGTCGCCATCTTTGAGTGCACCAATGTTAATGACCATATCAACCTCAGTCGCTCCATTTGCAATAGCGTTCTTAGCTTCAAAGGCCTTTGTCTCCGTAGTAGAAGCCCCTAATGGAAATCCGATTACTGTACAAACCTTAACGGTGCTGCCTGCCAATTGCTCAGCAGCGTAAGCTACCCAAGTTGGATTGACGCAAACGGAAGCAAAACTATATTTTCTCGCTTCTGCCGTTAATTTTGTAATCTCAGACTTTGTGGCATCTGCACGCAAAAGCGTATGATCAATCATTCCAGACAAATTTAACATAGCCAGTTCACCTTCCCCTTATACGAATGCTTAATTTCACGCTTATAATAACACGACTTTGAACATATGTAAAATCATAAATGAACAAATGTTCAATCCTAATGTTGGATAATGTAGATTATAAGGAAAAATTCATGAGTTGTACTTACAATGAGCTGATACCTGAGCTTAGAGGTGTATGTTCCGCAACATTCTTTCAGAAAAAAACGTTTTACATTTGGAATGGAAAAATGTAGTGTGTCATCTTTTTAAGATTTGTATACATTAAAGGATTTGTTTTTTTCATCTTATAAAAAGGAGATAAAACAATGTCTGACTTAAAACCATTTGATGCTAATATCATGAAACTAGGCAGCACAAATACACAAGAAGCGTTTCATGCGATACATAATTTGAAAAAACAAGGGACAAGTGTAATTCCAGCTTTAATCGAACAACTGCATGTAAGGGATGTATCTGTACGTACTATGATCGTTGTTGTACTAGGTGAGTTTGGCGAAGCAGCATCAGAATCTACTGCTCAGGTTGCTGCCTTGTTGAAGGAGGACAATGAACAGCTCAGAATGGCCTCTGCATTAACTTTAACGAGAATAGGCAGCCATAGCGTCCCTTATTTACTGCAAATACTCGCTTCCACAAATGATAAAGCTTGTTTTTGGGCAGCATGGGCATTGTCTTTCATTGATCCCGCTCACATTAATGATGAATCAATTGAACGGTTAAAGCATACCCGAGAAAATCCTGATAGCCCGATTGAAGTTTTTGCAGCGGAAGAGGCATTAGGGAAAATATTAGCCAATCGGCTTCAAAAGTAGAACGAAAAAGCCTTGCGAGGCAATCTCGCAAGGCTTTTGATACCTTTTCACCCGAAAATGCGTAAAATGGATAAAAATAGGAGTGTTTGGATGAATAATCGTTTTAAGGCGAGAATATCTTTTTTTACGTATATAGCGCTTCTGTTTACTTTAGATAACTATTATTCATTTATGATCTTTAATTTATTTCTTGCTTTTGCAGCACTGGAGCTGTCTTTTTTGCTGCCTTTATTTAAGTCGCATAAGAAAAGAAATATGCTGGTTAGTTTTGTTTTCTTTATCGTTTTCATACTGCTCTCGCCAAATGTGTTCTACGTTGTAACCGATCTGATTCATCTCAATTTCTTTTCGTTTGATTATATGGAGGGACTTCACGTTAATGAGTGGTGGAACTTCTTTGTGTTAATCAGCGGGGTTTTCATAGCTCTATTTTTTTACATTTTAATGATCAAAGAGATTCAACTGCTTCTTATAAATACGAAATGGAATAAACTGATTTTATTAGTATTTATGCTGCTCGGCGGTCTAGGGATATATATAGGAAGATTTTTACGCTTTCATTCTATTCATTTGTTTACGGAGCCTTTGTCTGTATTGCAACAAGTGCTTGATTCGTTAAACGGAAATTCATTGCTCTTCATCCTATGGATGAGCGTTTTACAATTTATCGTTTATTGGTTTTTTGTAGATTCAAAAGGGAATGAAGCTTGATGGAGGGAACACCTTACTTATAGAAATTTAATAAAAACCTCCTGTTAATTGAGCTGATTCAGCTGCTTTAACGGGAGGTTTTCCTATTGTGCTATCTTTTCGTCTTATAGTTACGGCTGCCGTATTACCCTCCGTTGTGAAACTTTCCTCACTATTTTTTTGAATACCATATAGCAGAATGATACGGCAGGCGCTGGGTCGCTTAGGCTCCAGATGGCAGGCGCTCTTTTGACAAAATGGGATTTAACGATTGGCAGGACGCTTAACTGTTTGGTTCGGACATAATCGCGCGATGAAATAAGATCTTCAAACAAAAAGCAGAAGGCGATCCCTGTATCGCTTGTAATCGCATAGCTTCCAATCGGCTTGCCTACAAGCTCGTTGTAAGCGAGCAGTGGGAAGTTAACGCCACATTTTTGTAGGAGAGGGTCCAGTGTAGTCGTTCTTGCATTAATCTCCAGCAAATAATACTTGCCGGTTACCGCATCTTTCTTGAATTCAATTTCGGCGAAGCCCTTATAGCCAATCGCTTCTAGAAAAGGGGCACCGATGTGGTAAAGCTCCTCTATGTACTTTTGCTTTGTAAAGGAAGAAGCGCCAAAGTTAATCGGGAATTGCCGTAGTTTTTGACAGGTCATCCAGTGAGTTACCTTTGAACTCTGATCCAAGTAGGCATCAAGTGTATAGACATGGTCATCGAAGCCGGGAATAATTCTTTGCACGATAACCTGAAGTTTAGCTTGCCTCGATTTCTCGATTGCAGCTCTCATTTCCTCCAAGTTATGGCATGTGAATATTTTGGCTCGGAAAAAGTCCACGAAAGCTGGAGAGTCCGTGGGTTTCACGATACATGGAAAGCCGATCTCAGCAACGACTCTTTCTTCAAATCGTTCCTCAGCTGGGCTGATCGATTCTGGCACTAATACACCGTGTTTTGTTGTAAGGGTATGGAGATACTCCTTATCCATAATATTGCTCCAAAAGCCTTGAACGTTCATATTTATATGGTAGTACTTTTTGAGTTCGTCCAAATAAGAATCAACGAACTCCACATAAGGGTCGACGCTCGGAAAAAGGACAGGCTTCTTGTCCTGCTTTTTGGCGTAGTCGATTAAATAGTGCAGAAGCTGTTCCTTCTGCTGTTTATAATGAGGAACAATAATTTGCTCGCTTAAGTATTTGGATTTGGCGCCATATGTATTTTGCTTGGAATAATCCATTGCTACTGTATAGATCCCCTTGGAGCCGAGGCCTCTTATGATGCTTAAACCTGTGTAAAAGTTTGAGCCAAGTATGACAGCTTTATTTTCCACCAAACAACACTCGCTTCCTTAGTCATATGAAATAGTTATGTCATTCGCGTTGTTTTCAATCTCTCCTAAATATTGCTAAATATATCATGAGGGCATTTCATTATCAAACACATTTTGATGGATATAGCCATTGCCTGCTCTACTGTATTAGAATAGTTATGCAGGGAATTATTGCAAGCTTAAGTATCTTGTAAGAGGAGAATGGCCATGACACGTGTTCAAGCCGTAATTACTAATCCCTTTTTCGATAAGCCTTTATGGCTTCCAAAAGCAGAGAGCCTAGAAAATGCATATTTATCAAAAAATTCAAGCGCAGAGGATGTTGTTATTTTTCTGACAGTGCTATGTGGCATGAATGATATTGATATAAATAAAGAACCTAATAAAGTGGTAAAAGAACTCATTAATACAGATGAAATTGTACTGAGCGGCGGGATTGCTTTTGAGAGTCATAGCCATGTGATACTTCCCAGTTGTTGCTGTGGATTGGAGCAATGGAAGGAGGTCCTTGACGCGGTCATAAATAAGAAAAGTGCCTGGCTAGGACATGATCCCTTTCCATCTATCGAATACTTGGATCAATCAGTAAGGATTTGGTCGGATGATTACTATGGAGTGATGAATGTTAAACCACCAACAGAACAAGAGAAGCAGAAAATGTTTTTTATTGAATATAACGATATTGAATTGATTGAACAACTGGAGAGTATTGAAGATGATCTATTGGATTTCTTTAAATACGCATTGGTCAAACAATTATCGATGGTCAATGCTGAGCTATTGGACAAGTTTTTCTTGAAATATTGTGAGTGGCTTAGCTTGGAAATAAAATAGCCACCAATCAAATAGGGAGGAACAAGATGAGAAAATGGATAGCGTATTTGGTAGTCGCAATTGCAGTCTGCGGGTTAATCATTGGCATTAATAAACCATTTGAAAAAGGCGATTATATTCTAGAGAAGCAACTTAACAGCAATGACGCTCCAACCCTATTTGTTGTCTATAACATTTCCAAAAAAGAGGCTAAATCCAAATCGCTTTCTGATTTTTTGAATAACGAAAATCATAACGATGTGATGATTATTCGCGTTAATGATAGAGAGCTTTATAATGACCTGAGGATCGGCGAAAGAGTAACGATCAAAACAAAGGGTTACACGATGTTGTCATCCCCACCTCAAGCGGTAGCGGATGAGATTATTAGGCATTCTTGAGCTGCTCTAACGCCGCTTCAATAGGGTTGTCTAGTCGTGTATTCTCCTTGATGTCACTCCAATAAACGATCAGAACGTTTCCTTCCTGATATAATCTCGTAAACGATTTGGAATCGGCATTCTCTGTTTGTTTATTGAGTTCTTCAGCCCCATTAATACGATCTTTTTCAGATTGAAAGATATAAAAATGCATAAACTCAGGTTCATTTTCTTTCTTATTTAGTGGTATTCCTACGGAATAGACCTCGGGAATAACATCGTTTAATTTCGGAGGGTAACCTGTTATCCCATAGGATATTAGCTCTAACTTCTGTGCTTCAATCGCTTTAGTTACATCCTCTAAAATAAACTTATTTTCCTTGCTATTTGTATCTTTGGAGCATCCGCCTAAGATGATGATGCATAATAAAATGAAAAATACTGGTTTTATTTTCGACATAACCGATAGTACACCCCCAACATAATAATAATGCTGCCTCGCGACATTTACTTGTAATCATATAGACACCTTAATGATAGATAAGGTTGCATTATTTGGATGGATTAACCATTTGGAAAGAGTTAAAATCTAACGAATCGTAAGGAGCTTATTTTGCGGAAAAGTGATGTTTAAAGGTGCTAACGAATTACAGCAACGCTAATAGGTACTTTTGTACACGAAAAGGGATGTTTTGAAGGAAATAAGGTTGCTGGTGTTCGTTACATTTTTTAAAAGCGGAAATGTAGGCGGATAACGTGTATCAGATTCGTTACAGGTAGTGATGGTACCTATGGTACCTATGGTACCGCTTGTATCTCTGTTACCTCAGGTACCTTTGGAACTGCTGGTATTTTTGATACCTCTAGTACCTCTAGTACTGCTGATACTGCTGGTTTCGCTGGTACCGCTGGTATCTTTGGCACTTCAGGTACCTCTGGAACTGCTGGAAGTGTTGGTACTGCTGGTACTGCTGGTATCCCTGGCACCTCTGGTACCGCTGGTATCCCTGGCACCTCAGGTACCTCAGGTAACTTTGGAACTACTGGTACCTTTGGTATCCCTGGTACTCATGATACTTCTGGTGGATAGTTCATCATGTACTCTACCTATTCGCATACAAATGCAGATGCATCGCTATACACAAACTAAAACGCAAATCGGCTGCTAGAAGGCTGCGCCTTTCGGATATGCTCTCCGTATTTCGGAATGCTCACCGTAAACTGCGGTCTTGTGCTATATTTTGAGAGAGTAACGATGATAGTTCCAAACCATACATATAAGGAGGCAATCCGATGATGAGCGTGCATAGCAACAACAATGATGTAAGCGGTTTCGTTAGAGCGGAAGGTAAAAAGTTGCTTAATGGAGACGGCAAAGAAATTGTGCTGAGAGGCGTTGGGTTCGGAAGCTGGCTGCTGCCGGAAGGCTATATGTGGAAGTTTCCGCAAGGCGGAGACCGTCCGCGCAAAATCGAGGCGATGGTCAAGGAATTAATCGGCGAAGAGAAAGCAGCACAGTTCTGGGATAGTTATGTGGAGCGTTATGTGGATGAGATTGATGTCCGCGAAGTAGCGAAGCAGGGCTTTAATTCCGTGAGGTTTCCAATCAATGCTCGCGGAATTCTAGAACAAGGCGAAGAGATCATTTTTAATGAAAAAAGGCTTGCACGAATTCATGAAGTGATTGAATGGTGCAGAAAGTATAAGCTGTATGTCATTTTGGATTTGCACGGGGCGCCAGGCGGGCAGACGGGAGCCAACATTGATGATTCGGAAAATGATTTGCCGGAGCTGTTTACGGATCGCCGCAACCAAGAGCTGACGATCGCGATTTGGCGAATGTTCGCAGAGCGCTATAAAGACGATTGGATTATTGCCGGATATGACCTCTTTAATGAACCTCTTCCGGATTGGTTTAACCAATATAACGACCTTGTAGAGCCGCTGCACAAGGAAATTACAGCAGCGATCCGTGAAGTGGACAAGCGTCATATGATCATTATTGAAGGGGTGCATTGGTCAACGGACTGGAGTGTATTCACAGAGAAATTTGATGATAATTTAATGCTGCAATTCCATAAGTATTGGAACAACCCCGATACGGAAAGTATTCAGAAATATATAGATAAGCGTGAGGAGTGGAATGTGCCGATCTTCATGGGTGAAGGCGGTGAAAATAACGCACAGTGGTACAGCGGAGCATTCCAAATGTTCGAGGATCATCAGATTTCGTGGAATTTCTGGACGTGGAAAAAGATGAACACATCAAATTCTCCATACTCTATTCGGATGCCGGAAGGCTGGAATCTGCTGACGGCTTATTTGGAGGGCGGCGCTAAACCGGATGAAGCAACGGCGGAAGCGATCTTAAATGAATATCTCGATAATCTGAAAGTGGACAACTGTGATGCGTTCCCAGGCATATCCCGTGCGCTGCTGCGTCACCTTCCGCTCCAGATTCCTGCTGAATTTTATGGACAAGGTGAGGGTGCCGGCTTTGGCATCGTGAACAAGAAAACGAACAAGACAGGACTGCGTGCAAGTGACGGCGTGCCAATGAGGATGATTACGGGCAAGACCGAGATGCCAAGCTATCATTCAGAGGGCGGCAAGGTTTGGGCAGAGGATAATACGCTTTGTGTTGAGCTGCATCAAGGAGATTGGCTCGCGTATGATGCTTTGTGCGTCGAAGCAAAGTCATTTGATCTGCATGCAGGGCTGCTAGCCGCTGCGGGTCAAGCGACATTATCCATTGAACTAGAAGGCCAAGAGCCGGTGAGCTGTGAGGTAAACGGTGAGGATTGGACGGAGAGCCTGCTTCTAAAGGACATCCATCTACCAGCTGGAGCAGTTCGTGTCATCATCCGTATTTTAAGCGGCAGTGTGGATTTGGATTGGATTGAATTTTCGTTTGCTAAATAGAATGAAAAACTAAAATGTGATGCGAGGCAGGTTCTGCCAGCATCACATTTTTTTGTGCGCAAAAAACGGTAGATGCACCCAAAACCGAAAAATGGTCACCTGAATACGAAATCTAAAGCCTTACGAGACAGGGACCAACAATCTACAATTAAAGTATAAGAGATGCAAAGGCTTACATCAGATTTTCAACAGCATGGGGGTAATTATTTTGAAAACACAGCTAGGTTCAGCGCCTGCTTCCTTGCCTGCTGCGGACGCAAAGGCAGCAAGAAGCAAATGGTTCAAAAAGTTGTACAGCCAACGGCACATTCAAATTATGGCGTTACTAGGCGTGCTATGGATGATTATATTCAACTACGTTCCTATGTATGGCGTTATTATCGCCTTTAAAGAATTCAACATTGTCAAATCCATAAGCGAGGCGCCTTGGGTTGGCTTTATGCACTTTAAGGAGTTTTTCCAGGATGAGAGCTTTGTTGATGTCATGAAAAATACACTCGGCATCAGTCTTATCAAACTTGCAATCGGATTTCCACTACCTATTATTTTTGCATTATTTCTAAACGAGGTTCGTTCGGTCGGCTTCAAAAAAGCGATTCAGACCATTTCGTATTTGCCTCACTTTTTGTCATGGGTTATTCTCGGCGGTATTCTTGCCACTTGGCTTTCGGATGTTGGGATTATTAACAACGTTCTTCTTGCTCTTAATTTCATCGATGAGCCGATTTCCTATTTGGCAGAGCCTAGCTACTTCTGGAGCATCATCATTACATCAGATATATGGAAAGAGCTTGGCTGGTCCGCCATTATCTATCTTGCGGCTATTGCCAGCGTATCGCCAGAGTTGTATGAAGCAGCAACAATTGATGGCGCAGGACGTTTTCAAAAAATGTGGTACGTCACTTTGCCTAGCATTAAGGCGACGATCTCCATTCTGTTCATTCTAGCAGTGAGCGGCGTGCTTAACTCGAACTTTGACCAGATTCTAGTGCTGCGCAACTCATTGAACGAGAGCGCGAGCAACGTTATCGATATTTATGTTTATCAGACGGGCATGCAGCAAGGACGTTATTCCTACTCCACTGCTGTTGGATTGTTTAAGTCTTTAATCGCATTAATTCTATTGCTTATTGCAAATCGAGTAACGAAAAAAATGAACGATACTTCACTGTTCTAGAAACGGAGGCGACTAACCGTGTTTAATATTAAACGTAAAACAAAAGGAGAAGCATTTTTCGATATCTTCAACAATTTCGGTATGCTGCTCATTTGCTTCGCGACCCTATATCCGATTTGGTATGTGCTGGTCAATGCCTTCAATGAAGGGCAGGACGGCATGCGCGGCGGGATCTACTGGTGGCCGCGGGTATTCAGCATCGAGAGCTTCGACGCGGTTTTCCAAAGCAGCGGCATCATGACTGCGATGGGAATTACCGTAGCCAAAACACTGCTTGGCACGGTGCTTCACGTGTTTTTTACGGCGATGGTTGCTTATGCATTCTCACGCAAAGGCCTCATCGGCGGAAAAATATATATTCTCTTCGGAACGGTTACCTTGTTCTTTGGCGGCGGTCTAATCCCGACCTACCTGCTTATGAGAGACCTGCATTTGCTGGATAACTTCATGGTCTATATCATTCCTGCCATGTTCAGCTTCTTCGATCTTATTATCTTCATGACCTTCTTCCGGGATATTCCGGATGGCCTTGAGGAAGCAGCCAAAATTGACGGAGCAAATGACTGGTCGATCTTTGTGCGAGTGATTTTGCCAGTATCGATGCCGGTTATCGCTACAATTGCTTTGTTCCACGGGGTATACCAATGGAATGATTATTTTGCCGGCGTAATCTACATGAACAACATGGACATGCAGCCGATACAAACTTATTTGTACCGTATTGTTGCTCAGTCCAGCTCTAGCCAAATGTTGGCCGCTATCCCTGGAGGTATAGGGAAATCCGTTACTACACAATCCATTAAGCTGGCTACGATGGTTGTCACGACCCTTCCAATCGTTATCGCTTATCCGTTCCTGCAGAAGTATTTCGTAAAAGGAATGATGATCGGTTCGATTAAAGGTTAACTTATGGCAGTACCTTCCGCCCTTTATTGAGCAGAGGATTGCATATATAATCATTCATACAGAGAAGGGGAAGACAAACATGAACAAGAAGCTTAAGCTCAAAAATGTATTGATGCTGATGGTCGCAACGGTTCTAGTCTTTACGACCGCTTGCTCTTCAGGCGGCAACAAAAACAATGGCAAGGAAGAGGGCAATGGCGCTCCTGCTGAGCAAGTGAAGCTTACTCAGGACGATAAGGGCTGGGAAGTGGATAAAAGCCCGATTACGTTCGACTGGTACATCAACTTCTCTTGGTTCCCTAACAAATGGGGCGTAGATGCGACTTCGAAATATATTACTGAAAAAACTGGCGTTAACATTAACTTCATCGTTCCAGCCGGCAACGAAGCTGAGAAGATGAATACAATGATCGCTTCGGGCTCTTTGCCTGACTTTATTACACTAGGCTGGTACGAAGATGCGGTTAAGAAAATGATCGAAGGCGATCTAGTCCTTCCGCTGAACGAGCTTGCTGATCAATATGACCCTTACTTCTACAAAGTAACAGACCCTGCTAAGCTTTCTTGGTACAAACAAGAAAACGGCAATGTATACGGTTATCCGAACTCTTCCTCATCACCTAAGGACTATGAGAAATTCGGAGACAACATTACATCCACGCAAACCTTCCTTGTGCGCAAAGATATGTACGAAGCACTAGGCAAGCCGGATATGCGTACGCCGGAAGGCTTCTTGAATGCACTTGAGGCTGCGAAAAAAATGTATCCTGATGTGAATGGCCAACCGCTTATTCCACTAGGCATGTATGATTTCAGCGACACAGGCAACGCGTCGCTTCAACATTATATTCAGAACTTCCTTGCTATTCCTTACGATAAAGATGGTCAGCTGTATGATCGCAATACAGATCCTGAATACGTAAAATGGCTGAAAACAATGCGTCAAGCGAACGAAGACGGCTTGCTGTCGAAAGATATCTTCATTGACAAGCGCCCGCAAATGGAAGAAAAAATTGCACAAGGCCGTTATTTCGCAATGCTTTACGCTAGATCTGACCTTGCAAACCAACAAAATGCACTATTTGCAAATGATCCGAACTCCATCTACATTGCTGTAGACGGTCCTGCTAATACTAACCTTGATCAGCCGACGCTTGCTGGTCCATCGATCTCAGGTTGGACAGTTACACTGATCTCCAAAGATGTGAAAGACAAAGCGCGCGCGATTCGTTTCCTAGACTATTTGATCTCGGAAGAAGGACAGCATGATACGTTCTTCGGTAAACAAGGCGTAACTTGGGATAATATTGATGGCAAAGATCAGTTCTTGCCAGACGCATTGAATCTATTGAATACAGATCGTGGCGCTTTCGACAAGCAGCTTGGCGCATCCCACACGTTCTGGATGATGATGGATACGAACCTAACGCCAATCTGGTCTCCGCCAGCTGTTGAGCCATTCAAGCAATTGGAAGATTGGACTCGCGGCAAGGCGAAGAGCTTGTCGGAATTCGACCAGTTGAACCCAACTGGCACTTCAGCCGAAGGTATTATGAACACAAAGATAGATCAAGAGTTTGGTAAAGTATTGCCAAAACTAGTGCTTGCTAAATCGGATGCAGAGTTCGATAAAATTTGGGGCGATTTCCTAAAGAAACGTGAGACTCTTGGATTCAGCAAAGTACAAGCCTACAAACAAAAGAAATACGAAGAAAATGTTGCGAAGTTGGACGCAGCAAAATAATATAATCATTTCTACCACTTAGGGGGAAGACCCCAGCGAAAGGTACTCCAGAACCGGAAACGGTCTGGGGTGCTTTTTGTGCAATATAAGAATAGCTGTTTTTGCTTGATGGGGAAGTTAATCGAGTGAATGAAATACAGAGCGGAAGTGAGAGCATTATGGGCAGAAAATTTCGGTTACATCTTCAGTCTGCTACGAATTGGCTAGGACATCGATCGATGCAAAGCCGCCTTGTGGCGGCTTATATCGTCATATTATTAATCCCTAGCATCGGCGTATCGAACTATCTCTTTAATCAGATTAGGGATAGTTATATTAACGATACCTTTAAGCAAAGCCAATACTTGCTTGAAATGGAGAAAGTGAATGTTCTAAATCAGATTGAAGCTATGGAACGGGCTGCCCAGCTCACGCTATCGAAATCTGAAATTTTGGATTATATTTCAAAGGATGAAGAGCTTCCTATTGAAGAGCTCCTCGACTTATATCGCGGCGCCCTTACCGACATGATCAACATTCAAATCAATAATCCAAATATTGTCCATCTTCGATTGTTTGCAAACAATGATCATATGTCCGAAGTTTGGCCGATTATTTTCCATGAACGCCGGATTCAAAAAGAGCCGTGGTACGCCAAGCTGGATCAATTGGATGGCAAGGAGATGTGGATATTCAAAGAGCAGGATCTCGACATTTTGCATCGTTACGTGACGGATGTTAACGAGCAAATGCCGAAGGTTTCACTCCTGCGCGTCATGAATTCCGGAAGCAAGCGTATTGGGATTATCCAAGTCGAAATGCTGCTGAAGCAGTTCTCGCCTAAAGCGTTTGCCAATATTAAGGATGACGGGTCACAGATGATGCTTGCTGATGGCAACGGAACTATTTTTATGGATGACAATCAACCGTTTGTCGGCAGTGATCCAGAGCTTCATCAAGCCATTTTGCAAGAGTTCCGGGAAATGAATGAGCAAGGGGCTAAGGAAAAGCGATTTTCTGTAAATAAGCATCCTTATTTGCTGGTCTCCACGCCTGTGGAACAAGTCAGCGCGCATATTCTTAATGTGGTGTCGTTAAAAAATGTTGATGAACGCGTATCCAGAGCCGAGAGACAAATCATCGCTGCTAATATTATTTTGATCGGTCTATTGTCCTTCATAACGTATTTAATGAACTCCTTTATTCTCAAAAATCTGAGTCGTCTCACAGAGGCAATGAAGAAAGTAAGAAGAGGAGAAATGCCAACGGGGCTTCCTTTGGGCGGAGGCGGAGAAATAGGCGAGCTAGCGCATCATTTTAACAAATTAATTCATACAATTAATGAGCTAATTGCCCAGGGAGTTAAGAAGCAGGCGCTAACGAAAGAGGCGGAGCTGCGCACCCTGCACAGTCAGATCGACTCGCATTTTTTGTACAATACGCTCGAGAATATTAAGATGCTCGCAGAGATGGAAAACCAGCGGACGATATCCGATTCGCTTACCTCGCTTGGCGGGATGATGCGTTATAATTTCAAGTGGTCTGGCGAGTATGTAAGCTTACAGGATGAGCTTCGCCATATTCAGAATTATATTGCCGTCATGAATATTCGGTTCGACGAACCGATTCAGCTGGAACTAAATATACCACCGAAGCTGCTAGAGATTGAAGTGCTTAAGATGTCCCTGCAGCCAATCGTAGAAAATGCTGTAAAACATGCGTGGACGGGTGTGGAAGAGAGTACGAGCAAAATATTAATTGATGTTATTGAGGATGAGGATGCAGGCATTATCATCAGGCTGAGAGATAACGGCATGGGTATTAAAGCGGCCCGCTTGGAGCGGTTAAATGAAATGATTCACACCGATAATAGTAACGGGATTTCTTCAGAGAAAGAAGCGGGAAAAGGAAAACAAGCGTTTGGAATCGGCCTGCGCAATGTTCATCAGCGTATTCGGCTTTATTATGGCAAGTCATATGGATTACAGGTATATAGCAGAGAAGGGCAATTCACCGAAGTAGTCATTACCCTTCCTAAGGTACTGTTGATGGGAGGAAGTTCCGGATATGAGAACAATGCTGATCGTAGATGACGAGAAAAATATCCGATTAGGGCTCAAGACGATGATAGAGAGAGAATTTCCCGAATTGTATCACATTCGAATGGCGATTCATGGAGAAGATGCGTTAACACAATATCGCAATGAACGAGCAGATATCGTAATTACAGATATTCGCATGCCTGTGATGGATGGAATTGAACTCATTAAACAGCTAACTCAGGAGTCGGAGCCGGAGCAGAAACCGATCTTCATTATTTTAAGCGGCTATGACGATTTCTCCTATGCAAAGGCTGCAATAGAATACCAGGTTAAAGATTATTTGCTTAAGCCGATTCGGCGGGACGAGCTGTTTGAATCACTCACAAAGAGCGAAAACACGCTGCAAGCGCAAGCTGAATTAGCTGAGCGGGTAGCGGTAAGCGATACGTACCGTGAACAGCTGCGGATAAACAGGCTGAAGGAATGGTTCAGGCAGGATGACCCTGCTTACGATTTTGCAAATGATCTGGAAGCTAAAATCGGATTTGAGCAGTTTACTAGACCGTTTACTGTTGCCGTCCTGAAATATAAATCGGAGAGCGGCGACTCCATGAACAAAGAAGAGTTCAAGCTGCTAGTGGAGAAAATGATGCAGCCGATTAAAGGCGTACTGGAGGTCTCGTTTCTAGATAGTGAAGGCAAGCTCGTTCTGATCGGCAGCCCAGCATTGCAGTTCGAAGAATTGTTTAGGCAGGCTGGCGGGAAGGAACTGGATGGACTGCGGATGGGGATAAGCGCCGAGGGGAATGAAATCGAAGATCTGTTTCATTGTTATAAGCAAGCTTCTGAGGCGCTGCAATATTCATTCATTTATTCGAATTGCCGTCTGCTGCATCATGAAGACATTCGAGCTAAGCGGCAGTATTATCCGGTGCCAGAAGAAGAAATTCGCAAGCTTGGCAACATGCTCGGAACCGATCGAGAACGGGAGGTTCAGGAGCTGCTGAAGCAAATTTTCCATACCGAGGATATACCAAATGTAGATATTGGCTACTTAAAGCTGGTAGGCAAAATGATCAATGAGCAGGTTCTGGACGAAGTATTTCGTATTTACGGTGAAGAGTCGATCGAGGTATTGAAGCTGTATCGTAAAGTGGGCAGTATGGATAATTTCCGCAGCTTTCACGACTATTATCGGAGCTTGGAGCTGCTGCTCTCAAGCGTGAACGACTATGTCAGAGGCATACGCTCAGCGTATAGCGAGCATTCAGAGATTAAAGCAGCGGTTAATTATATGGAGGATAACTATTATCGTCCGCTTAATATGGCTGTCGTGAGCAATTATGTTGGCCTTAATTACTCCTATTTCAGTGAAGCGTTCAAGGTTCATACGGGCGAGAATTTTGTATTGTTTCTAAAAAAAATTCGTATTCGCAAAAGCAAAGAACTGCTGCTCGAAGGCAATCAGAAGATGCAGGAAATCGGCAGCGTCGTTGGCTTTGAGAACAGCAAGCAGTTTTCTCGTGTGTTTAAGGAGCTTGAGGGAATATCGCCGCAGGAATATCGAATCAAGGTGAGATCAGATGCTGATCAGAGCAAAGAATCGGTAGAACATAGGGTTTAGAGGGGAGGAGCTACGGGCTCCTCTTTTTTAATTTTCCTTTGTTAACCTCCGATTACGCTAACTTTCACTTTTCCATTGGCTTTCCATATCTCACTAAAACATGCCAGAGTAATTTTAATTCTTGCAGAACTTCTTTGTAGGTTCCTCTATCGCTCCAATGACTTGGATTTCGTTTCAAGTCCATAGCTGCTGCGCCAATCATATTAACATCAATAAAATCACTTTGCGCAATTCTTTTGGCTAGTGAAGGCATCGAAGGACCTCTGAAATTGATAGGCACCTCATCAACTAAAAGGGTAAAGCCCCTATGCCAGTAAAGATCAATTGCATACTTTAAACATAGCTGTTCTAAGATTTGTCCTGTATGGGTGCCCTTAAATGATGGATCGGCAACAAGCGTCTTTACGTCTTCTTTAAGAGAAATGTCACCATGAACCTGAGCTTCGATATAGTGGTCAAGATTTCGATTTGGCTCTTTGTTTGATGGATTTTGGAATGGTTTCTCAAGATTGACGAGCATATGGTCGATTAACTTTCGAACCGTCAGATTGCTTTCACCAATGGCAAAATTATTATAGAACGCATCCCTCATGAGAGCAGCCAAAATAAGGTCAAATTCCTTATACGTCCCCTTTTCCTTAGGGTCTTGGTGAGAATCCAAATAAGTATAAGTGCAACGATGAGAGACCTCAGCGGATAAAAGAAAATAACATGATCCAAACCGTGGAGCAGGTCCATCGGGATGTAACATGACATTGAGTGCCCCATACTTCGGCCGTTCGCTATTGGTTGAGCCATTTATTTGGTACGCTCCGCCAAACATTTTATTTTCCCAAACGTCTCGTTCACCACCTGGAAATGCTGATACACTTCCATTCGATAGGAAAGTCTCGAACTGGCTTTTATAAATCCCCTGCTCAAGCAGTGCTTCAGCAACGCTTTTCATGTTCGGATCTAATCGATCGGGATGAAAGTGCAGCGCAATACTTGCATGAGATTTTAGTTTAGTGATAGCATCTTCAAATGTCTTCAGCTCGATGCTGGACATTTGAAGGATTTCCCTCATTGTTTGCTCCACCTCATTTTTGCGGCTTCTTGCGTAATTTGTTATATACTCTTGAGCTAATTGCTGAGACCTCGATAATTCCATAGGCAGAAGAGTCCCTTCCCTTTTTTATAGAATCATAATACAGGATGGACAGTAAGGGAAATGCAGATAGCGTTATTAAAAATACTTTATTTTTTTCTGACAATAGAAAGTTATCATGTATAATGATTTACATATGTTGTAAGTATTCAACGTCACCATGTTTAATGATTCTAATAGGTAGACTACATGGCAGAGGTGGGGTAGTAATGGTGTGAGTCACTCCGTTCAAGAAGTTTACGAAAAAAAGACGGCAGGCTTGAAGCAAACGACGGAATCTGATCATGAAGTCGCTGTAAAAGCAGCAATTGTTCAGATGGTAGAACGTATGGAAGATTCGACTCTTTCGACGGGAATGCTGGCAAAGCTTATTTCGTACAGTCCTTTTCATTTTGATCGTATCTTTCGCTCCACCACAGGCATTCCGCCTCGGCTGTATTTATCTGCTCTTCGCTTTCAATGGAGTAAAAAGCTGCTATTGAAATCTACTTTATCAGTTACAGAGGTAGGTCAAACGGTGGGATACAGCAGTTTTAGCACCTTTTCTTCCAAATTCTCAAGTTTTATCGGGCTTTCGCCGCAGCAGTTTAGACATTTTATAGAGAGCAGGTTGCTTGGGCTCAATGAACTTCGATCCATTCGTTTGCCAGAGGGCATTAAGGCGCTTTCAGCCATAGAGGGGAATGTTAAGGCGTCAGAATCGCTTCATGGCGTGATTTGTATTGGCTTGTTTCCTAGGCCAATTCCTATGGGCAAGCCTATGGGATGCACCATGGTTTTTGAGTCAGGAGCATACGTGATACCGAATGTTCCCGATGGAACGTACTATATCATGTCTATCGCATTTTCATGGGATGCTTCTCTCGATGAGTATCTGCATCCGCAGCACTCTTGGCGTGGCAAGGCAAATGGGAAAATCACTGTAACAGATGGCGTTGCTAAAGGCGAATCCAATGTTACCCTTCGACCTCCAAAGTTTTATGATCCGCCTATATTGATTTCCTTTCCCGTTCTCGTTCAAGCTTATCTTAATAGGCTGGAGGGATAAAAGAGAGCAAACTAGAAGAAGCAAAATTCACGGTTTATGGCTATTCTTTTTGTAGAGTCTTATCAGACTACTGCAAAAAGAGGAGTGAACGTCATGTCACGCGTTATTCATTTTGAAATAGAGACTAGAAATCCAGAGAAAAAAATGTCATTTTACGAAGAGGTTTTTGGTTGGAAGTTCCAAGAGATGATGGAGGGGTACTGGATAATCATTACGGGCGAAGATGGTGAGGAAGGAATAGACGGTGGACTAATGCGCAGCTCTACAGAAGAGGCACTGCGAACCGTTAATTCAATTACCGTGGCGGATCTGGATGAATATTTGGGCAAGGTCGAGCGGGCAGGCGGCAAAGTTACCTCCGCCAAGATGGAAATCCCTGAAATTGGCGATTTTGCTTATTGTGAAGACTCTGAAGGTCTTGCTTTTGGTGTGATTCAGTTTTTCAAGAAAGAATGAACTAGACATTACATTGGGGGAATCGTTGTGAGCAATGTGAAAACGCAAAGCTATGAGAACCATGGGCAATATGCACCTTTGTATCATTTTATACTGGCGCCCATTGCGCTTATCTTATTTATCGCGTCGATTGTTCATATATTTAAAGAGCAATTCAGCTTCTCTTCGCTATTAATTTTTGGTCTTTCTGTATGTGTAGTTCTATTAGGGGCGGTTGTCCGTCAGTTCGCAACGAAGCTGCAGGATCGCAGCATTGTTCACGAGGAGAATTTTCGGCATTTCAGGCTTACAGGCAAACCATTGGATACAAGACTTAGCGTGCAGCAAATCATTGCTCTGCGTTTTGCGGAGGATGATGCTTTTCCTGCATTATGCGTGAAGGCTGTTGAAGCGGGAATGAATTCCGGGACGATCAAGAAATCGATTACGAAGTGGAGAGCGGATTATAACCGCGTTTAAAAGCAGGATGATAAAAAGGAAAGAGCAAGGATGGGTTGCAGCCGTCCTTGCTCTTTTTCTGTTTATATCTTTGGATATATACCGTTCTCATGCGTCATGCCAATACGCTTTTTTCTACTCATTAGCATTTCAATAAACAGTAGATTTGGTACCCAGCAAATCCAAGCAATAACGAAGAACGATTCATTCGTATCCGTTATTTTCCATATACCGGCTGCGAGTGCAGTATACAAGCGGAGTGTAATTGCAGCGCAGGTAAGAGCATAGTTTCTTGCCATCCAGCGTCCATGCTCAGCCTTATTCCGGTGGACGATAATGCTTTTTAACGCGCGATAAAGGGAATACAGCCATAAAATAGATAAGGTGCCGAAGCCAACCTTTGCGATCAGCCCGCCGTTTGCGTAAAAAGCGAGATACAGGCCAGTGATGCCGCCAATTCCAATCATTGCAGCATAAATATAGCCGATCGTGCGGTGTGCTTTTGGCGAGCGATGCCGAAACCGCCTGATGAATTGAAACCAGCCGATTGCAATCGCTATTCCAGCAGAAACGGCATGGCCCCATAAAACGCTGTACCATAGGTCAGGCATGCTTCCTTTTTCTGTGACAAAGCCCTGCTCCTTAATGCCGTCAAGTGATCCGTACAAAAGCAAGGCGTAGGCCCCAACCGCTAACGCCAAAAAAGCCAATATTCCAAGTGACCACGAACGACCGGCACTTCCTCGTACACGCATCAGTTTACCTCCGAATTTCATCGTTATTTACTGTTAATGAAAATGTATCATTTAAGCTTATTCCGCCTCAAGCGGCTGGCGACGGAGCTACGACTACGTCTTAAGTCTAATAGGTCGATCCGCAGATAAAGACCCAATTGCCTCAATTCCGACGGAGATCATGTTAACTTATAAATAGATTTTTAGATTTTTATCTTAAATTTTAATTTGGCGGTATTTGAGTTATTATAGTGTTTGTCTGATTTTATGAAGTTAAAGTATATTAAGATTCTCCATCAACAAAAACTGTGTGTTGCGTGTGGTGGTTATGTACCTATAAGGGTGAATTAGACAAGAGGAGGAATATAGCAATGACTATCTTAAATTTAACGGACAACACCTACGATAAGTTGGTTTCTGAACAGGATGCCGTCTTGGTGGAATTTTGGGCGGAATGGTGTACGCTCTGTAAACAAATGAAGCCGATTCTAGAGGAAATCGACCTAGCTTATGCAGGAAAAGTAACGGTGGCCATGGTGGATGCAGCGACGGAAACGAAAGTGACAGAGCAAATGGGAGTCATGAGTTTACCAGCTTTGTTTATTTACAAAAAGGGTGAGCTAGTCGGGAAAGTAACAGGATTTGTACCGAAAGAAACGTTAACGGGCGCTATCAATCAACTCATCCCATAGTGGATTTAAATCAAATCAAGTTACTGCTGATCTAAAGTCAGCAGTTTTTTTATGGAAATAGTTGTTGACAATATAGGGTAGGGGGGTATACTATACGAATGTAAATCAAATCAAGGAGGAATACGATATGTCAGGAAATTCAAATGCTATGGCTAATGTGAATCCGCTAAGATGGAAGGCATTGTTCTTGCTATGCTTGGCTCAGTTCATCGTTATCATGGATACATCTATCATCGGGGTTGCTCTTCCAGCTGTTAAAGAAGCACTTGGTTACTCGCAAAACAACCTGCAATGGGTATTTAATGCGTATGTCATTTTCTTTGGGGGATTATTGCTGCTAGGAGGCCGACTTTCCGATCTATTCGGTCAACGCAAGATGTTTATGCTTGGGTTTATAATCTTGTCACTTGCTTCGCTGTTAGCCGGATTAGCTTGGTCCCAGGAGTCGATGAATATTGGCCGCGCCATTCAGGGATTTGGATCTGCGCTAATCGCTCCAGCTGCATTGACCATCATCATGCAACTTTTTGTCGCTAACCCTAAGGAGTTAAACAAAGCTTTCGGCTTCTGGGGAGCATCCGCAGCAGCAGGCGGAACCGCCGGGGTTTTCCTTGGAGGAGTCATCACGGAATGGCTCAGTTGGAATTGGACATTCCTGATCAACATCCCCGTTGGCTTGTTCGCTATTTTGTACAGTCTGTATGTCCTTCCAAAAGGAACAAAAAGCAAAGGCAGCATCGATATCTTAGGATCACTGACGGTCACAGCTGCGTTGGTGCTGGCGGTATATGCGATCGTCACTTCGGAGCATAACGGATGGGGGGCGCAAACATTTGGTCTATTGGCCATTGCTGCTGTACTGTTCATTCTGTTTCTGATCGTGCAAGCGAAGAAAAAAGACCCGCTCGTACCTCTACGGATATTTAGAGCTCCAAATCTACTTGCGAGCAATATCATTTTGGCAACTCTTTCAGGTGCTTGGATTCCGCTTTGGTTTTTCTTAAATCTGTATCTTCAACAGGTTTTGAACTATTCGGCATTCATGGGCGGGGTTGCTCTGGTGCCGATGACGATCCTCATCATGATCTTGATGGTCGCAGTCATGGGAAGGCTTGTCGGCAAGTTCGGCATCAAAGGAAATCTCGTCATTGGCATGCTTATATTAGCAGGATCACTGTTGCTGTTCGCTGGGAATACGCCAGAGGATGGAAACTTCGTTACCAACGTACTATGGGCTTCTCTACTCGGGGCACTTGGCATGTCAATGGCTTATATCCCGGCAACGATTTCCTCCTTGTCAGGGGCAAGGCCGGAAGAGTCCGGTTTGGCGTCGGGCTTATCCAATATGAGCTATCAGATTGGTTCAGCCATTGGATTAGCTGTCATGGTTGCTGTATCTTCTTCCTGGACAAAAGGGGAGCTGGATAAAGGGATCGATCAAATCGCAGCATTAAATACGGGTTTTCACTCCGCATTCGTTGGAGCAGCTATCATTGCTATCGTGGGTGCACTTATCGCGTTGATTTTTATTCGTAAAGGGAAAACGTCAGAGAATTGAATATGAGATAGCATAATAATCAGTCGTGTTATTCACGGCTGATTTGCTGCTTTATCAGAACTTTGCAACGGATAGGGTTAGGGGGTATAATAGGGCATAAGGGGAGGGGATAAGCCATGGAAAATGAATTAACGGTTGCATCCGCTGGACATGAAAATCATCACCACCATCAACATAGCCATCACTCCGAGAAGACCAAGATAAACCTGACCAGTCGCCTGAACCGAATTGAAGGGCAAATTCGAGGGATCAAAGGGTTAATCGAAAAAGATACGTACTGCGATGACGTACTCAATCAGATCGCGTCGGTTCAATCGGCTCTAAACGGCGTCGGAAAATTACTTCTCGAGAACCATATGAAAAGCTGTGTCGTTGAAAAAATTCAATCGGGTGAACATGGAGTCATTGATGAGTTGTTGACGACAATAAATAAACTAATGAAATGATAATCGGAGCAAATGTGCTTGTGTACATTTGCTTTTAAATTTTATTCATCAACTTCGCTTGACAAATATAGGGTACGGGGGTATTCTATACTTATCGTTACCATTAATTACAAAGGTTGTGTTGGAGCTTGACTCTTCGTATATTAGCCTTAGCATCTCCACTCTCATAAGGTGCGGAAGAAGTGGGTTTGCCATTCGAACTTTGGCTGGATGAAGCGTTCACCGGCTTGGAAGTGTCGATTCTAATAAAATCGGATATGCAGGCTGCACCCTTGGAGCAAGTGACCCGTTTGCGAAAGGAAAGTGTGACTAAGCTTGTCGGTTGAATCAACTTCAAGGAAGTCATCAATAATTTATTATTTTGTCGTTAATATACTATAGGGGAGTATTGTATATTAACAAAACAAGTGAGACGGAGGAATTAATAATGAAAAACGTTATGTTAAATGTAGAAGGAATGACTTGTGGCAGTTGTGTTCGTAGGATTGAAGGTGCAGTCGAAACTCTCGGTGCCAAAGCGACTGTTGATCGAGCCGCAGGCCTGGTTGAATTGGTGTATGACGACAGTGAAGTCTCATTGGATGCCATTGTCGAAACGATTGAGAAACAGGGTTACGATGTCGTGAAATAAAAAAGTCACATAGTTAAGATGGTAATACGACAGAAGAATAGGTGATGATCATGAGCAGTTCTAATCAAGCAGTATCTAATCAACAAGCCACACTACAGATCACTGGCATGACTTGCGCAGCATGTGCGAGCCGTATAGAGAAAGGCCTGAATAAGCTGGAAGGCGTTGCACATGCAAACGTGAACTTCGCCATGGAGCAAGCATCCGTCAACTTTGACCCTACTCAAGTGAACATGTCCCAATTGGAGCAGAAAATTCAAGCCCTGGGATACGGTACGGTGAAGGAGTCCATTGACTTCGATATTGTAGGCATGACCTGCGCAGCATGCGCCACGCGCATCGAGAAGGGCCTTAACAAAATGAGCGGCGTAAAAGCGACGGTAAACTTAGCTTTGGAGACGGCGCATGTGGAATTTATTCCATCCATGACAAGTGCTGCAGATATGATCAAGAAAGTTGAACAGATCGGCTATAAAGCTAAACCAAAGAGCGAGCAGACGAATGAAAGCGATCATAAGAAAAAAGAAGTCCGCAGCCTGCAGATCCGGTTGATTGTATCAGCTATTCTCTCTTTGCCGCTTCTCTGGGCAATGGTTGGGCATTTCTCCTTTACGTCATGGATATGGGTGCCTGAGATTTTCATGAATCCATGGTTCCAATTGATATTGGCTACCCCGGTACAATTCATTATTGGCAGCCGTTTCTATGTCGGAGCCTATAAGGCGCTGCGCAATGGCAGTGCGAATATGGATGTATTGGTAGCGCTCGGCACATCTGCCGCCTACTTCTATAGTGTTTACTTAACCATCGAATCAATAAATGCATCCGCACATCATCAGGTTGAGATGTATTATGAGACGAGTGCCGTGCTGATTACGTTAATCTTGCTGGGTAAATTATTTGAAACGCTGGCGAAAGGCCGATCTTCCGAAGCGATTAAAGCATTGATGGGTTTACAAGCCAAGTCGGCTATCGTCATACGGGATGGTCAGGAAGTTAGTATTCCAATAGAAGAGGTAGTAACTGGAGATGTATTCCTAGTTAAACCCGGCGAGAAAGTGCCAGTCGATGGTGTAGTGCTTGAAGGGTTATCGGCAGTTGATGAATCGATGTTAACCGGTGAAAGTATCCCGGTAGATAAGCAGACAGGAGATCAAGTCATTGGAGCAACGCTGAACAAAAATGGCGTGCTTAAAGTTAGAGCGACTAAAGTCGGAAAAGAAACGGCGCTTTCCCAAATCATCAAAGTCGTAGAGGAAGCGCAAGGCTCGAAAGCGCCGATTCAAAGGGTGGCTGACGTGATCTCTGGAATATTCGTCCCGATCGTTGTAGGGATCGCGATCGTCACTTTCTTGATCTGGTACTTCGCTGTTGATGCAGGCAATTTCGCAGAGGCGTTGGAGAAGGCAATTGCCGTTCTGGTTATAGCATGCCCGTGTGCGCTAGGTCTTGCTACGCCAACATCGATCATGGCTGGTTCGGGTCGATCCGCTGAACTCGGTATTTTGTTCAAAGGCGGCGAGCATTTAGAATCCACGCATCGCATTAACACCATTATATTGGATAAAACGGGAACGGTAACGAAAGGCAAGCCGGAATTGACGGATGTACGGATTGAGCAAGGCTATAATCGGGAACAGCTCTTGTCCTGGATTGCTGCAGCGGAGAAGAATTCGGAGCATCCGCTTGCGGAAGCGATCGTGGCTGGCATTCAAGAGCAAGGTATTTCTCTCCCATCGACCGAATCCTTTCAAGCGATACCTGGGTTTGGCATTGAAGCTACAGTTCAAGGGAACGAATTGCTAATAGGAACCCGAAAGTTATTGGCGAAAGCTAACGTGAACGCGGAGTCCGCTTTTGAGGAAATGAGCCGACTGGAGTCGGTTGGAAAAACAGCGATGCTGGTTGCGGTTAACGGGAAGTACGCTGGTATGGTAGCCGTAGCGGACACGATTAAAGAAACTTCGAAGCAGGCAGTTGCCAGATTAAAGCAGCTTGGTTTGGAAGTCGTGATGATGACAGGCGACAATGAACGTACGGCGAAAGCCATTGCGAGCCAAGTTGGAATCGACCATGTGCTGGCGGAAGTGCTGCCGGGTGGCAAAGCCAACGAGGTCAAGCGATTGCAAGAAAGCGGTAAGAAGGTCGCAATGGTTGGAGATGGAATTAACGATGCGCCGGCATTGGCAATTGCGGATATCGGGATGGCTATCGGAACGGGAACCGATGTGGCCATGGAGGCTGCGGATGTTACTTTAATGCGCGGTGACTTGAACAGTATTCCGGACGCGATCTCGATGAGTAAGAAAACGATGGTAAACATTAAGCAAAACTTGTTCTGGGCGCTTGCTTATAATGTCATCGGCATCCCGATTGCAGCGCTTGGATTCCTTGCACCATGGCTCGCCGGAGCAGCTATGGCTTTAAGCTCCGTCTCCGTTGTACTGAATGCGCTGCGTCTACAAAGGGCAAAAGTTTAAAGTTATTCAGATCATGGAGGCTAAAATGAAACGAATTTATTTGATCGGATTGCTAGCTGTACTCGTTCTTGTTGCTGCTTGCGGAAAACAAAATAAACAAGAAACAGATAATCATGGTGCTCATGGCGGGAATTCTCAAGTGGCATCACCCGCTGCATCCAGTGCCGGAGAGCACGGAGCTCACGGAGAAGAACATTCTGGTGAGACGAAGAAGCTTGAGACGAATGCTGAATGGAAATGGTCTGAAGAAACGCCGAAATCTGGAGAGAACACCGTAATAACCGTACAAATTCAAGATACGGACGGAAAGGCCATCGAGGCATTTGATATTAATCACGAGAAGAAGCTTCATCTCATCGCAGTCAGCAAAGATTTATCTTACTTTGACCACATCCATCCGGAGTACAAAGGGAATGGGCAATTCGAAATCACGACATCGTTCCCTTCCGGTGGAGATTACAAGTTATTCGCCGACTATATTCCTACCGGCGGATCAGCCACAACGAAGTCCGAATGGATCAAGGTAGAAGGGCTAGCCGCTGAACAAGTTCCGATTAAACCATCGGATGAACATTTCGTGATTGTGGACGGGGTAGAAATCACACTCGAAAACAATCATCCGGAAGCCGGCAAAGAAATGGAGTTGAACTTCAAACTTTCGGATGCGAAGTCCAAAGATCCGATAACGGATTTAGAGCCTTACCTAGGCGCAGTTGGGCACGTTGTGATTCTAAGCGAAGATACAGAGCAGTATTTGCATGTACACCCGATGGAGGAAAAAGCGAAAGGCCCGGAGGCGAAATTCATGACGATTTTCCCGAGTGCTGGTGTATATAAGATTTGGGGGCAATTTCAACGAAACGGTAAAACGTTTATCAGCCCTTTTGTAGTTGAAGTGAAATAAACGAATCTTAAGTCCGCGTAAAATCGCGGGCTTTTTTTTAGTTATTGGACAATGTTCCTGTCATCTGACACAAATAGGCTATGGTATAGTAAGGAAATAGATTGAAAATATAAAATGACTTTACATAGATAGGATAGGTGGGACGGCTTGAAACAACGCATATTGCTCGTAGAAGACGATCGATCGATTAGCGAAATGGTAGAGGCTTATTTGACGTTGGAAGGCTTCCATATCGTACATGCGGCAGATGGTGAAGAAGCACTACGGTTATTTTCTCAGGAAACGTATGATTTAATATTGCTGGATGTCATGCTGCCTAAGCTGAATGGCATTGATTTTTTGAAGAAGATTAGGGAGCATAGTCTGCTTCCAGTCCTCATTTTATCTGCTAAGGATGGCGATGTGGACAAAGCTTTAGGATTAGGATTCGGAGCGGATGACTATCTGGCCAAACCGTTCTCTATGATCGAACTGCTCGCAAGAGTAAAAGCTGCGATTCGCAGAGCAACGCTATACTCAGGTGTTCGGAATCAGGAAGCCTCGAACGTACTTCGTGTTCATGAACTTACAATCGATACGGATAATATTGATGTAAGTAAACGGGGCAAGTCGATTAAGCTTACTTCAAAGGAATGGCAGATCATAAAGCTTCTAACGATGAACCCAACCAAAGTGTTTACGAAGGAGCAAATTTACAGATCGGTATGGAATGATGATTACTTTGGAGACGAGAACGTTATAAACGTTCATATCAGCCGTTTGAGAGAGAAGATCGAAGACGATCCATCATCGCCGCAATATATAAAGACGTTATGGGGCATTGGATATAAGCTGGGAGAATTTTAATATGGTTTATAGTTTAGTAGGTATCATTGTCATACTCGCCATTTTAAATGTCATTCAGTATCAAATGAAGCGCGCTAGAAGCTCCGACTTACGGTATATTGCAAACCAAATCAGCAGACAGCTAGAGCAGCAATCTTCGGAAACGCTGCTTCTCATGACAGATGATCGCGAATTGAAACTTCTGCTGGTCGAGTTAAACCGCCTCTTCACAGATAATCAAAATAAGCTGGCGCAGTTTACTAAAACGAATCATTCCATGAGGAAAATGCTTGCTAACTTCTCGCATGATCTAAAAACACCGCTAACCGTCGTGCTCGGCTATGCCGAGATGATACAAGGCAGCCGCGAGATGGCATCTGAAGAAAGAGAACGTCTTCTGCGGCTGATTCATGGAAAAACGCTGGAGATCATTAAGCTGATGAACGGTTTTTTCGATCTAGCTAGATTAGAAGCGGGTGACAACGACATCACGCTATCGCGAATACATATGAACGAGCTATGCAAAAAAAGCATTTTGTCCTTTTACGATTTGGTGCAGGCAAGCGGCTATGAAGCAGATATTCAAATTCCAGAAGAAGCGATCTATGCTTTAGGAAACGAGGAAGCGCTGGAGCGGGTGCTCAGCAATTTATTGTCCAATGCCATTCGTTACGGCAGCGATGGGAAGAGAATTGGGCTTGCTATGAGCGTTGACGATTCGTATGTTAGGATTGACGTTTCGGATTGCGGCAAAGGGATTAGCGCTCGAAATCAAGAGCTTGTTTTTGAAAGGATGTTTACGCTGGAGGAGTCTAGAAACAAGGCTTTCCAGGGAAGTGGATTGGGCTTAACGATTACGAAAAGACTCGTGGAGGAAATGAATGGCGAGATTACATTGCATAGCATCCCGTTTGAGAAAACGACGTTCACGGTTAAGCTCAAACACATGACCTATTAGCAACTTAAGATTTTTGTTAGAAATAAGCAACAAATAAGATAAGGGTGTTCGATAAACTGAGAACTAGTTACAACATGGAAAGAAGGAGAGAACGAGTGGATTATATTTTGAGAACGAGCGGCCTGACGAAAGCATTTGAGGGCAAAGAAGTCGTAAGCAATGTAAGCATGAGCGTGCGGAAGGGCGAAATATACGGCTTCCTTGGCCCAAATGGCGCAGGGAAAACGACCGTTATGAAAATGCTCACGAATTTGATTAAGCCGACTGCGGGGCAAATCGAATTGTTTAATGAGCCGCTTAGGCCTAACACGTATGATGTATTTAAAAGAATGGGAAGCATCATTGAAATGCCGGTTTTTTATGACAAGCTGACTGCCAAACAAAACCTGCAGCTGCATAACGAGTACATGGGCTGCCATGATGACAAGGTTATCGGAGAGGTGCTCGGCATGGTTGCCCTGCGTAACGTGGATGATAAAGCGGTCAAAAACTTCTCGCTCGGGATGAAGCAAAGACTGGCGATCGCTAGAGCGATTATGAACAGACCTGAATTGCTCATATTGGATGAGCCGATTAATGGGCTTGATCCTGCCGGCATTAAAGAAATTCGTAACCTGCTTCAAATGCTAAGTACAGATTATGGAGTTACTATTCTCATATCGAGCCATTTGCTCAGTGAAATAGAGCAAATGGCCAATACGATTGGCGTGATCAGCGGCGGCAGGCTCATTAAACAGGTGTCGATGGCAGATGTTAGGGGCCAGAACTCGGAATATATCGAGCTCATAACGCCGGATCGGACAAAGGCATGCGCTGTGCTAGCCAACGAGCTCCAGCTCACTAATTTTAAAATTATAAATGACAATATGATTCGTATCTTTGAATCGGGAGCGATGCAGACGACGATTTCAAAGTCGCTTGCACTAAATGATGTGAATATCGAGTCGCTGAACAAGAAGTACACTTCTTTGGAGCAGTATTTCCTCGATTTGATTCAAGGGGACGAGGTGAAGCATTCGTGATTAAACTTATGAAGCTGGAAATAGCGAAAATGGGATTAGGCTGGTATGTGAAGGCAGCGATCATAGCGAATGTCTTGATTGTTACGCTAATGTTCATGATCGGTTACTTTGAGGGTGTAGAAGTAAAAAATGAGATCGCAAATATTGGAGAGCTGTATATTATAGCTGGCGCTATGGTTAGATCGACGTTTATCGTCATGGCTGCCGTTCTAATTAGCAAGTTAATCATTGATGAGTATAAGAAAAAAACAATTCTAGTTATGTTTATGTACCCGGTTAGTCGCAAAAAGCTGTTTGCTTCCAAGCTGGCGATTGTAGCTATCCTTACTTTTGTTGCAATCGTCATCTCGCATATTTTCACATTGTCCATGCTTATTGGCATAAATCATTTTTTTCATATTATAGAGGAAGCGCCTGTACCGATGGATTATGCTGCGCAGCTAGCAAGCATCGTAAGTTTTGCTTTTGCAGCAGCAGGAGCAAGTTTAGTGCCGCTTTATTTCGGCATGCGCAAGCATTCGGTGCCTGCAACTATTCTCTCTTCACTCCTAATCGTCATGCTGACGAGTTCGAGCAATCCTGTCTTCTCACTGGCAACCATCATTTACATTCCGCTTGCTTTAGCAGTATTTGGCGTAGCGATCGCCTGGTCAACGGTTCGGCATATCGAGAATAGGGATGTTTTGTAACACCAAAATCTATTAATTATCATAGAATATTTGAGGGTGAATAAACTAGAATCGAGATTGGTGGTGGATGACGGCAATACGATTTTGGCAAAATAGAAATCAACAATGGCTACGGGTAAGCAAAAGGGGACCACATCGATGTGATCCCCTTTTGCTTGTAAAGCTTAATACTTATGCGTCTTCCCATTTCTGTTTGAAGAACAGCTGATATACCTTGGTAACAACGATTTTCAGCATCATATATACCGGTATAATAATGATTACGCCTATGATTCCAAAAGCGTCACTGCCCACCAGCACCAATAGAATAGTTGTAATAGGGTGAATATCGAGCTGTTTTCCGAAAATATAAGGTGAAATAATATTATCCTGTATTTGTTGTGAGAGTAGAATGACCACTAATGACCAAATCGCAACAGTTGGCGATTCAATTAAACCAATAATAACGATCGGTACAGCAGACAGTATGGCACCTATAAAAGGAATAAAGTTCATAATAACAGCAACGACAGTCAGTAAAAGAGCATAGGGCAAACCGATGATAAGGAAGCCGATATACATCAGAACACCAAGCGCCAGATTTACAACAACTCTCCCCACAATGAATCCGCTTAGAGCCGTATCAATCTCCTGCATCGTTTTTTCACCTTCAGCATGGTATCTCTTAGGCATGAAGCTGACGATTTTCTGGCCGAATTTATCGCCTTCCTTCAACATGTAAAAAAGAAGAATAGGGAAGGTGAACAAAATGAGTGCGAAATTAGAGATAAAAGAAAACATCCCCGTTAAATAGTTAGTCAACAATGAAAATCCTTTATTCAGGTATTCGGTTATTTTTGAAAAAGGACTAACATCTTCAGGTAAAATGTCTGCTAAAAACCCGTTCTGTTCCAGATCTTGCAGCTGCTTTCCTAATGTATTGAAAAGATTAGGAGCATTATTTACTAAATTGAAAAACTGAGTGCGAAGCGAAGGAAATACGCCAACGATAAATAAACTAAACAGCACAGCAGCTGCTAAATAAATAATGAGAATGACCCAAGGTCTCTTTAATTTAGGTCGCTCCATCCAGTTTACAAGCGGGCGTAGTAGATAATAGAAAAAAGAGGCGAGCATCAACGGAATCATAACAATACTGAACAAAGAAACGAAGGGCTTGAAAATAAAATCGACAAGTGATGCTAAATAAATAATGGCAAGAACTAAAATTACAGCGAAACAAATTTTAATAAATCGGTTTAAAGAAATCAGGGCGCTCACTCCATCTGCTATGAATTGTTTTTAGTATCGAATATTATTATCGCCATTAATAAATTCGTTTAGACTAAGGGAAATCTTTTCTGTTTCTGTTTCATTTTAAAAGATTATGTACATATTATTGCATAAAAACAGTGAGGAATCTAACTCGTAAACTAATATTGAAAAATAGTTTATCAGAGTTTCGTTTGCTGAAAATTTCATAAATATTTTTAAAGTAATGATTGTAGTAATGAGTAAAACGGAGATTATATTTACAAAAAGAAAATACATATTTTATTAAATGTAATTATATAACAGTACAAACCTAACAAATAACTACCACTAAAATGTAATACATCACATTAAAGCTTGACAGCGTTTACTATAGACATTAGTATATGATCCATTAGAGTAATGAAATCCAAAAACAAGAATATATATATTGAATATGCTATAAATTATAGTTGCAGTTAAATTGTTTTATGCTTATATTAGATATGATAAATCTATGATTTGAAAATTCGGAAAATTATGAATATTGCAAGTTTAGAATCACTACGTTAGGAGGATTCTATTGAAAAAAGAGCTGCTGAAAATTGAGAATTTGACGACTTCTTTTCGAATTGCAGATCATTATTATGCAGCAGTGGATGATGTGACGCTAACGGTAAAAGAGAATGAGGTTCTTGCCATAGTGGGGGAATCGGGCTCCGGCAAGAGTGCGCTGGCCTATTCCATCATGGGCCTCCATACGAGAGCAAAGATAGAAGGAAATATTTATTACCAAGGACAGGACATTGTCCAGATGTCACCCTCCACGCTAAATAAGCTGAGAGGGAAAGAAATAGGCATGATCTTCCAAGACCCATTATCCGCATTAAATCCCCTTATGATTATCGGTTCTCAGATTGAAGAAGTTATTCTCCTGCACCAGCCCAAACTCTCTAGTAAAGAAAGAGCGGACAGGGCGATCGAGCTTTTAACTAAAGTGGGTATTCCTCGCCCAGAGCATACATACGGGCGTTACCCCCATGAATTGTCCGGCGGGATGAGGCAGCGTGTCATTATTGCCATCGCGATTGCCAATGATCCTAAGCTATTAATTGCAGATGAACCAACTACAGCACTGGATGTAACGATACAATTGCAAATTCTTGAATTGCTGCGGCGTCTGAAGGATGAAAGCAAGGCTGGCATCGTATTAATCACGCATGACTTGGGCGTTGTGGCCGAGATGGCTGACCGAGTTGCTGTTATGTATGCCGGGCAAATTGTTGAAATTGCCGATATCTACACAATCATTGCTAAAGCACAGCATCCCTATACCAGATCATTATTGCAATCGATACCAACTGTGAATGAAGCAAAGTCTAAGCTCCATGTTATTCAGGGAATTGTGCCATCTCTTCAGAACCTCCCGAGGCAGGGCTGCCGTTTTCGATCGAGGACGCCTTGGATTGCTGAGGCTGCACATGAAGCGAACCCGGAAATGCATGAGATTTCTCCGGGCCATTTCGTCAGATGCAGCTGCTACAAGCATTTTCACTTCCCTGACGAGAAGGAGGATCATCAACATGTCATTTCTTGAGATTAGCGATCTAAAGGTACATTTTCCGAATCGCGGGAGCCTTTTCAGTAGAAAGGGTCCACCGATCAAAGCGGTAGACGGTATACAATTCTCCTTGGAGCAGGGTCAGACCTATGGACTAGTAGGCGAGTCTGGCTCTGGCAAGACCACGACAGGCAGGGCCATCATAGGCTTAAATGCAATTACATCAGGAAGTGTTCTCTTCCAAGGCCAGCAGCTTGCTGCTGGCGGACTTCGAAGCCATGCAGGCTTCCGCAGAGATATTCAAATGATATTCCAAGATCCCTATTCCTCCTTGAATCCTAAGAAACGCGTGCTTGATATTATCGCTGAGCCGCTGCGAAATTTTGAGAAGCAGTCTGCTGGCGAAGAGAAGCGCAGTGTACAACAATTACTGGAGCAAGTGGGCTTGAGCCCAGAATCGATTTATAAATATCCTCATGAATTTTCAGGAGGCCAGCGGCAGCGAATCGGGATTGCGAGAGCCATCGCTTTAAAACCAAAGCTGATTATAGCCGATGAACCCGTGTCAGCGCTGGACGTATCCGTTCAAGCGCAGGTACTAAACTTCATGCAGGATATTCAGAAAGAGCTAAATCTTACTTATCTGCTCATTAGTCATGATCTCGGCATTATAAGGCATATGTGCGATCATATTGGCATTATGTACAAAGGCCGTTACGTTGAACGAGGAACGACAGCTGATATATTCAATCAGCCTCAGCATATTTACACGAAGCGTCTTATCTCGGCTATTCCTGACATTGATCCAACGAAACGAGAGGAAAAACACTCGTTTCGCAAAGCGGTAAAGGCGGAATATGAACAAGCCTATGAAAACTATTTTGACGAGGATGGTTTGGCCTATCCGTTAAAACCCGTTTCAGAAACACATTTCGTGGCTTTGCCTGGGAGAGGGTGAGGACGATGTGGCGCACAGTTTCACGAAGAATAGTCATTATGATCCCTCAAATTATATTGTTAAGCATCCTCGTCTTTCTAATAGCGAAGGCTATGCCGGGGGACGCATTGACTGGAATGATCGATCCGAGTATAGATCCAGCTGCAATGGATGCACAGCGTGAGAGGCTGGGCCTTAACAATCCGTGGTATGTGCAGTATTGGGACTGGATTACGAAAGCTGTGCAAGGTGACTTCGGACAGTCGTTTCGTTTCAAAATGCCAGTGTCTGATTTGATTGGCCAGCGCATGATGAATACCGTTTGGTTATCCATCGTCACGCTAATCCTTACTTACTTGATAGCAATACCGCTTGGGATTACAAGCGGCCGCTATAACGACACGTGGGGAGATCGATTGATTACAGGCTATACCTATATTGGATTTGCAGCCCCACTATTTATTTTCGCTTTATTGATGTTATGGGTGTTCGGCTTTCATTTTGGTTGGTTTCCAACGGGAGGAAGCGTCGCTCCAGGACTGGAACCAAGTACTCTTCAATATGTTATGAGCAAATTTTATCATTTGCTGCTCCCAGCCATTTCGATGGCTCTTATCGCAACCGTGTCGACGGTTCAATATCTTCGAAGCGAAATCATTGATACGAAGCAAAAGGATTTCATTATCACAGCAAGAGCGAAAGGCGCCTCAGAATCCCGCGTTTATAATCGCCATATTTTAAGAAATTCGTTATTGCCGATCGCAGCTTTTTTTGGTTATGAAATTACTGGACTCATCGGAGGCACGGTGTTCATAGAGGGTATCTTCAGTTATCCAGGAATGGGTCAACTATTCTTAAGCTCTATCGCTCTGCGGGATTTCAGCGTCGTTACTGCGCTTGTTTTATTGTATGGAGTGGCTTCTATTGTCGGGGCATTAATCTCTGACATTGTTTTGAGTATCGTTGATCCTCGTATTCGAATTAAATAAGAACTCGAGATGTTGAGGTGAAAGAAATGAGAAAGACGAACATTCCCATAACCGCGCTCCAGGTGCCGGATAAAAGCCCGTCAAGCTTGAATATTATTTGGCGGGAAATCGTACGAGACAAAGTCGCATTCGTATCATTAATTTTTTTGAGCGTAGTTATTCTTTCTGTGTATGGGATCTCTCTTGTTCTGAATCAGGAGCAAATTGTATCGGTTGATTTATTCGCACTGAAAAAGCCGCCGTCATCCGAGCATTTGCTAGGTACGGACTATGGAGGCCGCGATGTTTTTGGGCAATTAATTATTGGGACTCGAAATTCATTAACGATTGCTATTATTGTTACTGCGTTTACAGGAGTCATTGGCGTATGTGTTGGACTTATTTCCGGCTATTTCGGTGGTACGGTTGACAATATCTTTATGAGATTTGTTGACTTCTTTATGATCTTGCCGACCTTGATGATCGTGATTGCGTTTGTTACAGCCGTGCCCAAATATAATATTTGGTCTTTCTCGCTTATTATGACTGCTTTTTTGTGGATGGGGATTGCTAGATTAATTCGTTCGAAAGCGCTGCAGGAGAAGGAGCTCGATTATGTTCAGGCATCCAAAACATTAGGCTCCTCCAATTTTAAAATCATGATGGTCCAGGTATTGCCGAATTTAAGCTCCATCATCATTGTAACGATGACTTTGAACTTGGCGGCAAATATCGGTTTGGAGTCTGGACTATCGTTTCTTGGCTTCGGGTTTCCTGAGAGCATGCCCAGCTTAGGCACGTTAGTCAGCTATGCTAGAGACCCGCAAACGCTCGAGCTTAGATGGTGGATATGGTTACCTGCATCGATACTGATTTTGGTACTGATGTTGAGTATAAACAATGTCGGTCAAGCGCTAAAGCGTGCGACGGATGCAAGACAAAGAAAAGGATAATAAAGGAGGAGAATGATGGTGAAGAAGAACACGATGTTTTCAAGGTCTTTATTTTTACCGCTTATGTTGGCATTACTAGTCTTTCTTGCAGCTTGTTCATCTAATAACGGGAGTGTAGACAAGCCGAGCCCAACTGATGGTGCGGCGAAGCCCACGGAGAGTGCCGCTCCTGCGGAAACCGAGAAGCATGCTCCAGACGATGGCCTTTATTCCATTGAGGATTTCAGCAATGTGAAGAAAAATGAGGGCGAAGCCATAAAGGGCGGTTCCATTACATTTGGCCTTGTATCAGATACACCATTTGAAGGAACGCTGAACTGGAACTTTTATTCCGGTGATCCGGATTCACAAGTACTAAACTGGTTTGATGAAGGGCTGCTTACTTGGGACAAAAGCTATGTATATACGAATGATGGGGCAGCAACGTATGAAGTGTCTGAGGATGGCAAAACATTTACGCTTACGATTCGCGATAATGTAAACTGGCATGACGGCAAGCCAGTAACTGCAGAGGATTGGTTATTCGCTCATGAAGTCATCGGCAACCCCAAATATGACGGTCCACGGTATGATTCGAATTTCACTAATATCGTAGGGATGACGGAATTCCATGAAGGAAAAGCAAAAACGATCTCAGGAATTGAAGTTTTAAGCGAGAAAAAGCTTAAAATTACGTATATTCAATCATCTCCTTCCCTTTTGACCGGTGGTGTATGGAACTATCCATTAGCGAAACACATCTTCGGCAATATGGATGTAGCTAAAATTTCGGCTTCTCCAGAGGTTCGTGAGAAACCAATCGGCTTCGGGCCATTTAAAGTAAAAAGCATCGTTCCTGGTGAATCTGTTGTTTTTGAGAAAAATACAGATTACTGGCGCGGTGAGCCTGCACTAGATGAGGTTGTATTGAAAGTAATTAACCAAACAACCGTTGTACAACAATTGAAAACCGGCGGTGTTGATCTCGTTGATGCCTTCCCAGCGGATCAATATCCAGATAATGCGAGTCTATCAAATCTTGAATATTTAGGTGCAATTGACCGTGCATATACTTATATTGGCTTTAAACTAGGCAAGTGGGATGCCGAGGCTGGCAAAGTCGTTCCTGATCCAAAATCGAAAATGGGCGATGTGAACTTGCGAAAAGCGATGTGGCATGCGGTCGATAACGATCAGGTCGGCAAGCAATTCTATCACGGCCTGCGCTGGAATGCGACGACACTTATTCCGCCTTCTCACCCTGAATACCATGATGCTACTAATAAAGGCCTTGCCTTTGACAAAGATTTGGCTAACAAGATTTTGGATGATGCCGGCTACAAAATGAATGGCAAATTCCGTACAAATCCAGATGGCAGCGAATTAGCTATTAACTTTATTTCCATGACAGGCGGAGATATTGCACAGCCGCTTGCTCAATATTATGTACAGTCATGGCAAGCGATTGGCTTGAACGTAAAGCTGGAAATGGTGGAGTTCAACACTTTCTATGATCGTGTAGGCAGCACAGGAAAAGATGATCCAACAGTAGATGTGTATCAAGGAGCTTGGGGCGTAGGAATTGACGTAGATCCAGCTGGCTTATACGGGCGAGATGCGATTTACAACTTCCCGCGTTATGCTAGTGACGAACAGGATCGCTTGCTTAAAGAAGGGGTTTCAGAAGCGGCATTTGATGTGAAGGTACGTCAAGGCATCTACAAGGAATGGCAGGAGCTGATGGTGAAAGACATTCCTGTATTCCCGACGCTGTATCGCGCCGTTATCGTTCCAGTTAATAAACGGGTACTCAATTTCGCCATTGGAGATGGAACGGGCATTTATTTGCATCAGCTTGCAGTATCTCAAGATAAACCGGTTGTAGCGAAGTAAAGCGGTGGTTATTATTTTAGAATAAGTAGAACTTATTATAGTTAAAAGAGCCTTCAAAGCCACGCTGCTAGTGGTTTTGAAGGCTTTTTATTATTTCCCTTGATTAACGAGCCACTCTGTCAGCTCTTCAGATTGAGCTAGAACAGCGATGGGGTCATAATACCATGATCTCTCTTCAGGCCATATGTAGATGTGGCCATTTTTTACAGCCGGAAGATTGCCCCAGATCGGGTCGTTTTGAAAATATTCTATTGTACGGTCATTGGATGTCAAAATAATATAATCGCCTGCATACTTGGACAGCATTTCCGATGAAATTTCAGCCCACTGCTTCTTCATGATTTCATCGGCAACATCGACAGGAGGTTTACGGCCTAATGATTGATAGATGGGTTGGCCGCCGCGACCGAAGTTGTCTCCATAAACCCAAGTCGTTTTATCGCTGTACTCCATGATGGAGAAGGTTGCACCCTCAGGAATAGCTTTATCTACCTTAGCTTTGGCTTCTGCAATGCGTCGGTCATATTCGGCCAGCCATGACTTAGCTACATCTTCTTTTCCGAATAAATCTCCGAAATAGGTCAACTCAGCGTGAACATTTTTTAATTCTCCGTATGGGATAACAATCGTTGGCGCAATTTTACGGAGCTGCTCGTAGCTGTCTCCGTTGGCTGTAATGATGAGATCGGGGGAGAGGCTGATTATGTTTTCAGCGGATGGCTCTCCATAAATTCCTGTATCTGCAACGCCTGCCAGCGCTTCTTTGAAATAGTAGTTTTCTATCGTAACACCCGGAGATCCTGCCGGAATAACATCAAGAGCAATCAGGCTGCCCAAGTATTCTTCGGCTACAATCCGCTTCGGATGAACCGGAATTTCGATGTCGCCTTTAACCGTGGAGACCGTCTTGAATTTCGCAGCTTCCGGCACGGCCGTTTCGGGTGTGGTCTCTTCGGTGCCGCTTGATGGTGCTCCAGCGTTGGTTGGAGCTTTTTCTGTTCCACAAGCGGAAACGAGAACCGCTAACAATAGTAATGAAACGGCAAAAATGAAACGACGGCTGCTGTAAAACTTCTGTTGAAAAGAAAACAATGTCATATCCCCCTTATTTAAAACGATAATCATTCTCAGTAACACTTTACCGTGTAATCTTGAAAATGACTATGGACTAAAATGATGTGTAGTCATGCAGATTTGTGACGTGAGGTCATCGCACGAAGCAGCTCTCGAAGCTGCGCTTGCGTAGAGATCGGGTCGTATCCGCAAAACATATCTGGCTCATTAAGCAGGTATACCTGCTTATTCTGGACAGCTTTCAGCGCAAGCCAGCGAGGGGAGTGAAATAAACGATCCATTTGAATCAGATCACGCTGGCAAGAAGGCAATGAAGTAATGAAAATATGGTCGGCCGGATAAGATGCAATGGTTTCGATATCTGCTTCCACATATCCACGAGCGAAAAAGCCTTGTTCCAGCAATTCGGAGGGAGGCTGAAATCCGAGATCATCATAAAGAATTTGACTGCCTCTGCCATGACTGCTGCTGCAGCAATAAGCTTTGTTCGAATCAATCTCCCATACAACGGCGGTACCGCGATAGCCAAGCTGGCGATCCAGCCTATGATTGCTTCTAATGATCAACTGATCATAATAGGCGAGCCACGCTTCAGCTGTCTGACGTTTATCTACAATGTCAGCAATCATAAGGAACTGTTCGCGCCAGTTCATCGTCATAAAAGGGAGTTCCACCACTGGCGCGAGCGGAAGCAGGTCCTTATTCTCTTCCGCCGTATTGTAGCTAATAATGACATCAGGCCTTGCAGCAGCGATCGCTTCATAATAGGTGGAGGGAGTTTGGCCGTATGTATTTAACTTCTGACTGGTGTTTACAATCAACTTGTTATTGGAATGCTCCAACCAGGTTGTATAGACGCCAAGCTCTGGGATAACGCCGAGCGCCATTAGGCTAGCGGTATGATTTAGATTCAATGCGGCAATCCGTTTGTGCTTGCGCTGATAGGCGGTGGGGGAAAGCCCGACAGCTTCTTTGAATTTACGGCTTAAATAAAAGCCTTCCTTATAGCCGACTTCTTGAGCGAGAGTATTCAGATCAGGAGCTCCGACAAGGATACGCCGCTGCGCGCTGCGAATTCGCAGCAAGGTTAGATAGGCATTGAAGGTGCGTCCTGTATTTTTGCGGAATGTACGTGAGAAATGCTCTTGGCTGACATTAGCTTGTTCAGCCATTTGCTCTCGCGTTAGATCCTTATTATAATGCGTCTCCATATATTGAATGGCATGTTCAAGCCAGTAGTTGGATGGCTGTTTCAAAGCATTACGTTCTTTGTACAGCTCCACAAGCAGCTGAATAAACAACTGTTGAGACTGAAGCGGTTCACTTAATTGGGGCTCTCTCCACACCGTTTCCAGCTCGCCGGCTAATCTAAGGATTCCGACCGGACAGCGATGCAGCGGTTCAGGGTGATTGAGCCCACGATGCTCGGAGCCCTCCGAAGTCAAGCAGCGATAAGCAATCTGGATACCGCGCAGCGAGGGGGAAGCCTTCCATCTTATACGCTGAAGGGCATCGCATAACACGACGCTTCCACGCGCTATCTCATACAGCTGATCGTTAATAGAAAGCTCAGCTGTACCGCTCGATACGATGAAAATTCGGGAAAATGGTGCCGATTCTTCAAAGAAGCGGTCTGCCACCGTTTCATTATCTACTCTAGTTACTTGGACAGGCATATAAAATAAATGGGAGGCAAGGGACATTTCTTCACAAGCAGGGGACATAGGCAGTTCACTCTTTCTGGATGATGATAAATCCATCGACTTCTATCATTATAAATGATAATTGTTCTCAATTACAATGGATAGCGCTCATCATACAGAAAAGGGGCTGTCCCATAAGGATCAAGTTCGCGGAGGAATAGCTCGCGTTGAACGGAAGTATTGGTAAATATATGAAAAATAGCAGTACAGGAGAGCTATTCCTGTACTGCTATTTTTAGCGTAATTCTCTTTTCCACCATATCCAGCATCTGCGATGCATGTTGTATGATTGTAATGTGCGTGAACCGATAGTGGAGAGTAAACAAGTGCAAAAGTGCACCTGTTTTTAATAAACAAGATTGAAATGATACAAATAGGTGTACAAATACCTCTAATTGAGCAGAATTGAAAAAGATTTGGATAAATAAGTGCATTTCTGTGCTTAGATGAAGCTGCTGCAGGCGCTGCCGCAAAAGTCTTCGCATGACAGGGGAACATCCTCGTTTTCAAATGAAAGGACCCCTAATTCCACTGTATAGTGGAGCTTGAGGTCCTTTTTCTCGAAGAAAATAAGTTATAAGTAGTGCTCAAAAAATCGCAATATGACTTTTAAAACGCCCCGTGCTCTTGGTGATCTGTGAATTGGTATTAGAATAAAGGACCGGGCATGCTGCAGCCTGGAAAAGAATTAACATCTTGAATCGTATTAAGGGGATATTGCTTCGTCGCAAATTGACTCTGATACAAGTATTCCTGCAGCACTAAATTACCGCCGGTAATGCTGCATAAAACGCCTGTTACACCTTGTCCGTTCATTAAAGAGACGCCGACTGGCTGGCCGACTAATCCTAAAGCCTTCGAATACCATGACATTTGAAGCATAAAAGAATCACCTCCACCAAACATTGTATGTTAGACATTGGCGGAGGGTAACAGAGGTCAACAGAGGTCAACCTCTATTACTTACATGCTTCAGCGAAAATAAGAGCCATCTGCTCACTGTCCGCTTCTCTATAGACATAATCATGATAATGGGGCTTATGAATGCCCTGCCAACCTTTTTCCACCGCGCTTTTGTAATAATGTAGGGCACGATCCTGCTCTCCGGTCAAATAAAACAAGCAAGCGGCATTCCAATACAGCGCGGCATCTCCGTTCCAATCCCAGCCTTGATCAAGAGCTTGTGCGTAGCTCCATGCTGCACGTGCATAGTCTCGTTCCACGCCATATCTCGTATCTCCACGCAGATAATGGTTCCCGTTAACGAGGAGATTGTTTAAAGGCAGATTCCATCCGAACAAAACGGGGAAATCAATAAGCAGCTTAAACCCAGCAGCTATAGCGGTTTGTTGCGAGCCTATATTGCTTGACCAGCATTGCCAGCCTACTCTTGTCATGCCTCGTTGCTTCGCAAGTGACAGTGCACCTAACGCTGTTTTTCGAGCCCATCCGTTGCCTCGATATTGTTCATCTGTTTGAATGCCAAGCTCACATTCATCCCCGACTACCCAATCGGCCAGGCACCAGCTGATGATGGCGGGTCCTTCATCCGTGTCTTGAATTGCAGCGCATCCAAAACCTCTATCCTCATAAGCTTCAATGGAGGCCCAGCCACCTTGAATTTCACTGATGACGCCATCGAGCCCTATTAAATCTTCTCTTTTAAGAAAGCTGCTATCTACCGGAAAAATATGATCAGCAAGCTTAGTCTCTATTCCGTCCAGATCGTGAGTAAACGTCATACGGCCGCTTCGCAGAGGCAGCAGATCCTTCATCACGAGACTGAGCATGTTTTCCCATTTCTCATCCGAGGGATAGAAGAGCACATAATCCAGCCGTCCGATCGCTGCAAGCTTCGGCAAAAGCTCTTCTTTAAACAGCTTGTTAACTTCTTCAAAAAATAAATGATTTTCCGGGCTCCCGCCTAAAAATATACCTTGAGGACTTGTTAATACTGCTGACGCGCTGTCAATGGACAAGAAAACTCTGCCGTGCAAAACACCTTCAATGACACCTTGAATCGATAAATGGTGCTTCAAAGCTCCAAAAAGTGCTGCTGCTTTAGAGAAGTTTTCGCTGGCAAGTTCCGTTCCTATCGCTTTCGAAATATACATTAACTTATTTCCTCCCAGAAGTATGTGAGAGGTTTATTTAATTATAAATGTAAACCTCTCACATGCTTTTTGATTTGATTGTTCTTATTCAAACATCATCACTCCTTTTAACGTAGTAGAGGTCATACTCTAGGTGCTGTTGATACCATGTCTAAATTCATTATGCTTAGTGGAAATAGGCACGGCAAGGTGCTGTTTATTTATACTTAAACTTTACTGATTTCACACAAGTGTAATTTAACCAAAAATGATTTTTACTAAAATAGAGAATTAAGCTTGCAGCAATGACAACTTAGCAAAAAATATCAAAAACAGCCCTCTTCCTTCTGCTATTCTAGAGTCAAAGGAGGCGCACCTTTGATTACTCACAACATCATTCAAAAAAGTATCCAGTACATGGAGGATAACCTTCAGGATGAACTGACACTTGAACAAATAGCTGCACACGCTGGTTTTTCTCCATACCATTTTCACCGTTTATTCCGAAAGGAAGTAGGCATAAACATAGCGGATTATTTGAGAAGCCGCCGACTTTGTTATGCATCTAGACTGCTACTAAACACGGATGAAACGATCATTACGATTTCGTTGAACTGCTATTTTGAAAGCCAGGAAGCATTTACAAGAGCATTCAAGAAGATGTACAGCATGCCGCCGGGCCGTTACCGTAAAATGTTTGCACCACATACGTATTCTACTTTAGGAGGAGATTATATGGATCATGCTTCACCTGTGAAAGACTGGTTCCTGACGGGAAGCCAGCCTCAAAACTATGAAATGGGGGTTGACCGCAGCATTGTTCATCAAGGAAATGCATCGGGGTATTTGAAGGCGCTTATTGCAGAGGACCCGGGTCAATTTGGGACGATGATGCAGCAATTTAAAGCTGAGAAGTTTGTCGGTCGCAGAATGAGATTCACAGGTTTTGTAAGGACAAGCGGGGTACAGGAATATTGCGGCTTGTGGATGAGGGTGGACAACAACGCACAGGATATTTTGCAGTTTGATAATATGAATAATAGAAAAATTATTGGAGATACGGGCTGGAATCATTACGCTATCGTATTGGATGTTCCTGATAACAGCGCGACCATATCCATTGGTGTACTGCTTATGGGCAAAGGGCATGTATGGGTGGATAGCTTCAAGTTCGAAGAGGTTGATCTCAGCGTGCCAACAACTAATCTTGAGATGGAAAGCGAGCTGCTGGATGGGCCGTCTAATCTTTCATTCGAGGAATAATAAAGAGTAGATAAGCTTCATGGCTGCGATTCCAAGGATTGACATAAATTTAGAATGAACATATAATACCTAGTAAATAACTTGGTTTATTTGCAAATGATCTACAAAAAACCAATGAACTAGAGGAGACTACAAAATGGCTGTTCAAACGTTTAAAGCAACTGCTCAATTACAAGAGGGCGTAAAGGTTTTAACGAAGTCTAGACATTTCGAGCTCACGATCGATGAGCCCAAAAGCTTGGGCGGGACAGATACGGGGATGAATCCTGTTGAAGCGCTGCTCGCTTCATTAGGAGCTTGCCAATCGATTGTTGCTAGAGTTTACGCTCCAAAGTTTGATGTTAAACTGGATGACTTCAGAGTAGAGGTAGAAGGCGACATCGATCTTGATGGATTTTTCAATAAATCGGATGTGCGTCCTGGTTACTCGGATATTCGCTATACCTTCCATATCAAAACCGATTCACCAAAAGAAAAGGTTGAGGAATTCGTGAAGTTTCTAGAGAGCAAATGTCCAGTTGGCGACACCATCGCACATCCGGTTAACGTGAAACTAGAAAGCATCGTTATTGATCATTAATTTTAAGCTGTTCGCTATCATTAAATGTTCATACATAAAGACAAAGCAGGCTAGGTTTCCCCTTTATGAGGGGAACCTGGTCTTTTTTTTTGGAAATACATTAATTTCCTATTTAACGGATAAATGATAACTCGTAAGGGCATTATCCTTAAAGGTAACAAATACTTCACTTATTGAATAGGGAGGAACAAAATGAGTAAGTTTATGACAAGGCTCGTGTTGATCAGTATTTTTGCTCTGACGATTGTTGCTCCTCAGGCAGCAAGTGCTAGGGAGCAGACCATACCAATGCTGCGCGAGGTGAAACAAACATCTCCTAATCAACTGCTCATCAATTACGACCAGCCAGTTGATAAAACAAAAGGCATAACGCCAACAAATTATTGGATTCAGAGTACAACGGATGTTACGCCAACAGGCATCGCAACCCTTGGCAAAAATGATCAAGTGAATCCAAGCAATTCATTAACAGCGAGTAAAGTATCGATAGCTGCGGCAGACAGTCAAAACCAAAGCTTTGTGCTTACCTTTAACCAGAACATATCCAATGGTAAGTCCTACAAAATGATTATTTGTTATGTAACAACGCCTGGCGCACCTCCTTTTACAGGTGATAACGGCTCTGCAACCTTTATTGGTCAATAGCTCTCTTTTTTTCATAAAAAGGCGGGCTTTACCTTTAAGTCATAAGCGCATATAAAGCCGAATGCCTCTTACTGGAGGACATTCGGCTTTATTATTACAAAGTCATTATGATGCAAGCATACGTTAAGATCTTAAATATTATATATCATGTTTGCTTGCGAATTAATTTGGCTTTTATTTTAACAGCATAAAAACGAATAACAAAATAACGATATTGTCATTACACTCTTGATTTGATATAGTAGGCTAAAATCACCGAGAGGGGGGACGGTGCTGAGCTAATGGATCATCCAGCTGTCTGAAGTGGATGAATCGCTCACTGCCCAATATGACAAATGATCTTCCGTTGAATAAGGAAACGATTTTAGATGCAGCTGAACAGGTGCTTAGACGTTATGGGCCCGATAAAAGCTCGGTTGTGGATGTAGCTAAGGTGCTGCAAGTAAGCCATGGTACGTTGTATCGCCACTTTGCAAGTAAAGCTGCGTTGCGAGAAGCGGTAACGGGGCGCTGGCTGGAGAGATGCATCGCATCGCCTTTAGAAGCGATAGCCAATCAAACCGGCGGCAGCTCTTCAGAGCGCTTGCGTTTATGGATGGAGACGCTCATCCGCAGCAAACGGAATTATGCAGCCAATGATTCAGAAATGTTTGCTATGTACGCGGTTGTCACTGTAAATGCGGTTGAAATGATCACCGATCATGTGAACCGCTTGATAGGGCAGATCACGCAAATTATAGATGAAGGTATACGTTCAAACGAATTCAAGTCTGGACAAGCCGAGAACTTAGCGAAGGCCGTGTTTTTTGCAACGTCGAAATTTCATCATCCTGCACATGCCAATGAATGGTTGGCAGAAGACATTGATGAACAGTTCAAATTCGTATGGAATTTACTGCTTAGTGGAATCGTATAATGTGAAGCCCCATGATGATTTTAATCAGAGGGGCTTTTTTATTTATAGATAAATCTTCTTTAATCAAAATGACAAATAATAAAAAATGTCACTTGATATTTGTCTGTGGCGAGAATATAATCAGAGCATAATGATGTAAATGCCAGGGAGGGAATAGTTTTGGAGAAGCGTTTAGCTGGGAAAGTAGCAATGGTAACGGGAGCGTCAAGGGGAATAGGTCGGGAGATTGCTGAGCAATTAGCGGGTAACGGTGCAAAGGTTGTTGTGAACTTTACGAGTAGCCCAGGCAAAGCAGAAGAAGTAGTAAATGGCATTAAGCGTTTAGGTGGTGAAGCTATAGCGATACAAGCTGATATTAGTATCGTGGCGGAAGTAGAGGCTATGTTCAGCAAAACGTTAGAAGCTTTTGGACAAATAGATATTCTTGTGAATAACGCGGGTATTATGATTACGAAGCCGATTGCTAATATGACGGAGGAAGACTTCGATAAGCAGTTCGCTATTAATGTGAAGGGCACATTTTTTGCTTGCCAGCAAGCGGCATTGCATATGAACGCTAACGGACGAATTATCAATTTCTCGACTTCGGTTGTTGGCGCGATGTTCCCAACGTATAGCGTATATGCAGCCACGAAAGGCGCAGTTGAACAGATCACTCGCCAGCTGGCGAAGGAGCTTGGTCCAAAGGGGATCACTATTAATGCCATTGCACCTGGTCCTGTTAACACGGAGCTCTTTAAGGTAGGGAAATCAGAGGAGCAAATAACGGGTATTGCCAATATGAATGCATTCGGAAGATTGGGTGAACCTGAGGATATTTCGAGTGTGGTGATGTTTTTGTCAAGTGACGAGTCACAGTGGATGACAGGTCAGACGATTCGTGTGAATGGCGGTTTTGTATAATTTTGTTGTGAACAAAAAAGACGAGTCCGATCGCAGTTTCTGCGGAACGGGCTCGTCTTTATTTACGCCGTGAAGCTTAGAATAAGGGCGGAAAGCTCACTTGCTATTTTTCGTCCTCATTCACTTTCTCATCAAACCACATCGGATCATCGTTATCCACGTTGTAGTTGATAAGAAGCTCTTCGCCAGCTTTTACGTCTGAGTAAGTAAAGAAGTTAACGACATGATTGTCAAAATCAAGATCGTGATAAGCATTTGGGGTATAGGAATGGTTGAACAACATGCCGTATCCAAGCAGGATCGCAGTGTGATTAGCGCCATACTCAAACACATAATCAGCAAGCATCGTTTTCTCTATGTGCTCATGCTCCTCATTCGGGAAAGGAATGACCGGGGCTTCATGAAACAGTACGCCTTTTGCAATATCAACCTTCGCAAATACTCCTCTATTAAATTCTCCATCGCTAAGCTTAGAAGTCTTTACCTCAATCATGTTAGTCACCTACGGTTCTTTAGTCTTAGGAGCTCGTTGCCATTGCATTAAGCTCGCTCACCTTAGGTAATATATCAATTTAATGAGTAAATAGCCAGCGGCTTCGGTAAACGTTATTTCATAACGATCCATTATTGTGGGAACATTTATCATTTTCAGCCCGTCTAGGTTATGAGGTGATGATGATGAACCAAAAAATTCTGCTATACCTTTTATGTGGAGTCATTCTGTTAAGTACAGCACTTATTGTTAACCCTAAAGCAGCTTTCGCATGCTCGTGTGCAATGTCGCCGTCTGCAGAGACGCAGGTAAAAGATGAGCTTGGACGCAAGACTGCCATTTTCACTGGAAAAGTAATCAAGGTAACACAGCCTCCTAAGAAAAAAACGATGTCATCTGCTGATCTCGTTCAAGTAGACTTTGAAGTAGCAACGGTATGGAAAGGAAAACTCAAGCAGCAGACAGCTGTATATACAGCGATGAGTTCTGCAAGCTGCGGATATGAAAAATTTAATGCAGGTGATACCTATATCGTGTCTGCTAATGACAGATCAGGAAAGCTTGAAACAGGGATATGTGATTTAACGAAGCTGGTTTCTGCTGCCGGAGAAGAGTTGAAGGTACTAGGCAATGGTTATAATCCGCTGCCCTTAAGCGCTGGCGAGGTTTTGCATGCTAACGAAAGCGGAGCAACAAAGCTGCAGATCATCATAGGTGCGCTAGCCCTTTTTATGATCATTGGGATTGTTGTTGTGCGAGCACGACGTCGTCAATAAAGCAATGAGGAATGTTATGTTTATAGGTTGTATATGTGCAAAAAAGAAGCCGTAAGCTCTTTAAGAGGATTACGGTTTTTTTGCATGCTCTTATAGGCTTCAAAAGTTATTTTCCTGCATGAATAAGAAGATAGGAGTAAGACATACCCTAACCTAATCCATTGATTTCTTATTTACATTCATAAAATCTATGGTTAAATGGGGAGTGGCGAAACGAGGTGATTGAACAGGTGCTTCGTCAAAAAGCATTAATTTTGGAGGGGTACATGTGTACAAGCTGCTGCTCGTTGATGACGAGCCGGAAGTTACGGAAGGATTAATGAGTGAGATGGATTGGAAGAGCTGCGGTTTCTCAGAAGTTAGAACAGCAGGAAACGGCAAGGAAGCGATGGAGATTTTTGAGAAAATGGAGCCTGATGTGCTCATTACAGATATTAGCATGCCATATATGAACGGTCTGGAGCTGTCGGAATGGGCTAGAAAGGTATATCCCATTACACGAATTGTCATCTTATCGGGTCATGATGAATTTGAATACGCGAAGCAGGCCATACATTTGCAGGTAGAGGCTTATGTTTTGAAACCGTTCTCGGCGAAGCAGCTGACGGACACGATTGCGGAAGTAGCGAAGCGCATGGATGAAGAGCGTGAGAAGCGAACCAATATTGAGCTTCTGGAGGAGCATTACCGCACCAGTCTGCCTATCGTGCGCGAGAAGTTTCTTTCCTCTTTAATTACTCGCAAACAGTCTTATAAGGACATTTCTATAAAAGCAGCGAAATACGGCATGGAGCTGGATGGCGAAGGGTACATCGTATCCATTATTGCAGTTAATCACTCTGAACATCAGCAGGATACTGAGCATCAAGTACCCTCACATTCACTCGCTTCGTCAACAGATTTGGATCTGAAGCTATTCTCCGTATGCAATATTGCAGCTGAAATATGGAATAGACATTTACTTGGCAAAGTTTTTATTCATCAAGATCAAGTTGTACTGTTCACGGTCAGCCCAGAGCTCGATAAGGGCTTGGTAATGGAGCAAACACAGGATGCGTTAAAGGAAATACTGCAAAGTATCGAGAGGTTTTTACGTTTTCCCGTCATGATTGGCGTTGGAATCTTCACACAAGATGTGGGAAATCTCAAGTATGCCTATGAGGCTGCAACGGTTGCTCTAGATTATCGCCGGATTCTTGGCAACAACCTCATCATTTGTATCGATGATATGGAAAGTCGTGTAAATGACAAGCTTCTCTTCGACGAATGGAAGGAGCAAAATCTAGTTCGAACGGTGAAGCTTGGTACCGAGAAAGAGCTGGAGGAAGTAATTGATGGACTATTTGATGAAATATCCCGCGTCCAGGCTCCCGTTCATGAGTACCAGCATTATTTGCTCGAGATGGTAACGGCGATTATCAAGCTGACCAAAGCTTACGAGAGTGACAATGATGACATTTTCGCAGGTGGATGGGGCATATTGAATCAATACCAGAAGCTGAACAGCATGCAGGAAACGAAGGCTTGGTTTGGAGATTTATGTGCTAAGGTGAGAGTTCGTATCGCCAGCCGCAGGCAGCATACATATAAACAAATCGTAGAGGATGCCATTCACTATACGAAAGAGCATTATCACGATAGTGATTTGTCTATTGCGAAGGTGTGTGCCCATCTGCATATCAGCGCAGGATATTTTAGCGGCCTGTTCAAAAAAGAGTTGAAAATGACGTTCGGTGCTTATTTGCTGCAGCTTCGAATGGAACAGGCGAAGGAGCTGCTTCGCACGACAGAGCTCAAAGCATTTGAGATAGCGGAGAAAATCGGATTTGCCGATCCAAATTATTTTAGCCTCAGCTTTAAGAAATATGCCGGATTGTCTGCCAAAGAATATCGCAGCGGCTTACTGGGACAAGAAAAATGATAAACCGCAAAAGCATACAGTTTATATTAACCGTTTCGATTACGATATTTTCTGTGTTTATTATATTGCTTGTCAGCGTTGTATTATACGGTCGTTTCTCTGCAACCGCGCAGGAAAATGCCTTTCGCAACTCACAGCAAATTGTCGATCAAGTAAGCTACAATCTTGAAAATTATATAGAGGTCACGTCTGACTTGTTCAATATGATGCATCATTCAATCGGACAAAGCGCCGATGTGAAGTCCGATGGGATGCGCCGCCAGCTGGAATCGATGATGTCGACGCGTTCGGACACGGTATCACTCGCCTTATTCGATGATAAAGGTCAGCTGCTTATCGATTTACCGAATGTTGAGCTGAAGGAAACGCTGAAAGTGACGGAGGAAGGCTGGTTTCGAAGCGCACTCGATTCAGCAGGTCACTTATCCATATCGCTTCCGCATGTTCAAAATTTGTATAAGCAGCAGTTCCGATGGGTCGTATCGATGAGCAAAAGCATCACAGTCCAGCATCAAGGCAAGCAGGTTCATGGCGTTTTGCTGATGGATGTCAATTTCAATACGATTGATGAGCTGTCCGAACGAGTGAGCTTGGGGCAAAAGGGTTATGTGTACATGCTGGACGAGTCTGCGGGCAACATTGTTTATCATCCGCAGCTTGAGCTCATCTATGCGAAGCTGAAAGAAGAGAATGTTGAGCTGGCGCTTAAGCATACGTACGGCAGCTTTATTGACGATTCTACGGATGAGGCAAAAATGATAAGCGTTCAAACGATTGGCAACGTCGGCTGGAAGGTAGTAGGCGTATCCTATTTGGATGAGGTGATGACGACAAGCGGGCAATTAAACCGATCGATGTCCAAGCTTGTTATCGGCCTAGCGCTAATCGTATTTTTATTATCGAGTTTAGTCGCACGGAGAATCTCAAGACCGATCAAACGACTGGAGCTTTCGATGAAAAGCGTAGAGCGGGGCGACTTCAACCTGGCCGCCAGCGGCGAAGGGCCGCTTGAGATCAAGCGTCTTGCAGATCGGTACAACATTATGATCGGTACGATCAAGCAGCTGATGGAACGAATTGTAAGGGAACAGGAGAGCAAACGAAAGTACGAGCTGGAAGCGCTGCAAGCGCAGATCAATCCGCATTTTCTGTACAATACGTTAAATACGGTCGTACGCATGGTGGGCATGAACAAAAATGAAGAAGTGATTACGACGATTACGTCGCTGTCTAAGCTGTTTCGCATTAGTATAGGCAAAGGGAAAAGCCTAATCACGCTAGCGGATGAGATGGAGCATGCACGGAACTATTTGGTTATCCAGCACATGCGGTTCAAAAATAAATTCGACTATTCCTTTGATTTGCAGCAGGAGGCATTGTCGCTTGCTACCTTAAAGCTTATTGTTCAGCCTCTAATTGAGAACGCGCTCGTGCATGGCATTGAGCCCTCCGTTGACAAGGGGCATATTGCTATTTCCATGAGGCTTGAAGGCAGTGATATTGTGATCAAAATCGTTGATAATGGGCTTGGCATGTCGGAGGAGAGACTGGGTAAAATTCTTACAGGTGCTGTCATAAGCTCGAAGGGATCAGGTGTTGGGGTTATGAATGTGCAGGAGAGAATTCGACTGTTTTTTGGTCCAACTTATGGTTTGCATTTCGAGAGCGAGCAGGAAGTAGGCACAACCGTCACGATTCGTTTCCCTGCTCTTACGCTGCAGCAAGCTGAAGGAGGGGAAAAGCATAATGGTTAATCTCAAAGGCAGGGTCATTAGCTTGCTGCTCTTCATCATAGCTGTCCTTTTATTGTATTCCGCTCTCTACCCGGGTCCAGAAGTGCCGAAGCAGGAGCAGACTGGGAAGACGATTCAGCTTATTCTTCGGACGAGCAAAGGCGACTACTGGAAAAATGTGACGATGGGCGCACAAGCTGCCGTCAAAGAATTTGGCATTACTCTGCATGTCTCTGCTGGTGCAGATGAGGGGGATATCAAAGGGCAGCTGCAATCAGCTATGCAATCGCTGGAGACTCGGCCAGATGCAATTGTACTCGGAGCAAATGATGATGCGGCATTTCAGCCTTTTTTGGAGGAAGCTGCAAAGCGGAATATACCAGTTATCGCAATGGACAGCTTGCTAACCTCGGGGAAGACGGCTTCCTATGTCGGAATGGACAATTACTTGGCTGGCAAAGAAGCGCTGCGGGAAATTGCCAGACAGCTTGGAGGCAACGGCGATGTTGCGATTGTAACGTATAGCAAGGGTGGAATTAATGGCATTCAGCGGGAGCGGGGTATCCGTGATGCAGTTAACGAATATGAGGGACTTCACCTTGTTGGCAGTCAATTGTGCTCGGAGGCGTACCAAGAATGTGAGCAAACCGTCAGCAGTATTTTAGATAAACAAAAGGTAGACGGCATATTAACACTTAACACAGAAACGTCGATAGGAGCGGCGTATGAACTGAAACGCAGGCAAGCGGGCAATAAGATCAAGCTGGTAGGCTTCGATAGCTCGCCGGAGCTGCTGGAGCTGCTTCAGGAAAATCAGCTGCAAACATTAATCGTACAAAATCCCTTCAGCATGGGCTATCTTAGCGTCAAGCATGCATTAGCAGCAGCAAATGGACAATCGGTTCCCGAGAAGGTTGAAATGAGTATGGAGCTTATAACGGAAGAGAATATGTTTTGGCTTAAAAATCAGAAGTTATTGTTCCCTGTTGTGCAATAATGCTCATTTTATATGCAAATAGATGAGGATATTAATAAAAGTGATGAGGATATTACATGTGAATCCCTCCAAAATTACGACATAATGAAGCAGTAGTTAATTCATCCACCAGGGGGATATAAATAATGAAAAAGTGGACAGCAGCGCTCGTTATTGGAGCATTAGCAGTTACAGCAGCAGGTTGCGGAAGCGCAAATGGTGACGGGAGCGCAAGCAGCTTGCCTAAGGCAGGCGTAGCCATTTATAAATTTGACGACACATTTATGAGCGGTGTGCGCAGCGCGATCGATACAGCGGCAGAAGGTAAATTGGCAGTAGATATCGTAGATAGCCAAAACTCGCAGCCCACACAAAATGATAAAGTAGATTTGTTTATAACTAAAAAAGTAAAAGCAATGGCAGTTAACCCGGTTGACCGTACAGCTGCTGGCATCGTTATTGATAAAGCACAAAAAGCTAATATTCCGGTAGTATTCATTAACCGCGAGCCGCTTGCTGATGATTTGGCAAAATGGGACAAGGCGTTTTTTGTAGGCGCAAAAGCTGAAGAGTCAGGCACTATGGAAGGCGAAATCATTGCTGAGTATTGGAAAGCACATCCGGAAGCGGACAAAAACGGTGACGGCGTGCTGCAATATGCGATGCTGAAAGGCGAGCCGGGGCATCAAGATGCTGAGCTTCGGACCAAGTTCTCTGTACAGGCGATTCAAGATGCTGGCATCAAAGTCGAGAATATAGCTGAAGATACTGCGATGTGGGATCGTGTTAAGGGCCAAGAAAAGATGGCAGCTTTCCTTGCTTCCAAAGGCGATAAAATTGAAGCAGTTCTGGCAAACAATGATGACATGGCGCTTGGCGCAATTGAAGCATTGAAAGCTGCTGGCTACTTTAAAGACAATAAATTTATGCCGGTTGTTGGCGTAGATGCAACAGATCCAGCTAAGCAAGCGTTGAAAGAAGGCACTTTGCTCGGTACCGTTCTAAACGATGCGTCGAACCAAGGTAAAGCAACGGTTGAGCTTATGCGCGTTCTTGCTGCAGGCGAAACACCAACGAAAGAGAACACAGGCTTTGAAATTACAGACGGTAAATACGTTTGGATTCCATACCAAAAGGTAACGCAAGAGAGCAAATAAGATAAGCGGTAAGATGGATGATCAAGAGCGGGGGAATAACGTCACTTGCGTTGCCCCTGTTTTTTTTCGCCTACTTTCTTGGCGGGCTGGACAAAGGGAGGCTATACGATGGCAAAGCAGCATCCTTATTTGCTTGAAATGAACGGGATTACCAAGACGTTTCCAGGTGTTAAGGCGCTAGATGATGTTACGTTAAAAGTACGGCCGGGCACGGTTCATGCGCTCATGGGCGAGAATGGTGCAGGTAAATCTACATTGATGAAATGTTTGTTTGGCATTTATAAGCCGGATAACGGCGAGATCATTCTTGATGAGCAAAAGGTTGATATTAAAAACTCCAAGGACGCATTGAATTACGGCGTCTCCATGATTCATCAGGAGCTGCATCCAGTGCCGCAGCGCAGCGTGATGGAGAACATTTGGCTTGGCAGATTTCCGGTAAGAGGCATAGCGCCTTTCCGGTTCATTGATCATAAAAAGATGTACCGCGACACAGCTCAGCTGTTCGAGGATTTAAATATGACGATTGACCCGCATCAGCTGGTCGGCGAGTTGTCAGTTTCCAAAATACAATCGCTCGAAATTGCAAAAGCGGTGTCCTTCAATTCCAAAATTATTGTAATGGATGAGCCTACTTCCTCGCTTACAGGCAATGAGGTAGAGCAGCTGTTCGACATTATCAATAAGCTGCGTGCACGAGGCGTTTCAATTATTTATATTTCGCACAAAATGGAAGAAATATTACGAATCTCCGATGACGTGACGATCATGCGCGACGGTAAATACATTGGTACTTGGCCAGCTCCTGAGCTGACCATCGATACGATTATTACGCGCATGGTTGGCCGAGATTTATCGGATCGATTCCCGGAGCGTACGAACATCCCAGGAGAAGTCATGCTACGCGTAGAGGGATTAACCTCGCCGCATGCACATTCCTTCAAGGATGTATCGTTCGAGCTGAGAAAAGGTGAAATTCTCGGAATAGGCGGACTGGTTGGGGCTCAGCGTACTGAACTGATTGAGGCGTTGTTCGGGCTTCGATCCGTAAAATCAGGTGTCATCTACAAGGATGGAAAGTCGATCACGATTAAGTCGCCAATCGATGCAAAGCGCCACAAAATTGCACTATTAACTGAGGAGCGCAGGGTGACGGGGATTTTTCCGGTGTTGTCCGTAACCGAGAACACAGCGATCGCTAATCTCGATTTATATCAGAATCGCTTTGGTTTCTTAAATGAATCAAAGATGAGATCGGAAGCAGCAAAAGGTGTTGAGAAATTCAAGACGAAGACGCCGTCTGTTGATCAACTGATTCGCAACCTATCCGGCGGTAATCAGCAGAAGGTGCTGTTAGCTCGCTGGCTGCTTACAAATCCTGATATTTTGCTGCTGGACGAGCCAACAAGGGGCATTGATATCGGAGCTAAATATGAAATTTACAATATTATTATTGAGCTTGCCAAGCAAGGGAAAAGCATCATTATGATTTCGTCTGAGATGCCAGAGCTCATTGGCATGTCCGATCGCATCATGGTGATGTCGGAGGGTCGTGCCACAGGTATTCTTGAAGGCAACATGGCAACCGAGCAAAGTATTATGCGGCTTGCAGCACAGACGGGCTAATGATGAAGGATTTAAAGGAGGTTTACGGCAATGGAAGCAGCTAAAGGTTTGAAAATAAAAAATGCATTTTCGCAAAATGCCATTTGGATTGTACTTGTCGCATTAATTTTAGGAATCGCCATTATTGATGCAAACTTTTTGTCTATAACAACGCTTAGAGATATGATGGTGCAGTCTTCTACGCGAGTCATTATTGCGCTTGGCGCTGCATTTGTTCTTATCACAGCGGGAACTGACTTGTCAGCAGGGCGTGTAGTCGGACTCAGTGCGGTCGTATCCGCATCGATGCTGCAAATGCCTGAATATGCGAGCAAGTTTTTCCCTAACCTGCCTGAGCTATGGGTGATCATTCCGATTGTAATCGCGATCACGGTTGGTTTGCTGGTCGGACTATTGAACGGCTTAATCGTAGCGAAATTTAACGTACCGCCTTTTATTGCTACACTTGGTACGATGGTCGCGGTGTACGGTGCGAATTCTCTTTACTTCGATATGCCGCCAAACAACTCGCAGCCAATCGGCGGTTTGCGCAGTGATTTCACTGAAATTGGTACAGGTGCTGTTGGCAGCGGCCAATTCTCTATTCCTTATATCGTATTAATCGCTATTTTTGTAGCGTTCATCGTATGGGTTGTCTTCAATAAAACGCGTCTTGGTAAAAACATGTACGCCATTGGCGGCAACATTCAAGCGGCTCATGTATCCGGCATTAACGTGGCTAAAAACTTGATGTGGATTTATGCAATTGCGGGTGCTTTGTACGGCTTAGCGGGTGTGCTCGAAGCAGCGCGTACGGGCGGCGCGTCGAACAACTACGGCAATATGTATGAGCTTGATGCCATTGCTGCATGCGTGGTCGGCGGCGTTTCAACAACTGGCGGCGTAGGCAGAGTGAAAGGGATCATCGCAGGTGTTCTTATTTTCACTGTCATCAACTATGGTTTGACTTATATCGGTATTAACCCGAACTGGCAGCTGATTATCAAAGGTTTGATTATCGTTGTTGCTGTAGCGTTTGATATTCGCAAATATGTAGCGAAGAAGTAAAACGAGAACGAAGCAGAAGCTGTCTCAGAAGGTCGATGACCTTGTGGCAGCTTCTTCTTTCATTCACACGATAGGTTTTCATTGTACTTCGCGCAACTGGTGGCAGCTATTCAGCAATGATGCTTTTAGATATGCAGGCTAAAACTTCTCCTCAATCACACGCTCAATATACTTCGCTACTCCATCCTCATCGTTGCTCTCTACGACTAGCGTGGACAGCTCAATGAGAGTAGGATGCGCATTGGAAACAGCGACCTTGGTGCCGGCAGCTTCGAACATCCCTAAGTCATTCAGATTGTCACCGAACACCGTAACGTCCTCAGGCGTACATTGCATCAGCTCAGCCCATTGCTTCAAGCCTTCTTTTTTATTGGCTTTGCTGTGGCTGAATTCTAGAAAATAATGATCTTTTATATATTGATCCTTCATGAGATGAACATGAACCCGATCGCCGAATGTACGCTGTACTTCATCCTTAAGCGGCTCAAGCTCATGCAGCAAGCCAATATAAGTCACAATCAGCGTCCTAAAGGCATCCGAGCATTCGAGCAGCGGCATTTCTCCAAAACGAGGATCATTAGGGCGGCTCTCGTAGAAGGTTATGTCGCCAATTCGCAGCAGCTTCTCGTGGAATACACGTTCCTTATCCTCCGCATCAAGGGCGAACAAGAAGGGAATTAGACCTTGTTTTCTTCCTAGATCAATAATTTGATTTGTCGTTTCGTTATCCAGCCAGTATCCGCCTATGACCTTAGATGAAATGGGATCAAAGATAACCGCGCCATTATATAAAACGATCGGATATTTCCACGGGATAACAGATACGATTTTGTTAGAGCTGATATAGCTTCTTGCCGTTGCATAACTAATGATGATACCTTGCTTCATCGCATGGTTTATGACGTTTATCGTATACTCGGACAAGGTAGCATCCGATTGAAGCAGCGTTCCATCGAGATCTGTAAGGAAATGATTGTTTGCCATTAATAAAGCCCCCTGTTATTCATGATTAGGAAGTAGGGCTCCCGCCCATGCTTTCACGAGCCGGCGCAACCCTCGTTCCAATTCTTTCTCGTTTAATCCGCCGAACCCCAAATACAATCTTACAAAACGACCGGGCAGGATAGGCGTATCCTGTGCAGCATACACGTAAACGTCCTCCGAAGCAGCAAGCTTAATCAGCTCCTCGGCACTGCACATTGTTTGAACAGCGATTTCCACATGCATCCCTGCACAATCCCCATGAACCTGCACATGCTCGGGCAAATAAGTGTCAATGAGCTGAAGCATCTTAGCACGTTTTTTACGATAAAGATTGCGAACCTTCCTTACATGCCTGTACCAATGCCCTCGTTCCATGAACAGCTGCATGGCCCACTGATCAATGCGTGATGGACTCGTAAGTGTGTGCTCTATAGCTTGCAGCTTGCTGAGCAGCGGAGTCGGGACAACCATATAGTTCATACGCAGCGCGGGTGTGAAGGCTTTGGAAAACGTCCCAATATAAATGACGCTGCCCTGATGATCCATTCCTTGAAGAGAAGGGATGGTTTTGCCTGAATAACGAAACTCTCCGTCGTAGTCATCCTCAATGATATAGGCGCTGTTTGTGCTTGCCCAGTGGAGCAGCAGCTGCCTAGTGGAGTAAGGCAATGAGCTCCCAGTAGGACGATGTGAAGGAGTGACATATAAGATTCGAATTTGTTTGTCTTCTAATATAGAAACGAAGTTCTCCATGTTATGGATGGGGACAGGAGCGACGTTGTAGCCGTGCTGCTGGAAGGCAGCTCTTACCTGAGCGATACCGGCTTCTTCCACTGCAATTGTAGATGCACCGTGTAGCAATTTAGCGAGAATTTGTGTGCTGTAAGAAAAACCTGATCCAATAATGATTTGTTCAGGCGTGCAATTGACGCCTCTTGAACGCTTTAAATAGTAAGACAATTGCAAACGCAAATCGTATTCGCCCCGCGGATCGCCATACTGATGAACATAATTCGCATGGAGAGATAGGGCATCATGAAGTACGGACTTCCATGCGCGAATGGGGAATGATTGTCCGTCCACGGCGAGCAGGCTGAAATCGACGACTGCGTCGTTTTGGATAGGAATCGGAATGGAATGGCGATGTATGCTAGCTTTTTCTTCTAAAATCTCTGTATGAACCATGGCAGCAGCAGGAGTTAATTGTGACTGTATAACAAATAGACCGGCGCGCGGCTTGCTAACCACATAACCTTCTTCCAGCAGCATGTGATAAGCCGTTTCAATTGTCGTTTTACTAAGCTTCGATTGCTCGCGGAGCGATCGAATTGATGGAAGCTTTGTTCCATCCGCTAGAGCACCAGATTGGATGAGTTTCCGTAAATGTCTGTACAACACCAAATAGACAGGGCCTTGCTCTTCTTCTGAAAGGTTGATATCCATCTTATCACCACACAATCTGACCCTTAAAATTCATATAAATCTGACACTGTGGTAGAGGTCAATTTCAGTATAAACTTTGGCATAGGCTTCCATCAATAACAAGAAATATAAATGGAGAGAAGGGGTTGCTATGCCGCAAGTAGAAGGAACCGTTGAAAGTAGATTGGCAACATTAGGGATTATTGTACCAAAGGCGAGCGAGCCCGCAGCTAAATACGCTAACTGCGTATTTTCAAATGGACTTCTGTTTGTTTCTGGCAAAGGACCTGCGGCCACGATAAAAGGGAAGCTTGGCAACGAGTTTACGACAGCAGAAGGTTATCAACTCGCTAGGCAGACAGGAATTGAAGTTCTCGCCGTATTAAAGCATTCACTAGAGCGGTTGGATCTTGTGACTCGCGTCGTAAAGGTACAAGGTTTTGTGAATGCTGATCCGAGCTATGAAGAGCATCATAAGGTACTCGATGGCTTCTCGGATTTGATGGTGGAGGTATTTGGCGAGAGAGGAATTCATGCACGTTCGGTCATGGGGGCGAGCTCCTTAAGATATCAGCTGCCGATCATTGTTGATTCTATTTTTGAAGTGGCCACGGAATAAAGTCTTCTAATTATTAGCCGTTGCATTTGTTTTTATATTGCCTTAACATTAAAGTTTAAGAAAGCCGTCAGGTGATGACGGTTTTTTTATATTTAATGAAGTGCAAATTTCTAAGGAGTGAGCGTCTTGCAGTTTTTCCCTAAACGTTATGACAGATCACTGTTTATCGTTATATTCATCTTTATGATGTTGAAAATGCTCCTGTTTCGCCATTTCGTCTTTTCGGGCATACAGGTGGAGAGCTTGCTGCCTGATGCAGCAGCCGTACTTGCACTGCTTCTGCTGCTGGAGCTAGTCACCTCTGCGAGGTGGAGAGGAGCCGTATTTGGACTCGTGAATGCCGTGTTTTCCTTGCTGCTATTTGCTTCAACGGTGTATGTCAGTTATTACGGAACAGTACCTACGTATACCGCACTGCATGGACTTGACCAGGTACTGCAAATTAGGACAAGCGTAGGGTCTATTATTTTGCCTGCTTATTATATTTACTTTCTGGATGTTGCCGTCTTGGCAGCTCTATATATCGTTAAACGTGTCAGAGGAATACGCAGCGATGGACGCAAGCGAATTGCCAAACCTCTATACACAGCCATTGCAGCTGTTCTATGTATTGCGATCTCGGGTGGATTCATTTGGTCCGCGAGTACGATTCCGAATGAAATCGTGAAAGCTGAGAATTTAGGCTATATCAATTATCAGGTAGCGGCAGCCGTTAAGGCGAGCAAAGAGCAGGCCGCGCTGAAAAATGGCAATGTAGAAGAAACAGGGGCTGATGCGGTAGCGCTCAAATCCTCCTATTTTGAACAAGCTGGAGAGATGGTCGTTGCAGGCATGCCTAATTATTTCAGATCTGCCGAAGGTAAAAATGTGATCGTCGTTCAAATGGAGGCGTTCCAAAACTTTGCCATCAATTTGTCTGTCGGTGGTCAGGCGGTTACGCCTGTTCTTAATCAGCTAGCGAAGGAAAGCTTCTACTTTCCTTATGTATTCCAACAAATTGGACAAGGGAATACTGCGGACGCTGAATTCATGTCAAATACTTCTATCTATCCAACCGGGGATATGGCGATGTCTACAGGCTATGGTGATCGAGAGCTGCCGAGTCTTCCGAGACTGCTTGGAGAAAGCGGGTATGAATCGGGCACCTTTCATATTAATGATGTGACTTTTTGGGATCGCAACCGAATGTATCCTGCGCTAGGTTTTACGGCATATTATGATAAAGCATCATTTAAAAATGATCATTTTAATTCTTTTGGCGCATCGGATGAGGAGCTTTACAGGGTCGGTCTTGAAAAGCTTAACGATATGAAGGAGCAAGGCAAGTCTTTTTATGCTCAATTCGTAACTGCATCCAGTCATCATCCATTCAAGGTTCCAACGGAGCTTCAGCATATTACGATGCCGGACGCCTTGCAAGGAACGCAGCTGGGCAATTATTTGACCGCATTAAATTATACCGATTATGAACTAGGCCGTTTTATTGAGGGGCTCAAAGCGAAAGGCATGTGGGAAAACACGGTGTTGGTTGCCTATGGCGATCACGCTGGTCTACAAACGACAGACAATGATCCTGCATGGGTTAGTGAGCAGCTGGGCATCCACTATGATGAGCAAATTAGCCGCTTAAACATCCCGCTTATTGTTCATGTACCTGGCGTAGAGGGGAAAACCGTTAATCAGGTTGGCGGTCAGGTTGATATTATGCCTACCATTGCAAATTTACTAGGCATATCGCTTGATGATCAAACATTTACGGCATTTGGTCATGATTTGCTTAATATTTCTCAAAATGTAATCGGTATGCGGTATTATTTGCCGACAGGATCATTTTTTAATAATGACATCTTATTTATACCTGGCAAAGGCTTTGAGGACGGAACTGCCGTCGATATTAGAACGAAAAAGCCAGTAGCCGACTTCAGCAAATATCGTGGAGATTATGATTATATACTGGAACTCATGAAGCTTTCGGATGATTATGTACGTCTGCTGCCGAAGCGGGCACCATAGAAACAGATGAAATGCCTCTTGTCTATCCGGACTTGAGGCATTTTTTTCTTCGCAAATGCAATTATAAGCTTTTATGGAGGCAGGCAATGAGGTAAGATGGATATAGCTACAGAAGGTACTCTATTCCAATAAACGTAAGGAATCGATGAGACATGCGAATTGGTTTTTTTGATTCAGGGCTTGGCGGGCTTACCGTATTAGCGGAGGCACTTCAAAGACTACCTGATAAGGATTTTCTTTATATGGCGGACACGCTCCATGTTCCCTATGGGACGAAGTCAGAGGAAGACGTGAAAGCGTACATTTTTGAAACGGTTGGTTTAATGATGGAAGAGGGCATAGATGCATTGGTCGTCGCTTGCAATACAGCGACCAGTATTGCAATTAACGAGTTAAGAGAGCGTTATTCCCTGCCCATTGTCGGCATGGAGCCTGCTGTTAAGCCAGCAGTAGAAATGAATCGAGCAACAGGCAAAAGGGTACTCGTCTTCGCAACGCAGTTAACGCTACAATTGCCAAAATATTACGCACTCGTGTCACGCGTGGATGAGATGGGAATCGTGGATTCACTGCCTCTGCCGGAGCTTGTGCGTTATTGTGAGGCGCTGCAATTCGATAAACAGATTATCAACGAATATTTCCGGGCAAAGCTCGCAAACTATGATTTAGACAATTACGGAATTATCGTACTCGGCTGTACACATTATCCTTTCTACAAGGATATATTGAGGGAGCTGCTTCCTGCTCATATCGAGATTGTGGATGGGAATGTGGGAACGGTGAAACGCTTATCCGCATTATTAAGCCGCTATGGCATTCCCGGAGGCGGAGGCAACGGTAACGTACGCTTTATGTGCTCGGGCCAAGAGCCTGCCTACATGGACAAGATGCAAAAGGCACTTTCGATTTTACGTGAAAAAAATGTTTTAACACAGTCACTTCAAAGCTAATTCGAAGCAAAAGGCGGGCAGCGCTCATCATGAGTGCTGCCCGCCTTTATTTATGACGATTATATGATTGCCGGCGGTTCTTCCAAAGTAAGCAAAACAGGACAATGATCGCTGCCCAAAATATGAGTGTCAATGGACGCATCGATGAGCAGTGGGCTCAGTCTTGAAGAGGTTAAGAAATAATCGATCCGCCATCCCACGTTCCGCTCGCGCACCTTCATCATGTACGACCACCAGCTGTACACATCCGTACGATCCGGGTAAAAATGTCTGAATGTATCGAGGAAGCCAGTTGCTAGCAGCTCCGTCATCTTGCCGCGCTCTTCAATTGTAAAACCGGAGTTGCCTAAATTAGGCTTCGGATGCTTAAGATCAATTTCTTGATGGGCTACGTTCAAATCACCGCAAATAATGACAGGCTTTAAGGCATCAAGCTGCTGAAGATAACTGCGGAAGCGATCTTCCCATTCCATTCGGTAATCCAATCGCGATAAGTCACGTTTGGCGTTAGGCGTATATACCGTAACTAGATAGAATCCTTCAAACTCCAGCGTAATGACTCGTCCCTCTGGCTCCGAGTTTTCCTCAATACCATAGTGCACGGAGAGTGGTTTTATGCGGGTGAACACCGCAGTACCTGAGTAACCCTTCTTAATCGCGTAATTCCAATATTGCGAGTACTCCTCGCCAAGCTCCATGCTGATTTGTCCATCCTGCAGCTTCGTTTCTTGCAGGCAAAAAATATCTGCATCCGTTTCCTTGAAATAATCGTTAAAGCCTTTCGTTACGCATGCCCGTAAACCATTTACGTTCCAAGATACTAGCTTAATCATGATCTATCTCCTTACGTTTTCTATCATTACGTACTAGTTTATCATATTTTCTTCAAAGGACTGTTGGAAACATCATGCTCTGTGGATAAAAAAAGGCTGTGCCAAGCGATTAGACACCTGATAGGAGACCACATTAGTTAATATATATAAAATATCATTTGCAAACGTTATATACAGTTAAGTATTTTAATGTAAAAATTGATAGTGACGATAATATAGACTTAAGCAGCATTTCTGCGATAGATGAGATTGCTTATAAGAACCGTAAACGTTTGAAGAAGAAGGAGGCTATCATGATAAAAATATATAAGAGTGAATCAGGAAAAGAACAGGTTCTGCGTTCCTATAATGCGCTTCTGGAGCTGTGGCCAACGGAATTTGAGGAGCTGGACATTAACACCAAATACGGCGTCACGCATTGTCTAATTTCTGGTCATAAATCGAATCCGCCGCTGCTGCTGCTTCATGGCGTTGGAGATAATTCGGCGGTGATGTGGATGCTGAACATAAAGGAATTATCCAACCATTTTTATTGCATTGCAGTAGATACGATGGGTGGACCAGGAAAAAGTGTGCCTAACGAAAACTTTCAGAAAAAGACGTTTGATCAGGTGGATTGGATCAATGAAATCGTTGATCAAATGGGACTGAATCAATTTCATATCGCTGGTGTGTCGAATGGAGCTTATATGGCTTTTAATTATACGGTTAACGAGGCAAGTAGAGTGAACAGAGTCGTTTGCATGGAGGGAGGTATGGTTACAACACCAATTAAAACGATGGTGAGCACCTTAATGATGATGATGCCGGAAATGCTGATTCCAACCCGCAATAATTTGCTTAAAATTATAAAAAAGCTAAGCTCGCCCCAATCCCGCGTTTATGAACAGCATCCCGAATTAGCGGATCATCTTGTTCTTGCCATGAAAAATCATAATCAACAAGCGATGTTTGCACATAAGCTGCAGAAATATGATCAAGCGTCAGCAGCTGCGATAAAGGATAAGCTGTATTTTCTGATGGGTGAATACAAGCTATCGCATAAGAAGGATTTTTTGCAGGTATTAATCGCAGGACAATTTCGTTACAAAATAATCCCTCATGCAGGACACGGTGTTAATCATGAACAGCCTGATGCTGTACATAATGAACTAATCCCATTTTTACTTCATTGAACTTGTTTTGTTCGGAGTAAGAGATCATACGAAGCGACTAGGCCGACACACTCTCTATATGGAGAAAGAGCTCGGTCCTTTTTTTGCGTGTGGTAAAAGTTGGTTGACATGTCTTTACCCTAATGATAGGATAAAAGTATACTAAAACTAGGAAATACGATTTTAAGATATATGCAGCAAGGAGGCATGGGCATGAATCAACAAAGTGAACAGAGCCAGCTTGATCTTCGGTTATTTCGTGTATGGTTTAAAGCGTCTAAGGCAGTTGGCGACAATGTACGCAAGGATATTGAAAGCCATGGCATTAGTCAGGAACATTTTATGATATTGGAGCTTTTGTATAGCAAGGGGCCTCATCCGATACAGAAAATAAGTGAAAAGTTCTGCATTCCAAGCGGCAGCATTACTTATGTTGTTGATAAGCTTGAGAAAAAAGGATATGTGAGACGAGAGCCAAGCGCTACCGACCGTAGAGGCTCAAATGTCATTCTTACCGAAGCGGGGCAAATACTGTTTGATGATATTTTTCCGAAGCATGCGGATGTCATTACACGCAATTTGAGTTGTGTAAGCAGCGAGGATAAAGAGAAGCTTATTGAGCTATTAAAAACGATCGGCATTAATGCAGAACAACTGAGCAAATAACATAAAAGTTTAAGGGGATGTATCAAATGACAACGATTAATCTTGCTATTATATATTACAGTGTAACGGGAACAAATTATCAAATGGCGCAGTGGGCTGCAGAAGGTGCGAAAGCAGCTGGAGCTGAGGTGAAAATATTGAAGACGCCTGAGCTTGCTTCAGAAGAAGCAATACAAGCTAACCCCATCTGGAGAACTCATGTTGCAGAGACGCAAGATATACCTGAGGTTACCTATAAGGATCTGGAATGGGCGGACGCTATTATATTTAGTATTCCATCACGCTTTGGCGGTATGCCTGGTCCTGTTAAGCAGTTTCTTGATTCGACAGGCTCACTTTGGTTTAACGGCAAGTTAGTCAATAAAGTAGTCAGCGGAATGACTTCGGCTCAGAATGCTCATGGCGGTCAAGAGCAAACCATCCTTGGACTGTACACTTCGATGTACCATTGGGGAGCGATAGTAGCTGCACCGGGTTATTCGAGTCCAGTTACCTTTGAAGCTGGCGGCAATCCATATGGGACAAGCGTGACAGTGCAAGGCGGGAAAATGGTTGAGGATGTAAAAGCAGCTGTGGAATATCAAGCTAAGCGTACAGTCAATGTTGCGCAGTGGGTCAAGCAAGGGCTCGCTCAAGCTTAAGCAGAAAATAAGAAGAGGCAGAGGGATACTGCCTCTTTTTTTTGTGCTATTATGGTATGGTAATCGCAGCGATCTTCGATGAACAATGGGTATGACAGCCTTGAAAGGCGGGAATTACGGTGAACGCAAGCAAAAGTACATTTTGGAAGTCCTATATGAGCGGTTTAAAATTGCATGTTGCCATAGCCGACTATACGAAGGTGCCGCTTTCGTGGAAGGACGATAATTATACGACGGATGTGAATAAGCTATATTATATCCAAGAGGGCGAAGGGTACATTAAGGCCGGGAATCAAATTTATTATCCAAAGCCCGGTGATCTGTGTCTGCTGCCCGCAGATGTCGTACAATCCTATGGAACGATTAATACGAATACTTACGGGAAATATTGGTGCCACTTCACTGCAAAAATAGATAATTTCAACCTGTTTCAACTGCTCGAAATGCCCGTCATGATATCGATATCCGATCACGAAGGCTTAAAGGGTAAATTTGAAAGGCTGGTACACCATCATAAGAGTGAAGACTGGACATCCGAGCTGCAGCTGCAGTCGGCGTTTCTTGAGATTATGGCCATGATGCTGGAGCAGGCTGAGGATGTGACAATCAAAACACCGGCAACCAGCTCATTTGAGAAGCTGAATGTCGTGCTGACCTATATTGAAGAGCATTTATCGGAAAATATTACAGTAGATACTCTTGCTCAGCTTGTACATTTTCACCCTAATTATTTTATACGCATGTTCAAAAATACGACAGGGCTCTCACCTATACAATATGTGAATCGCAAGCGTATGGACAAAGGACGGCAGCTGCTATCCTTTACTTCACTTAGCATCTCGGCAATAGCTGAATCTCTAGGAATGGATGCCACTTATTTCTCTCGTTTATTCAAAGAGTATATGGCTTTGTCACCGAGCGAATATAGGGAGCTTTCACTGAAATGATTAATTAATAAACCGTCGCTATTTAAGGCGACGGCTTTTTTTTGTGAATATAAACAAAATGTTTCCATTTTCTTCACAAGAGGGAATTGAAAGGCGCTAATTTTACCCATATATTAGATAATGAAAAGGTAAATGGAAGGGAGTGTATATGCCATTAACAAACTTTATAAAAAGAATATTAGTTTCTTTATTGCTTCAAGCTTCATTATCATTTTGCTGGATCTTCTATTTGCTAATTCTGTTCTAATTAAAGAGAACGATCAGCTGCTGACGCTTGGCATTGCATTAGATTTTGTCGTTGTTATCCCTTTATTGCTGTACTTTCTATGGTTTCGCAAGCTGAATTTCAAGATCGCATCCATCATTCCTTTTGCTCTTCTGGGTTATTTAGCATTAGCGTTATTTGTACCAAACACCGATCAAGAAACGATGAACGCTATAAAATATTTTCTTATTCCGCTGCCGCCTTTTATTTTAGCTTTAAAAATCTATGATATTGCGGCTGCCTATAAGCGTTATAAAAAAGTGGATAATCATCCTATAGAAACACTTCGGAAAAGTCTAGAAGAGACCATTCGCCATCCCAAAATTGCAGCTTTGCTCACGCATGAATTATCTATTTTTTATTACGCCTTGTTCGCATGGAAAGAGACATCTTTCATTCGAACGGGATCTGCCTCGTTTAGCTATCATAAAAACTCTAACAAGCTGATAACCTTACTCGTATTTTCGAAAGTATTGATTATTGAAGGGGTATGCATGCACATTCTGCTTGCGCAATGGTCGCATACCGCTGCATGGATACTCTCATTAGGAAATGTATATATTATTATGCTGCTAGTTGCTGATTACCGAGCGATGTGCTTAAATCCTATTTTGGTATCAGATCAACAAATAAGGTTTCAGTATGGCATTCAGATGTATTCGGATATGAATATCAATACGGTTGCATCCATTTCGGCCATTACATTCGAGAAATTAGCTAAGGATAAAATGAAAAAAACGATAAAGATTCTGGACACAGAACCTAATGTGCATATGATATTAAAAGAAGAAATCACGGTTATTACGGCGTTTGGGATTCGAGAACAAGTTGACCAAATCTATTTATTTGTAGATAAACCTCTTGAATTTCAAACGAAATGCCATCAGTTGATGGAGGCAAGCAAAAAGGACAGCGAATAGTTCGCTTGCCCTGTTACGCTTTCGGATTAATATTTTCTCTAACGAACTGTATCATGCTTATTATGCAGAAAATGATCTTTTTCAAACGCTAACGAACCTGATTGTCGTTATATCATGCTCTACAGGGTGATATGAGCTGTTTTTCTCGAAATAGCGATGCTGGAGTTCGTTGCCATAATAATTCCTTGCAAATGGTTTAAATAAGAGCTGCTGAGTTCGTAACAGCGGTGCAGCGTACGCCAAAAACAAAGGAGCTAAGCGGATTCAAATCGCTTAGCTCCTTTGTTATTCCGAACTTTTTCTCATGATTAGGATTGTTCTGCACAACTAGTTCTTTTGGGACAACCTTTATGCTGCAAGTATAAGAACTCCGATGGAATCAAGGATAAAAGCTGTTTGCAGGCGTAGTTGTCGAACACCAGCGGGAATTGAATAGTGATTTGATCAAAATATCCTTCGCTTCATCCGTGCCGATATAGCGCAGTGCTTCTAGAGCATGAGCTCTTACATAACGGTTCTCATCATCGAGTACTGCCGCCAAAGCGGGAACGGCTGCTGCCGCTGTAGCACCCATGCGGGACAAGGACAGCCCAGCTGTAAATCGTACTTGAACATCCTCATCGGACAAGGCTGTAATAAGACCCTTCACTGCAATTTCTGAAGAATTAGACAAAATGCCAAGTGCTTCAACGACTGCAATTTTTACTGTCGCATCGGAGTGGGACAGAAGTTCAACAAGCTTTGGAAGCGCGGATTCAGCATAGCTGCGCAGCTCGCCAAGTGCGAATATAGCATATTGTACAGTCTCTGAGCGATCGCTCTCTAGTGCTTCGATCAATCCGCTTACTGCATCTGAGCCTGCGATGGACAGTCCATAAGCAGACGTGCGTGATACGTCTAATCTCTCATGATGAAGACCAGCCAGCAGTACTTTCACACCTGGAGCGCCATATTTAGCAAGCTCATAGGCAGCATTCAAGGCATTTGGTTCGAAGCTATCTTCCAAAGCCGTTGCCAGTGCGGCTAATTTCTCTTCGTTTGCTTCCGCAGTGTTTGCTAGACTGCCTAGCTTACCTGACATCCAGTTCCATGTTTCTTCCCACATGTCTTCGTGGTTTGCGATTGGCAGGGCAAGGTCAGCAGGCTCTTTCCACTCGGAAATCAGATTATTCCATGAAGGCTTAGTTGGAACAGCTGTACGCATAAATTCAAATTTAAGCATGTAACGAGCATTGCCTAATACATTTGGTGTTGAACGGTGCCAGATATCATAGTGGATGAGTGCAAATGTACCTGCTTCACCGCTAGCGTAAGCTTCTCCTTGCACCTCGTCAGAAGCAAAGGTGCGTGATTCATAGTTTTGGGTGCCAGGCACAACGCTAGTAGGCCCAAGCTCAATTGGCGTGTTTTGCGGGAAGTACATAATCATAGCCCACCATGGGTGGTGGTTGCGCATACGGGAGTAGCCCCAGTAGCTGTCCTTATGCCAACCACCAGCAACCGGCTGTGCATTAAAGTGGCCATGGCGATGGGCATGCAGCATGTAGTTTGGACCCAGTACGCTTGTTAATGCGCCTGTAATAACGGGGCTGTCGAAAGCCTGTTGTATTTCTCGGATTCGCGGCAGCAGGTTGTTGCCGGGATTGCCTTCCTCGTCATATACTTTTCCAAGTTCAGCTGTCATGGCTTGATGGAAGGATTCAGGGAAATCTGTTTTTAGAATAAGAAAGCCTTCAGTTATAAACTTTTGCATTTGTTCGTCAGTGAGTAGAAGCGGTGATTGATTCATATAATGGATGACCTCCTAATGTTGTGGTGATAAACCGATTATATGAGAAGTCGGACCAATGCTACATACACGAAACTAAGTGAAGCTTGCATAAAACTAACTTCCTGTTTGTCAGCCAAAAAAGCTGCTCATTTGAGCAGCTTTTTAATATTTTTTAATTTTCCTGCATAAGGAGGGAAGACGAGTCCAAGCTCAAACTTGGTGCTTTTCTTCAATATACTCTTCTGATGCGAGAACAGATCAAAGCTGTATTTGCCATGATAGGCTCCTACACCTGAGCTGCCAACACCGCCAAATGGCAAATAGGGATTAGAGACGTGCATAATCGTATCGTTAATACAGCCGCCGCCGAAGGAAACACGGCTCATAACCTCATCCTCCAGCGCTTTATTCTCTGTAAATAAGTAAAGGGAAAGCGGCTTTGGATGGGCGTTAATCATTCGAATGGCCTCATGGATATCTCGGTACTCCATGACAGGCAAAATAGGGCCAAATAATTCTTCTGACATCGCCGCGCTATCCCATGAAACACCATCCAGTATTGTCGGTTCGATAAAGAGGTCTGCGCGGTCTGTGTCTCCTCCATAAACGATGCTGGCTTTGTCTTGCTCCAGAATGGAAGCAAGCCTGTCAAATTGACGTTGATTAATGATTCGACCATAATCTTTGTTGCTTTGTATAGAAGATCCATAGAAGGATTGGATGACTTCCTTCATTTTTGCGACCAGCTTTTCTTTAATATCCTGATGAGCCAGCACATAATCGGGTGAAATACAGGTTTGGCCGGTATTCATTAATTTGCCCCAGATAATCCGCTTGGCAGCGATCTCGAGATTAGCGGTAGAATCTACAATGACAGGGCTTTTTCCTCCGAGCTCAAGCGTGACAGGCACAAGGTTTTTGGCAGCAGCCTCCATAACGATTTTGCCCACCGCGATGCTGCCTGTGAAAAAAATATAATCAACCGGCGCGTGGATGAGCAATGAGGTCGTTTCCTTCTCCCCCTCAATGACTTTAATGTAGGTGGGATCAAAGGTTTCATTTATGATTTTACTTATTAAAGCTGAAACATGAGGCGAGCTTTCGGATGGTTTGAGAATGGCACAATTGCCTGCGGCAATGGCTCCGATAAGCGGCTCGATGACAAGCTGGAATGGATAGTTGAAGGGACCAATTATTAAAGCTGTGCCGTAGGGCTCCTTCATAATACGGCTGGATGATGGAAACAGATAAATCGGAGTTTTCACCTTCTGCGGCCTCATCCACTTTTTGAGATGCTTAATGACATGTCGAATGCTATTGGTTACGATTATAATTTCTGTCATATGGGTCTCTAGTTCGCTTTTGCGAAGGTCTTGATAAAGCGCCTCGACGATTTCCTGCTCATAACGCTGTATGGCTTGCATCAATCGTTGCAATTGATTCAGCCTAAAGCGCAGCTCCTTGGTCTGGCCTTGGTCGAAAAATGTTTTTTGCTCTAGCACAATCTGTTCAATATCTTCTGCTCTTAATGAACTCATTCCGCAACCCTCCTTACATATCCACATCTTAACAGGTAATGAAACGAACTTCCACTTGGATAATGAGTTTGCGATCTCATTTTTTTGCATATTAACACACAAAGAAAAACAGAATACCCGTCCTCTCAAAATCAAAGAGGGATATCCTGTTTAGATGGTATTAAAGTGCTTCTTTAATGATTTTTTTGTAATAAGAGACGGAAAGGATTCCGAATATGGAGTAAAGGATGGTATATAGCAGCATGACTATAATCATCGGAGTTAAAAGCTCTGTTCCAAAGAAAAACCATCCAGATTTGACTGCAAAATAGCTGTGAAGCAGCCCTACCACTAAGGGAATGCCAAAGTTGAACATTTGTTTTATTTTTATGCCCCTTAATAAATCAGCCCTTGTGAAGCCGAGCTTTCGAAGGATGGTATAGTTTGGCTTTTCCTCTTCGCTTTCTCCCATTTGCTTAAAATAGAGAATATTGCCGGATGTGATAAGAAAGGTTAGTCCAAGGAAAGCGACGATAAACATAATCAAGCCCATCGTTTGTTTTTGCTGGTTGCTTGTATTAAGCTGAGAATCATTTCTGTTGTGCTCAGAGAACTTCATCTCATTGAATAGCTGAGTCGCTTCTTTTAGATCAGAACGATCTTTCATATTAATTCCGATATGCAGGGTAGAGTGTTTCTGAATAGCCGGATCAAGATGATTATTTAAGCGCTCAAAAACAGAATCATCGACGATAACTACAGGCAATCCGCCGCTTTTAAACCACCAAGAGACGATGGGCTGCTCCTTAAGTCCGATATATTGTTGTGGAATACTTTGAGTAGGATTCACTAGCTGTACAGGCCCTGAGTCCTTCAAAGACATGAACTGTTTGAGCATGCTGCTGTAACCGGAGAGATAGAGCTCGTCTTTAGACAGCTGAATGCCGTCAACAGACTGTTCGCTGACAACGGGCAAGGTCATCATATCCGAATTCCCAGCCACGCTTACCCCTTCCAGATTGTTATTCATAATACTCTTCACATTGACGTCTACCTGAATGACAGGAATCGTTTTTTCGGTATACACCAGTTTGTTTTTGTTTAGAGCTTCTTTAAACTGCTCCGCGTCCTGAACGTTCATAAATGCAAAATGTTCGGGAACATTGTTTTTGGCTGTTTTTTCGGCAGAGTAATAAGAGATATAGCTTAAGGATAATAAGCCGATAGCAAGCGCCGACACGGTCGTAATGATAGTGAGCAGCAGCGCATTCGATTTCATACGGAACATAATGGACGAGAGCGATAAGGTTTCATTAATGTTAAGGTAGCCGTTTTTCTGCTTTCGGATCACGTTGAAAATAAAGCTGACCGATCCTTTATAGAAAAGGAAAGTTCCAAGGATAACGGAGCCGAGTATGCCGATCATGGCAGCAAAGAGCGCGGTCATCGTCACAAATTTTCCGCCGAACAGTTCGGAAGAAATATAATAGCCCAGCGCAATCAACAGCAATCCGGCAATGCCAATCAGCATTTCCAGAATAGACACTCTTCTTGCTTTGCCTTCTGTGACGGAATTCACTCTAAACAGCGATAATATCGTTTGTTTTTTTATAAATAAATAATTCATCAACATAATCAGAAGATAAATAACTAAAAAAATAATGATGGTTTGCTTGAATGCTTGGGTGGAGAAATGCAGCTCTGCGGCCACCTCAACACCGATCGTTTTAAATAAAATCATAATAATTAATTTGGATACAGAGAAACCGACCAGTACTCCAAGCAGGATGGAGCCGAAATAAAGAAAAAAGTTTTCAATCGTCAATATGCGAAATATTTTATTTTTGGTCATTCCGATAAGCTGAAATAAGCCGATTTCCTTGCTGCGTCTTTTAATAAAGATGGTATTGGCGTACAGCAGAAAAATAGAAACGATTCCAACAAGCAAATAAGAAGCAGTCTTAATGGCGGCAGCCCCTTTAACAGAGCCTTTCGCCTCATCCATGGCAGGATCAAACTGCAGGGTGACAAAGGCGAAATAAAGAGCAGCGCTAAACACAAGAGCAAATACATAGAGATAATAGTTTTTTAAATTCTTTTTTAGATTGCGGAAAATGAGTTGATTAATGCTCATGGTGCACCCCGCTTAGTACACTTTGTGTTGCCATAATATCGTTGAAGAATTTTTGCCGCGTTTGTTCTCCCTTATAAAGCTGAGAATAGATTTGTCCATCCTTGATGAAGATGACTCTGCTGCAATAGCTGGCAGCTACCGGATCGTGAGTAACCATGGCGATTGTCGCTTGTCTTTTTTGATTTAAACCGCTCAGCTTGTTCAGTAAATCAGAGGCGGATTTGGAATCAAGGGCACCTGTCGGTTCGTCAGCGAAAATAATGCTTGGCTCATGAATGAAGGCTCTTGCAGCGGATGTACGTTGCTTTTGACCGCCAGATATTTCATTCGGGTACTTATTGCGGAGCTCATAAATGCCAAGCTCGGTCGCTACCGCCTGAAATTTACGCTCGGCTTCTTTTTTTGGCGTCTTCGTAATCGACAGCGGCAATAAAATATTTTCTTTGACCGTTAGCGTGTCTAACAAATTGTATTCCTGAAAAATAAAGCCTAAACGATTTTTACGAAATTCAGCCAATTGTTTTTCTTTTAACCCAGAAATAACTTTCCCTTCGATTTTGATCGAGCCGCTGCTAATGTGGTCAATCGATGAAAGCACGTTAAGCAAGGTCGTTTTTCCTGAACCGGATGCGCCCATGATGCTGACGAATTCCCCTTTTTCAATGCTAATATCAAGCCCACATAATACTTCCTGCTTATTGAATTTATTTCCGTAAATTTTATGAATTTTGGTTGCTTCCAGAATGAACATGTGATTAACACTCTCCCTAGGTCTATTACTTGTATTGTAAATCGAATGTCCGATTTGTTCCTTCGAATGACCGAACAAATAATAGAAGCATGTGACAATGTTGTCACATGCTTGTGATACGAACGAATTCATTTCGCTGCGGGAAAGTTAAGGTGAACGCTGTTCCTGATCCGAGCTCGGATTTGACATGGACACGGATCAACAGCGATTGAGCTGCTTTCTGAGCTAAATACAATCCCATGCCTGTTGCGGCGCTGTCTTGATGCATCGTCGTCGATGTAAAGCCTTTATCGAAAATGCGAGGCAGATCCTTCGGATCAATGCCGCGTCCATTATCAATAATTTCGAGGATAGTCTGCTGATTCCGCTGATAGCTCTTGATCACGATATCAGATGGCGGGCTATATTTTACGGCGTTGGTTAAAATCTGTCTGATAATAAAGGAAAGCCATTTCGCATCGCTCAGCGCTTTCGGTTCATCCAATTGAATATCAAAGCCGATCCCCTTCTGAATACACCATGATTGCAGCGTCTTGATTTCATCGAAGATGATCGTTTCCAAATCGGTGTTTTCGATATAGATATCATTTTCAATAAACGGAATGCGTCTCTGATGGAGCTGCTGGTCGAGCAGGAGGTGAATCCGCAGCCATTCATACGTCAAATGCGTTTTCATTCCTTCATCCTGTATGCGGTCGATCATGAGACGCATCGCGGTTAATGGCGTTTTTACCTCGTGTATCCAAGATAACAGCTCATCCTTCTCATGCTCCAAAATCATCCGATTGTTCATTGCAGCCTGCTTCAGCAGTTCCGCTTGATTGGTCATGCTTTTTTCGATCACTTTCTCAAACGGGCTCTCCGGCTCAGCCATGCTCGTAGTATCCAGGCTGATGTCTCGCTCCTCTAAGCTTCTGATGAACCTTGTTTCTTTATGATACCGGATGACGAAATGGATGATAAAAATAATCGAAGATAAATAAAAGAGATAGATCATCGATTGCAGGGGAATCGTTGAATCTACATAAGCACAAACAAGAATCAGCAGCTGCAAAATAATAAACAACAGAATCCAGCTGCGCCGTTCCACTATATATTTTCTAATCATAATCATGCGCCTCTTCAACAGCCATATAGCCTTGTCCAACTTTCGTTTCAACAAAACGGCCCAGTTCAATTTCATCAAGCCTTTTGCGCAGCCGGTTCACATTCACAGTAAGCGTGTTGTCACTGACAAACCGTTTATCATCCCATAAGCTATTAATCAATTCTTCTCGGCTAACAATCTTATTTTTACGGTCAATGAGCATTTTTAAAATAAAGATCTCATTTTTGGTAAGCTCAATGGAACCTTTATGATTGGAGACCAGATTTTTCTCATAATCAACCGTTGCGTCGCACCAGGTTTTAAGCTCGATATGTTCGGTATTGTAATTGTATACCCGCCGAAGAATTGCTTGTATTTTGACGATGAGCACATCGAAGTGAAAGGGCTTTTGTATATAATCATCCGCTCCAAGCTGCATAGACATGACGATGTCCGTCGGGTGGTCTCGCGAGGATAGGAAGATGATCGGGACGTTGGAATGGGAACGTATCATTCTACACCAATGAAATCCATCGAATTTTGGAAGCTGAATATCGATGATCACGAGGTCCGGCTTAATCGCGGTAAATTGCTGAATCACTTTCTCAAAGTCTAATATGCCATGTACCTCATATGACCACTGGGATAATCGGTCTTTTATCTCGTTAAATAACGTTGTGTCATCTTCAATTAACAATAGTTTAAACATAGAGTCACCGCTTTTTTAAAAGTTTATTACTATGAATTGTATAGGAAAATCCCTATGTATGCCATAAATGGCACGGAACAAAGTGCTGAATAGAGAGAGGGGATGAGAAAAGAAGGTTGTGCAACATTTTATGCAAACGTTGTCATTTCGGGAGAAAAAGGTGAATTTACGTGTCGAAATAGGTAAAAGGTGAGAAAAACAATTGACAGCGCTTTATTTTGAGTATTAATATGGGAATCAGCAAACGCTTTCATTGCGCTTTTATGACTGGAACAGCTGTTGTAGAAGATGTGGTTAAAAAGTTTGCATTAATTATGTTATTTGTGCAAACGCTTGCATAAAATCTATAGCTGTTTAGACAGAAGTCAGGGGGTGTTGTGTTAACGAACTTTGGTGTAGACGGTACGGTGCGAGTTGATGATTGAAAGGTGCAATGATCATAATTTGAGGAGGTTCATCCAAATGGGCTTTGCTTTAAAACGAAAGAAAATGATGTCTATCATGCTTATAGCAGCTATGATCTGGTCGATAGTGGGCGCGATACCGCTACATACGAACGCCGCGGCGCCAACTCAGGTTGTTCTTGTCGGCGACTTGCAGAAGGGGCTCGGTAACAGCGAGAATTGGGACCCCAAAGCCGAGGTAACCAAGATGAGCGATAGCGGCAGCGGTTATTATACGTTTAAGGCTACGCTGCCAGCAGGCACATATGAATATAAAGTTGCTCTAAATGGAGGCTGGTTGGAAAGCTATGGCTTTGGTAATTATACGAATCCAAGCGGTGTGGATAGCGGCGGCAATATTAAGCTGACACTCTCCGAAGAGAAAGAAGTGACTTTTTATTATAACCACGATACACATAAAATTGCGGATTCTACCTATTACACCCAGGTAGCCAGCGACAAGCTGCCTAGGATTGTTGGGACTTTGCAGGTTCCGCTAGGGGAACCAAGTAACTGGGCACCAGAAACGGCGCTGTCCCTTTTGACTGATAGCGATATGGATGGCATCTACACGATAACGAAAGATGTACCCAAAGGGGATTACAAATTCAAAATCGTGCTTGGATCGACTTGGGATGACCAGACGTATCCAAAGGATGATCAATTGCTTAGTCTTCCTGCCGATCTTCCAGTAACGTTTAAATATAATGCGAATACAGAAGTAGTATCAGCAGATTTCAAAGCGCCAGTTGAACCGAGTCCGAGTCCAGATCCGGTTGACCCGAACCTCGATCCGATTCCGGCTAACCACCTGCGCATTCATTACAATCGGGCAGATGCTCTTTATGAGAATCAAGGAATATGGACATGGGAGCAGGTTGCCGCTCCTTCAACAGGCTGGCCGGGTGGCGCAACAGCTTTTCCAGCAGATAAGATAGACAGCTATGGTGCTTATGTTGATATTCCGCTAGCTGTGAATGCCAAAAAAGTGGGCTTCCTTATCGTTAATCGATTAGATGGAGCTAAGGATGGCGGCGATAAAGCGGTAGCGATAAGCTCCCCTGCAGTAAATGAAATTTGGATTAAGGAGAACTCCGATAAAGTATCTTATTTCGAGCCGGTAGAGCTCCCAGCTAATACCGTTCGTATTCACTATGTAAGAGACGATAAAAAACAGAGTGCTTACGGTTTATGGCTGTGGGATCAGGTGGCAACTCCTTCGACAGGCTGGCCAACGGGCGCATCCGCTTTTACAGAGGAACAGGTTGACCGTTATGGCAGCTATGTCGATATTCCACTTCAAGAGAACGCGCAAAAAATTAGTTTTATTGTCGTTAATCGCACCTTGGGCGATGCGGATAAGGATGGAGGCAATCGCTCCTTCAGTCTTGTAAATCGTTACAATCAGCTCTGGATCAAGAAGGGAGATAATAATGTATACGTGTCCCCTTACTGGGAACTGCCTACAGCCCTTGAGTCCGCAGAGATCTTATCCGAAAGTAAGCTCCTTCTCGGATTCACGATGACCGACGGTCTCGCAGCAGAGGAATTGAAGAATGCGATCACTATTACGGATAAGAACGGTACAGCTATATCAATTAATCAAGTTGTGTTAAATGCTGATAAAAAAACAGCTATGGTCTCGGCAAACATTCAGCTGGATCAAACGCCGCTGAACGTAACTTACCAAGGGAGAACCGTATCCGCGACTTCAGGCTGGAGAATGCTTGATGAGCTTTACAACTACGAAGGTAATGATCTTGGGGCGAGCTATCATTCTGGCAGCGTCGTTCTGAAGCTATGGGCGCCAAAAGCAAGCGCAGTCGTAGCAAATGTCTATGATAAAGCCGATTCCACTAAGCTAGTTGGCAGTGCCAGTTTGACGAAAGGCGACAAAGGCGTTTGGACGGCAGCTATCGCGCCAAATGATCTCACAGGTCAAGGCATAACCGATCTGAAGGGGTATTTTTATCAATATGAAGTGACGAATGATGGGGTTACGAAACAAGTACTCGACCCGTACGCGAAATCGATGGCGGAGTTTAGAGTGAATACGAAAGGTGAAACCGGTCCAGATGGCGATGCAGTTGGCAAAGCGGCAATCGTTGATCTAGATGCAACTAATCCTGCCGCAGACTATGATTTTGCCAAAATTGACGGCTATGAGAAACGAGAGGACGCGATTATTTGGGAGGCGCATATTAGAGACTTTACGTCCGATCCGTCCGTAGCTGATGATCTTAATGCGAGATGGGGCTCTTATAACGCGTTCAAGGATAAGCTGTCTTATATTAAATCATTAGGCGTTACCCATATTCAACTGCTTCCAGTTATGGCCTGGTATTATGGCGACGAAGCTCAGATGGGAACAAGAGAACTGGAATACTCTGCACAAAACAACGAATACAACTGGGGTTATGATCCGCATAGCTACTTCTCGCCGGATGGCGCTTATTCGGAGGATGCGGCAGATCCCGAGATGAGAGTAAAGGAATTAAAGGGACTCATTGATGCAATTCATGATGAAGGTATGGGAGTCGTTCTTGATGTCGTCTACACCCATATGGCCAAAGCAAGTTTCTTAAACGATATCGTACCTAACTATTACGCATTCCAAGATGCAAATGGCAACAATATTGGCGGATTCGGCAACAACCTTGCTACCTCTCACAAAATGGCGGAGAAGCTAATGGTTGATTCGGTTAAGTACTGGTTTGATGAATACAAAATCGACGGCATGCGCTGGGATATGATGGGCGACGCTACGTATGATTCCGTACAAAATGCTTACGATGCAGCAGCGAGCATTAATCCGAATGCCTTGTTTATCGGTGAAGGCTGGGTAACGTTCGGGGGCGATGCTTCTGATCCTGCTTTGAAGGGCAAAGGCGCAGACCAAAAATGGATGGATAAAACAGACAGCGTAGGCGTTTTCTCCGATGAGATTCGTAATGAATTGAAATCCGGTTTCGGCTCGGAGGGCGAGCCAAGATTTATAACAGGTGGAGCAAGAAGCGTGGCTACGATCCTAAATAATATCAAGGGGCAGCCAAGCAACACGCCTGCTGATGACCCGGGAGACATGGTGCAGTATATTGAAGCCCATGACAACTTGCCGCTGTATGATGTTATTGCCCAGTCGATTAAGAAAGACCCGGCTATAGCGGCTAATGATCTGGAAATTCATAAACGGATACGTCTGGGCAACTTGCTCATTCTAACCTCTCAAGGTACGGCTTTCCTTCATGCTGGTCAAGAATATGGCAGAACGAAGCAGTGGCTTGGGGCAGGAGTGCCGGAGCAGAAATACCACGAGCTTAAAGATGCAGCCGGAACCTCATTTGGTTATTTCATTCATGATTCCTATGATTCCTCCGATGCAATCAATAAATTTGACTGGCAGAAGGCGACGAATGCTGAGCAGTATCCAGTCAATCATGTAACGAAGGAGTACACAGCAGGACTAATTGAACTTCGGAAACATACGGATGCCTTCCGTTTAGGCGAAAAGGACCTCGTTGATTCCAATGTCACGCTCATTCCTGCGAAGGAAATGAAAGATAACGATCTTGTGATTGGCTACAAAAATAAAGCAACAGACGGCACCGGCAATTATTATGTATTTATGAATGCTGATCGTACAGCAAGAACGCTAACGTTATCAGAGGATTTAACTACAGGCACAGTGCTCGTAGATAATGATGAGGCGGGGATTTCGGCGGTTTCTGCGCCATCCGGCTTTGAACTGACGGCGAGCTCGATTACGCTTGAGCCGTTGACTGCAGTCATTATTAAGATGGAAGCGGCAGCGCCTGTGCTGAACGCGCTTGAGCTGGATAACGCTAACTATCCTTTGCAGGTTGGAACGACCCATCAAACGGTAGTTTATGCGAAATACAGCGACGGCAGCAAAAGAAAAGTATCGAGCGGTGTTGTATATTCTTCGAATAAGCCCGAAATTGCGTCTGTAACAACAGGAGGCCTTGTTAAGGCAAACGGCTTAGGAAATGCAACGATCACAGCTACGTACAACGGAATATCCGTGAGCGCTGTAGTTGCTGTAAAAACAGAATCAATCAAACGGTATGTCCAAATCAACTACATTCGTCCGGATAAAAACTATCAGGACTGGAATATGTGGATATGGAACACCGGTGTGAAAAATGATCAAATCAACTTTGATAAAATCGAAAATGGCATTGCAACAGTCATGCTTGAAATTTCGCAGGATGCGACCAATGTGGGCTTCGTGCTTCGTAAAGGAACAGACTGGGACACAGCGAAGCAGGATATTCCAGACGATCGCGTGATTCCGATCTCGCCTGGGGCTGCTTTTACGAAAGTAAATATAACGAGTATGGTAAATCAGCTGGATATTTTGCCAACTATCACCGGACCAGTTCTAAAAGATGGTGGCATTACCTTCCTGTACCGGGATGATGCTTTATTTGAAAAAGGACGCTCAAGTGATTTGACCGGGGTTAAGGTAAAGGTGAACGGTGCAGAGCATGAAATGGTTTATGATGCTGCGAAGGAGTGGTTTACTTATTCACTTGCAAATGTAGAAGGCGGCACATACGAATATACCTTCCTTGTGAAGAAGAAAGACGAAGCAGCCGTTGAAATAACCGATCCCAAAAATACGACCAATGGCAAATCAGTCATTACGTATCGGAAGCCGGTCGTAACGATGACGACATCGGTTCATCCAGCTGCGGTTTCGTATAATGAAAGCGCGGTGCTCAAATTACAGGCATCAGCATCAGAAGAAGTCGCATTTTCTGAAGGGTATATGGATTTAACGGCAGTAGGTGGATTATCTAAAGTGCCCTTCGACACCAAGCTGTTTGCACAAACGATTGCCGTGAAAGACACGGTTACAGCGGGAGTAAAAGAAATACCCGTTACACTCATCGATGAGTACGGCAACAAGCACACGCATACAGCCACAATAACGGTAAAAGCTAGAACCTTTGCTGGCAATCTCGACTTTGATTGGGATGAGGCACGTATCTATTTCGCGCTAACTGATCGGTTTGCGGATGGGGATTGGGCCAATAATGCGGATGTAGATAAAGATCACCTTGAAGCCTACCACGGCGGTGATTTCCAAGGCATGATCGACAAGCTGGATTATTTGCAGGAGCTGGGCATTAATACGCTGTGGATCACTCCGATTGTCGATAATATCGATTTCAACAAAGGCGTAGATTTTAACACCAAGCAGTACGGCTATCATGGCTACTGGGCAAAAGATTTCACGAAGCTTGATGAGCATCTTGGTGATATGGATACGTTTAAGGAACTAATTAACAAAGCCCACGACAAGGGCATCAAAATTATGGTCGACGTGGTGCTTAACCATACCGGCTACGGCTTAAAAGCTGAGGATAACCGTCCAGGCATTACGCCGGAGGACAAAGCTCGCTTTGAAGGGATGCTCAGAACAAATGGCGTTCAAGCCAGCACCAATCCAATTGAAGGAGAACTAGACGGTTTGCCGGACTTCAAGACAGAGGACCCTGCCATTCGTGAGAAAATGATTGAATGGCAAGCAGGCTGGCTGGAGCGTGCTAGAACGGATCGCGGCGACACGATTGATTTCTTCCGCGTGGATACAGTGAAGCATGTAGAGAGCACAACGTGGAAAGCGTTCAAAAATGCGTTGACGACTATCGATCCAAGCTTCAAGCTGATCGGTGAAAATTTTGGCGCTTCAATCGACGGTGACGGCGGCATGCTGCGCAGCGGCCAAATGGACAGCTTGCTCGATTTTAGCTTTAATGACAGAGCCAAAGATTTTACAGATGGGAAGATTGATGCTGTCGATGCTTATCTGGCTGACCGCGAAACGAAGCTGGATAACACAGCAATGATGGGGCAGTTCCTAAGCAGCCACGATGAGGATGGTTTCCTGTCTGAGTTTGTGAAAGGAGACAAAGGCAAGCTGAAAATCGCAGCAGCTCTTCAAATCACGGCGAAAGGCCAGCCCGTCATTTATTACGGCGAGGAGCTTGGCCGCTCAGGTCCTAATGCTCGCGACATGAGCGCAGGATTGTTTAGCGAAAATCGTTCAGATATGCCATGGGATCAGTTGACGGCAGAACAAGCACTGCATGATCACTACGAGAAGCTGCTCAATATTCGGGCGAAATTCTCGAAGGTTTATTCCAAAGGCTTGCGCACCAAGCTTGCTGGGTCGGATACACTAGCCTATTTAGCATTTAATAAACAATTTAACGGCGTAAATATTGTAACGATCATTAACACTGCCGTAGAGAGCAAGCAGGTTACGCTGGAAGTTCCTTTCGCAGCTGGAGCTAAGGCAAAGGATGAGTACAGCGGAACGGTTTACACGGTGAAGGATAATGGACAGGTGACGGTTGAAGTGCCAGGCAGAAACGAAGGCGGAACGGTCATTTTGAGTGAGGTTGTGAACAATGTTCCAACACCTACGACGCCGAGTACACCACAGCCAGCTGATGTCCAAGTAATTGATAATGACATCTTGCGCAGCGGCAAGGATGGTAAAGTGTCGGTACAATTTGTCGATGGAAAACATTCGGTACAATTGCCGCTTGATGCAGCAGCTGTACTGGGAGGAAATAACTTGGAGCTGAAGGCAGCTGGCATTACAATGACGCTGTCAAATGAACTATTGGCTTCTATTAAAGGACTTGTGTCTGTGAGTGAAGCGGATGGGGCTCGTATCGTATTCGAGGCAAAGCCTTTGACGACAGCAGATGCGGACGCTTTGGTTGACCGAATCCAGGATGTTCAAGCTAAGCTGAAAGCGGGCTCTCTGGTTTATGATTTCAACTTAAGCATCGTAACGAAGGCTGGAAAAGTGATTCCGGTTACGAAGTTTGAGAAGCCGATCCTACTCAGCTTCCAGCTTAACCCGAACGCAAACCAAGACATCGTTGGTATCTATTATGTGAGTGATGCTGGCAAGCTGGAATACATCGGTGGCATGCTTAAGGGTGAGATGATCTCAGCGGAGGTATTCCATTTCAGCAAATATGCGGTTCTTGAGTACGATAAATCATTTACGGATGTGCCAGCGAGTCACTGGGCTATCGCAGCGATTAAATCACTAGCTGCAAAGCGCATTGTTTCGGGCATTAATGAGAAGCAGTTTGCACCACAAGCTAACGTAACGAGAGCAGAATTTGCAGCTATGCTTATCCGTGCTCTTGGAGTGAAAGCAGAAGGCACGGCAAGCTATAGCGATGTAGAAGTGGGCAAATGGTATTCCGCTTATGTGGCGACAGCTAGCAAGTTGGGCATTATAAAAGGCCGCAGCAACTCGGCGTTTGCGCCAAATGAAACGATAAGCCGCGAGGAAATGGCTGTCATGATCATGCGAGCGTATGAGGTTAGAAAGGGAGCGGCTGCAGCTTCAGCGGCAGAGGAAACAACATTCACTGATCGCAGCCAAATTAGCAAATGGGCGGAAGCATCGGTTGCGGCAGCTGCTAAGCTAGGGCTCGTTCAAGGCAGAGCAAACGAAACATTTGCGCCAAAAGGGAAAATGACACGTGCAGAAAGTGCACAGGTCATCTATAAGCTTTTAGGGAAATAAGCATTTCTTCAATGTAAGGGTTAGAAAGTTGGCAAATCATTATGTCTAACATGATGTAGTTGCTGAAACAGACAAAAGCCGGGCTTCTCCTTCTGGAGACCCGGCTTTTTTTGGCGTTGTTGTATTGCCGAGTTAAGCAATCAATATCTTTACATCGTGACTTGTATTACAGTATACTGTAACTAATACAGTCAACTGTAACTAAATTGATCGTCGATAATTTGAAATGAGGTGAAAAGATGGACACATTCACAGCGAAACAAGTTTCGGAAATTCTCCAGCAGGAAGATCCTGAGATGAATTTGAGAACCGTCAGGTATTATACCCAGATCGGGATCGTTCCCCCGTTAGAGCTTGTTGGGAACAAAAGAGTTTATACGAGCAGCCACGTTAGTTACTTTCGTGCGATTCTGACGTTAATCCATAGCGGAGAAACGCTGGCTGCTATCCAAGAAAAGCTGAAGGAGCTCTCTATAGATGAGATTTCCAAAATTGGCGAGAATCTTCAGCTTTATCGCTCCAAAAAAATGCTAACCAACGATACCCATGTCATTAATGATGATGTCATTCTTTCGATGAGCCCACGAATTTCGGCGGAACTCCGAGTGAAAATGGTAGAGACGATCTCTCAAATGCTGAAGGGAGAAGTGAAGTGATGATTCAAACTAGGTTCACCAAATCAATTATGGAAAATGAAGAAGGCATGAACCATCTATGGCTTCAGCTTTCTCCAATCCGTGATGCGGATGATGTTCGTGTTCAGCTTACGCTGCCAAGCGGCATTCATCGGCTACACAATTTGAGCGGATATGAGGAGACGGATATTCAGGAGATCGTCGTATCCAATCCGATGATAATAAATAACATGATCGTTGAGCTATTTACGACAAGCCCAGTATCGTGCGGAGTGAAGACAATCATTGTTGCTATCTATTATAGAGAAAAAGAAAAGCCTATTCGAATTGAACATGAAGTGCCATTAAGGATCGTATCTGAGGATGAAATGGACGGCATGGTCGTTGATGAAGAAGCCGCAGCGTTTATGAAAGAACATCTGGCTCTGAAAAAATCTAATGAGCAATCGGAATATGAATTTATTGATCATTCCCAAACAAAAATCATTAGAATCGAATCGAATGAATATGCCGAATGGGAGAAAAAGTACCGAATTGAAGGGCTTGCACCACGTTATGCATCCAAAATAATTAATGAGATAAACATTAATTAATCATACGTTTTCTGCCGAGCCAATACGGTTTCTTCAGCTCCGCCTTGTTCAGCTTTCCGACGGACGTTCTTGGGAGAGAAACAACGATTTCCAATCGCGTTGGAATTTTAAATGGAGCGATCTGCTCATGGCAAAATATTTTCAGATCAGTTAAAGTCAGCTCTGCATCGCCCTTAAGGGACACCACCGCAGTTACTTCTTCGCCATCCACTAATAAGGGCGTTCCAATTACAGCAACCTCACGAATAGAAGGATGCTTGCTAAGTGCCTCCTCTACTTCTGAGCAGTAAACATTTGCACCGTCAACAATAATGATATCTTTTTTTCGATCCATGAGATACAAATAACCATCCTCATCAAACCTGCCTAAGTCACCCGTATAGAGCCACCCATCCTTCAGGGCATGGTTTGTTTCCACTGGATTATTCCAGTAGCCAAGCATGATTTGCTCTCCTTTGCATAAAATTTCGCCAGTTTCTCCTTGTTTAACATCTTGGCCGAGCTCGTCAATAATACGAATTTGAAATGCTTTTTGCCCCCAATACGGCATGTTGGCTGGACTGCCAACGGATATTAATCGATTTAGCTTTCCTTCATGGAAACATTGGTTTATGTTTAAAAAACTAATAAATTGTCCGCTTTCTGTTTGGGAATATACTTCAGTAATTTGTGCATTCGGAAAAATAGTTAACGCTTGATGAAATACATTTTCGCTGATGGGCGCGCCGCCGCAAGAGATGCCTTCGATGGATTGCAGGCTGCGGGATTTGATATTTTCCATAAGGACAATATCTCGAAATAATAGCCCCACAGTACCCAAAAACTTAATTTGCTCCCGTTCAATGATATCAACAATTTCTTCAGCTCGAACGGGATATTCATTCGGATAGATGAGGCAGCCGCCTTCAAATAAGGTCGTCCACAAAACAAACTGGCCGGTTAAATGGGCTTGATTCATCACGATCGATTTTTTAGAAGCGTTATGCCCGCCGCCCCTCTCTAGGTTCATAAAGGACCAATTGCGAATATGGCGGTGAGAATGCATGACACCTTTGGATCGTCCCGTCGTACCGCCTGTATAAATAATAAGCGCCACATCATCTGGTTCAGCTTCATGCCATTCCATGAGAGCGGGACAATGAACCATAAAGGACTGCAATGATAGGGGGGACTGATCTAAGGTGCATGAAATGAAATGCGCAATTGGCAGTGAAGATAAGGCTTCTAATAGCTGAGATTGTTCGGAGCTGTAGACTAGCGCAGTGGGAGCAGCATCTTGAACAATATTTTTGATTTCATTTGCGGCTAACCCGGGAAAAATCGTTACAGGAATGGCACCAATGGCAACCGCAGCAAGTTCGGCAATAGCAAGCTGCGGTGATGGAGAACTAATCATTGCGATTCGTTCACCTGGCTTAATTGAAAGATCATAAAATCCCTGTGCGACACGGTTAACCTTATTAAATAATTGTTCATAAGTAAGGGTTTCATCCTTATCCTTCATTGCTTTTTTTGTTGGGTGCATCTGAGCAGTCTTCGGCAATATTTTGGAAAGCAGCATATCATAACCTCCCTAATTAAAATAAGAGCAATAAAACCTATGAATTTACTGTACTATTCAACCGTAACAGGAAGAAGCTGGGGCAGCAAATTGATTTTCCTTATGGAAAAATAATGTTTTTTTATAAAATGACCAACCGATTGATTGGTGCAGCTACTTATATACCATACGACTGCCAAAGGAGGTGCTGATACCGAGAAAAAACGACTTACTACAATGGTTTGGCAATTTCCTTCCAGAAATCAGTAGTTGATTAAAACAAAAGAGGCTGTTCCAAAAGTAGAGTATTCTACTTATGGAACAGCCTCTTGTTAAGACGGATAATAAATGACCATACTGATTCTCACAATACAATCACCTGAATTGTGATAGACATGGGGAGTGTCGGCTGTAAAACGTATGGAATCGCCCGTTTTCACTGTATATTCTTCATTATTTACACGAACGGTAAGCTCTCCCTCAAATACGGTTAAAAACTCCTGTGTACCTTCTCTATGTGATTCAGAACTCAAATAAGCGCCTATTTCCATATCAACGGAATACATTTCAAATCGTCTGCCTTCTTCAAAGGGGAAAAACGGATAAAGCAGAAATCTACCGTTATCTTCTGTTAGTGTTTGTATTTCATTTTTGCGAACGATGACTGTATCGGATTGCGGCTCGTTAATGAGGGAAGTGAATGAAACTTTTAAACCATTAGCTATTTTCCAAACGGTTCCAATAGTAGGGTTGGATTCGCCGCGTTCGATTTGTCCTAACATCGTTTTGCTGACCCCTGTCATTTCTGCTACCTTATCAAGACTAAGCTTTTGTAGCTCCCGCAGGTGTTTTAGGTTATTGGCAAGTACATAATTGATGTCTTCCAAAATAATTAGCCTCCTCGATTGTGCGATATAGCGTTCGTATTGTATAATCATAACGTACATGCGTTAAAGAGTACATCTTGTTCAAGTATAGCACACGAGAGGCGGATTTAAATAATGGCTTTAGCTCCTTTTTTGATTTATGTTATTGTGAATACATTTACGCCAGGGCCAAATAACATCATGGCGATGTCTAATGCGAGCCGATATGGAATGAAGAAGTCTATTCGTTTTCTGTTTGGTGTAGCAACTGGTTTCTTACTATTAATGCTCTTATGTTGTTATTTCAATCTGCTATTATATAGCTTCGTTCCTAAAATGAAATTTGTCATGAATATATTAGGAAGCCTGTATATGACTTATCTTGCATTTAAAATAATGAAGAGTAAACCACACCGTAGTGATGGAGATAATCATGAGCAGCTGAATTCATTCTTATCGGGCATGCTGCTGCAGTTCGTTAATTTTAAGGTGATATTATACGGGATCACGGCGATTTCGACGTTCATCATGCCATTTTACAAATCAAATATAAGCTTATTATTGTTTTCGATGTTCCTTGCCTTTGTAGGACTGGTAGCCACATCCTGCTGGGCTGTTTTTGGTGCATTATTTCAAAAATTTCTCGCTGCACATGAGAAAAAGTTCAATATATTCATGGGATTATTATTGATTTATAGTGCAATTACCATGCATTTGTAGGGGATTGTTCAGACAGAAGGGCAGGATAGTTGAGCTGAAAAAGGAGCTGTTTGGCTTTGGCAGCAAGCTTTCTTATGGTTAAGTTAACGGAGCACTACAGCTTAATAAAACAGCGGCAGTCAGGACTTATTTTCTCGTCCAGATCTGCCGCTGTTTGTATTATGAGGATCTAATCCATTTTAAAAATTCGATAATTGCTGCAGCTCTTAGCTTCTACTCCTTGCCATGACGTATGAATAGCCACACGCCGAACAAGATGAGTACGCCGGCTGCCATTTGATAAGCCGTTAATGCTTCCTTTAATAGAGCCCAAGCGAGCAAGGAGGCGATGACGGGTTCACCCAGTACAGCCATGGAAACGGCTGCTGCGCTCATATGCTTCAGCAGCCAATTGAACAAGTAATGCCCGAACAGCGTCGGTACGATCGCAAGCAGCAAGAAAATGCCCCATTCCTGCGGACTGTAGCCTGTAAAGGAATTGCCGCGAACGAGATTGTAGACGGCGAGTGAAGTCGCAGCAAGTGCGAATACCCAGAAATTATAAGTAAATGCGCTCATATCCTTACGCAATTCCTTGCCGATCATCATATGAACAGCAACAGCAGCTGCGCCTAGAAAGGACAAAACGTCGCCGATCAACGCATCCCTTGAGAGGGAAAAGTCTCCCGATGCAATAACGATGGAGCCGATCAGCGCGATCCCCATCCCCCACAGCATCATGCGATTTGCTTTAATACGGAACAGCCAGTAGGAGCCGAGCATAACCATAACAGGCTCCAATGTCAAAATAACGGTAGAGCTTGCGACCGTGGTCAGCCGCAGAGAAGCCATCCATAACAAGAAGTGCAGCCCGAGCATGACGCCGGAGAGGGTGAGCAGTCTCCACTGCTTGGCACTGAGCTGGAACATTTCCGTGCGGTATTTAAAGACGAGCGGCAGCATGATCAGGTTAGTTAGATAGAGCCTGTACATGGCGATGACGGCAACGTCAGCATTTGACCAACGAACGAAAATGGAAGAAAAGGATATAGCGATAATACCAATAATGTATAACAATTCATAAGTAGCTAAAGACTTGGTGCTGCGGTTCATCGTTGTAATTTCTCCCATACTTATAAACCCCCTGAGTCCATTTGCAGCATCTGCGATGGAAGGATCAGGGGGCTTTATTATATTTATGATCAAACATAACAGCTTTTGCGGCTATCCGGCTTGTCCAGCTGAAGTTTTCCCAGCCTTCTCGAGTTCTGCGTCAAAATACTGCTGAAGCTCCGTCACTTTTCTTACATCCTCGAATGAGGCTTTGCCTGCTAAATAACGTTCCGCGAAAACTTCCCATTGTGGAACGATCTTTTGCGCGTTCATAGAGCGAATCGCATTTTTAACCATTCTGCGTTCCTTTGCATTCGTGTACATATCCTTGAACTGCTGCTTAAGCTCGAAATCCAGCTCGCCAAAAATTTTGCGGAATACCTCAGCCGTCATACGAGCATCATCGAGTGCCCGGTGCGCTGAGCCTTCAGCTGTGATTTCTAGATCAATGAGCGCAGCTTCGACGCTGACATCGTTCGTTACGTTCTTATAGCGAATGTAACCCTTCAAGAGATCGAAATAATCAGCAGCCATCCAGAAGCTGTCATCGAGCTTATGCATGCGCGTATCATAGACGATCCTCTTCAAATCTTCGCCGCCCCAAGTGAACAGCAGGAAGGAGTCGCTTTTTTTGAGCCATGCGGTGAAATCCCCGATTACTTTCGGGAAACGGCTTGCTACGTCGATGTCTTCCTGTGGAATGCCTGTTTTTTTCTTAATGAAGCTGTTCAGCTTGGAGAAATAAATCGGTTTAATCAATGCGGAAAATTCATCTACCTGTTCAAGTGAACTATTGAGACGAACCGCGCCAATTTCAATAACCTCCATAGGTAATTCGCTTGCAAATTTTCGTCCGTTAAATTCAATATCCAATATAATGTAGTCCAAAATCTTAACCTCCGATAGATAGCCTGTGTTATTCATTCTATCAGAAAAAGTTATCCAGATGGAAACTACAATATGGTAGAACGCCGCAGCAGGTTTATTTTTTTGATTTCATCACATAAAAGACAATCGTGCCAATAAGAATGACGAGGATCACAGGAAGCAGCCATATGCCAAGCTTAGAGGCGCCTCCGGAAGCTACTTGAATGGCAGCCCATTGCACATAAGCGAATAAGGCTACAATCTCAAGCTTGATCCAGCTTAGCAGAAGGATGGAGGTTTTGTATTGGTATGGAGCATTTTGCTCTGTAATGGTGGTCATGTAATTGAATTCATGTGGAATTTTGCGTAAATGCGCAAGCCCAGCAAATAAAAGGAATGAGATTATCGGTAAAATGACGAGTGCTGCTTTGCTTCCCCATCCGTCAGCCTCGCCGCTCCCGTTAAAGTGAATGGCAATCGTTTGCGGAAGATCAGGCCATTTTACAATTAAATAGATGACGGACGAGAGCAGGAGTAGAACCGATATTCCATCATGCCATCTTTCAAGATTTGATTTTGCAATAGTAAGCTTAGGTAAATTCGCCATAGTGGCAGCACCGCCTTATCTCTGTTCATGTGCATACCCTTTAATTATAACTTATGGCTTTGCGGATAGTAACCTTTTTTACAGTAATTTTCCAAATAAGAAACTCCAGCCTAGGCCGGGGGAGGGCTAAGGCTGGAGTTGCTCGATCACTTATTTGTTTAAATATAAGAATTTATAAGTTTGATATTTATAGAAGGCTTATATTTCTCCGTCAAAGCTGCTTCAGCTTCCAAAGGACGCCGAAGGCGTTTTAGCTTGAGCCGCTTAGTTTTTAAGAGCGTTTCATACGGCGGGAATTCAGCCAAAGCGGGATACGGAACACTAAGTTGATCAGCAGGACAACGAATACGAGCACGGCTGCCGCTTTTTGAGCAATCTCCTGAGCGTCGCCAACAATGGCTTCGGATTGTACATACCACAGATGAACGGCAAGTGTAGCACCAGGCGAGAAGAGACTGAAATCCCACATTTCACCGGATGTCGTAACACCAGCAGTTAGGATGATTACGGCGCTTTCGCCGAATGCGCGGCCGGCAACAAGGCAGATCCCCGTGATGATGCCGTTAAGCGCAGCCGGAATAAGTGCACGAGTAATAGTCTGCAAATGCGTGCCGCCAAGTGCAAAGGAAGCGCTCTTCAGCTCTTTCGGTACTGCACGAATGGACTCTTCTGTTACGCGGGTTAGTACAGGCAAGTTAAGAAAAGCTAGACTGACTGCACCGCCAAGGATGGTCAAGCCAATCTCGAAATATTCAACGAATAGAGCGATACCGAACAAGCCGAAAATGATAGACGGCACGGAAGCGAGTCCTTCCACGCAAATGCGTACGAAGCCGATTAGCTTATTGTCAGGCGCAAATTCGGCCAAATAAATACCAGCTGCCATTCCGAGCGGAATAGAGATGAGCAACGAGATAAATAAGATGTAGAAGGAGTTAAGAAGAGTAGGGCCGATACCTCCGCCTTCTTCAATTTCGCTCGGCAAGCCGAATATGAAATCCCATGTTATTTTTGGAAGACCGTCCTGCAGAATTAGAAAAAGAAGGCCAAATATAAAAGCGATGATTAAAATGCCTAACGACCAAACAACACCTGTAAACAGACGGTCTTTAAAGCGGTTAAGTCCTTTTTTGCTGCTAAAGGGGTTTGCTAATGGGTTCATATCTAAAGCTTGTTTCATACTTGCGACCCCTTTCTTTGAAGCCAGCGAATGGCAACGATCATAAGCAGCGAAATAACAAGGAGCAAGAAGCCCATTAAGTAGAGCGCATAGTTCCAAGTGGAATCAAAAGGAACATTCGAAATTTGCATAACGATGTTGCTCGTAAGAACGGAGGTAGGCTTGAGCAAGCTGTCTGCCAATTGAGGCGTATTGCCAATAACCATAACGACAGCCATCGTCTCGCCGACTGCACGTGCCATACCGAGAATGACGGCATACATGATTCCGCTTTTGGCCGAAGGAAGCAATACTCTCCATACGGTTTGAAAACGAGTAGCGCCTAACGCATAGGAAGCGTCGCTGAATTTGGCTGGTACAGCGCTAATCGCGTCATCACTTATACGGCTTACAGTAGGCAGAACCATAATTGTAAGCACGAGCGCTGCCGCAAGCAGTCCATCGCCCATTCCGCTTCCGGTAACATTTCGAATCAGAGGAATAAGAACGGTCAAGCCTAAATAGCCATAAACGACGGACGGAATTCCGACGAGCAGGTCAAGAACCGGACGCAGCATGTTTTTAAGCCACGGCGGTACAAAGACAGACAGAAATACTGCAATGATTAAGGAAATAGGGACGCAGATTAATAGCGTCAAAGCGGTCAGGGCGAAGGTGCCGAATATGAAAATAAGCGCGCCGTATTGCTCATTTTCGGGATTCCATTCCGTGGAAAAGAAGAAATCTGCTAGTGAAATGTTGCCGAATGTCAAAATGCCGGTACGGAACATAAGCAGCAATATGAGTAAGAGGATGAGGCAAACAAAACCGGCTGCTGCTATGCACAAGTAACGAAACATACGATTCGTGAAAAACAAGCGCGATCTCCGGTCAAACGGCTTGCTGCTGCCAGTCAAGATCGCGCTGCCGAGCTCAGAAGAAAGACGCGGCTGCCTTGCAGCATGAGTGGACTCCAACATAAATTATAGGCTCCTCTGTGCGAAACCCGCCCTAGCTGTTTCTAGAGCAGCTAAGCTTGTTTCGCAATAAAATATAAATGGGGATAATGATTCATGCGATGAAAGAAAAGAACGATCGACTTAAGCGCTCTTGTGCGCAAGCCGACCGCTCCTCTTGTTTTTAACTATTTAATAGCTGAGATCGGAATGAATTTAAGCTTTTTAAGCGAACCATTTTGGAATTTTGTGCTTTGTACGTATTTAATAAATTCCTTTGTAGCGCCAGTTGGCTCGCCTTTTGTCATATAGTAGCCATAGCCCCATACATTGTATTTCCCGTTAATAACGTTAGCTTCAGTTGGTTCGATGTTGTTGATTTTTACAGCAGTCATTTTGTCTGTTACATAAGCAAGGTCCATGTAACCAATAGCGTTTGGTGTTGTTTCAATTGCGGACTTCATGTCGCCGCTTGTTTTTACTTCTTTGTAGTTGTCGCCTTTGCTCATGAAATCTGTTCCATCAAGCGCTTTGTCTTGGAAGTTAACACGAGTACCGGAACCGAAAGTACGGTTTACAACGATGATATCAGCATCCTTGCCGCCAACTTCTTTCCAGTTCTTGATTTTACCGGAGAAGATGCCTTGCAAGTCTTTAGTCGTTAGGTTTGTTGCAGTTACGTTTTTGTTAACAACAGCTGCGAAAGGAATGATAGCTACTTTATGTGCAACTTGGCCTTCGAATTTTTTGAAGCCTGGAACATCTTTGGATGCGTCCCAGTCAACTGCTCCGATGTCTGCGATGCCTTTGCGTACAGCTTGCGGTCCAGTAATCGATCCAGCAGCGGAAGCTGAGATTTTTACTTTTGGATTCAATTTTTTGAACTCGCTTGATGCTTGAAGTGTCAACGGCAGAAGAGCAGAGGAGCCGTTGATGACAATTTTGCCGCTAAGCTTGCTAGCTGCGGTAGCCGTAGGTGTTGATGCAGGAACGGAACTGAAGCCGATAACAGCGATAAGCGCTGCGATTGTTAATTGTTTAAACCATTTCATTAGGAATGACCTCCATTAATTAGTTTGTGATGTTTTTCCATTTGCCTTGAACGGATACTGCCAATTGACCATCAATAAGTGCTGCGAAATCGGAGCTGCCCGATACGACTAATTCTGTTGCGCTGTCCGATACGGTTTGCACAAGTTTGTTCGTACCTGTAGCACTGTCAATCTCGTAGATTGCGTTAGTGCTGTTTCCGTCAGCTGTAAGCAGATAGAGCTTGCTTCCGCCTTGAACTAATTGGTAAACGTCTTTGTCAGCGAAGAGAGGCGTGCTTGCTTTGCCTGTATTGTCCACCGTTACGAGCTGACCAACGCTTGCTTCGTCTGAGCTTACGCTAACATAGCTTACTTTGGAGCCGTCTGCTGCCAGCTTAAGGAAAACTTTATCCGTTGCTTCTTTTGTCAGCTGTACAGGTTTATTATCACCAACTGTAGAATTATAGAAGTAGATTTGCGGCTCAGTGCCTGTTGCATCAATAGCAACATCATCAAGCTCAACGTCTTTGCTGCTGTCTGCCGTTACTTTCGGCTGCTTGAAGACGTAGAAAGCGAATTTAGTGCCGTCTGCAGATACTTCAAGGTTTGCCTTGTAATCTACTTTATCTTCCAATACTTTGGATACTTTGCCGTCAGCTATAGCAAGCTTTGCGATGACAGAGCTTTTGTCGCCTTGTAAGAAGAAGATGGAAGAACCGTCTTTTGACCATTGAAGCTCATTTTTGATCGAGTTGTCCGTACTTACTTGTTTCGCTTGTTTTGTGCTCAGATCGATTGTGAATACTGCACCGTTTGCATCGGAGTAAGCTACACTTTTGCCATCAGGAGACAAAATAAGATCGGAAGTGTCAGAGGATGCTAGAAGCAGCTCATATTTTCCAGTAACAGCATCAACTAAGAAATCTTCGCGGCCTTCGCCAGCCGTGTTCGATACGATAAGCTGTTTGGAGTTAACCCAGATTGCATGCTCAGCGCTATCAAGCAATTGAACCGTATGTATGTTGTTGTCTTCGTAAGTGCCGCCAAGTGCCTCAACGAATGCAGTAGGCTCGATGAAAGTGGAGTAAGCCACTTCAATAGCTGGATGTTGAAGTGCAGTTGCAACACCGTTTATGTTCATTGTTTTTGCAGCGATTTTTAGCTTCAGCGTTTTATCGCCAAACTTTACAACTACCGTATGATCGCTGTTGATGTGAAGAGTCGCGCCGATCGCGTTTGTCATGTCCCGAACAGAAGCGAGTGTAACGCCGCCGTCTACAACGGTACGAACAGTTACTGGATTAGCATTTACTAGAAAGCTTGCTGTGCTGATTTGTGCAGCTTGCTTTACTGAAGCGGTTTGTGCGAATACCGGAGTAACTGCTGATGCGCTAATTGCTGCTGCGATCATCGAGATTGCCATTGCTTTTTTCATTTGCATGGAATTGGGTCACCTTTCTCAAATGGGTATTTTTTTTTTATTAATACAATCCAAGGCATACTCGGTCAGTATATACGGTTGGCTTGATCCCTCCCAGGCAGCGCTAGATCAATACATTTTGTAACGAATCGTTTATTTCTACCTGATCATAACAATCAATTATCATCCCAATATTTAGAAAATATATCGAATTTGTAAAGATAGGAAAATTACCACCTAAATCCAATTCTCCTTCTTTTAAGAAGTAAATAGTAGAAATTTACCCCACTATAAGAAGAAAGTGCACCATGGTCTTTTTTGAACGAGGTTTATAATGGGGGTATGCTCGCAAATCTATTCACTTATAGGAGGACCAATCAATGAACATTTCAATCGGAGGTTATTCATTCAACAACACGTATTTAGAAGGAAAAATGGATATTTTCGGATATTTGGAAACGGTAAAATACCGGTATCGGATGGATGTGGTCGATTTGTGGAATGGCTTTTTTATAGATCGCAGCAGCAAGCCTATTATGAAGCTGGCCGATGAAAGCTATATTCGCAAAATACGTGAGGCGCTCGATGAAAAAGAAATGCGGGTCGTTAATTTTGCGATCGACGGTGCTCATTTGTGGGACCCAGACAAGGAAATGAGACAGCATTTGTATGATAATGCTCTCCTTCATTTGAAAGCTTCCGTTATTTTAGGTGCAGAAACCGTCCGTATTGATACGGGAGGCAGCTACGAGGATTGGGAAGCAATGAGCGACGAGCAATTTGAATATACGGTAAAAAGATACCAGGAATTTTCCCAATATGCGGCTGACCATGGCTTTCTAATTGGACCAGAGAACCATATGGGTGCGTCACTAAATCCAAATGAGATGAAGCGTCTCGCAGAGGCAGTTGATCATCCAGCCTTTGGTTTTCTTGTTCATTTAGGCCGTTGGAAGGAGAATCAAGCAGAAGGAGACAGCATCGTTGCGCCTTGGGCGTATCATACCCATTTTGACGAAGAAACTGCTGACGGTACTCATGCTTTGGAGACGATCCATATGCTGCAAGAATCAGGGTACAAGGGATATTGGGGAGTAGAATATAATGCGCCAAAAAATCAATACGTAGAAACGGAGCTGCTTATTACGAAGGTGAAGAAGCTTCTGATCGAGGCAGATCAGCAATCAGGCAGAGGGGCTCAGCACTATGAATAAAATACGAATTGGCATTATAGGCGTAGGACAAATTGGAAAAATGCATATCGAAAAATATAAAAATATCGCTGGCGCTGAGCTTGTTGCTGTATGCGACTTAAATGAAGTGGAAGCTAAACGAGTTGCTGAGCATTATGATATCCCTCATGCCTACTCTGATTTTAGAGAGCTGCTGAAGCGTGATGATTTGGACGCGGTCGACGTGTGCCTGCACAACAATTTCCATGCACCGGTAACGATCGCAGCGCTGCAGGCGGGCTTGCATGTCTATTGTGAGAAGCCGATTGCAGGAACCTATTCAGATGGCAAGGCTATGGTCGATGCTGCGAAGCTATGTGGAAAACAATTGCATGTGCAGCTCTACACGTTATATGGTAAAGATACGAAAGCTGCCAAAACATTAATTGATGGCGGCATGCTGGGCAAGCTGTACCATGCCCGCTCGTCAGGCTTTCGCCGAAGAAATCGACCGTTTGTTGATGGTTATGGCACGCCTTATTTTACGCGCAAGGAAACAGCGGCAGGCGGCGCGCTGCTCGACATGGGCGTCTATCACATTGCACAGCTGCTCTATTTATTAGGCAACCCGCAGGTTGAAAGAATTTCAGGGAAAGTTTATCAAGAGACGGATATGCTGCAAGAGAGAAGGGAACAAAGCGGCTTTGATGTAGAGGAGCTGGCTACAGGCTTGATTCGGTTCAGCGGTGGCTTGACGCTTGATATCGTAGAAGCGTGGGCTGTTCATCTTGGCGGCTTCGAGGGCAGCAGTATCGCCGGTTCCAAGGGTGGCGTACGCTTGCCGAACGAGCAGACAGGACCGGGGGCTCAGTCCTTCAGCTTCCATAACACGGTTTGTGATATGGATATGGACAGTACGCTGGACCTTGATATGATGGACCTGCGCAGGAATCGCTTATATGAGAATGAGGATGCCTACAGCTCATCTCAGCATCACTGGATCGCAGCTCTGCAAGGCAGAGTGCCACTACTGCCAACAGCGGAAATCGCGCTGAATACGATGCTCATTAGCGAAGGCATTTATATGTCAGAGGAGCTTGGACGTGAGGTTAGCGCGGACGAAGTTATTGTACGCGCACGTACTTCTGCTGTAGAGCTTTAAAGAAGTGCTAAGCTAAAGAGCAAGACGAGGGACTTGGATATGAATCAGAATCAGAATCGTACATTTCATTTAATTAAAGCGTTTAACTTTTTTGTATATGGCGCGATTGCCGTCTACAGTACGTTTTTTGTTGTTTATTTGCAATCCATTGGAATGTCTACGCTTGAGATTGGTGCGTTAATGGCCGGCGGCCCGATTGTTTCCATCATCGCGAACCCGCTATGGGGTTATTTGAGCGATCGATTCCGCAATGTCAGGCTAATTCTGATCGTAATGCTTATTGGCAGCATGCTTGTCATGCAGCTCGTCTTTTTATATCAATCGTATACGATCATTTATGCCTGTATGCTGTTCTTTTTCTTTTTTCAAATGCCTTTATTTTCACAGAGCAACAGTCTCATTCTGAACAGCATTGAAGGAACGAACCATAAATTCGGCGCTTTTCGCTTGTTCGGCTCACTCGGCTGGGCGTTTATCGCTTTGGTGGCTGGTCCTGTGATCGGGCAAATTGGCATTGAGCGTCTCTGGATTATTTATTCGGTCATGATGCTTATCTCGCTTGCTTTTGCTTTTACGCTGCCAAAGGGCGAGGCGAAGGGTGCAGCCCCTGCCGGCAAAGTGAATTACCGTTCGATGTTCGTGAACCGTTCCTTCTTGTTGTTCTTAATCATAGGTCTAGTGATCTCCATTCCTAACTCTATGAATACGACATTTATCCCGCTGTATATTAAGGAATTGGGCGGAGAGGCTTCCTTAATCGGTTGGTCGGCCTTCTGGTCATCCATATTTGAAATTCCAGTCTTCTTGCTGCTTGATCGGTATTTGAAAAAAAATACAAAAACGATGGTATTATGCCTCGTTGTCATCAGTATCCTATTCGCCTTGCGCTGGTTCCTGATGTCAAACGCAGACACTGCTCAGCAAATTATTTATATCCAAGTGCTGCACTGCTTAACATTTGGCGGCTACTATTATATTGGCACGCAGCTGGCCGTACAGCTTGTGCCTGCTGAATTCAGAGCATCCGGACAAGCGCTTTATGCCCTTACTTGGGGAGGCTTGTCAGGTATTGCGGCGGGCTTTCTCGGAGGCTGGGTGTTTGAGCAAATGGGTCCGCAGGCGATGTATCAATTATGCAGCGTCATGGCTGCGCTCGGGATTGTTGGCTTCTTCTTGTTGTTTGCGCGGCTGCGCAGAGAAGTGGGCACGAGCAGCAAAATAAGCTCTCATGCTGGATAACTGCAACCTTTCTTGTCTTATGGTCGTTCGAATAAGAGAATGGACATCATGTTATAGGAGAGGTGAACGACCATGAGGAAACGACGGAGTTTAGCCATAACAGCAGTCGCGGTCATGCTTTCTACATCTATTGCAGCACAAGCCTTCGCGGCGGCTCCATTTGGCGATATCGCAAACATTGGCAGCAAAGTAAAGATTGAAGCTTTGCAGCAGCAAGGAATTATTAAAGGAGTGAGCGATACGGCATTCCATCCAGAGGATCATTTGACGGCAGCACAAGGCATTTCTTTGATCGTGAGAACGACGCAAATTAGCCTAGCAGCCATTGATTTTTCTAGTGCGCCTACCGCTGATGGTTTCTATACAAAGGTGAAAAACGATGCGTGGTACGCGGAGGATTTCATCATTGCACACTACAACGGTTTGGACATCCCGGCTGATATTGATCCGCAAGCGCCACTTACGAAAGAGCAGTTCACGCATTATCTTGTTCAAGCGTTAGAGCTTACCGGTCAATATCCGACGATCAAAATGTTTATTAATATCCAGGACGAAAAGGATATTACGACGGCATATCAAGGAACCATTCAGCGTTCACTGCTATACAAGATTGCGTCTCTAGATGAGAAGGGCAACTTTGATCCAGCGCATGTTTTAACCCGTGCTGAAGCGGCAGGAATGCTGTATGATACACAAAGCTTTATTGAGGCGCATAAGGAAAAGGCGGAACCCGAGCAGGGAGCAGCTGAATAAAAAATGAAATAGGGAAAGGCAGTTAATTGGGGGTTATTTCAACCTCCTTAACTGCCTTTTTATTTTAAAATTATTTTTTCCTAGCAACGCGATAATTCCAAGCGGAGTAATAAGATATAAAAGGGTAATCTTTATTTATATCACATTTTATTTTGAAAAATTAATAAAAAATGTAAAAAAACCTTGAAATTAATTCAAGGCTGTAGTATCTTCTGTATAGGAAACTTTTGGGAGGTGAACGGTAATGGAAAAGATGGCAATGCAAATGATGATGAACATGTGCATGGATGAAATGATGTGCAAGATGAAATCCATGAATATGATGATGGACATGATGATGGAAATGAAAATGATGGACAACATGGATATGAACATGATGATGATGAAGATGCAGGAATGTGACGAAATGTCCACGATGATGATGCAAATGATGCGTGACATGGAGCAAGTATCGATGTAATCATCTATGAATCTGACCATTCATAGAGGTTAGAATAATCGGCAGAGCTGTTCGCGGCATGCCGTCGTATATCGTTTTTACCTACATAGCTAAGCAGAGCAGCCAACTGCATGCAGGCTTTTTTTTATTTCTAGACCTTCACCATTGCGCCTCGAACCTTTGCCTTATAACGCATAGTGGGCTTTCAGCTTGCTGGCGATCATAACCCGTTGAAGCTTAAACTCCCAAACCTTTTCTCTTAGCTGAATCTGCTGCTCCGAATTATGTGCATTCCGAAGCTGCTCGTAAATATCAAGCATTTTACGATTGATTTGATCGAAGCGAAGCCATAGATCGACACGAATGCCATGTTCGATTTCAAGGCGGATATGGTTATCTTTGGCGCGCAGGTTTTGGAGGATTTGTTGCTGCCACTCTGCATCTCCGATCATTACAGCAAAGTTATAAAGATCTAAATAATCATCAACCCATTTTGCTGCAATTTGTTTCTCGGAATAAGTCATGCTGGTCAGCTCCAATCTCCGTTTTGTTTATATACCTAGTATTATACTAGGAATTAAAGGGATTGCAAGCAATTTGTAATTATTGTGTTTTTGTCCCATTCAGTTCGAAATTGGATTTACGTTTGAATGCTGCAAAAACAGCGAAGCCATTATTTTTATATACGCAGTCGGAATGAACAAAACCAGCCTCACTCAGCCATCTAAGCTGATCCTCTACAGTGGCATTAATGTCGACGCTTCGGCGCTGGATGGCCGCTTCGATTGCGCCTGTGGTTAACCCGCTTTGCCGGATGGCTGTTGTCCATTGCGACATATAATATTGATCCCAATAAGCGGTTGTACCCGCTGCTTGATCAGCATTAACGAAGCTGCCGCCTTCTTTTAGAAGCTGATGAACGGTATGAAATAAGTCGCGTTTTGCTGGATGCGATAAGTGATGGATGGACAAGGAGGAGATGATGGCATCGTAATTTTCTGTGTAAGGATAGCTTGAGTAATCAGCAGCTATATAGCTGACTGATGGGTCATCTCCGAAGCGAGAATGCGCCTCCTTTAGCATTTCTTCGCTCAAATCGATAAGAGTAAGATTGGCATTTGGGTATTTGTTGCGAATCATAGATGAGAAAAGTCCTGTTCCGGCACCTAAGTCGAGTATACGTGGGGCATCACTATCACAGTGAACCAAGTCGGTTGCTATGCTGTAAAAATCATCAAAGCAGGGGATCAGTTGGCGGCGCTGACGGTCATATTCAGGCGCGACAGCATCAAACTGTTTTTTCACATTTTCATTCACAATAATGCCTCCTCGAATAGTGGGCTGCGTGCTGGTTTTTCATTTTCACTTGAGTTAAACAGTATATTATAGATGATTGTTTCATAATGGAAATATATAATATAAATATACTTTATAGTTTTAAGCTATGAATGGATCGATTTCAATCCGTTAAAAAATGGGTATTGCGTATCCGAGTTTTTGATGGTACGATTGGTAAAATTTTAAGATCACTGATGAACACATATGGCAAGTTAAATAGCTTTTACATTCGATGACGAGAAAGAGTACGTTATGGGCCTGATCGAACAGAGAGTTGGGGCAGCTGAAAACCAACGTTCGGGTAGTAGCGGAAAGCCATCTCCGAGAAGCAGGCTGAACGAGAGTAAGCTCTGCCGCATTTCCAGCGTTAACGGGAACATGTATTGCTAGATACATGAGCAGAGTGTCGCGCTTTTGGCGTGAAACTAGGGTGGTAACACGGGTAGAGACTCGTCCCTTTATAGGGATGGGTCTCTTTTTTTGTTTTTTATCCATATTTTAGGAGGAAAAGTAATGGAGACATGGTCAATGAGCAATATGATTTCACCAATGGTGCAGCAAATTCCGCCTTCGGGCATTCGTAAATTTTTTAGCTTGGCTGAAGGCAATAAGGATATTATTTCGCTTGGCGTTGGAGAGCCTGACTTCGTTACGCCTGAGCATGTAAGAGCGGCTTGCGTCCGTGCGCTAGAGCAGGGCAAAACCTCCTACACTTCAAATGCAGGGCTTATTGAGCTTAGAGAAGAAATCGCCAACTATTTATACAATGGGTTCCAAGTGAAATACGAACCATCGAATGAAGTGCTTGTTACCGTTGGAGGCAGTGAAGCCATTGATCTTGCACTGCGGGCGTTAATAGCGCCAGAGGATGAAATTATTGTTCCTGTTCCTAGTTATATTGCCTACGCGCCGATTGCGCAATTAAATGGCGGCAAGGTCATTGAGGTTGAAACGTTCGCTGAGGATCATTTCAAACTAACGGCAGAAGCCTTGAAAGCCGTCATTACTCCGCACTCGAAGGTGCTTATTTTAAACTATCCGAACAACCCGACAGGGGCGATCATGACCTATGAAGAGTGGCTTCCTGTTGCTAAGGTCGTGGAAGAAAATAATCTAATCGTTATATCCGATGAAATTTATGCGGAGCTGACCTACGATGCGAAACATGTAAGCTTTGCTTCACTGCCAGGCATGCGGGACAGAACGCTGCTTATAAGCGGCTTCTCCAAAGCTTTTGCAATGACAGGGTGGAGAATCGGTTATGCTTGCGGTCATCCGGAGCTTATTGCAGCGATGCTCAAAATTCATCAGTATACCGTCATGTGCGCACCAATTATTGGGCAGGTTGCGGCGATAGAATCACTTCGCAATGGTTTAGATGAAAAGGATAGGATGATTGAGGCTTATGCGCAGCGCAGACGGATGTTTGTTAAGGGCCTAAGGGAAATTGGTCTGCCCTGCCATGAGCCGCTGGGCGCGTTTTATGCTTTCCCTTCTATTGCGCATACGGGACTTACTTCCGATGCATTTGCGCAAAAGCTATTGTTTGATGCCAGTGTTGCTACAGTGCCTGGGCATGTGTTCGGTCAAGGAGGAGAGGGCTTTATTCGCTGCTCCTACGCATCCTCTGTATCAAGGCTTAACGAAGCGCTTGAGCGTATGGATCGCTGCTTGAGGACACCCGGTATGTCTGGGAAATAAAGAAGGGAGCCAGCAGAGGCTCCCTCACGGCCCAAACGAGTGGATCAATCGCTTGGAAAATAAATACTGATCGAGGTGCCTTCACCAATCGCAGAACGCACCTCGATTCGGCCTTGATGTGCTTCTACGATCATTTTGGCGATACTCATGCCAAGGCCAGTACCACTGCTTGATTCTTCTGTATTCGTCCCGCGGTAATATCTTTCGAACAGCTTGTTGACAGTGGCCTCATCCATGCCTCTCCCGTTGTCGGAGACGCGGATGTAGGCATCATCATTCAGCATGCCGCAGGTTACCGTAACGGTTATGCCTGCAGGATTATGTTTCACGGCGTTCGAAAGCAGATTATCCATTAGCCGCTGCATCCACTTCGGATTGCCATAAAGGCTGACAGGCAGCTCGTCTCCCTCATAAAGGAAGGCTACCTCGGAAAGCGTAGCATCGTTCACATATTTGAGTACTGAGCGTCTAACCAGCTCGCCGAGCTCGAATTCATGTCGATCCATATGGACGGTTCCATGCTTTATTTGATAAATATGCGAGAAGTCATTCATAAGCTCCAGCATATAGCTGCTTTTTTCACGAATCATTTTGCCCATGTCCTGAAGCTCTTCATCACTCCACTGCGCAGGGGAGCTTTCCAATATATAGCCGTAGCCTTGAATGGTAGAGAGTGGCGTGCGCAAATCATGCGAAATGCCAGTCATCCATTCCTCTCTCGTTTTCTCAAGCTGGCGCCGATCCTTCTCCGTTTGGGCCAGCCGCTCGGCCATTTGGTAGAAAGCCGCAATCACTTCCCGGTAAAGGCGGTAGCGAATACGCAGCTTGCCGCTGCGGCGGAATACCTTTTTGCGATCCTTTGGCGTAAGGACCTCATCATACCGTCCATTGCCCATCCGCTCGAACCAACCGGCGAATAGGATGAGTGGCTGACCATAGCGATAGCCATGCCAAATGGAGATAGCAAGGGAGAGTAAGAGCAGCGAGCCGCCTATCCAAATGAAGATACGTATAGCTTCCGATAGGATGGGCTGCTTCGTATACGTTATTTGTTCGTTTGGCGTGTGCAAAATCCAAGTCAAATCACTATTTTCAGGCTGGTACACAAAGATGTTCGTATCATAATCACCAGGCTTTTGCTGCATAGTCAGCACTTCCAGCGGCTCATATACATCGATAGCAGAAGTCTGATCTCCAATCGTTTGAACACTTTTGCCAGCTTGGTCTACGATTAGCAAATAGCTCTTCGTTTTCCTTAACTCGGTGAGCAGGTCATTCTTATATGCCTCATTTACTAGACCATTCTGCTGATATGCCATATACCATGCAGTCAGCTTCTCTTGCTGCGGATTTTTGTAGCCAAGAAGAAAGAGCAGCGGAGTAGAGTACGTCAGATCGAGCTCGTTATCGACGGTATAGATGCCGGATTTTTCGGATTGCTGGATGGCTAAAAGCTGCGTAATCGAATAAGAAGTCGGCTGCTCTTTCGGCGAATGGACGGAATAAATAACCTGCCCTTTGGAGTCCACGACTTGCAGCCACATATCACGCTCTTCAATGAGCTCCTTCCAGTGCTTCGACATCTTAATCTCTTTTTTCGAATAGTCGGTTTCCGCGACAATGGAGCTAAGCGCGCCGGCGGGAAAGTTTCGTTTGAGATCCTCGTTCGTAATTTTATTAATAAGGACAAGAAACAGCACGATCATCGCAACGAATATGAGAATCGAATACACGACGAGCTGATATGTAAAATGAAAGGCCATTCGGCGTTGAACCTTCATAGGCTTACAGGCTCCTTAACTAATTTGTAGCCGAGACCACGAACGGTAAGCAGATGCGTCGGCATACTGGGATCATATTCAATTCTCTCGCGAATTCGCCTGATGTGAACCATAACCGTGTTGTCGTCCCCTAATCCGTCAATGCCCCATACCGCTTCATAAAGCTGACCTTTCGAGAAGACGATGCCGGGGTTTTTGCAGAAATACAGCAGCAGCTGAAAAACCTGTGCAGGGCATGATACCGGCTGATTATCTACTAATAATTCTCCAGCAGCTTCATTTAACTGAAAACGGCCATAACGGTAGGTTTGATGAGGGGCAGAGGCAGCAGATATTGACGAAGCAAATGTTGAATGCGGTGGAAGTGATTCCGCCTCTTCCATGCGGCGCAGCCTTGCTTTAATGCGAGCGGCAATCTCCAATGGATTAAATGGTTTTGTGATATAGTCATCGCCGCCCATCGCAAATCCGGTCAGTATATCGAGATCGGATGCTTTGGCGGTTAAAAATAAGATATGCGGATTGCCCAGCTGTCTAATTTTTGAGCAAAGCTCAAATCCGCTGCCGTCGGGCAGCATCACATCCAGCAGCACGATATCGGCTCCGTAGCGAGCGATCGTATCGAGAGCTTCTTGGCAGGTTCCTGCCGTATGGATATGCTGGAAGCCTTCCTTTTGGAGCACCAGCTGCAGCATTTTTACAATAGAAGGTTCATCTTCCACTATGACAATTTTGTTCATGTTCATCACCCCGTTTTATGCTAGCACACCAACCTTAACATCTGTTGAACAAAATTGAAAAAATTAAGCTGCTGTTATGATTCCGTTTGTTCGCTGTTCAATTGGAATCCTTATGATTGGGTAAGAGGTGATGGGAATGATAAATCAAAATGAAACGGGACAGCGAATTCGCGTTATTGATGCGATTAGAGGGTTCTGCTTGCTTGGCATCCTGCTGGCGAACATGCTTATTTTTCAATATGGCATTTATGGGAAAGAGGAAATGCAGCTATTTAATCCTACTCCTACAGATGAAGTAACGCATCAAGTTCTCAAGGTAGCGGTGGAAGGCAGCTTTATGCCTATCTTTATGTTTTTATTCGGCTACAGCCTCTTTAAGCTGCGCGAAGGACTAGTCGCCAAGGGGCTCAAGCCGGCGAGGTATATGGTACGGCGCTTTTTTATGCTAATAGGGCTTGGGCTTTTGCATAGCATGCTCCTTTGGGAGGGCGATATCCTATTGGCCTATGGAATAACTGGATTTTTCTTATTACTGTTTGTAAAAAGAAAGCCAAAAACGCTTATTATATGGGGAGTCATATTAAGCATATTAATGTCTGGACTCGGCTACGACTTGAAGGAGGATACGCCAAAAGAGAAAGCTCGCATGCATGATTACGTAGAAGAGTCTATTACCGTATATGGTGAAGGAACCTATCAGGAAATTATGAATTTTCGTCAAGAAGAGGACCCGCTAGACCTGCCTGTGGCCGTCATGGCAGTGCTTATGGCTTTGATGCCTATGCTGATGATGCCGATGTTTTTGTTCGGCATAGCGGCTGCCAATAAGCAGTGGTTTCATAATCCCAAGCGGGAGAGACGTAAATTTGCTTGGCTCAGCGGCATACTGCTGCCACTAGGTCTTCTATTGAAAGCGATAGCTGTATTAAAGCCGGATTGGGCATGGAGCAGCGTATTATTGTCGTTAGGCGGACAATTGCTGGCCTTTGGGTATATTTTTGGCCTTGCGTTCGTCATGTCCTTTTTATCTAAACGATCCTATATCATCATGGCATTTGAATCGGTTGGACGAATGTCCATGACCAACTATTTAATGCAGACGGTGATTTGTACCACTATATTTTATGGATATGCGTTGGGCTGGTTTGGAGAAATCGGTGTGCTTAACGGCGTACTGCTTGGCATAGCCATTTATGCCGTTCAAGCCGTTGTGTCCAGCTTCATCCTGTTCTGGTTCAAAAATGGCCCATTTGAGCTACTGCTTCGCATTGCAACATATTGGTCGTTTAGCGGAAAAGCTCGGGTTTCGAAAAAAGCAGCAGATGCACAGGCTGCGGATCATACTTATTTTAGCGCTATGAACTGAATATCATGCGAGAGGGAGCTGCCTGCAGCGAATGTGAGCAGCTTTTGGCCTTCTTCCACTAAAGCATCATGATCAGCTGCGCTTAACTTCTCAAATGATTGAATGATGAGTGCTGCAGTTTCGTTGTTTTGTTCTATCTTCCACGTGCCGCGTACGAATCCGTCTATTAAAAATGTAGAGCGAATAATGCCGTTAATCGTGAACACGAGCGGTTTATACTTTTCATCCAAAATGCGGCTGCGGTCAGAGTAGGAGAGCAGCATATTATCGAACTCGGATAGAAAGCGCGGCGGTGCTATCGTGTCGCCGGGCGGCAAGGGAGCATCCGGCAAATCAAACAGCTCATTGCCCTTCTCGTCGGAGAAGGTACGCAGGCTTGGACGCAGCTGTTCAATAGTCTCGCGGAGCTTGCTTAGCCCAGACCAAACTTGCATATCCTTAATGGTTGCGGGGCCAAAGGCGCCAAGGTAACGCAGCAGCATCGTCTCGAGGGAAGGAGAGTTCGCAAGCGATTGACTAAGCCAAGCTTCCGCAGATGTATGTGTTGCTTGACCACTAAGTCCCCATACACCGCGAGGCGGGATTTGGACGAGCGGGACGAGAGTACGAATAGCAGCGCTAAGGGCAGAGGGGTCAACATTAGGCCACTCTAACGCGAGTAGATTGCCGAGTTCGTTGAATGTGCGAGGCTGCTCCTCCACTAAAGCGCGACCAGCTTCACGGATAGCTTCGAGGTCTACGTTTTGCAGCATCTTTCCGTATGTACTAAACATGCCTTTTTCTAAAGCAGGTTGAAGCAAGGGCCGCAATTCCAAACTGTCACGCGCACTGACCAGATGAATCGTAGAGCGCATGAGAGCAATGCGCACGACTTGACGCTCCGTGATGAGCCTAGAGAGCTGCTCTTGTCGGAAGTTTTCAAGCCGTGTCCATAACGCAAAATAGGGCGGGTTAGGCGCTTGTGACTGAATGGCAACCAAATGCTGGATCGTCTCCAGCACGGATATATTGGATCTTCGCAGCAGCATTTGCCGCTCAAGCAAAGCTCTATTTAATTGGCGCGTTCCTAAAATAGGTGCTGCTGCATTCTTTGCTCGCTTAGATGAAGCCATGCAATGAATCCCCTCTCTATTTACGATTCGGTTATTTTTCATTGTTCACTTTATTATACAAAAAATCCCCCTCGACCGGTGCGAATGAAGCCTCGGCGAGGGGGATTTTCTTTTAACAGGTGATTAGTTCACTTTAGTAAAGCGGCCTTCAATTTTTGCCGAGATAGTACCGGCTGTGGATTTCGCATTAATATATGTGATCGTAGCGTCAAGATCTACAGGACCAGCCTCACGGTTTGTTCCTTTCAAGAGCACCGTGTAGCCGTCACCGCCTGTTGCCATAAAATCGTTCACGACAATCGTATAGGCTGCTGCGTCATCTAGAACAGTGCCATCGGCTTTCTTGATTTCAACAATCTTTTGGCCGTCTGGCTTGCTATCGTCATACTTATATGTGAAACCGGAAATTTGGCCAATCTTCGGGCTTGTTCCTGCCCATTGCTGATTCATCAGCTCTTTCATTTGCGCGCCAGTCAGCGTCATCTTAATGAGCACATTGCCGAAAGGCTGTACGGAGAACATGTTTCCGTAAGTGACATTTCCTTGTGGAAGATCATTACGAATTCCGCCTGAATTCATGAATGCAAAGTCCGCTTTCATTACTTCGCGCATGCCATCGGCAATTAGGTTTCCTAGCGCTGATTCGCCGGAAGCGCTAGTTGTACGTGTAATGGCAGCATCCGTTTTAGTAACCGGTGCGTTCATAACTGGAGCGTTCAGCTCTTGGTACGATTTGATCATTTGTGCAATTTCTGCATCCGGCGTAACGCCTTCGCGTTTCACTTCAACGACTTCGCCTTTAGCGGAAATAACATTATGCGTTGCACGATCGATAACTAGATCCACATCAGAGAATGCCGTACCATAAGAAAAGGCTTCAATGACAAGTTTGCCGTCGATCATTTTGTTCAGGCCGCCATGGTTGTGGCCTGCGAAGATGACGTCTACATCATCATCAACGTTGTTAGCCAGATCGACAACTTCGCCAGTTGGAGCGTCGGCTTTGCCATCGAATGGATCATGCGCCAAAATAACTATGGTGTGCACGCCCTTCGCTTGCAGTTCTTTCACTGCTTTGTTAACCGCTGGAGCTTGCTCGATAAAGTTAAGGCCTTTAATGCTTTCAGCTTTTACGATAGAAGGCGTAATATTCGTTACGACCCCGATAAAACCGACTTTAACTCCGCCAACTTCAAGTACTTTGTAGGCGTCAAGCAGCGGTTTGCCGTTTGCATCCACTACGTTTGCAGCGACATAAGGGAAGTTTGCACCGGCGAAATCCTTGCCCGTTTTCGGGTTTTTGCCTCCGTTGATTAAGCGGAGTGCTTCAGCTGCGCCAGCGTCAAACTCATGGTTGCCGAGTGTGCCGATATCGAAGCCGAGACGGTTCAAGAAATCGATCGTCGGCTCATCCTGCAGCATCGCGGATACCGGTGCGCTAGCACCAACCGCATCGCCAGCATGCACAAGCAGCGTGTTCGGATTCGAAGCTTCGCGTTGTTTCAAATATGTGGCCAAATAATCCGCGCCTCCGAGTGTCGACACGACTTTGCCCGCTGCATCTTTTACATCTTTTTTGTAATCCAATTGTCCGTGGAAATCGTTAATGCCCAGCAATTGTACCGAAATATCGCTGATCAGCGTATGAACGACTTTCGCCGCTTCCGCACGAGTCGATGACGCTTTAGGGACAAACTTGCCTTCGCCGCGTCCGTTCATAACCCCGCGGTCAACTACGATATTCACGCCAGCTTTTGCCCAAGCACTAATTTGAGCATCGTCGGCCATTTTTTTGCTTTCCGCTACGATCGTCTCTTTGCCTGCTTTGAGTTTCAATACGTTGCTTGCCATTACTGCCATTTGCTCACGCGTAATTTTGTCGTTCGGAGCAAATTTGCCTTTGGAAACTCCGTTAACCAAGCCGTTCTCGCTTGCCGCTGCAACGGATTCCGCATACCATGCAGTCGCTGGAACATCGGTGAACGAGCTTTTGCTTTTCGCAGTCAATTTCAAAGCTTTCACGAGCAGTGTCGCGAATTCCGCGCGGGTAACGTTCGTGTTTGGCTCAAAAGTGGTATCGGTTTTGCCTGTAACGATTTGTTTTGCAACCAGCTCATTAATAGCAGGGGAAGCCCAGTGAGAAGCTGGTACATCAGTAAATAGCTTGTTTAGGTCGAGGGAGAAGATGCCGAAGCCCTTTTCATCGACTTTATCCAAGTAACGGATGTTGTTCGTCGTTTTAGCATACTCCGCCGCTTTTGGAGATGAAGTGAATGTAACCTTTACATCGCCCATAACTGGAGCAATCGACCAGTTGTTATCGATCGATGGGTTGATTTGCTTATTGGTGCTAATGTAATCCATTAAGATTTGGCGGTTTTCGTCCGGTGCGTCAATAATATATTTACTTCCTTTAACGCCTGGGAAGTTGCCGCCGCCGCCAGCACGGTAATTGTTAGTAATAACGATGAAATCTTGATTTGGATCTACCGGCTTGCCTTTGTAGTTTAACTTAATGATCCGGCTGGAAGCTGCATCATTAATCGTACCATCAACTTTATATTTAGCTGGTTTGGTAACGTCAACTTGGTAAGTTACGCCATCGATCACATCAAAGTTATACACTTGGAATGAAGGATTAAGCAGTTCTTGCTCTTCCGATTTGCTTGGATCGATTTGATTGAATTTGCCAGCAGACATTTCCAGCCATTCTTTCACAACAGAACCCTTAACCATGATCGCTTTAAGCGTGTTGTCGTAGAGATAGAGATCGCCTGCACTCTTAATCGCGAGCGGGCCGGCTTTAATTTCTGTGAATTCCTCAACGCCATTGCGTCCCGCCTTGAATGGAGCGCCTACGGACAAGATTGGCGTGTCCTTGTATTCTGGCAGGTTTTTCTTAATATAGTTTTCAACATACCATTTCTGTGCGTTCGTTACGATCTGAACAGAAGGGTCGTCTTGTACGAGCGCAAAATAGCTGTGAATCGGCGCTGTTGTTGTTCCGATAGGGTTGTTTGCGTATTTAATCGTTGCTTCGTGGTCACCATTCACGGCGTCGATGATCGCTTGATCGATTTCAACAAGCGGTTTCTTCGCTGCGCTATCGTAAATCGCTTTCGTGGAAGACTGGGAGCCAGCAACTTTCCATTTGCCATCCTGTTTCTCTAGCGACAAATCAATAATTCCTAGATTGCTTCCGCCGTATCCAGCTTGCACGGCTGGCACTCCATTAATCGTGCCCTTCGCATTGTCAACGCTTGCATATACTTTGCCAGAAGCATCCTTAAATAAAGCGTCGAGCGATTTCTCGTCAACTGCAGGGAATACTTTATGAGTATGAGAGAATGTAATTGCATCAATACCAGACACCTTGCTAAGAAGCAGTACAGCATCCTCAGCGTTAGTATTTGCTTGAGAGTTGCCATTAAAGCCCGTGTGCGCCATAGCGATAATAATGTCCGCGCCTTCCGCTCTCATTTTAGGTACAAATTTCTCAGCAGTTGCGGCAATATCCTTCGTAATGACTTTGCCTTCAAGCCAAGTTTTGTCCCACTGTGTAATTTGCGGAGGTACAAAGCCGATAACACCGATTTTCAGCGTCTGCTCCTGACCGGATTCATCAACGACTTTTTTCGTAATAATTTTGTAAGGCTCAAAGCGGTTCACATCGTTATCCGGATTCGAGTCCTTATCATCGATATATACGTTTGCGCTCACATAAGGAAAATTGGCGCCTTTAAGAGCGTTGTCCAAATAATCTAATCCATAGTTGAACTCATGGTTGCCAAGGGTAGCAACGTCGTAGTTAAGTTGATTCATGGCCTTATAAACGGGATGAATCTCTTTGTCTTTAATTGGAGCTACGACTGCCTTGTAAGTGCCAAGCGGCGTGCCTTGGATAAGGTCACCGTTGTCAACAAGGAATGTGTTCTTTGATTCTGCTCTAGCCGCTTTAATCAGATTTGAAGTTCTAGCAAATCCGACCGTATTGGAAACGGCATCTTTGTAATAATCGTACGGCACAAGATTGGTGTGAATGTCTGTTGTTTCCATAATTCTGAGTTTCACGCTGGACCCTGCATCCGCTGCTGCTGCGAACATGCCGTTAAACGGCATCGACAGCACGAATAAAGTCAATGATGAGACAGCGAGCTTTCGTAAACCCTTTTTCCCCTTAAGCTGACCTTCTTGCATTCTACCAATCTTCCTCTCATGTCATAAATGTTAACATAAACATAATAGAGCAGAAGCTACTAAATTCCAATACTATCGTTTCGGAATTTAATAGAACCAAGCTTATAATAATGTATATTTTGAAAAAAGAACAAGAACAAAAAATGGAAGGCTTTGTAACGAAAAGCGTTCCACTTAGCAGCTTGTTTATGTTATTTTTATAGGAACAAAACCATTTCATAGAGAAGAAGGAGTGAAACGAATGACAACGCAAACAAAAGACTGGATTTTGCACTCCGTCATTTTTAACTTGAAGCATGAACAAGGCTCTGCGGAGGAACAGCAGTTTTTGGAGGATGGCGAGCGGATTCTAACTTCGATTCCGTCTGTTAAGAACTTTCAAGTGTATAAGCAAGTAAGCGGGAAAAATGACTACCGCCATAGCTTCGCAATGGAATTTGCGAATCAGGCTGATTACGATGCTTATAACGAGCATCCGCTGCATGTGCAGTTTGTAAATGAACGTTGGGTGACAGAAGTAGAAAAGTTTCTTGAAATCGATTACGCGAAGTAGGGCATTCCATTGAAGATTTAGCTGAAACGACATATAATGAGCGGTATAGACTACACATTTTCGAACAAATACGAACATAATGGGAAGAGGGACTAAGGGATGAAAAAGCTTAGAGTGCTTCAGCAGTTGACGGATGCCGGCGTCGTGGCAGTATTGCGTGCGGACTCGCCTGAGGAAGTTGTGGAAATGTCACGCCGTGCAATTAAGGGCGGTATCAAGGCGATTGAAATTACGATGACAGTGCCATTTGCACTGCGTGCCATCGAGCAATTATCCAAAGAGTATTCAAGCTCCGTATCACCTGATGCTGACAACTTTGCTATTATCGGCGTCGGCACAGTACTAGATCCAGAAACGGCACGCGCTGCTATATTGGCAGGGGCGGAATATGTCGTTTCTCCAGCGCTTAATCCGGATACGATCAAGCTTTGCAATCGCTATGCGGTTCCTATTTTGCCGGGTACAATGACCATTCATGAAATTCAAACGGCATTGGAGCTGGGCGTTGATATCGTGAAGCTGTTCCCAGGCAACCTATATTCACCAAGTGTGATTCCTTCTATTAAAGGGCCGTTGCCGCAGGCTAACGTTATGCCAACCGGCGGCGTATCGCTCGACAACCTAAAGGACTGGATCAAAGCGGGCGCGGTAGCGGTCGGTATCGGATCCGATCTAACGAAGGACGCTGTAAAAACGGGCGACTTCTCGCTCATTGAGCAGAAAGCCGCTGCTTATATCGCAGCTTACCGCGAAGCAAAAGGACTTTAATCAAATACCTGACGGAGGCTGCCTCTGTCAGGTTCTTTTTTTTGAAATGTAAAAAAGGATATCATTTTCTCATAGTTACGTGACTAGTTTAGAGGGGGAAATCCAGCCAATGCTGAAACGAGAGCAAATTCGAATTCGTGATCCTTACATACTCGTAAATGAGCAAGAGAAATGTTATTACCTATACGGGACAACGGATGAGAATGTATGGTCAGCTCCAGGGACGGGGTTCGATACGTACAAAAGCACTGATCTTGAGAATTGGGATGGGCCTTATCCAGCCTTCAGGCCAGCGCCGGCTTTTTGGTCGGATCATCATTTTTGGGCGCCTGAAGTGTATGTTTACGATAACAGCTACTATATGTTTGCTTCATTTAAGTCAGAGGATCAGCGGCGCGCAACACAGGTTTTAATAGCGGAAAGCCCTCTTGGGCCTTTTGTCCCGCTTACAGATAAGCCCGTCACTCCATCGGAGTGGGAATGTCTTGACGGTACGCTGCATATCGAAGCAGATGGAACGCCATGGATGGTATTTTGCCAAGAATGGGTGCAGGTGAATGATGGTAAAATGTGCGCCATTCCATTGACCGCAGATTTAAAGGAAGCGGCTGGAGAGCCGATCATGCTTTTCTCCGCATCGGAAGCAGCTTGGGCTATTCCATTTGGCGATGATCATAACAACTATATAACAGACGGCCCTTATCTATATCGTAATCAAGTAGGCGAGCTGCTTATGCTTTGGTCAAGCGGTTCGAAAAATGGCTACGCTATTGGGATCGCCCGTTCAGCCAGCGGAACGATTGAAGGGCCATGGACGCAGGATGCGGAGACGCTTTTCCCGCAGGATGGTGGACATGGCATGTTGTTCCGCTCATTGGAAGGACAGCTTATGCTTGCCATGCACTCACCCAACAATGAGCCGGATGAAAGAGCAGTATTTATTGAAATCGAAGAGAAAAACGGTACGCTGCAGCGAAAAGAATAACGAAGAAAAATAGGCAGCTCGTGACTATTCAGAGGCAACGTTTGCTTTAATCACAGGCATTGCTAGGTCGAAAGGCTTAGACTTCTTTCCTATAGAAGTATATGATCAATACATATGGAATTTTAGTGTAACGGTCATATTCATAATCATGATGGGATGGGTAGTATGAGATCTACGATTATTGAGGACATGCTAACGATAGTCTCAGCAAATATTTATAATTCGGCTACACAAGTAATGAGCACGGCCTATACGATGATACCTGCAAACACGTTTTGCATCGCTATAAATGACAGAATGACAACAACCGTCTTGAGGTCGTATAATCGCGACTACATGATTTTGGATGAAGGCTTAGTCGTTGACAACGAAGAGTCCTATTGTCATTTGGTCATTGAAAAGTCAGAAGGGCCATTAATTATTAATAATAATCTGACACATCCGCTCACGCGGGATATGGATGCAACGAAGCTGGTCGGCGGCTGTTCTTTCATGGGAGTTCAGATCGTCAAAAAAAGTGGAGAAGTATACGGCTCCCTTTGTGCCTTTGACCATAACTTTTATGCTTACGACGAGAAGGAAGTAGCTTTCATGTCATCGTTAGCTGCTTTTTTTGCCAATGTTCTAGAATTGGAAGACGCAGCCATGGCACTGCAGGAAGCCCATCATAAGATTTGTGATTTGGCTGAGGAGAAATCCAACCTGCTGGCCGTGATGAGTCATGAAATCCGCACCCCTCTAAACGGTATCATCGGGATGATCGATCTGCTTCAGTCCACTGAGCTGACCGAGGAGCAGCGTAAATATATTAAAATTACACAGTCCAGCGGTGATTCATTGCTCGCTGTGCTAAATGATATTTTATCGTATGCCAAAATCGAATCCGATCAATCAGAGCTCGTTCATCTCCCGCTTGACCTGCGATCATGCGTCAAACAAGTTCAAGAGCTGCTTGGTCCGGATGCTGCCAAAAAAGGGATTAAGCTTCATGTGGAGGTCTGTCCTACTATACCGGATATGGTTAGGACCGATGCTACGAAAATTCAGCAAATCATGATTAATCTAATCAGCAATGCAATCAAATTCACAAATACTGGCGGTGTAACGCTTTCTGTGGAGCAGCTGTCTTCAGAATCAAGTTATCCTTTAATGCTTGTAAAGGTTAGAGATACAGGAATCGGTATTTGTGCGGAGAAGCTGGACATGCTTTTTAAACCATTCTCTCAATTGCATACACCTGAGCGCAGCTTCGAATACAGCGGTACAGGGCTCGGGCTATCTATCTGTAAGAAACTTGCTGAGCAAATGGCAGGCCGGATATGGCTGATGGAATCCAATGAGCACGGCTCATGCTTTGCCTTAGAACTCCCTCTTATGACTGAAGAAGCGTATGTTTAGCGTGAGCAGTATGCTCAGCAAAAGCGCAGTCCTTATAACCAATTTGGGAGCTTTGCTTGATTCTGATCGGGAATAGCGTTATAACAGAAACAGGGTCAAAAAAGAGAAAACACAATTGATTAAAGGAGTCGTTCAATTAATGGATTATCGTATTGAGAAGGACACAATGGGCGAGATTCAGGTTCCTGCGGATAAGCTATGGGGCGCACAAACGCAACGCAGCTTGCAAAACTTCAAAATTAGCGGTGAGCGCATGCCGATAGAAGTGGTGTATGCGATGGCTTATATTAAAAAAGCAGCCGCGCAAGCCAACGAGAAGCTTGGCGTTTTGGATGCAGCAAAGTCAGCGATTATTGGTGAAGCGGTAGACGAAATCGTTTCAGGCAAATGGGATGAGCATTTTCCATTAGTCGTATGGCAAACAGGCAGCGGCACGCAAACGAACATGAACGTGAATGAGGTTATTGCTAACCGTGCGAATAACTTGCTTGCAGAACGCGGAAGCGAAGTGCGCATCCACCCGAATGATGACGTAAACCGCTCACAAAGCTCGAATGATACATTCCCTGCAGCGATGCATATTGCTGGCGTAATTGCGCTCGAGGATCGCTTGCTTCCATCTCTTGATCTACTGAATGGCACGCTTCGCGCGAAAGCGGAGAAGTTTAACGATATTGTAAAAATCGGGCGTACTCATCTTCAAGATGCTACACCAATTACGCTTGGTCAAGAAATCAGCGGCTGGTACTCTATGCTGGACAGAACGCGCGCTATGTTAGTTCAAAGCGTAGAAACGATGCGCGATCTAGCGCTTGGCGGTACGGCAGTTGGTACGGGCCTTAACGCTCACCCTGACTTTGCAGTCGCAGTGGCGCAAGAAGTAACGGCACTTACGGGCAAAACATTTGTAACGGCAGAGAACAAATTCCACTCCCTTACAAGCCACGACCAAATCGTATACACGCATGGTGCCGTAAAAGCGCTGGCGGCTGATTTGATGAAAATTGCAAACGATGTAAGATGGCTGGCAAGCGGTCCACGCTGCGGCATCGGTGAAATTTCGATTCCAGAGAACGAGCCGGGCAGCTCGATTATGCCAGGTAAAGTTAATCCAACGCAAAGCGAAGCTTTGACGATGGCAGTATGCCAAGTGATTGGCAATGATACGGCTATTTCGATGGCAGCAAGCCAAGGAAACTTCGAGCTAAACGTATTCAAACCAGTTATCATCTATAACTTCCTGCAATCAGTAGCCCTTCTTGCTGATGGCATGGTTTCATTCAACGACAACTGCGCGGTTGGCATCGAGCCAAACGAAGCGGTAATCAAACGTAATCTAGATCAGTCGCTTATGCTGGTCACAGCGCTTAATCCGCATATCGGCTACGAGAATGCGGCTGCCATTGCCAAAAACGCTCACAAAAAAGGACTAACATTGAAGGAGTCGGCTATCGCGAGCGGCTTGCTTACTTCAGAGCAATTCGATGAATTTGTTCGTCCCGAGAACATGATCGGAAAGCGTTAATAAACAGCGAAATAAGAAAGGATCAGCTCTTGTCTCATGGGACAAGGTGCTGATTCTTTTTGCTGTACAGAGGTTCATGTTATGATATGGGCTTTTTATGGTATGATACGAGGGGCTGCAATCGCAGCAATACTATTCCAAAAAAGTAGGTTTGTCTCATGCATTTATTGTCTGTAGAACATATAACGAAGAGCTATGGCGAGAAGCTATTGTTCGAAAATGTAACATTTGGCGTAGAGGATGGCGACAAAGTCGGCATCATTGGTGTGAACGGCACGGGAAAGTCCACCTTTCTTAAGGTGATTGCGGGCCTAGAACAAGCTGACTCAGGCACAGTGTCGATCGGCAACCGGGTAACGGTTAGAATGCTGGCGCAGGATCCGGTATTTGCTCCGAACGAAACGACGCTGGAGCATGTGCTTGGCGGAGATTCTCCTCAGCTAAGAGCTGTGCAGGCTTATGCTGCGGCAATGGAAGCGATTGAGCTTAATCCAAGCGATGTAGCGCTGCAAGATAAGCTGATTAAGGCAAATCAGCTTATGGATGAATTTGATGCATGGCAGCTGGAGAGCGATGCGAAGATGGCGCTGTCAAAGCTTGGCATTAATGATTTTGAAGCGAAGGTAGAGACGCTGTCCGGCGGCCAGCGCAAGCGTGTCGCTATGGCTGCTGCTTTATTGCTTCCTTCCGATGTGCTCATTCTGGATGAGCCTACGAACCATATCGATAATGATTCCGTGGCTTGGCTCGAAGGCATGCTGCAAAAACGCAGAGGCGCATTGCTCATGATTACGCATGATCGGTATTTCCTTGATCGTGTCAGTAACCGCGTCATCGAGCTCGATAAAGGCCAAGCCCATTTCTATCAAGCAAACTACAGTCGTTTCCTTGAGCTGAAGCTGGACCGCGAGGAGCGGGAAGCTTCGACAGAATCGAAGCGTCAAAATTTGCTGCGCAATGAACTCGCTTGGATCAGACGAGGAGCTAAAGCAAGATCGACGAAGCAAAAGGCGCGTATCGATCGCTTTGAGGCGCTTAAGGCAGATGCACCGAAGCAAGCGGGCGGGAAGATGGACGTATCGGTAGCTTCGACTAGACTTGGCCGGAAAATCCTTGAAATGGAAAATGTGAAAAAAAGCTTTGGTGATCGGACGCTTATTCGCGATTTTAGCTATATTGCTGTTCCAGAGGACCGAGTAGGCATCGTCGGCCGCAACGGAAGCGGGAAATCAACGCTAATGAAGCTGATTACAGGGCAATTAACGCCAGACGAAGGAACCGTGGACCTTGGTACAACAGTCAAGCTGGGCTGGTTCTCGCAAGAGCATGAAGAGATGGATCAATCTTTGCGGGTGATCGAATATATCCGCGAGGGCGCTGAGCAAGTAAAGACGGCTGATGGCTCGACCATATCGGCGGGACAAATGCTGGAGCGTTTCCTATTCTCCCCTACGATGCAGTGGACACCGATTTCGAAGCTGTCCGGCGGCGAGAAGCGCCGCTTGCAGCTATTGCGCGTGTTAATGAATGCGCCGAATGTGCTGCTGCTCGATGAGCCGACGAATGACTTGGATATTTCCACACTTACAGTGCTGGAGGATTATCTTGACGATTTCCCGGGCGTGGTGTTCGTTGTCTCTCATGATCGTTATTTCCTTGATCGGACAGTAGACAAGATTATCGCGTTCGAGGGCAATGGCGTGATTGCACATCACACCGGCAACTATTCGGATTACCAAGCGTTTGTTGAGAAATACGGCTCTGGAACTACGCCATCAGCGGTTGCAAAAGCGGCTTCGAGCGCAGAGGTGAAAAGTACAGAAGCGGCTGCGAAACCCGCGGTTAAGGGACGTACACTCAAAATGTCCTACAAGGATCAAAAGGACTTTGAGCAAATTGATGGCTGGATTGAGGCTGCGGAAACCGAGATCAGTGAAATCGCCTCACGCATGGAAGCTGCAAGCAGCGATTCTGCTCGTCTCCTAGAGCTGGCAGCAGAGCAGCAGCAGCTGGAAGAAAAGCTGGAGAAGCTAATGGACCGCTGGGCAGAACTGAATGAATTGGCTGAGCAAATTGCTGCCCAGAAGTAAACGAAACCGATTTAACTTAGTTGAAATAGAAAGGCGGCATTGTTCATGAGCAGCAATGAGATTCGTAATATTTATTGTATCGGTCGAAATTATAAACTTCACGCTTTGGAGCTTGGCAATGAGGTGCCTGATAAGCCGCTCGTGTTTACAAAGCCGTCGCATGCCATTGTTCCAATGGCAGGCAACACCGTTGATCTTCCCGGTAATGTAGGCGAGGTACACTTTGAGCTTGAGATCGTACTGCGGATTGGCCGTGCGTATGAGCCGGGCATCGATCCAGAACAATGCATTGACGGCATGGCGCTTGGTTTGGACTTAACACTTCGTGACGTTCAGTCCAAGCTGAAGGCTAAGGGACAGCCATGGCTTGCGGCCAAAGGGTTTAAAAACTCAGCTCCGCTTGGTGAATGGCTTCCTTATCCAGGTGCAGCGGCTCTTGCTGAAAACGAGTTTGTTCTCTTGCGAAATGGCGAAGAGGCGCAGCGCGGCAAAGCCAGCGATATGTTATTCAGCGTATCGGAGCTGATTCAATTCGTAGGAGAGCATTACGGGCTTGGCGCCGGCGATCTTCTATTCACAGGAACGCCAGCAGGGGTGGCTGCTTTGCATGACGGTGACCAGCTGCAAGCATTATGGGCAGGCACAGTTGTAGGCAGCTGCGGCGTAAAGCTTGTATAAGATCATTTGATTGTCATTTCGCGGCAGCGAGTATGTTTAGCGAACATCCATAGATTTGTATGAAAAGACAGTTCTTCCCTACTTGGAAGAACTGTTTTTTTATGCAACAATTTATTTAGGGGAGTGTGAGTGTAAGATGAAAGTCGTTTGGATTGAGGATGAGCAGCAGCTGCTTCAGGAATGCGCTGATTATTTGCGGAAAGAATCGGTGGAGGTTTATGGCGCTTCCACATTGACCGAAGCGGAGCCGCTCATTAAGCAGATGAATCCGGATTTGCTGCTAGTAGATTGGATGCTGCCCGGTGGAGTAAGTGGAATAGACATTTGCAAGCGTAATGAAAAAGAGTGGAAGCTGCCCTTCATTATGGTTACAGCCAAGGGTGATGAATTCGATAAGGTGCTGGCACTGGAGCTTGGCGCGGACGATTATTTGACGAAGCCGTTTGGGCTTCGTGAACTAAGTGCGAGAATTAAAGCGGTTATGCGCAGAGCAAGCAAGCATGGCGAGCCATCCCTTCCTGCGCCTGATGAATCGATTATTTATAGAGGACCGCTCATGCTCGATCAGCAGCGCTTCACAGCTGTGCTCAATGAGCACAAACTTGACTTGACCCGTACTGAATTTTTGCTGCTGTGGAAGCTCGCGGCAAATCCAGGCAGAGTGTTTACACGAACACATTTGATGGATGAGGCGCTTGGCGACGGTTTTCTCGGTTATGAGCGAACGCTCGATTCACATATTCGCAATTTGAGGCGTAAGCTGGAAGGCGGCGATGAGAAGCGTGAGCTCATTCAAACCGTGTATGGAGTTGGCTATCGTTTTACGGAGGAAGTACTGTGAAGAGCTATAGCAGTATAAGCATGCAGCGTGAGAAGCTTAGATTAGTTTACATATGTATGATTGCTGTCATTGTTGCATTTATTTGTACCTTATGGATGATGAACAGCATCGATCGGACTGAGCTTAAGAAGACGCAGCTGTTTTGGAATGGATACGCTAAGCTTTTTTATGAGACGACGGGAAGCTGGATCGGTCTTGAGGATCGGCTTCAGCATGATCGTTACATGATTTCCGGACACAAGTCGCTGTCCATTATCGTTTATGACAAAGATGCAATAACCGAGATAGCCACGCTGGTCATTAAGCAAAATACGGATAAAGACGAGCGGAAAATAGCCGTACTCTCAAATGGCTCGATTGTCGGGTATACGCAGGTATCGACTACAGCTCAGAAACTTATAAGTATGAGAATGGTATTGCCGCCGCTGTTGCTCGCTATGTTGATATACAGCATTGGATTATGGGTTATTCAACGCTCGCACAATGTTTCAAAACAAACGGAGCGGCGAATAGCGGCGTTAATTTGGGAGCGAGCCTCTTTATCAGAAAATAATCGTATAGACGGGGACATGCATCTCACGGATGCGCTCGATCAAATAGATGAACTTGCGCGGCGCGTAGAACGCCTAGAAACGGTTAGGCGAACGATGGTAGCTGACATTGCTCATGAGCTTCGAACGCCGATTGCAGTCATGCGGACGCAGCTGGACCATGCTATTCAGGAGGGACTGCCGCTGCCATTAGCGCGTACTGTATCGCTTCATGATGAGACGCTGCGTCTGACTAAGTTAGTTCGTGATTTACAGGAGCTGTCGTTAGCGGAATCTGGCCATTTGTCCTTAAGCAAAAGCTGGTTTTCACTTACCGAGCTAGCTGCGGCGGTTGCTGAGACGCTTGTCGTTCAATCGGATGAACATACGGTACAGACAACGATACATATTGAGCATGATATTCGTATCTATGCGGATGAAGCAAGAATCAGACAAATTATTATTAATTTGATTGGGAATGCGCTGCAGCATGCACGCCATGAGCTGCGAATCGAGCTCCGCTTAGAAGCTGGATATGCGGAATTGGCGATTATCGATGATGGTTTGGGTATTGAAGAGGAGGAGCTTGCTTTTGTTTTTGACCGCTTTTACAGAGGAGCTGGGCAAGCTAGAGCAAGCAAACGCGGCTCAGGGCTGGGCCTTGGGCTCGCTATAGCGAAGCAATTCGCGCATGCCCACAGCGGAACGCTTGATGTGTCGAGCAGCTATGGCAAAGGAGCTGCTTTTACATTAAGCCTCCCCATTATAAAAGACTAGCCATCTGCACAAGTTCTGCATATTTGCTCCATTAAGAATGCATATCGATTTGATAAAGTGATAGCATTCAATGGAACAAGGGGTGAGATTTGAAGAAATGATAAAGATAAAAGAATTATGCAAGACGTATGGCAAGGGAGAAGCAGCGGTCAGAGCGCTGAGGGACGTATCTTTTACAATTACTAAAGGAGAAATGGTATCCATTACGGGTGCCTCCGGTTGCGGCAAATCAACGCTGCTGCATATTATGGCTGGCATCGAGTCCAGCGATAAAGGTGAAGTATGGATTGGAGATGCGCCCATCCATTCATGGGAAGACGAAAAGATCGCTAAGCTGCGGCTTGCGAAGATGGGGTTCGTGTTTCAATCCTATCATCTCATACCGGTGCTGAATGCTTGGGAGAATACGGCGCTGCCGCTTATTGCCGCTGGCAGTGATGCCAATAAGGCCAAAGAGAGAGCGTTTGAAGCGCTCAAAGAGGTTGGGCTGTCTGATAAAGCTAATCAATATCCTAATCAACTATCGGGCGGTCAGAATCAACGAGTTGCTATCGCTAGAGCTATTGTGGGGAGACCCGATATCATTTGGGCAGATGAGCCTACAGGCGCGCTTGATACGGAAACGGCGGATCAAATCATTGGCATGCTGGAGATGCTCAATCGCCATTACAACACAACGATCGTTATTGTGACGCATGATCAACAAGTAGCTAACCGAACATCACGCACCATTCGCTTGCAAAACGGACGTGTTATCCATGATGGGGGCGTTTCGTCATGCTAACGTCTCGTCTTGTATGGCGAATGGCGCTGAGTCATTTGAGAAAACAATGGAAGCAGACGTTGATCACGATAATGGCTGGCGCCATCGGGGCCATGCTGATCGCCATTAGTGCTGTAAACTATGAATCGGTCGAGCGAAGCGGGGCAGCTTGGATTGAGAAGCATCTAGGCCCGATCAACTGGAAGCTAACGCCGGAGAAGCTTAATTCTGAAGGCTTCTCAGCGCAAGAGGCTGCATTTTTAATAGACTTCTCTCGAAAAAGCGATTATACAATTCTTCCCTATGTAAAAGCGGAAGCGGCTGTTTTTGCTGAGGCTGCAAATACGGGTGAACAATCCATCCTGAAAAATATACTGTTTATGGGCTTCTCTATGGAGGAAGCTGCTAGGTTTGATCCTGCATTTGAAGACTTATGGACAAATGGCTTGACTGACGATGAGCTTATTATTAACCGTGACATAGCCAAGCTTCTGCATGTTGATGTCGGTGACGCGCTTAAGGTTTCTGTCTCGGGCAAAGATAAGTTATTTCGCATTCGAGCGGTAGTAGAGCAGCGGGGACTCACTGGCTACCAAGAATATGGTGCATTTGCCGGTACAATAATCGGTACGGAGCAAGCAGTGCGTCAAATGTCTGGCCAAGCTGGAGATGGCTATGAGGCTATACTTGCGGGAAGCACTGATCCATCTGTAAACTTGGGCGGCATGTTTTTTGTTTCAGGCCAGACATACAATGTAGAAAATTTAAAGAGCAAATATAAAAATGAAGTCGATGATATGAACTATTCGATCATTATTGGCATGATCAGTATTGTAGCCGTTATATCGAGCATGCTGTTTATGCGGCAGGTGCTGGTCATGATTGGCGATTCCAGGCGGGAGATGTACGGTATTCTACGAGCAATCGGATTCTCGCGAGACAATATATCTGCTATGTTCATGGTTGAAGCGCTCTTGCTGTCAGTAGCTAGTGCGCTGCTTGGTACGCTAATTGGGTTGTCTGGCGGTTATGGTTTGATACAATTTTTTTATAGCTTCTATGCTGCGGATTTGTCTCAAATGGCCGGTCTCGTTGTGCCGATTACAGCTCATGTTTCAATCCTAACAGCAGCAGCTGTATTCGCAGCAACCTTGCTGTTTCTTCTTTTCATTTCTGGATTAACAGCTCGCAAAGCAAGCAGGTTCAATATTGTTGAAGCGCTGCGAGGGCCTTCAGCGGACGGCGGGACCTTGCGAGCGAGAGGGTGGAAACGAACGCGTAACCGCTGGGTAATCGCTGCGGGTTTATCCGCTACTTGTGTTCATTTTATATTTGCATTTATCGATCCGCCAGAATTAACGAATGACAACATGCTTACCATTGTGCTTACTTGGATAGCATCCGTGTTTACAGTGTTATTTATCGCGCTTAATGTAGTGGGGAAAATGACTGTCCCGCTGCAAAAGCTGCTGCGGTTTATTGGTGTTCCGCCGATATCCATGCTCCTCGCTGTTAAATACCCGAATCAACATAAAGGACGAACGTACACAGCATCGCTTTTATTTGCACTTGTTATGATGTTGATTACATTTTTGGTTGGCATTACGCAGCTTTTACAAGCTAGCGGGAATGTTGATCGCATAAATCAAACCGTCTTAGGTTTTGGTGGTTATGCTGTATACCAATCTGAGCTGGAGAAGGATAAAATTGAAGCGGTTGCCGCTGCTGACCCGTTGATACAGGAGCATATGAAGGGGAAAGTTGTCGTGGAGCCTTATATGCTTAGTATGCAGGAGAACGGCATAGCTCAAGCTATTATACCCGTTACGAAGGAGCTCCTGCTTAATAACAACTTTGCATTAAATGCACGATCACCAGCGTTCTCAAGCGATGCTGAAGCATGGCACGCTGTACTGAATGATCCTGCATATGTGATCCTGCCTGACTATTATAAAGAGAAGTTTCCTGAGCAATTATTGAATCTCAAGGCAGGCGATAAGATTACGCTTCCTGTATATAAAAGCAAGCTCCGATCGAGAGAAGAAGCTTGGGTTCCCGAACAGAAACGAGATTTCATTATCTCTGGTTTTTTAAATAACGACGCAGCTTCCGGATTAATAGATTTCTATGGCACAACCTTGATGAACAAAAAAGTTGTAGATGAGCTGCGTCCGCTGGGTCACAAATGGCCCAACCAAACCGATCTTGGTTTCGTTTTATTCCAATTTGATTATAAAGACATTAAGCTGGCTAAGGAGCTGGAGGAAAGATTTGCACTTGAAGGCGTGTTGGCCTTTCATGTTCCTTATGTACAAAATACAGCGGAGCAATTGATTAATAAACAAATTGGCTATGGATTCATAGGTTTTACGGTTATATCCGCTCTTATTGGTTTGCTAGGTCTTGCGATTATTTTGTTTAGAGCCGTGCGCGAGCGGAGCAAACAGATCGGAATGATGCGCTGCATCGGCGTTCCCGGAAAGTCCATATTTTGGATGCTGTTTATTGAAGGTTTTGTTATAAGCTTGATGGGTTTGTTGTCAGGCTTAGCGATAGGCCTTAGCGGGGTTCATATGTTTGTCGAGAGTGTGAAAGCGGATTTGAAAGGCGATAAGTCGGCACTCCTATATGAGTATCCATTCGATATTGTTTTTCCCATTATAGCTGGCTTGCTGCTGGCCTCTCTTCTCATTAATATTACGCCAGCTAGAGCAGCACTCAAGCTCAAAGCGGTTGATGTTCTCAAAATGAACAGCGATTAATAATGGATGTATCAGGCTAGAACACTAAGCAAATAAAGGAGCTTCGACAGTGAGTATACTGCCGAAGCTCCTTTTTGCATAGGACGTGCAACAATTATTTGCCATTAAAAGCGGTAAGCATCCATACATGCTTCTCAAGTGTCGTATGAATAGCAAGGAGCATGTCGGCTGTTGTTTCGTCGTCAGCCTTTTGTGCGGCCTCCATGCCGTCTTTCAGTTCACCGATTACGGTTGTAAAATCTTTAATCAATTGCTCAACCATTTGCGTAGCATCTTCCTTATTGGATGCTTCTTCAATGCTTGAAGTTTTCAAATAATCTTTCATGGTTGCGATAGGCGTACCCTTCACGGCAAGCAAGCGTTCAGCGATTTCATCGACATGAAGCGCAGCTTCTTCATAAAGCTCTTGGAATTTTGCATGCAAAGTGAAAAACTGAGAGCCCTTTACGTACCAGTGATAATTGTGCAGCTTGATGTAAAGTACGCTCCAGTTGGCGATTTGGCGATTCAAATGTTGTTGTACAGTTGTAGGTGTTGTCATAATGATCATCCTTTCTGATGGTAGTTTGCGCTATTTGCAGTCAGTGAATACAAAAATGGAAAGGTTGATTGCAAATTCTGAATTAAATTAGACTAACTCCTTGTTTATAATTATTACAAACTAGAAGATGTCTGTCAATATGTATACACCATTTTGTTAGAGTTGAAACATCTTATTGGCATTGAAGCTCATTTTTCTTTTTATTACAGAGTAGAAGAAGCCATCTGACCGGATAAAGTAGAGCGCTTACAAAATAATGATTGACAGAAATATACAGGATAAAATATAGTATGAATTATTAAATGAAACGTTTAATCAATTATATATTAATTTCATATATATCCTAATATAAACTCTTTGTTCATAAGTCTTTTACGTAGATGAAACGTTTAATTATTGTAAAGGTGGTTCGTCATGAGTCAGGAACGAATAACGATTAAAGACGTTGCTAAACGCGCAAAAGTATCGATTGCTACAGTATCCAACGTGCTGAATGGAACAGGCAGAGTAGCGCCTAATACGGTTCAGTCGGTTCAAGCAGCTATCGCTGAGATGAACTTCACGCCAAGCATGTCCGCTCGCAATTTAAAGGATAAGAAATCATCGCTAATAGCGGTCATTGTCCCTTTTTTGGAGAAAGGCAGGCTGCATGACAATCCGTTTTATTGGCAGCTTGTTACGGGCATTGAAGAAGGAGCACGGAACGAGAAGCTGCATGTGCTTCTTGTCGGGGTGGAGCCGGATGAAACCTTTTCATTCGTTCGTGAACGCCATTTGGATGGTTTGATCATTATTGGCGTATTTGAGGGTTCACCGATATACGAGCGAATTTTAGATTTGAATGTGCCTTGTGTATTTATGGATAGTTATTTAAAAAACGATGAGCTGTACCAAGTTGGGTTGGATGATGAGCTTGGCGGTTATATCGGAACAAAACATCTGTTATCGCTTGGACACCAGAACATCGCATTATTGACCGGGACACTGCTGGAAGAAGGCGTTAATCACAGACGGTGGCTCGGCTATAAGAGAGCGCTGAAAGAAGCGGGATTGACCTACCAAAGCGACTATGTTTTCGAGGTTCCTACCTCATCCATTGGCGGTTATCGCACTGCATCTCAAATCGCTTCAAGAGGACAGGAGCTAACGGCTGTATTCGCTTTATCGGATGTTCTCGCTATTGGACTAATTAAAGGCTTGCATGATCTTGGTATCGTTGTGCCGCGTGATGTGTCCGTAATGGGTTTTGACGATAATCAAAACAGCCATTATATGGTGCCCGGCTTAACGACCGTTCATCAGGATATTGTGCTCAAAGGACAGACGGCTGTGAAATTGCTGACTGCACAAATGGATAAGGATGCTGCTGTCGATCGCAAGGTCGTAATTGGAGTCGAGCTGACCATTAGGCAAAGCACAGCAGTAAAGAAATGAACAGAAGCAGCGCGATGACTTGCAGTCTATGAAGGGGGGGATGCCAAACTTCTAGGAGCCTAGGTGAAATCATGCGTCTAAACGGAGGGTATTTTTTGAACTAGGCAATAAATCTGCATTTCAAAATAGTGGGGAGTGTTGAATGGATGAAGGTTATAGGGAAAAGGTTAGCTTTGTTCGTATTAGCAGCAGCACTTGTATTGCCGGCAATTAGTGTTAATCCAAGAGAAGCAGAGGCATTAACCGCATCGTCCGCGCTTAGTCCAGTTACGCCAAAGGATACGGTGTACCAAATTATTACGGATCGATTTTATGATGGCAACACAAGCAATAATATCCCTGCTGGCTCCTCCGCTGCTTTATTTGATGATGCGAATGGCGATGGCAAAGGGGATGGCAATGATTTAAAGCTTTATCAAGGCGGAGATTGGCAAGGGATTATCGACAAAATTCCTTATTTGAAAAATATGGGTGTAACAGCTGTTTGGATATCCGCACCTTACGAGAATAGAGATACTGTAATTGAGGATTACCAGCCTGGCGGCAGCATGAATAAATGGACGAGCTTCCATGGGTATCATGTCCGCAATTATTTTGCAACGAATCAGCATTTTGGGCTGATGAAGGACTTTGAGAATCTTCGTGATGCTCTCCATAATCAAGGAATGAAGCTGGTCATTGATTTTGTAACGAATCATACGAGCCGCTGGCAAAACCCGACTAACGGCAATTCTCCAGAAGACGGCAAGCTCTATGAGCCGGATAAAGACGCAAGCGGCAATTATGCCTTCAATGCTGCTGGCAACCCTTACGATTACAACAATGATGGCAAAATAGAAAATTTAATCGCCGACCCGAATAATGATGTAAACGGCTGGTTTCACGGATTAGGCGATCGCGCAGGCGACAATTCTCGTTATGGCTTCCGTCATAAGGAGCTCGGCTCGCTTGCGGATTTCTCGCAAGAGAATGCCAATGTAGTTGCGCATTTGGAGAAGGCAGCGACGTTCTGGAAATCGAAGGGCGTTGATGGCTTCCGCCATGATGCAACGCTGCATATGAATCCTGCATTTACAAAAGGCTTGAAAGATGCCATTGACTCCGCTGCAGGCGGACCGCTCACTCATTTTGGTGAATTTTTTATCAGCAGACCTGACCCGAAATATGATGAATTCCGTACCTTCCCTGACCGTACGGGCGTGAATAATCTTGATTTTGAATTTTATCGTTCTGCAACAAATGCTTTCGGCAACTTCTCCGAGACGATGTCTACTTTCGGTAATATGCTGACACAAACGAGCGCCGATTATTCCTATGAGAATCAAGCGGTAACATTCCTCGACAACCACGACGTTACGCGGTTCCGCTATATTCAATCGAACAATAAGCCTTATCACGCTGCGCTCGCAACGCTTATGACATCACGTGGAACACCAAATATTTATTACGGTACGGAGCAGTATATGTCCTCCGCGGACAGCAGCGATATTGCTGGCCGTTCATTTATGCAGAAGGCGGCTGCTTTCGATGAGACGACAACTGCTTTCAAAGTGATCAAGAATCTATCGGCATTGCGCCAGTCCAACGAAGCGATCGCTTATGGTACAACTTCTATCCTGTACAGCACAGACAATGTTCTCGTTTATCAGCGTCAGTTCTACGACAAGCAAGTGATTGTCGCTGTAAATAGACAGCCAGATATTTCGTATACGGTTCCTGCAATTAATACAACGTTGCCGGTAGGAACATACACAGATGGATTGTCCGGCCTGCTAATGGGCGCGTCGAATACGGTTACGAGCGTATCAGGTCAAAATAAAATTTCCAGCTTTACGCTCTCAGGCGGCGAGGTTAACATTTTGGCATACAATCCATCGCTTGGCACTACCGTTCCAAGAATCGGAGATGTAGTTTCTACCTCAGGACGCCCAGGCAATACCGTTTATATTTACGGAACGGGCTTAGGCGGTACGGCTACCGTGAAATTCGGTACGGCTGCTGCAACGATCGTTTCCAACAATGATACGTTTATCGAAGCTGTCGTTCCAGCTGTAGCTGCCGGTTCAAGCAGCATTACGGTTACGAAAGGGACAAATGTCAGCAATAGCTTTACTTACGAGGTACTGTCGGGTGATCAGGTGCAGGTCATCTTTAAGGTCAACGCTACAACGGCAGTTGGACAAAATATTCATATCGTCGGCAGCATTCCTGAGCTTGGCAGCTGGGATGCAGCTAAATCGACGGAAGCGATGATGAATCCGAACTATCCAGTATGGTTCCTGCCAGTAAGTGTGCCGAAAGGGACGACCTTCGAATTCAAGTTCATTAAGAAGGACAGTCTCGGTAATGTTATCTGGGAGAGTGGAACGAACCGCTCGTTTACTTCTCCTGCGAGTTCGACAGGCACGTCTGACACTGCCGTCTACAATTGGTCTTGATGTAAATCAGCAGCGCGGAATTCAAGCATAAAAAACCCCGACGGTTCAAGCAGCCGTCGGGGTTTGATGTATTTGAGATTCTTTAAAATCGGATAGAGCAGGTTTTACTTTGCTTCTGCATCCGCAAGCATGAAAATCGTCAATATAAACATGGCATGCGACCAAGTAAGCGGGACAACCCAAGCGGTTTCGCCGGTGTTTTTGTCTACTTGCTCTGGCAGGAGGCCGGTCTCTGTGCGATGGTCCATCGCCCACTTCAGCAATTGCTTCGCTTCATCTATGCTGCCGGTTTGAATGCGATAGTGAGCAAGCCATAAAGTAGTGAGAATCCATGGGTTACCGCCAATATAGATATCGTCCTCATAACGCTTAATGCCGCCGACGCCTGGTACAGTCAATGCAGCTTCAACTGCATCTGCAGTGCGGCGCATGGATTCATCATCTGCCGCTACCGCTCCAAACGGTACAGCGATGCCAAGCAGGCTGATATCGATTACAGCATCATGATCGAGAACATGCTTCTTGTAGCCTTTATTGCCCTCAGTCACATAACCAGTTGAGCCAGCTGCCAAGGCTTGCTCGTATTTGCCTGCGTTTACTGTTAGGTCAACTCCGCGGTAGAATCGGCCGCCTTCCTCGTTCCAGCATAGCTCTTTGATCGCTGCTGAAATCCGCTCCGCAGCAGCCGTCCATTCAGCTGCAAGCTCAGGTCTGCCTGCTAGCTCGGCAAAGCTCGCTGCTGCCGTCAACCCGCCGTATACAGCGGCAGAGGAGTACGTATGCGATGCTTCACGCTCTTCCCACAGGTCGATGCTAGGCTTCGGCAAGCCGCTCTCTGCATCGAGGAAGCTCATCAAGAAGGATGCGCCTTTCTCTACAGCAGGCCATACCTGCTTAGCGAAATCAGAGTCCTTTTTCTCCAAATAATGCTGCCACATTCCCCAAAGAATCGACGAGCCTTCATCAATTTGCAAACCCCATGACGGCGCTAAGCTGCCATCATGATAATGCCGCTGCTGCCATGAACCATCTGGTGATTGCGCAGAAAGCGTCCATGCATAGAAGCTGTCGGACAGAGCGCCAAGACCTGCTTTATCAAGCGCAGTTGTAATGAATGCGGCATCTCGGCCCCAGCAGTAGGAATAACCCCCGCAGCGCGTGAAATTTTCATCGAATTCTGGAGCAGCGATAATGCTGCCCGTTTGCTCATCGGACATGAGCTTGAACATAAGCAGGGATCGGTCATATAGATCTGAGATTTCGTTGTCGTCAATCGGACAAGGGGCAGCGGCAGCCAAAAATTCATGCCAGTAGGTAGTCGTTTCTTGGACCCATTCTGCGCTTGTTTTGCTTTTTGCAGTACGCATTTGTTGCAGTACGCTTTCTTCATCATGGCCGGCTGTTATATAGACGGGAATCGTTACAGATGCGCCTGCTGCAAGCTCATTGATACGCCAGTTCAATGCACCATCTGGCTTCATATCAATGTTGTTGCCGTTTAACTCACCATGCTGAACGTTATCCCAGTTGATTCCTGATTGATAACCTGTGCATACGTTTGCACTTGAAAGCGCAAAATAATACTTATGGCGGAAATGAACCAAGGAATCTTCAGCGGCATTAAACATTGTTGTGTTATATAGATTATTCTCGCTTACGAGAAAAGAAGAGTGAACGATAAACGAGAAGGAAGCAGGTTGATCGCTGACGTTTGTGAACGTGTATTCACGAACGATAATATCTTCGCCCGGAACAGCAAAATGCAAGCTGTCCACTTGAACGGGCTGTTGTTCAGTACGAGCATTCACTTGCAAAATGTTTGTTTTTGCAACATATGCCGTCTCATGAGTGAAGCCGTTCGTTTCTTCATCGAACCAGGAAACAGGGGATTGCGCCCACTGAATTCCTGTGCGGATAGCGTCTACATGCTGCGGCAAATCAATGTTCGGCCACCACAGGCGATACATTTTGCCTGTGCGGCCAAGCGATGCGAGAAACTTTGAATTGCCGATAATGGCATCCACTAAAAATGGTTTTTTATTTGACATGCTGTCAACTCCTCTTGGATACGGTTTGAATCGATGATTCGCGAACGATCAGCCGATGCGGAATAATCATTCTGTTCTGGTGTATGCTTTCTTCTTGGATAAGACGAATCAACATTTGTGATGCGGTATAGCCGAGCTGATAGGTTCCGATATCTATCGAGCTGATCGGCGGTGTTGCAAGTTCGGACAATGCAATGTTATTGAAACTTACGATGCTAAGATCATCAGGCACCTTGTACCCAAGCTCTGTCAGGCCGCGCAATACGCCGAATCCGACCACATCATCGATGACAACAAGGCCGCTAGGCCTTTCAGGCAGGCTCATCATAAATGACATGGCACGATAGCCGCTTTGCTGAAGAAACTCGCCTTCAACGATCCATTCGGATCGAACAGGCAAACCGGCTTCGGACATGGCTCTGCGGTAGCCTTCCATCCGGTCATGTGCAACGGTTAATGATGGCGGACCGCTAACAAAACCGATTCTTTCATGGCCTTGGACAATGAGATGCTGCGTCGCATCATAAGCTGCTTGCTCATTGTTATTATCGACTGATAATATATTAGGCCGATTTTCTGTGCGGCCTATTAATACAGTAGGAAACTTATGTTTGTCCAATAGGTCGATTAAAGGGTCATTTACCCGAGAGGATAACAAGATAACGCCGTCAACTCGTCTACCGAATACAAGACGCGATACGGTTTCCGTCTCGTCGCTTGGCGACGTCGCTGCGGTAAGCAGCATATCGTATCCCGCTCTTGTTGATTGCGTCAGTATTCCGCGAAGCAATTCACCGAAGAAAAAGTCCTGAAACAGCTCTTCAGCTGGTCGAGGCAGCATAATGGCTAAGGTTTGTGTTGTTTTTGATACCAGACTCTTCGCCATCACGTTAGGATGGTAGCCCATTTCTTCCATATACCGTTTGACCTTCTGAGAGGTTGCCTTGCTAATTCTAGGATGATTAGAGACGACTCTTGATACAGTGGAAGGAGATACCCCTGCAGCTTTTGCAATATCTTTAATGGTTACCATATTAAGTTGAACCCCCACCCGCGCAAACGTGCTTGCTTTATATGCTTCATCCTAATGCAACTGTTGCCTAAAAGTAAATATATATCTAAAGTAAGCGTTTCACAAATATTGAAAAACTGAATGAGAAGGAGAATATCGAAGAAAATTGAAGATAACTCCGTATTTAAGCGGAATATTGAACTGTGCAAACGTTTTAACAAACCGTGCACCTTGTTGTATGATGAATCCACGAATAGAACGCTTTCAAAACAATTCCACCATGTTTTCAGCTGTGAAACGGCATAAAAACCGCTCACAAATTATTTTCTAGTATGATTTGTACAAACGTTTGCGCATTGTTGAGCTTACCAATTTATGATGGAAGTAAGCTTTTCAGAACGATGAATAAAACGTTTGTGCGAATGCAGCCTATTAGAAAAGAGCTTGAGGAATTGTTGGAACGCCGCGAATTCAAAAAAAAGGCATGAAACACATTATGGAGGGGGATCACCTAGCATGAAAAAGTGGTTTGTAATGTCATTAATCACAGCCTTGTTTATCGTTTCCGCTTGTGGTGGAACAAATAAGGCAGAAAACACAGAGAAAACTGGAAATGCAACAAATGCTCCAACGAATAATACACCTGCTAACGAAGGTACTGCATCAGAAGAAATCGTTCCTGAAGAAGGCGCATCACTGCTTATATGGGAAAGTAAAGAGGAACGTCCTTTCGTTGAAGCCATCGCGAAGGAATTCACTGCAAAATACGGCATTGAAATTAAATTCGAGGAAATCGGCGCAGGCGATCAAGTAAACAAGCTGGTTACAGACGGCCCTGCAGGTCTTGGCGCTGACGTTGTTCTTTTCCCTCATGATAACCTTGGTAAAGCAGTAACAGCTGGATTGGTTTTGCCAAATGACTACTATGAAGAGCAATCAAGAAGCGCAAACTCGGAAATTGCAGTAAATGCAGTATCTTATGACGGCGTGCTTTATGGATACCCGCGCTCGGTAGAAACATACGCATTGTTTTATAACAAAGCACTAATCAAAGAAGCTCCAAAAACGTTTGATGAGGTAGTAGCATTCTCGAAAACGTTCAACGATACGAAAAACAACAAATACGGTCTTATGTGGGATGTAGGAAACTTCTACTTCAGCTATCCGTTCATCTCAACTGGCGGTTATGTATACGGCGATAACGGTCAAAACAAAGACGATATCGGCCTTAACACAGAAGGCGCAATCGCTGGTTTGAAATACTACGGTTCATTGAAAGACAGCATTTTGCCGCTTAACTCTGGCGATATCAACTACGATATTAAAAAAGGTTTGTTCATCGGCGGTACACTTGCAATGGATATTAACGGACCTTGGACTATCGGCGATTACAGAAACGCTGGCATCGATTTCGGCGTAGCTCCATTGCCTAGCATCAACGGCCAACCGGCTTCTTCCTTCTCAGGCATTAAAGCTTGGTATGTTAACTCATTCTCGAAATACCCGAATGCAGCACGTCTATTCTCTTACTATGCATCTACAAAAGAAGCTCAGTTGAAAAACTTTGAACTGACAGGCGCTATTCCTGCGAACACAGAAGCAGCAGCAGATCCTACTGTACAAGGCAATGAAGTGGTAAAAGGTTTCTTGGAGCAATTCAACCAATCGACGCCAATGCCTTCCATCCCTGAGATGGGCAATGTATGGACTCCTATCGGAGCAGCATTCTCTGACGTATGGAACTCCGGCAAAGATGCAAAAGCAGCTTTAGACAATGCCGTGCAACAAATTAAAGACGCTAACAACGGCGCAGCGGCATCGAAATAACATCATATCAACGGTTTCACCCGCCGAATTCCTTCGGCGGGTGAACCGATGTTTTATAAGCGATACTTTCCATACTAGCAAGTTGCAACAAGTTTTTTTATATGAAAGGAAGGGAGCCAGGCGGGATGAATCGTCATCGCAGCACCGCGGCTATATTGTCGTTACTCGTAATGGGTCTTGGCCAATTGTATAACCGCCAATTTATAAAAGGCTTAATTATGCTTGCTGTTGAAGCAGCGGCGCTCATGTATTTTATTCCAAACCTAGGAAGAGCGATTTGGGGAGTTGTCACGCTCGGAGAGAAAACGCAAGGGCTTGAGAAAATAGGTAAAATCAGTGTTCGTGTAGAGGGAGACCATTCGATCTTTCTTCTAATCAGTGGATTAATAACGTTAATTTTATTCCTGTTATTTGTCTTTATCTATGTTATGAATATCCGCGATGCTTATCTGAACGGCAAGCAAAGAGACGCAGGAGTGGCGCCAGCAAGCTTTCGGAAGACGTGGGCTTATGTAACGGATCGTAATTTTCCGCACTTACTGCTTACGCTTCCGGCGCTCGGTGTATTGTTTCTAACGATCATGCCGATTATCTTCATGATTATGCTTGCTTTCACCAACTACGCATCGCCTGATCATATTCCGCCAGCTAAGCTGGTTGACTGGGTAGGCTTCCAAACGTTTGCTAATCTATTGACTTTGAAAACGTGGAGCCATACATTCGTTGGCGTATTTACTTGGACGATTGTATGGGCTGTTATTGCAACGGTAACGACGTATTTCGGCGGTTTGTTAGTTGCGCTGCTAATTGAGCAAAAAGGCATTCGTTTTAAAAAGCTATGGCGGACATTGTTCATTATTCCTTATGCCATTCCGCAATTGATCTCCTTGCTCGTCATGAGAAATTTGTTTAATGGACAATTTGGTCCGATCAATCAATACTTAAAGTTTTTTGGTATGGGCAAGCTGCCTTGGCTGACAGATCCATTTTGGGCAAAGGTAACGGTTATTATCGTTAATATGTGGATTGGTATCCCGGTTTCAATGGTACTTATTCTAGGCGTATTGACTGCAATTCCGAAAGACCTGTACGAAGCTGCCGATGTTGACGGCGCAACAGGCATACAGAAATTCCGTATTATTACGATGCCATTTATTTTGTTCTCGACGGCACCGATTCTGATTACACAGTTCGCTGGCAACATGAATAACTTTAACGTTATTTTCTTGCTCACGAACGGTGACCCGGTTAAAGGTGATTACCAGTACGCCGGCAGCACGGACTTGCTTGTAACCTGGTTGTATAAGCTAACGCTGAACAACAGTCAGTTCAATATGGCATCCGCGATCGGTATCATCATTTTCTTGATCGTAGCGTCGTTCTCTATTTATAACTATCGTCGCTCACGGTCATTTAAAGAGGAGGATATGATTCAATGAAAATGGGCCGGAAAACCGCCAATATTGTGCGCCTGACACTTAGCTATGTCGTTCTAATATTTATAGCTGTGTGCGCTATCTATCCTGCTCTTTGGGTGCTGCTATCCTCGCTTCGCCCGGGCACGGCTCTGTTTAGCGACAGTCTTATTCCTGATACATTCACAATTGTTCATTATAAGGAGTTATTTACGAATCCAAGCTTCCAATACGGTGTTTGGTACGTGAATACGCTCAAAATTGCGACGTTGACGATGATCTTCTCTACGATTCTGGTCACGCTCAGCATGTACGCGTTGTCGCGCTTCCGCTTCCGCGGCCGTAAGATGACACTGACGATTATGCTTGTACTGGGCATGTTCCCTGGCTTCATGAGTATGATCGCTATCTTTATCTTCTTATTGCAGCTTAACCTGCTCGATACACATGCGGCGCTCATTATCGTATATTCTGCTGGTGCAGTGCTCGGTGGCTTTGTCGTTAAAGGCTTTTACGATACGATTCCTCGGAGCTTGGATGAAGCGGCTCGGATCGACGGAGCAACTCATCTGCAGGTGTTCGTAAAAATCATGCTTCCGCTGTCGCGTCCGATGTTAACCTATGTAGCGCTGACTACATTTGCTGGTTCATGGGTAGACTTTATCTTTGCAAGATTGGTACTTCGAAGCAAAGACAACTGGACACTTGCTGTAGGAATGTGGGATCTTGTAAGCAATTATCAGAACAGCAACTTCACGTTGTTTGCCGCGGGTGCGGTGTTGATTGCGATCCCGATTACTCTCCTATTCATCTTCTTGCAGCGCTTCCTTGTACAAGGGCTGATGTCTGGCGCTTCGAAAGGATAAGAGAATGAACCGCAGCCGTTTGCGTTATGCGATAGTCCTGTTATGCTCGCTAATCTTTATTATGCTCGCTGCTTGCTCTTCAGAGGAGGCGGCGAACAATAATAAACCAAGTAGCACAGCTTCTGCAGAAGCGGATGAAGAAGGTGCAAGCGGGGAAGCTTCCACTGCTGCTTACACAGTAGATGAGCAGCCTGGCGGCGTATACTATGAAATATTTGTCCGTTCCTTCTATGATACGAACGGAGATGGAATCGGCGATTTGAATGGTGTAACCGCTAAGCTTGATTACTTAAAGGAGCTTGGGGTTAGCGGTATTTGGCTAATGCCGATTAACGCTTCGCCAAGCTACCATGGCTATGATACAACCGATTATTATGCGGTAAATCCGGAATACGGCACGCTGGATGATTTGCAGAAGCTGTTGGATGAAGCGCATAAGCGCGATATTAAAGTTATTATGGATCTTGTCGTTAATCATTCGAGCAAGGAACATCCTTGGTTCAAAGAAGCATTAAAGGATGAGAACAGTCCTTACCGCAGCTGGTACACATTTGCTAAACAAGGTGAGAAGGTTAGAGCAGATGGGGCAGTTGGTGGTGATCCATGGCATAGCTATGGCAGTCTCAAGTATTTAGGTGTCTTCTGGGAAGGCATGCCCGATCTGAACTTTGACGAGCCGAAGGTTCGCGAGGAATTGATTAAGATCGGACAATACTGGCTGGAGCAGGGGCTGGACGGCTTCCGCCTTGATGCGGCAAAGCATATTTACGGCGACTTCGCGTCTACGGCCAGCACGCCTGAGATTCAAGCGAAAAATAAAGCTTGGTGGCAAGAGTTCCGAGCTGGCATGAACAAAGTGAAGCCAGATGCTTATCTGATCGGAGAGGTTTGGGATTCACTAACGGTTATTGCGCCTTACTTTGACCAAGCGCTGAACTCCGCATTCCACTTTGATCTAGCTGTTCGGCTGCTGAGTGCGGCCGATACGGAGAAGGATGCAGACTTAGCTTATTCTCTAGGACGTGCATACGGCGTTTACGAGAAATCATCTGGTGGTACATTTGTTGATGCGCCGTTCCTAAGCAATCATGACCAGAATCGTGTCATGACGGTTTTAAACGGCAATATTAATCATGCCAAGATGGCTGCTGCAATGCTGCTTACTTTGCCAGGCACCCCGTACCTTTATTATGGTGAGGAGCTGGGCATGAAAGGGGCTAAGCCGGATGAATACATTCGTGAGCCAATGCCTTGGTATAGCGCAGCAAGTGGAGGAGAAGGCCAAACCACTTGGGAGAAATCGCGATTCAATGGGAATGCCGAGACGGTATCTGTTGAGGCACAGACAGCAGATAAGAATTCGCTGTTAAACCATTATCGCGAGCTCATAAAGTGGCGGAACGAGGAGCCCGCTTTGCGCAATGGCGGAATAGCCGAGTTTAAGCTGGAGCCTGCCAATCAGAAGCTAAGTGTATATGTTCGCGTCATTGCTAGCGAGAGAGTGCTCGTTGTGCACAATCTATCGGGCGAGGATCAGATGGCTGATCTTCAGCCATCCAAAACTTTTGGATCATACGAGGGGATCATTCGCTCAAGCAATGATGGGGCAAAGTTGGATAATGGGAAACTGACCATTCCGGCTTACACCACAGTCATATTAAAATAATACGGTAAGAGGGAGCTGCACCGCCGGTGCTGCTCCCTCTTTTTTTTGTGCGTTCCAATGCGATTCCAGCCCATTTGTATTCAAATTTTGTAAAAAAATTAAGGAAATTACTAGTTGGTATATTGACATGTTGACATATTGTTTATAATATACTATTTGTAAGCGCTTATCACGAAGCTTTATCCAACTTGTAGAAGGATCACCATTAGGAGGAATGTTTGCGAATGAATCTGTCTATTACCGATATGAAAAAGAGTGACGCATTGATTTCATCTCTGGAAAAGTGGCCTGAAATCGTTAAGTTTTATAAAAACTGCTTCTATAACACGCTGGAGACGACGACGGAATGGCTAGAGGATGGAACCACTTTTGTATTTACGGGTGATATACCAGCCATGTGGCTGCGTGATTCATCAGCTCAGGTTCGGCATTATATTCCACTGGCTGTTTCAGACAGCCACTATCAGAAAATGATAGAGGGACTTATCAAAAGGCAAATGCAATATATCCAGATTGATCCTTATGCAAACGCATTCAATAAAGGCCCGGACAACAGGGGACATACGGAAGATGCAACCGAGGGCAATCCATGGGTATGGGAAAGAAAATATGAAATTGATTCCCTATGTTACCCGATACAGCTCGCTTATTTGTACTGGAAGGCCACAAACAGCACCGCAATGTTTGATGATGCTTTTAAAGAAGCGGTTAACAAAATTATTGGGCTTTGGACAGTCGAGCAGAAGCATGCAGAACAATCGAGCTACAGCTTCCAAAGATTTAATTGTCCAGAATCGGATACGTTAAGCCACGATGGAAAAGGGAGTCCCGTTGCCTATACAGGGATGACATGGTCGGGTTTTAGGCCAAGCGACGATTCGTGCAAATATCATTATTTGATTCCTGCGAATATGTTCGCTGTTGTTGTGCTGAGATATGTGGAAGAAATCGCCCAAGACATATACAAAGACGAAACGCTGGCGCTCGCAGCCAAGAAATTAGGTGGCGAAATCGATGCCGGCATCAAAGCATTTGGGATATACAAGCATGAAACGTTTGGCGAAATATACGCTTACGAAACAGATGGCTTAGGAAATTACAACTTGATGGACGATGCTAATGTGCCAAGCCTGCTGTCGATTCCTTATCTCGGATATACAAGCAAAGAGGATATCATCTATCAGAATACGAGAAGGTTTATTTTAAGTGAAGAGAATCCCTATTATTACGCAGGAAAAGCAGCTAGAGGGATCGGAAGCCCACATACTCCCACGAATTACATATGGCATATCAGCCTAGTCATGCAAGCGCTCACTTCAGACAACGACGCAGAAATACAAGAACTTCTAAGAACGATAATCAGCTCAGATGGCGGTACTGGTTTTATGCATGAGGGTTTTCACGTAGACAATCCGAATGAATTCACGAGACCGTGGTTTGCATGGGCTAACAGCTTACTCGGTGAACTTATTTATAAACTCGTAGAAGACAAGAAACAGCATCTCTTTTAATTGGTTTGACCTCCACTTGTGTTAGAGCGGGCCTGACTCCGCTGAGGACAGGACTTGCATAACAAATAAAAGATTTGAAAGGGGCAGAAAAATGAAACAAAAGAGAATGTTTTTGTTAGTCGTATGCGTCCTCATTATTTCCATCTTTGCGAGTGCTTGCACAAGTAATAACGGCGGAGGCAAAGACAAGGAGACGGCTGAAGCAACGAACAAGGCAGAAAACACAGCCTCGCCAAGTCCGGAAGCAACACCAGATGACGGAGCTCCTCCAGTAAAAGATTTAGGCGGTTATAAATTTATCGTTGCGGATAACAATGCGAACAGATGGTTCCCGCAAGAAGGAAGCTCTGATCACGCCAATGCCATTATTGATCGAATCAAGTGGGTAGAAGAAACATACAACGTAAAAATTGAAGTGAGAAAACATTCCGAGGAAGAGTTTGGCGCGGCGGTACTGGCGGGCGACAAATACGCTGACATCATCGTTGCTCCTACTTGGGAGCTGGGAAGACATATCAACGGCAAGCGTATTGTGGACATGAATACGATTCCTAACCTTCGGATGGATCAAGATTATTGGAAGGAATACAACACTTCATTCTTGCTCACTTATGACAACAGAACATATGGAACAGCAGCTCCATTCGCTAACCAGGGGGATGAAGTATGGGTTCTGGCATTCAACAAAAGCATTATTCAAGAGCTAGGTCTTGAAAATCCTTATGAGCTGGTAAAAAACAAACAATGGACATTCCAGAAAATGCTCGAGATGGAGCAAGCGGCAAAACGTGATCTAAATGGTGATGGCGTGATGGACAGCAATGACCGTTATGGACTGGCGACTGGACATGACTGGGATATTTCTGTAGCGCTTTATCTGGCATCCGGCAATAAAATCATTGATATCGCCAGTGATGGAAAAATGAAATATGCAGTAAATACACCAAAAGCATACGAGACGATTGAAATGATTAAGAAGATGGCGAAAAAAGGTGATACGTTCTTCCCGAAAAACGAAGGCGAGGATATGGACGCTTACGTGAAAGCTTTTGCAGAAGGGAAATCGCTGTTTTTAGCCTACTCCAGAGGCAGAGGCGTTATTGATCCGATTTATGAAATGGAAAGTGACTTTGGCTTTATCCCATTGCCTATGGGCAATAACACAGACGATTACCTTGATTGGGTAAGCCATGATGCTCCTTCGATCGCAGTGCCGGTAACGAACAAAGAGCTTGATAAAACCGGACTTATCTTGGATGCACTAGCGTGGAAAGCGCAAAGCGAAGAGAAAATTTGGATGGATGAAATTGCTCTCACTCAGTTGCGTGATGAGGAATCGCTTCAAACGCTCTTGCAGCTGAAAAATTATGGCGTGTCGGACATGGCGTTCATCGGTCAGCAAATGCAAGGCAATGTACACAGTGGTTTGGCACTCATTCCCGATGTTGGGTTCTACGATCAGAACCTAGAGCCTGCCTCCAAGGTTGCGGAAATCGAGGATGCTGTAAATATTGGTCTTGAGGAGCTTGCTTTAAGGCTGAAAGGTGAATTCGTAGAGCCTGAACCGAAGCCTGAGGAAGAGAAAAAGGCGGAATAGCAGCTTTCACCAAATAGATAAAGGGGCTGTCAGACAGATGACGATTGCTGCTAGCGCAACAGCCCCTTTTCTTTTTTTTGCAAAAAAAAGAGGCTGCTTTCCCTATCGTTCACGAAAAGGCAATGAATCTCTGTCCATATGGAGGAAACAAATATGACGGTGCGAGTTGAACGTTTATGAATAATAAAATAGCGAAATTATCAGTTGCAGCAATCGCCTTTTGTTTGTTGGTGATTGTTTGGCCGCATGCGGCATTTGCAAGCAAGGATGACAACTTAATCAAGCTGCAAAGCTACCGTACCTATCTTGAACAGCACGCCGATAAAAAAGCTGGGAAAGCGGATATTGTGATCAAGGCGGATGCGTATACGAATGCGGAGGGAGATTTGAAAACCCTCGATCATTTTGAAGGAAAGGAAGGCAAATCTGTTCTTACGGGCGAAATCGGAAAGATTGAATGGGAAATTAACGTTCCTGAGAGTGGCATGTACAATGTAGAACTGCTTTATTACCCGATAGATGGGAAAGGCAATTCCATTGAAAGAATGATATCAATTGACGGTGAAGTACCTTATAACGAAGCGAAATACATAAATTTATCACGGGTTTGGAAGGACAAAAGCGAGATTGCGCAAGACAAAAAAGGAAATGACATTAGGCCGAAACAGACAGAAGCGCCTAGATGGAGAACGGTGCTGTTGCATGATTTGCTTGGCTATTATAACGATCCATTACTATTTTATTTGGAAAAAGGTAAGCATACCATTGGATTCGAATCGGTGAGGGAATCAGTGGTTTTAAATACCGTTCGTATTTATAAAGCGGAGGAGCTTCCGACCTATGATGAAGTAAAAGCGGGTTATGAAGCAAAAGGCTATAAGGAAGCGGACGCCGAGACAATTAAGGTTCAAGCGGAAAACAGCTTTGAGAAATCTGATAATACGCTATATCCGGTGTCCGATCGCTCATCAGCTATAACCGAGCCGCAGGACCCATCGAAGCTTCGCTTGAACAGCATAGGCGGCGATAAATGGAAAATGCCTGGTCAATGGATCAGCTACCGATTCACGGTAGAGGAAGCGGGCCTATACAAGATTGCAACGAGATTCAAGCAAAACAAATTAGCTGGGATGTACGTCAACCGTAAAATTTTGCTGGATGGAGCCGTACCGTTTAAAGAAGCGAAAGCTGTGAAATTTAAATACGGGAACAACTGGCAAGTGAAAACGTTTGGGAACGACGATCAGGCGTTTTCTTTTTACCTAGAACCGGGCGAGCATGAGCTGACGATGGAGGTCACGCTCGGAGATTTGGCTGATGTGCTGAACAGGGTTGATGATAGTTTATTTCAACTGAATGCCGTATATCGGCAAATTCTGATGATAACCGGCGCTGAGCCGGATTTGTATCGTGATTACGGCTTTGAGAAATTAATACCGGATGCCATAGCTGCCATGAGGGAGCATGCCGCGATACTTAGAGAAGTATCGGCTGACATGGAGGCGCTGGTTGGTCAAAAAGGCGAAAACATGGTGCTGCTCGATAAAGTCGCCTTCCAGCTCGAGCAAATGGTTAAAAATCCGGAAGCCAATATTGCGAAGACGTTTACCCCTTTTAAAGAAAATGTAGGCGCGCTTGGTACGTGGATCTTGACGGTAGGCGAGCAGCCTTTAACGGTCGATTATTTTAGCGTGATGCCGTTGTCCAAGAAGCTGCCAAAAGCGGATGCATCCTTTTTCAAAAAAATGATGTTTGAAGCGAAGTCTTTTTCGATGTCTTTCTTTGTGGATTACAATGCCTTGAATACAGAAGGTGAAACCAAAGGAGAGCCGCTCGAAGTATGGCTGACGTCTGGACGCGATCAATCGCAAATTATTAGGGAAATGATCAATGACACGTTTACGCCGGAATCGGGCATAAACGTAAAGCTCAAGCTGGTAACGGAAGGAACGCTTTTGCCATCGGTGCTCGCAGGTACGGGGCCGGATGTGGCGATGGGAAATCTAGCTGCCGACCCTATTCAATACGCGTTAAGACATGCGGTGGAGAACATCAAAGACATGCCGAACTATGATGCTATTGCCTCTAGATTCCATCCTAGTGCATTAGTGCCCTTCGAATTAGACGGAAAAGTATACGCTTTGCCGGAAACGCAATCGTTTCCCATGATGTTTTATCGGAAAGATATTTTGCATGATATGGGGCTGAAGGCTCCAGAGACATGGGATGAGTTTTACAAGCTAATACCGGAAATTCAGAAACAAAATATGCAAATTGGTTTTCCGGCGGATATTACCGGCTTGCAAATCTTTTTGTATCAGAAAAATGGGGAGCTTTACAACAAGGAGCGCAGCCGCTCAACGCTGGAAGACGATCTGACGATCGACGCGTTCCAGAAGCAGACGGAGCTGTTCACGACCTATAAGTTTCCGAGGGATTATGATTTCAGCAACCGCTTCCGAACTGGGGAAATGCCGATAGGCATCGCGGATTATACGACATACAACCAATTAATCGCGTTTGCTCCTGAAATTAAAGGACTGTGGGAATTTGCTCCGCTTCCTGGAACGGTGATGGAGGATGGACAATTGAACCGTGCGACGCCGTCGACGGGGACAGCGATCATGATGCTTAAGGGAGTACAGAAAAAGGATGACGCATGGCGCTTTATGGAGTGGTGGACGAGTGCAGAGACGCAGTCCAGATTCGGAATGGAAATGGAAGCGATTCTCGGCAAGGCAGCCAAACAAGCGACCGCCAATATGGAAGCCCTTGTTAATATGCCTTGGACGAAAACAGAGTATGACCATTTGATGACGCAGTGGTCGTTCGCAACAGGTACACCGGAGGTGCCGGGCGGTTACTATGTGACAAGAAGTATTGGATTTGCTGCCGCAACGGCGTATAACAACGGAGATCCTGAATCTCTTCTGGACTATGTGAAAGAAGTTAATACTGAAATAACGCGAAAAAGGCGGGAGTTCAAGTTGGAATGATGCTGCCTTGCGATTTTACTGATTCAGGAGGACCCCATTCATGAGTAGAGATTTGGTGATATCAGGAGCTGTTGACCCTAAGAGGCAGGGTAATCCGGTCTTGCGAAAATTGGAGCAGGGCTGGAAGTCGATTAAAAAAAATAAAGTGTCCTACCTCTTTGCAGCTCCCTACATGATTTTGTTTTTTGCTTTTACTGCTCTGCCTGTCATTATTTCATTGATTTTAGGTTTTTTCTCGTTTAACTTGCTTGAAGCGCCTATCTTCGTTGGCATGGACAACTATATAAGGCTGTTTCTAGGCGATGATATTTTCATTAAAGCGATCGGAAATACGTTCCTGCTAGCTGTGATGGTAGGTCCGATCGGTTATATCATGTGTCTAGTGTTCGCTTGGCTTATTAATGAGCTGCCGAAGTCGCTGAGAACGATTTTAACTTTAATTTTTTACGCGCCATCCATTTCGGGAAACATTTATTTGGTTTGGGGCATTTTCTTCAACAAGGACGCTTATGGTTATGCCAATGCTATTCTGCTTCGTTATAATGTCATCTCTTCGCCTATTCTATGGTTTGAGAATCCGAAATATATGATGACTCTCGTCGTCATCGTTGCTTTATGGACCAGCGTTGGAACGAGCTTCCTCTCCTTTATTGCGGGATTGCAGGGGATAGATCGAACGCTTTATGAAGCAGCGGCTATGGATGGGGTTAAAAATCGGTGGCAGGAGCTTTGGTATGTCACGCTGCCTTCGATGAAGCCGCAGCTTATGTTCGGGGCGGTAATGAGCATTACAGGCGCATTCGGCACCGGCGCCATTGTTACCGCATTGTGCGGCATGCCGAGCAACAGCTATGCAGCGCATACCATCGTTAACCACTTGGAGGATTACGGCGCCATACGTTATGAGATGGGCTATGCCTCTGCTATAGCTACCATTCTATTTATCATCATGATTGGAGCGAATAAGATTGTGCAAATGCTTCTGGCAAAGGTAGGTGAATGAAGTGATTCAAATCAAGCTTCATCGAAGCAAGAGCGGCATTAAACGTTCCTTTTTTGCGGATTTTGGCATCTATTTGTTTTTGCTGCTGTTTGGCATTTTTATGATGCTGCCACTGGTTTATGCGATTTCAAATTCAATTAAGCCATTGGAGGAAATTTGGTTTTTCCCTCCGCGGTTTCTAGTAAATAACCCAACCTTAGATAACTTCAGAGATTTGCTCGCAGTCATGAGCGACTCGTGGGTGCCCTTCAGCCGGTACATCTTTAACACTGTATTTATAACAGCTGTTGGTACGGCTGGCCATGTGGTCATCGCTTCCTTATGCGCTTATGTCTTATCCAAGCATAAGTTTCCTGGCAAAGGAATCATGTTCAGCACGGTCGTGCTCTCGCTTATGTTTAGCGGTGTCGTTACCCAAATACCGAACTTTATCATCATTTCTTCGTTAGGCTGGATTGATTCGTATCAGGCTATTATTGTTCCGGCATTTGCATCCTCGCTCGGATTGTATCTCATGAAGCAGTTTATGGATCAGATGATTCCTGACGCCATCTTGGAATCGGCTCGCATTGACGGCTCCAGCGAATGGAAGATTTTCTGGTCAATTGTTATGCCAATGGTTAAGCCTGCTTGGCTGACGCTCATCATCTTCTCCATGCAAGGTTTGTGGGGAATCGGCGCGAATCACTTCATCCAAAGCGAGGAGCTGAAAACCTTAAACTATGCGTTGTCCCAAATCTTAGCCGGCGGAATTGCCCGTACAGGGACAGGATCGGCTGCAGCGGTGCTGATGATGATTGTGCCTATCATCGTGTTTATCATCTCTCAGTCGAAGATTATAGAGACCATGTCTGCATCAGGCATGAAAGAATAGGCATGGAAGGGGAAGAATGCGGTGGTTAGAAAAAAGTGGATTTTGTTTTTGGCCGCACTATTATTGTTGTGCAGCTTCGGTATTGAATCAGCTTCCGCCATGGTTCCATATAAAACCTATTTTTATGATTATGACGGGGAGTATCTCGTTTCTCCTGACGCTTATGTGCCAGACAAAGTGTTAAACGCCAAGGCGATGGGGATCGAGGGCGCTGGGCTGAACCAGCCTCTGGATTTGTTTGTAGACAACAATAACTCGGTTTATATCGCAGATACGGGATCGAACAGAATTATTATTCTCGATGAACAGTACCGAATAAAACGAGAAATTACGGAGTTTGTCCATGAGGACGGCGTGACGAAGGATCAATTCAACACGCCAAGCGGCATATTTGTGTCAGAGGAGGGGCTGATTTACGTTGCCGACTCCAAAAACGCTAGAATCGTCGTGCTTCATCAGGATGGAAGCGTAGAGAAAATATTGGAGGCACCGGATTCGGATGTGTTTCCTGCCGGCTTTATTTACGAGCCATCGGCAATCGGTGTTGATCCATCCGGTCTTATCTATGTTATTTCGAAGAGCACAAACATGGGTGTTATTGCTCTGAATGCTGACGGAGGATTCGAAGGTTTTGTCGGTGCGGAGAAGGTAGTGCCCAAAGTGTCCGATTTGTTCTGGAAGCTGGTGACGACCAAGGAGCAGAAGAGCCGCACGGCCAAAAGCGTACCGACCGAGTACAACAACATTACGATCGATGAGCTCGGCTTTGCTTATGTTACGAGCAGTGCGATCCATGCCAGAAACCAATACAGCGCACTCATTAACCGGGACAAATCGAGTAAGCATGCGCCAATTAAGCGGCTGAACAATACAGGCATCGATGTATTGAAACGAAATGGCGCTTATCCGCCTGCTGGAGATATTCAAACAACCGACAAGGTTTCACGTTTTATTGATGTAGCATTGGCAGATGACGGGGCGTACAGCACGCTCGATTCTTCGCAAAATAAGATTTTTACTTACGACGATAACGGCAATCTTCTTTATGTATTTGGAGGGTACGGAACACAGGAAGGCGTGTTCCAGAGCGCTTCAGCACTCGCTTACCAGAGCAATAATCTGCTTGTGCTGGATAAGGATTCAAGCAAGCTGACTGTATTTAGGCGGACTGAATACGGCGCTAACATTGCAGCAGCGATTCATCATCGCAAGAATCGCAATTACGATGAATCCATCGCTGCATGGCAGCGGGTTTTGAAGATGAATCCGACGCTTGAGATGGCGTATTCCGGTGTGGCGCAGTCCAATATGCGCAAAGAAGAATACAAGGAAGCGATGCACAATTACAAGCTGGCCAATGACTGGGATCATTATTTCAAAGCTTTTGCGGAGTATCGGAAAGAAATAGTAAGCAAATTTATTATCCTCATTCCAATAGTCGCAGCAGCCATTCTATGGCTAGTGTACAGATTTTTCAAATATGCCAAGAAGGTCAACACAGCGGGCTGGAGAAAGCCGGGCAAGCGAACGCTGTGGGAAGAGCTGCTTTATTCCTTCCATGTGATGTTCCATCCGTTTGACGGGTTTTGGGATTTGAAGCATGAGAAAAGAGGCAGCGTTCGTGCCGCTGTCATTATTGTTGCAGCCGTTATGGCTGTAGACATCTTTAAACAGCTGGCAGGCGGATACATATTGTACCCTTCCGACTGGCGTGTTATTGAGCTTTGGGATACGCTGCTTAGCGTCCTTATTCCATTTGGATTATGGTGCTGTGCAAACTGGGGTCTTACAACATTGATGGATGGTGAAGGAAGCCTTAAAGATATTTTTATCGCGTCTTCCTATTCGTTAGTCCCGATGGTGATCATTACGATTCCTGTCACCCTATTCAGCAATATCGTTGTTTTGGAAGAGCAGCAGTTTATTACCTTTTTTACAACCCTAGCGTTAGGCTGGTCTCTCGGGCTCATATTTATAGGTGTATTGGTGACCAATGATTACAGTCCATTCAAGAATTTCTATACCTCTGCTATTTCTATAGTAGGGATGGGGTTCATTGCTTTCCTTACGGTGCTGTTCATTAACATCCTGCAAAATATGAATTCCTTTATTACGACGATCATCAATGAAATTACGTTTCGGTTGTAGAACAAGATGGTGGATAGGAGGTCAGCGATATGAATGCCAAGGGGATTATCTCCAGGCTATTGGTCATAGTGGTTGCCATTACGCTCGGGATACCGACAAATGGGAAAACGGCGGAGGCAGTTGAAGCAACAACAGCAGAAACAGCAGTTGTAGCAAAAGCAAGCCCGCCAAACATGAAAAAAGCTGTAAAGGATGGCGGATTGGCACTTGCTGCTGAGAACGATCGCCTCCTGCTGTACTTCGATAATGAATCGGGCGGCGTGGCGGTTGAAGATAAAGAGACGGGAAGCAAATTTTATTCCAACCCGCCAAGTGCTCTGGAAGACCCGAAAGCTAGTGATGCAATGAAGCAAGAGCTTATGTCGCAGGTCAAGCTTGTCTATAATGTGCAAGGCAAAGAAGGCGACTTGGAAATGAACAGCTACACGCATGCGATGAAGCTGGATCAGGTGAGTTGGGGCAAGATTGATAACGGTATAAGAGTGGACATGGTTATCGGGCGCGAGGAACAGCGCATGCTGCTGCCGCGTCAAATTACGAAGTCCAAATTTGAGCAAAATGTTCTTGATCATATGGAAGCTGATCGGGATAAGAAGAAGCTATTAGCCTACTATATCCTCTACAGTCGTGCTGATGTAGAAGGGAGCAAAGGCAAGGAGCTGATCGCGAAATACCCTGTTTTGGAGAAAGAAGATATTTATGTGCTGAAAACCTCCGTCAAGGAGCGGGACAAGAAGGTATTGGAAAACTACGTCAAGGAAGCAGGCTATACGTACGAGAAGCAGGAAGAAGACTACGCTGAGGTAGGATACGACGGAGATGATTCCGTATTCCCTTATTTTAAAATGAGTCTGGATTACGTGCTTGCGGACGGCGGTCTATCGGTCACTCTTTATAACGGCAACATCGAATATGATCAATCCCGTTTTAATCTTGTGAAGCTTTCCTTGCTGAATTATTTCGGTGCAGGGCAAACCGGCGAGGAGGGGTATGTATTCCTTCCAGACGGCTCGGGAACGCTCCTCAATTTCAATAATGATGCAAGCAAAAATACGCTATTAACGACAGGGAAAATGTACGGGCCGGATTATGCATTAACGCAGTCGCCAAGAGGCAGCTTCAAACAAGAGTTTCGAGCGCCGGTGTTTGGCATCAAGAAGGATGGAGCAGCGCTATTCTCGGTTATTGAAGAGGGCGATGCGGTAGCGGATATTAATGGCGTTATGGGCGGCATTAATCACTCCTATAACACGGCTTATGCTAACTTCACCATTCGAAACAAAGACTCTTTTATTGCCAAAAATGCTTTTGAGCAAGCTCCTTGGATTATTTACGAGAAAAATGCTTATACCGGCAACATCGTCATGAAGTACTTCTTCCTTACAGGAGACGATGCAAATTACGTTGGAATGGCAAAGGCATATCGTCAGTATCTCGTTGATAAAGGAAGCTTGAGCAAAATGAGTGCCGAAGAGAACATTCCGTTCTACTTGGATACGATGGGTTCTGTCGATAAGATGGTGCGGAAGCTGGGTATTCCGTTTCGCAGCCAAGTGGCAGTCACTTCCTTCGATCAAGCGGGACTAATGCTGGATGAGCTGTCGCAAAGCGGTATCCAAAACATTAAATTTCGCTATACCGGATGGTATAACGGAGGCATGAGCCATACCGCACCTACAAAAATGAAGGTAGAGTCCGTGCTCGGCGGTGCAAAGGGATTGCGCAAGCTGTCAGAGAAAGCGGAGAAGCTGGGGGCAAAGGTGTTCCCGGATGTGGATATGCTATTTGTTTCTTCTAATAAAGCATTCGATGGCTTTAAGCCGCAAAAGGACAGCATTCGTTCCTTGTTTCAGAAAACTAGCTATAAAGGGTTGTTCAATGTAGCTACGCTTGAGTATGAGAGCAGCGTGTGGGGAATTAATCCGGACAAAATTTCAGGTTATTACAATAAATTTTCCAAAGACTATCATTCGCTTGGTTTAAAGGCATTATCCTTGTCGACGATGGGAGAAAGCTTGAATTCCAACTTTAAGAACCGAGCTCAAATCAATCGACAGGACACAAAAAAAATAACGACAGACGTTTTAGCTAAAGCAAAAGAGGATTATGAGGATATTATTACAGACGACGGAAACGCGTACACCTTTCCTTATGTTAATCATATTTTGAACCTACCTGATGAGGACAGCTCCTTCTCGATAGCAGATGCGCAGGTACCATTTATTCAAATTGCGCTGCATGGCTATATTGGGTATGCGAGCGAAGCCTTGAACCTAGCGAGCGAGCTGCGTCCGGCTGTTTTGAAAGCTCTGGAATACGGCAGCGGTGTCTATTTCAAGTTGAATTACGGGGAGAACAGCCTGCTGAAGGATGCTTCGTTGTTCGATGATTTGTACGCTTCCCAGTTTGATGATTGGGAGGAGAGCGCTGCAGCCATCTATGCAGAAATGAACAATGTATTGAAGCATGTTCAGGATCAGGCGATCGTGAATCATGAGCGGCTTGGTGAAGAGGTTTACAAAACAACTTATGAAAATGGTAAAGCGATTATTGTTAATTACAGCGATAAAGGAATTGAGGTTGAGGGTACCGCAGTAGATGGATTGGGTTACGCGGTCATTAATCCTTAAACCAAGCGAGGAGGATCACCGGCAATGAACAAATTGTCTGCAGCCATAAACAAAAAAGAAAGGTTTAGGCTAACCGTGACGCAGAAGAGGGATCTGATGGGCTGGGTTTTTGTCAGTCCTTTTGTACTCGGATTTCTCCTGCTGTTTCTGGGTATATTCATTGATTCGTTGCGATTTAGCTTCATGGATGTGAATCTTCTAACCCAAGGCGGATTTTCGGAGAAATTCATTGGGCTGGACAATTACCATCAAATTTTAAGAGTGGACCCTAACTTTAACAAGCAGCTTTACGGTGCTGTTCAGAACATGTTATTCGATATTCCGATTATCGTCATGTACAGCTTGTTTATTGCCGTTTTGTTAAATATGAAAATGAAGGGCCGAGGAATTTTTAGAGCAATTTTTTTCGTGCCCGTTATTTTGGCGACTGGAATCATTGATAAAGCTGATTTAAGCAACTCCATTATGAATGCTTATCAGAGTATCCCAGGGCTTGATACGGGCGCTTCAATCGTGACTGAATCGGCAGGCGGGATGTTCAGCAATCTGGAGCTAAAAAAATATATGTTCCAAATGCTGGATTTCAGTCCTGCGCTCGTTAATATAACGGTTGGCGCTGCAGAAAATATATTTGCCGTCATTAATAGTTCAGGTGTGCAAATTCTTATTTTCTTGGCAGGACTGCAGGCAATCTCCTCCTCCATCTACGAATCGGCCAAAATCGAAGGCTGTTCCGCTTGGGAGTGCTTTTGGAAAATTACATTCCCGCTGATCAGTCCGTTGATTCTAGTCAATATCATTTATTCGATTATCGACTCCTTTACGGGAAGCAAAAACCAAATTATGCACAGCATTACGAACGCGATGAAGCTTGGCCAATATGGAACAGCCTCGGCTATGGCATGGATTTATTTTTTGGTGGCAGCCGTATTCCTTGTCGTCATTGGCTTTTTTGTCAGCAGATTCGTCTTTTATCAGAATAGGGAGTGAAAAATATGCGGGCTAAATATTTAAATCTGCATGCAATAAATGGCTTGTTCTGGTCGGTTATTCGCTATTTGCTTCTCATTGGGCTGGCGTTTCTTATCTTATATCCGCTGCTCGTAAAGCTCTCTAACAGCTTTATGAGCCCGCAGGATTTGATAGATGGCACGGTGCGCTTCATCCCTAGGCAGTTTACATGGTTTAATTACAAAACAGTCATCGAATATACGTCCTTTTTTAAAGGGCTGTCGAACACGTTCGGCATTTCCTTTCTAAGCGGTATCATTCAAATGCTGGTTTGTACGATGGTCGGCTATGGGCTTGCGCGGTTTAACTTTAAAGGGAAAAGCGTCATCTTTTCTTTAGTGGTGCTTACGATTTTAATTCCGCCGCAAACGTATATGATCTCTCTTTATATGAAGTTCAGCTTCTTTGATTTATTCGGCCTGATGTCTACCTTTACAGGAGGGACAGTTAGGCTGATGGATTCGATGTGGCCGATGGCGATTTTATCGATGATCGGTTTTGGATTCAAAAATGGGCTTTATATATTGATCATGCGGCAATATTTCAAAGGAATACCGAAAGAACTAGAGGAAGCGGCTTATGTGGACGGCTCGGGCTTGTTTCGGACGTTCAGCATGATCATTCTTCCGCTCTCATTTTCCATGATGATTACGATCTTTGTATTTTCCTTCTCGTGGCAGTGGACGGATAGCTTCTATTCCTCGATGTTCTTCAGCCAGTTCAAGCTGTTATCGAATTCACTGCTGGTTGGATTTGAAGGCTTGATGCTGGAGGGCGCCACCATTGGACTGAAGCAGGGTCAGCCTCTGACCGCCACCTTAACGAACACGATGTCATTATTAGTTGTTGTGCCATTAATCATTGTGTATTTGTTCGCGCAAAAATACCTCGTAGAGGGTATTGAACATAGCGGTATTGTCGGTTAAAAGGCGGAAGCCTGCAAGAAGAAGGGACGGATGAGGTGAATTTAATGAAAAGCATATGCATGCTGCTTGTCGGCAGCTTTTTCTTGACAGGCTGCAATGGAAATGAGGAGCGCTTGGAAAATTACAATAATCATGCGGAATGGGCGGAAGAGAAGCTCGTCGAGCATTATTGGAATGAGAATGGGAAGCTGATGAACAACGCTTATCCTTATAGCAAAGAACGCGAGGAGAGCCTAAACTATTGGTGGAAGGCTCATGCCGTGGATGCCATGATGGATGGGTATGAGAGAACGGGTGATGCTGCTTATACCGATAGGGCAGAGGGGATCGTCAAAAGCATTATTAAAAAAAATGGGTCATTGTTTAATGAATTTTATGATGATATGGAATGGCTCGCTCTTGCAGCGCTGAGGCTTTATGATGCAACCAAAAGCGAGACGGTTAAAGGGTATGTGTTAAAGCTGTGGAATGATATTAAGACCGCTTGGTGGGAAGATGAGCTGGGCGGCATGGCTTGGAAGAAGGATCAACGAGACAGCCGGAATGCATGCTCGAACGGGCCTGCAGCAATTTTGGCTGCAAGGATGTATGAGTATTTTGGCGATAAGGAAGATCTGGAATGGGCCAAAAAGATATATGATTGGCAGAAGAAAAATTTGGTTGATCCTGAAAGCGGTCTTGTGTATGATGGCCTTAAGCTGGAAGAGAATGGTGATCTTAATGTCAATAAGAATTGGATATTCACCTATAACCAAGGCACTTATATAGGCGCAGCAGTTGAGCTTTACAAGCATACAAATGACAAGACGTATTTGGCAGATGCGGAGAAAACCGCTGTATCGGCTATGAAATATCATACGGTTGCTGAGACCGGAATGATGAAGGAAGAAGGAACCGGAGACGGTGGACTGTTCAAAGGCATATTCATTCGTTATCTGATCCATTTGTATGAAGTCAACGAAAGCGTCCGAATTAAAGAAATGATCTTTCATAATGCGGATACACTGCTCTCGAAAGGCAGCACGAAGGAAATTGGCTTGTTTGGCCCCGCTTGGGATATGCCTCATCAGGAGCCTCTGGATATATCCGTGCAATTGAGCGGAGTTTTCTTAATAGAAGCTGCAGCCAAAATAGAAAGACTAGATTCGGAATAAGTTAGTATTGACGTAGCGGAGCGACGGCAGCGTCGTTGCTCCATTTCGCCTTTTCATATATTGATGTCGTGATAATAAAGTTGTATAGTTGATATATCAAGATACTATGACAAGGCAGGTCGGCTAATGGATAATCCTTTATACGAGCAGATTTATAATTATATTTTTCAAAAAATCAATGACGGCGAATTGAAAAAAGGGGAGCGTGTTCCTTCGGAAAAAGAACTTGCTGCCCAATTTAACGTTAGCCGAATTACGTCTAAGAAAGCGCTGGAGATGCTCTCGCAGTATAAACTCATTGAGAGAATACAAGGGAAGGGCTCCTTTGTGGCGGAGGTTTTGCCTGATCTGCAAGAAACGAAGCTGCAGAAGCAGTCAGAAAGCGTAGAAGCGAGGCCGGAAGATGAGGTTGTGCGCATTGTAGGTGTGATTCTGCCCGACTTTGGCGATTCGTTTGGTGCTGATCTTATTCGCGGAATAGAAGAGCAATGCGCGATTAGCGGCTGCGTCATGATGATGAAGCTGACTTACGATAATCGTGATGAAGAAGAAGCTGCCATTCGTGCTTTTGTGAAGCTGGGTGTCGATGGCATTGTCGTATTCCCAGGCCACGGCGAGCACTATAATGCTGAAGTGCTTAGACTCGTATTAAACGGTTTCCCTATTGTGTTAGTGGACAGATATTTGAAGGGGATTGCGGCTACCGCTGTGTATACAGACAACAGAAAGGCAGCCTTCGACCTTACGAATATTTTGCTGAATCAAGAGGGTCGGCATGTCGGTTTCTTATCGACGCCTGCAGACAATACGACGACGATTGAAGACCGAATACAAGGTTTTAATGATGCGTGCATGCAGCGTGGGTTTACACCTAAACCTGAGCATATTATGACGAATCTATACAGCTCTTTGCCGCAATCGTTTCAAACGATTAAAGTACAGTATGATATTGAGACGGTACGCCATTTCGTGGAAATTAATAAGGATCTTAATGCGTATGTCGTTACGGAATATAATCTTGCTCTTATTTTACGGGAAGCGCTATTGTCCCTAAAGAAACGGATTCCGGAAGACTATCAAATTGTTTGCTTTGACTCTCCGAGTCAGCCGTTTGGCGATTATTTGTTTACTCATGTTCGCCAGAACGAGCGTGATACAGGCAGGAGAGCTGTCGAAATATTACAGCGTGTTTGGAATAATGAGACTACGGAATTGAACAATATTGTGGAGCATGAGATTGTTCAAGGAAATTCTACCGTATCTATCTAATGTCAGATCAGAATAAAGGGTCGTTTCTTAGAGCTGCCAATATGGCTCTTGGAACGGCCTTTTTTTGTAGAAAATTACAGTCTGAAATGTAAAGATGACATATTGACATATTAACATGTGAAATATAGTATATTATTTGAAAGTGCTTTATATTGTACATTTTCAAAGAGGACGTAATCCCGTGTTAAAGCAATTTGCAGGTCGCGGGAAACCTAATGGATCAAAGTGAAACGGAGGTAGAGGAAGATGGCAAACAACGTAAAAGCTGCGTTCTGGGATATGAGAGCGGAGCAGGCTCAACGAACTTTGGATTCTCAGTTCTGGAACCCAAGTATCAGCTTGTATGACATTAAGACGCCATGTCCCGGCGGAGCGTGCAACACGATTTTTCATTATTGGTGGATGGCCCATGCGGTTGAAACGCAGGTGGATGGATGGAACCGTACGGGTGATTCCATCTATAAGCAAAGGTTGGCTATGCTTCATCAAGGCCTTCTGGAGAGAAACGGCGGAGAATGGCCTAACAATCTATACGATGATATGGAATGGATGGCAATTGGCTGGCTTCGCGCGTATTTGATTGATCAAGATGAAACCTACGGGCACACTGCGAAGTTGCTATGGGAGGATATTAAGACGGGATGGAATGACCATGTCGGCGGCGGAATTGCTTGGCAGAAAACGCAGCTGGATTATAAAAACACGCCTGCTAATGCTCCTGCGGCTATTTTGGCTGCACGTCTATATCAGGTATTCGGCAAGCAGGAAGATTTAGAATGGGCAATCAAGATTTACGATTGGCAGAAAGCTGTGCTTGTTGATCCTGAAAGCGGTTTCGTGTGGGATGGCGCTAACCGTCTAGGCGATGGAACTATTGATAAGGATTGGAAGTTCACTTATTGCCAGGGCGTATTCATTGGAGCAGCAGTTGAGCTGTACAAAATTACGGGCGAAAAAGGTTATCTTGAAGATGCTATTCGGACATGGCAGGCGTCTGTGGAGGAGTTTGCTTCGCAGGAAGCTAATGTCTTACCGGCAGAAGGCGGCGGGGATGCTGGCTTGTTTAAAGGCATTTTTGTTCGTTACGCAGGCGAGCTGGCCCTTGCGATGGGCAGCGGCAGCGGAAGTGAAGTAGCAGATGTATTGTATGCAAACGCATCGTCCCTATGGAGCAGCGTTTCGAGCCGGGGGGATATTCTTTTCAGCAAACGGTGGGATGAATCGCTTGAAGAAGAAATCGAGCTCAGCACACAGCTTAGCGGCGTGATCCTGCTCGAAACGGCAGCAGCTTTGGAGAAGTCTGGATTAATATAGAGTAGTTTAAGTAGATCCTTGGGAGGTATATCATGAGTACACCGAAACCAGTAAAGACGTTCCGTTTTGTTGCATTGTCGATTGTTGTTTTATTAATGACGTCCGGTCAAAGCGTCTGGGCCAAACCGAATAAAAATCAAAATGCAGAACGGGCTGAAGCGGCTTATCAGGCTCTACAAACCTACTTCTATCAGCCAGACACCAAGCTCTACAGCGAGAACAGCCCACATTCTGGGAACAATAAATACTCCTACGTTTGGCCTTATGCAGGGACGATGCAGTCAACCGTAGCTTTGGCGAAAATACCTGCGGTGGGCGAGAAATACAAAACCGACATTCAGAATCGATTAGATGGTCTAGCTGCATATTGGAATGACACGAAGACACCTGCAGGCTACGATTCTTACGTACGCGCACCGCTTGGCGGAGGCGGTGACATCTTTTATGATGATAATGATTGGATCGCAATAGAACTTATAAAAATTTACCGAATTACTGGTGATATTGCAGCTTTAGATAGAGCAAAGCAAATATTTGAGCTGCAAGTATCCGGCTGGGACACGGATGCCTCTCATGCTTGCCCTGGCGGCGTTTTCTGGACACAGGCATCGTGGAGCAAGGATCGGAATACGGTATCGAATGCACCTGCAGCTCAAATAGGACTGTATTTATATGAAATCAGCAAGGATACATACTATTTAGACTGGGCGAAGAAAATGTATAACTGGGTAAATGACTGCATGCTGGCGCCTAACGGACTTTACTGGGACCATATTGACCTGAACGGAAATATTAATAAAACACAATGGTCCTATAACCAAGGAACGATGATTGGAGCCAGCGTACTTTTATACAAAGCAACAGGTGAAAAATCGTACTTGAACAAAGCAGTAAGCATCGCTGATGCGGCTTTGAAATTTTATGGCAGCTCGCGCCTCTACACACAGCCGATTATTTTCAATTCAATCTTTTTTGAAAATCTGCTGCTGCTGGATGACATGAACAAAAAATCGAAGTATAAAGATTATATACAGAACTATGCGGATGAGGTGTGGACGACGCTTCGGAACCCTCAGACGGGAGTCATTAAAATCGATCCGAATCGTTCAACTGAACTATTGGAGCAAGCGGCGCTGGTTACGATCCACGCTCAGCTGGCAGCTGATACGAAAAAGTGATCAGAGTGATGTGATTCAGCCCTCAATTTAGCGTAGTAGAAAATGCCTTAGGGATCATCCCTAAGGCATTCCAATCCTGTATGGCTTCTTTTTCTATAGCAAGGTTTCTGCCCCATCGATGTAAATTTCGGTTCCAGAGATATGGCTGGATTCCTGCGACGCTAGAAATAGCACTAAATCGGCGACCTGCTCAGGCTGCCCGGGACCATGCTCAAGAGGCTGGCTGCCTTCAGGGTAGTTCACGGGTATGGTGATTTTATCTACTTGAGCAGTGCGATGGGTGTTTTCCCCAATGTTCGTTTGAATGGCTCCAGGACAAATGGCATTCACACGTATTTTATATCGGGCAAGCTCTAGAGCAGCCATCTTGGCAAAAGCGACCTGACCTGACTTGGAGGAGCTGTAAGCAGCCATGCCGGCACCTGAAAAATCACGATTGCCATTAATAGAGCTCGTTATAATGATGCTCCCGCCGGATTTTTTCATATGGGGGATTGCATATTTGACGGTAAGGAAGGTTCCCTTTAGATTCGTTGTTAGCGTTTCATCCCATGACTCGGGCGACAGATCTTCAATAGGAGCGAGAGTGCCGTTAATGCCCGCATTAGCGAACACAATATCGATTCGTCCGAAATGCTTTGCGGCAGCTTGGATCGCATCTTGCATCCGTTCAGCATTGGCAACATCGGTATCGATGAAGAAGGACTCGCCACCTAGTTCCTTTATTTCTTGCTCTACCTCTTCAGTACGGTTGTGAATGAGATCGAGAAGAACGATTTTTGCTCCTTGCTGTGCGAGACGCAGCGCGGCAGCACGTCCTATGCCGGAACCAGCTCCAGTAATGACCGCAACCTTATCCTTTACGCGAAGCTGAGAAGAGCTGGAATCCTTCTGGTTAGCTGCATTGTTCATTACTAACGATTCCCTCCATTACTAGCTTATTTCCAAATTAGTATTCCTTTGGGGCAAATCATTTATTCTTTAAGGAAACGGGTTAAGAATCACTAGCATGGCTAGATGAAATTCAACTTCATAAACAGCATAGAGGAGATGACAAATTGAGCGCTATATTTTTGAACCGTGCACCGCTTGCTTCGACCCCTTTTCAAGAGCTGCCGCTTGGTGCGATTAAGCCAGACGGCTGGCTTAGAGACCAGCTGGAGATTCAAAGCGAGGGAATGACAGGGCATCTAGATGAATTTTGGAGTTATGTCGGGCCAAATAGCGGTTGGCTGGGAGGAGACGGAGACAGCTGGGAGAGAGGACCCTACTACTTGGATGGTCTACTTCCGCTTGCTTATCTCCTTGATGAGGACAAGCTTAAGGCCAAAGTAAAGCCGTGGATCGAATGGACGCTTGCAAGCGCACGCGAGGATGGACAATTCGGACCTGCCGCAAATGAAGATTGGTGGAGCCGAATGATTATGCTCAAGGTGCTGATTCAGCACGCTGAGTATACTGGTGATGAACGGGTAGAACCATTCTTGATGAACTATTTCAAATATCAGCTTGCGGAGCTGCCGAATCGTCCTTTGCAGGAATGGGCAAAGGCTAGAGGCGGCGAAAATCTCATCAGCATTTATTGGTTGTACAATCGCACAGGTGAGCCTTTCTTACTTGAGCTCTCGCAATTGATTCAGGAGCAAACGCTGGACTGGACAGGCTTATATGAAGACTATCCTTATTGGTACTTGCAGAAGGCATTTGATCACCGGGTTCATGTTGTTAACGTAGCGATGTCATTCAAGCAGCCAGCTCTCCGCTACATGCAATCAAAGGATAAGCAGCATATCGAAGCTGCATACAAAGGGATCTCAAGCGTGATGACTTACCATGGCCAAGTTAACGGCATGTTTTCTGGTGACGAATGGCTTGCAGGAACTCATCCTAGCCAAGGTACGGAGCTGTGCTCTGTGGTGGAATATATGCATTCCTTAGAGCATCTGATTCGGATTACAGGCGATGGCTCCTTCGGTGATATTTTGGAGAAGGTTGCTTATAATGCACTGCCTGCTGCAATCAGCCCGGATTGGACCGTTCATCAATATGACCAGCAGGCTAACCAGATTATGTGTACGCATGCCAAACGCAATTGGACAGAAAACAACAATGAAGCCAATCTATTTGGCATTGAGCCGCATTTTGGCTGCTGCACTGCTAACATGCATCAAGGATGGCCGAAATACACGGCAAGATTGTGGATGGCAACGGAGGATGGCGGTTTGGCTGCAATCGCGTATGCTCCCTGTACGATCACAGCTGCTATCGACGCAAGCACCGATGTTTCCATACGTGTAGCAACGGAATATCCATTTAGAGAAACGATAACGATGACAGTGCATGTAAATCAGCCAGCTGAATTCCCGATTAAATTACGAATACCGGAATGGTGCAGCGCGCCGGTTCTGTTGATCAACGGACAACAGCAGCCTGCTATGATCATCGAAAAAGGTTTTGCTGTGCTACGGCAGGTTTGGAACGATGGCGATGAGCTGACTCTTCGGCTTCCAATGGAGGTACGCACGATCAGCAGAGCTAACGGTGCAGCCGGCTTGCAGCGCGGAGCGCTTATGTTCGTTATCCCAATCAAGGAGCGCTGGCAGAAGCATCGCACATACGAGCCTTATCATGACTGGGAGATTTACCCGGAGTCGCCATGGAATTATGGAGTGAGTCTGAAGGAACTTGAACAGGGAAAACCTATTGTGGAAGCCACAGCAATGGTAAGGCAGCCATTCGCAGCTGAGAACGCACCGATACGTTTGCGAATGAACGGTCGCCGGATCCCGCAATGGACCATGGAGCTTAATTCGGCTGGCACTCTGCCAATAGGACCTGTTGCTAGCAAGGAACCCGAGGAAGAAATTACGCTTATCCCGTACGGCTGCGCGCGACTTCGGATCGCTGAGTTCCCAGTTGTTCAATCTTAAAACGTTGTCCGTCTATTCGTTTAGTTGAAGTGACGCATCTCCTTCATATACATGTAGGAGATGCAGCCAATAATGAGCATTGCTGCGCCACTTATCGCTATGATGACGGCAGGCCCGTGTATATCAGATAGGGTTGAGAATACGGCTAAGCCGACAGGCGGCGCAACGCTTGTTAGAGCTCCGATGAGTCCAAATACTCTGCCTTGCATCGAAGGATCAATGGCTACCCGAAGTGCGATAAAGATGATCGTCGTACTGAAGGAGAAGAGGAAGCCAACCAGAAGGATAAGCGGCAATGCTGCAAATGCAGATGACATTAGTGATATGGCGATGAACATAGGACCCATGAGGATCATGCTTCCAATGATCCATTTTCCTCTGCCTTTTAACCGTGTATCCAGCTTAATAATCAGAATGGAGCCTACGACATAACCGAGCGGGATGCACGCCTCTATAAGTCCGAATACAAACGGTTTTGCATGCCACACATTGACGGCCATGACTTGAATGAGCATGAAGGTGGACAGAAAGAAGAACATAACTACCGGTAATAAAACTACTGCTGCTCTGGCAAATGGATCCGTCCATACGTATCGGAAGCCTGCTTTGAGATCCTCTTTAAAGGTGGTTTGCGCCTTCTTCGTATCTCTAACCGCTGCATAGGGGAACTTGCCCGTGAAGAGCAGCAGCGCTGCTGAGAGCAGAAAGGTTACTGCATCGATAGCAATTGCAAATGCCCCGCCAAATGCAGCAACGGCGATACCTCCAAGAGCAAAGCCAGATATTCGGATGATGTTATCGGATATATTGATTACCCCAACGGCCTTAGTTATTTGTTCTTTATCAATAATTTCGACGAGCGAAGCCTGGAAGGCAGGCGTTCGAATGACCCCTGCAAATGCGACGATGGCAGTCAAAATAACGATAAAAATAAACGGTATATTAGGCAGGTACACAAGTACAGCGATGGCGCCGACGAGCACAAAACGGATAATATCTGTCACCCACATTAACGTGCGACGATCGGTGCGATCCGCAATCGTACCTGCGAAGGAACCGAACAGCATGCTGATTACGAGATGGGTAATGAGTACAACGGACATGAGCTTGGCGCTTCCTGTCGTTTGCAGCACCCACAGATTAAGCGCGATGCTATGAAAGGTATTGCCTAGCAGCGATAAGCTATAGCTGGAGAATACGGCAATGAAATTTCGGTTTTTCCACAGAGATGAAGCAGAGCCTTCTTGCGGTTGAAGATTCGGAGCGCTGCCATTTGATTCTTTTGCTAATCCGAGCATAATATAACCTCCTATAAGAATGGTTGACTTGGTTAATAATTAACTGCAGTTATTAAGGATATAGAGGATGACTTAATCGTTTAAGTTATCATAGAAAAAGCAGAGATTACTCTGCGTTTGCTTATTTTTCAGCTTTTACTAGAACATATTTATTCGCAGGGCCAGACTTCGGATCTTTCAGCAGCTGCATCATAAGCTGGAACGCTTCTTCTGGCTTGCGATCGCCAAACGATATCTTGGAAGCGGGAGCAGGGGCGATTTCCGGACAGCCTGCCGTGCAAATGACGGTTAAACTTGTTGGATCAACATATTTAGCTGCTGAGATGGCGACAAATTCGTTCAGAATGATGCCGGTCCGATCCGAATTGTGTTCTAGGAATGCCTTTAAGTCATGCTCTTCGTCCACAACGTGAATTTGATCGCGTCCTATTCCTGAATGAGTACAAATATGGTTAACGAGGTCTGCATTGTTGAAGCTGTCGATTATCAAAAAGCTCTCCTTAGGCTGTAAGAGCGATGCGAATGCATGAGTGAAGGCATCAGTATAATCGTAATTAACCTTATAAAATAAGGGATCTTCAATCATGCTGTCCACCACGATTAGAGGGACGCCAGTAGAGAAGTGGCTAGAAATCAGGTGGAAGTTTTCCTCCTTAACATCAACAACAAATACGCCGTCCAGCTTGCGTTCCGAGATAATATCGAGATTTGGGCTTGAGGCATCCAAGCTGAATAATACAACGTGGTAGCCGCGATCTGACAGCAGCCGCTCCAGCCGATTAATAAACTGAGAATAACGGAACTGCTTCCAGAAGCCTTCATTTTCCGCTCTGTTAATCAGAATGCCAATCAATCCAGACTTTTGCTTGACCAGCGATCTGGCAGCAAGGTTGGGTACATAATTCAATTGCTTGGCGGCATCGAGGACACGGCATTTTGTTTCTTCAGGTATCGTCTGATTGGAGACATTGTTGAGTACATAACTGACAGTAGCTACAGATACTTGAGCAGCCTTTGCAATGTCCTTAAGCGTAGCTTTTTTAATGGGGATACAACTCCTTCAACCTTAATACGATTGGAATCGTGAGAGCTTGCTAAAGCTTGATAATGACTGTTGGATTATTATATCGGAAATGGCATGTTTAAAAGCAGTTACTTAATCGTTTAAGTAATTATTGCATGAATGTCAATTAAATGTCTAGACTCAATTTATTAAAGATTTCCTCAGACGTATCTCGGTGTAACGAGTAGTAGTAACAGCTGTAAGCATACATAGGTGCTTATTAAGCGAATTCGGCGTTTGCAGAAGGTAGAAAAGAGGCTGTAAGCACGTATGTGTTCTTACAGCGAGAAACTAGCTATGGTTACTGATCTGTAAGCACAAATAGGTGCTTATTGAGCGAATTCGGCGTATGCGGAAGGTGGAAAAGAGGCTGTAAGCACGTATGTGTTCTTACAGCGAGAAACTAGCTAAGGTTACTGGTCTGCAAGCACGTATATGTGCTTATTGAGCGAATTCGGCGTATGCGGTGGGTAGAAAGGAGACTGTAAGCACGTATGTGTTCTTACAGCCGAGAAGTAGCTATGGTTACTGGTCTGTAAGCACACATAGGTGCTTATTGAGTAATTTCGGCGCAAGCGGCGGGTAGAAAGGATACTGTAAGCACCTATGTGTTCTTACAGCCGAGAAGTAGCTATGGTTACTGGTCTGTAAGCACACATAGGTGCTTATTGAGTGAATTCGGCGTATGCGGCGGGTAGAAAAGAGGATGTAGGCACATATGTGTTCTTACAGCGAGAAACTAGCTATGGTTACTGGTCTGTAAGCACACATAGGTGCTTATTGAGTGAATTCGACGTATGCGGCGGGTTGAAAAGAGGCTGTAAGCACGTATGTGTTCTTACAGCCGAGAAGTAGCTATGGTTACTGGACTGTAAGCACAAATAGGTGCTTATTGAGCGAATTTGGCGTATGCGGTGGGTAGAAAACAAGCTGTAAGCACGTATGTGTTCTTACAGCGAGAAACTAGCTATGGTTACTGGTCTGTAAGCACACATAGGTGCTTATTGAGCGAATTCGGCGTATGCGGAAGGTTAAAAAAGAGGCTGTAAGCACGTATGTGTTCTTACAACGAGAAACTAGCTATGGTTACTGGTCTGTAAGCACACATAGGTGCTTATTGAGCAAAATCGGCGTATGCAGAAGGTAGAAAAGAGGCTGTAAGCACGTATGTGTTCTTACAGCCGAGAAGTAGAATGGTTACTGGTCTGTAAGCACACATAGGTGCTTATTGAGTTAATTCGGCGTATGCGGCGGGTAGGCAGGAGACTGTAAGCACGTATGTGTTCTTACAGCGAGAAACTAGCTAAGGTTACTGGTCTGTAAGCACACATAGGTGCTTATTGAGTGAATTCGGCGTATGCGGCGGGTAGGCAGGAGACTGTAAGCACGTATGTGTTCTTACAGCGAGAAACTAGCTAAGGTTACTGGTCTGTAAGCACGTATATGTGCTTATTGAGCGAAATCGGCGCATGCGGCGGGTAGAAAACAAGCTGTAAGCACGTATGTGTTCTTACAGCGAGAAACTAGCTATGGTCGCTGCTCAATAAGCACGTATAAGTGCTTATTGAGCGAATTCGGCGTATGCGGAAGGTAGAAAAGAGGCTGTAAGCACGTATGTGTTCTTACAGTGAGAAACTAGCTATGGTTACTGGTCTGTAAGCACAAATAGGTGTTTATTGTGTTACATGGACGTGTGAATCAACCCCCAAAAAAAGGGCAGTCCGCGATTGGACTGCCCTAAGGAAACAAGGTTAGTGGTTGCTTGCTGTTTGCTCCAAAATCACATAGCCGTAAGCAGGCAATGTGAATTGAAGTTTACCGTCGTTGCTGCTTGCAACGGAAGAGCTTACTGCATATTTGCTAGTGTTTGATAACAATACAGACCATGTCGATGCGCCGTTATCTGTGATGACAGCTGTTGCAACCGATCTAGCATCGGCCTTAGCATTTTCGATCGAGGCAGCCACTGGGGATGCAGAAGCCTCGCTTACAGCAGTTGCAGCAGCAGCTGCTGGTTTCGCAAAGCCTCTAAAAGCAACAGCATGAGGAGCAGCGTTGCAATCAGTCGGCTGAGCTTCAATTACGAAGCTCAGATCAGCCGCTTCGCCGCGAGCATTCATCGCGATAAGAAGCCGTTGGCTGCCTTCACGACGCTCATAGACCAAGGTGCCATCTGCTGCGCCAACGTGCACGAAGCGAATATCGGCGCTGCGAAGCGCGCTGTACTTGTGGCGCAGTCCGATTGCGTCGGTATAGAACGTGAGCAACTCACGGTTTTGCTCCTCTGGATCCCACACCATACATTTGCGGCAGCCTGGATCGCCAGCTCCATTGATGCCTACCTCATCGCCATAATAAATACATGGGGTTCCAGGGAAGGTCAGCTGGAAGAGCGAAGAAAGCTTCATCGCATCCGTATTATCCTCGCAGATCGTAAGCAGACGAGGCGTATCATGGCTATCGAGCAGGTTGAAAGCCGATTCTGTTACTTGCTGCGGATATGCTGCAAGCTGCGCTCCAATCGCATTAGCGAAGTCAGAGGCATCAATCGTTTGATAAGCAAAGAAATCAAGAACTGCATTCGTGAAAGGGTAGTTCATAACCGCATCGAATTGATCACCCTGCAGCCACATCATCGAATCATGCCAAATCTCGCCCAAAATATAAGCGTCTTTATTCACTGCTTTTACCGTCTGACGGAACTCGCGCCAAAACTGATGATCAACCTCATTGGCAACGTCCAGTCTCCAGCCGTCGATTCCAATCTCCTCGATCCAGTAGCGAGCTACCTCGAACAAATATTGCTTCACCTCAGGATGCTCGGTGTTCAGCTTCGGCATAAGCGGCTCAAATGCGAAGGTCTCGTACGTCGGAACGCCGTCCACCACTTGCAGCGGCCATTCCCGAACATAGAACCAATCCGCATATTTTGACTGCTGTCCGTTTTTCTGAGCATCGACAAATGGAGGGAAGGTTTTGCCTGAGTGATTGAATACTGCATCAAGCAAGACACGAATGCCGCGGGCGTGACAAGCATCAACCAATTCCTTCAACTTCTCATTTGTGCCAAAATGCGGATCAACCTTCATGTAGTCTTGTGTATCATACTTGTGATTGGTCGTTGCTTCGAACAGCGGAGTGAAATATACCGCATTAATGCCAAGTGCTGAAATATGATCCAAGTGATCAATTACACCCTGGAGGTCACCGCCAAAAAAGTTTTTTGGCGTAGGCTCGCCGCCCCAAGGCAGCACATTTTCAGGATTGATCGAAGGATCGCCATTCGCGAAGCGTTCAGGGAATATTTGATAAAAGACAGCGTCCTTCACCCAAGCTGGCGGCTCAAATACATCGATTGGATTAATATATGGGAAATCAAAAAATGAATTTGAGTTGTCAGGAAGTGTAAGCTCGACACCTTTATCCGAGAAAATAATCGCCTCATCTCCGCTTATTAAGCGGAACGCATAACGCAGCCTCCGAAAAGGAGGAATAACGGAAGTTTCCCAATAATCGAATCGTGCATCCGAAGTGAAAATATGCATAGGGACCGTTGTAATCGTTTGATCCCACGCGTACTTGTCGCCAACGATTGCTTCAACTACAGCAACATCGTCTTTTTTGGTACGCAAGCGGAGGTGCAGCGTCTTTCCGTCGTAGGCGTAAGCCCAGTTTTGCTTCGGTCTGTGATAAACAGCTTCTAATAACATGATTATCGCTCCTTCATGGATGATGTGAGAAAAGATATGGAAACACGAAAAAAGGCACAACCTCTGTGCTCATAATAAGCCGAGGTTGTACCTTCTCCCATAACACGTTCAGGCGCCGCTCACGCGAAGCATATTGCGAACAAATGGTTGCGGTAGCATTGCCTTTCTATTGTAAATCTCAACACTTTTATTATACATAATTTGCACGTATTGTACTAGTCTAGTTTTGAAAAAAATTATGCATTAACCGCTTCATGCGCTAGTGATTCCAAGTAGCGTTCGCAATCCAGAGCAGCCATACAGCCGCTTCCAGCAGCGGTAATCGCTTGGCGGTAATTACGGTCTTGAACATCGCCACAAGCGTATACGCCTGGGATGTTCGTCTCGGAAGTGCCCGGCTTCACAATAATGTAGCCTTGCTCATCGGTGTCGATTTGACCGCCAAGGAAGCCCGTATTAGGCGTGTGGCCGATCGTAATAAATACGCCGTCTGTTTCAAGCAATTCTTCCTCGCCCGTTTCATTATTGCGCACCTTCAACCCTTGCAAGCCCATGCCTGTTGCAGCAACTTCAAGCGGTGTACGGTTTAGGCTCCATGCGATTTTGTCATTCGCACGAGCGCGATCCTGCATAATTTTTGATGCGCGCAGCTCATTGCGACGGTTAACTACTCTTACTTCGGAAGCGAAGCGAGTAAGGAACACGGCTTCTTCCATTGCGGAGTCGCCGCCGCCTACTACAATAATTTTTTTGCCGCGGAAGAAGAAGCCATCACAAGTTGCACATGTGCTTACGCCGCGACCGATATTTTCTTGCTCACCCGGAATGCCGAGGTATTTGGCTGAAGCGCCTGTAGAGATAATGATGGATTCGGCTTGCAGCTCGCCAATGCCTTCCACATCAAGCGTGTAGGGACGTTTGCTGAAGTCGACGCTTTTTACAGAGCCTGTTTTGAATTTTGCACCAAAACGCTGTGCTTGCTTACGCATGTTGGACATTAGCTCGCTGCCCAAAATACCATCAGGGAAACCTGGGAAGTTTTCTACTTCTGTTGTTGTTGTAAGCTGGCCGCCTGGCTGCCACCCTTCAATAACGAGCGGCTCCATGTTCGCGCGAGCCAAATAAATGGCAGCCGTCAATCCGGCAGGTCCTGTACCAATAATTATTGTTTTATGCATCATCTATATCCTCCATTCAAAATTCCGTTGAATAATAAATCCTACTTTAAAATTATTATAATGTAGCTTTAAAGTCAATATCGTTCATGTAACGTTCATGTTGGTCATGTATGCTGAAATCATAACGACATAAGTCTAATTGGAGGAAGAAAAAAATGCCCAAAATCGTAGTTGCAGACGACGATCCAAACATTCGCGAGCTGGTAGCTCTTTTCCTAAAAAGAGAAGGCTGTCAGGTCATTGAAGCTATAGATGGTATAGACGCATTAGAGAAGCTGGACGTGGTACGACCAGATCTTGCAATTATTGATGTAATGATGCCCCGCATGGACGGGTGGGCGCTTTGCGCGGAACTGCGAGCGAGCTATGATATTCCGCTGCTCATGCTGACTGCCAAGGGGGAAACCTCGCAAAAGGTGAAGGGGTTTGAGCTTGGTGCGGATGATTACATGGTCAAACCATTTGATCCGCCGGAGCTCATAGCCCGGGTTAAGGCGCTGCTCAAAAGATACCGGATTACCGCTTCGCAGACGGTAGAGTTCGGCGATGTCCTCATGAATCGAACGGACTTCCATATGTCAGCTGGTGGCGAGAAAGTAACATTGCCGCCTAAAGAGTTCGAGCTGCTGTTCAAGCTGGCAAGCTATCCAGGCAAAACCTTTGCCCGTGATCATCTGATTGAACAAATATGGGGGATGGACTATGAGGGGGACGAGCGAACCGTTGATGTCCATATCAAAAGACTGCGGGATCGTTTTCCCGAGGAGCAATATCGTTTCCGTATCGTGACGATTCGCGGACTAGGGTATCGACTGGAGGTATGGTCATGATTCGCGGCCTTTACTTTCGAATTACGGCTACATTCCTCGTTATCGTTCTGATTAGCATCGGGGTCGCTTTTTTATTCACGAACCAAATGTTCAAGAGGGATGCAAGGGGGCAGCTGCCCAATCAGCTGGAGAAGTCGATTGCTCGCATAGAACAGCTCTATGCCGTCTCGAAGCCGGCAGATTTGCAAGCATTTTTGGAAGAGATCTCAAGCTTGCAAGGGCAGTCAATTGTCGCTATTAGCAGCTCCAACTATTTAGTAAGGGCTGGCGAGCGAAGCGAGCTGATTATGGAGCGACTGACATTCGAGCAGCTAAGAAAGGTATTCGGCGGCAGCTCTGTCAGACTGGATGTATACACTAGCGAGGAGGTTAGCCCGCCTTCGCCGCCTGCTTTAGGGAAACTTGTGTCATTCGGCAATGAAAGATGGGCATTGTTCGTTCAGCCAAATCGTTTTCCGCAAAATAGCAACTTCTTATGGACGGCTGTCACGCTGCTTGTTACGCTGCTGCTCGTCGGAAGCGTACTTATTCTAATCGTGGCCCGTTATTTAGTGAGGCCTCTAAAAATGATGACGAACGCTGCGACGCGAATGTCACAGGGGGATTTCAGTGTACGGCTGCCCGCAAGACGCGGCGATGAGCTCGGTGAGCTTGCGCAGGGCATGAACAAAATGGCACTCAGCTTATCACAGCTTGAAATGATGCGTCAGGATTTTGTATCCAATGTCTCGCACGAAATGCAGTCTCCCCTTACGTCGATTGGCGGCTTCGCAGAAGCACTGCGCAGCGAGGAGGTTACTGGAGCTGAGCGGGAGCGTTATATTAGCATCATTAAGCAAGAGAGCATGCGGCTTTCTCGGCTAAGTGAAAATTTGCTTAATTTGGCATCGCTCGACTCGCAGCAGCATCCTTTTCACCCGCAGCCCTATCGACTGGATCGCCAGCTTCGAGATGTGGTGCTTGCCTGCGAGCCGCAGTGGATGGCCAAGAGGCAAACGGTCGAGCTGCTAATGGAGGAAACGGTAATTACTGCTGATCGTGATCAGCTTAATCAGGTATGGATGAATTTGCTTGCCAACAGCATAAAATTTACACCAGAGGACGGCAAAATCTTTTTGTCTTTGTCCGAACAGAATGGATCCATCGTGGTCCGAATTACCGATACCGGGATAGGCGTTCATGAGGAGGATCGCGAGCGAATATTTGAGCGTTTTTATAAAGGGGATTTATCAAGGGATAGAAGCCAAGGCGGGAGCGGGCTTGGGCTTTCGATCGCACAAACCATCATTCATATTCACGGCGGAACCATCGCGCTTGATCCAAGTGCGGACCAGCTTACTGGAGCAAGCTTTATGATTAAGCTCCCATTTGCGCGAGCAGCTGCTTAGTTATGGGACGAAGCCTTTGAATACATGGAAAAACGAGGGTGAAACCGTTATGATAAAAGGAGCGATTGCATAGAAAGCAAAGAGCTGGGGGAGATGTGAGGGTGGAGAAGCGGATTCGGAAAGCGATCATTCCTGCTGGGGGATTAGGGACAAGGTTTTTGCCGGCTACGAAAGCGCAGCCGAAAGAAATGCTGCCTATTATCGATAAGCCTGCTATTCAATATATCGTAGAAGAGGCTGTGAATTCAGGCATCGAGAGTATCGTAATCGTCAGTGGACGCAACAAACGGGCGATCGAGGACCATTTTGACAAATCTGCCGAGCTCGAAATGGAGCTGGAAGCGCGTCATAACGAAGAAATGCTGGAGATGGTGCGGAAAATATCACAGCTGGCGGATATTTATTATGTTCGTCAGAAGGAGCCGCTAGGCCTTGGCCATGCAGTGCTTTGCGCACGCCGCTTCATCGCGGACGAGCCGTTCGCGGTATTGCTGGGCGACGATATTTTGAAGGCTGATCCGCCTTGCTTGCGGCAAATGATGGATGTGTACGAGAGGGAACAGTCATCTGTTGTAGCTGTGATGGAGGTGCCGTGGGATCAGACGCATAAATATGGTATTGTTGATATTGAGCGGGATAAGCAGGTAGCGCGAGTACGCAACATTATTGAAAAGCCGGCGCAAGGACAAGCCCCGTCCAACTATGCGGTTGTTGGACGCTACGTCCTTGATCCTGTCATATTTGATCTGCTTGAGAAAGCGACGCCAGGTAAAGCTGGGGAAATTCAACTGACGGACAGCTTACAGCAATTGAATCATATCTCTTCTTTAATGGCTTATCGGTTCGATGGTATTAGACATGATGTAGGCGACAAGCTTGGTTTTGTACAAGCTACAATTGATTTTGCATTAGAGCGTGCGGATCTAGGTGATGAGGTCAGAAAGTACATGCTGGAGAGGCTGAAGGAAACGCAGTTCTAATTCATGAGAAATGAAGGCCGCCAATGAGCGGCTTTTTATTTTGTCTCTTGGCCGGTTTTAGGGTTAGAGCTTGAGATCATGTACGTACAAGTTTCGCGTATGATATACTACAGGAATACAACTAACGGAGTTGAGGTGTGAAGTGAAGGAACAGCAAACGCCCAAATATATGCAATTAAAGCAGGAAATTATATCCTGGATCGTCACAGCGCAGTTTAAGCCGCACGAAAAGCTGCCATCGGAGAATGAGATCGGCAAGCAATTCGAGATGAGCCGGCAAACGGTGCGCCAAGCGCTCGGTGATTTGGAGCAGGAGGGCTGGCTCTACCGCGTACAAGGGAAAGGGACATTCGTGTCGGATCAGTCTGCGCCGGAGCGGAAAAACTCATCCCAAGGGATGACGATTGGGATGATTACGACCCATATATCAGATTATATATTCCCGACCATCGTCAGAGGCGTTGAATCGAGCTTGCGCGCTGTAGGGGCAAGACTTCTGCTGGCGAGCACGGATAATGAAAAGGATAAAGAAAAGGACAGCCTGGAGTCGATGCTGCGCGAGCCGCTGACCGGGCTCATTATTGAGCCGACGAAGAGCGCGGAGGGCAACCCGAACTTTAATTATTTTTTGGCGCTCGATGCGCTCAAAATTCCATACATTATGCTCAATGAACGATACAGCGACGTGGATGCGCCATGCTTGCGCGTGGATGACGAGCTTGGCGGCTATCGTGCCGCAGAGCATTTAATTAAGCTCGGCCATACGCGAATCGCTGGATTTTTTAAGACGGATGACTTTCAAGGCGTACACCGGATGCGCGGTTTTTTACGGGCTCATCGGGAGCAAGGGCACACGGTTCCGCCGGATTATTTGCTGCGCTATACGACGGAGGAGAAGCAGGACAAGCCGATGCAGGCCTTGTTTGCGATGCTGCAGCGTGAGCCGGATCAACGGCCGACCGCTATTATTTGCTATAACGATGAGCTGGCTGTAAAAATGCTTGATATCGTAAGGCAGGCTGGCTTAACGGTGCCTGAGGATCTTTCGATTGTCGGTTTTGATGATGCGAATCTGGCTACGGCTACCGAAGTGAAGCTGACAACCGTTGCGCATCCAAAAACAGAAATGGGCACGGATGCGGTCGAATTGCTGCTTAGTATGCTGGATAAGCAGCACCAGCGGCGACAAACGCAGGATAAAATATATGATCCGCAGCTCGTTATACGTGATTCAACTAGACCGCCGCATAGCTAAGCTGTTGCTGAACGGTTAATGCTTTTTAAATGAATGAATAAAAAAGACGTGACACACTTGTACGTACAACTTATAATAAAGTAAAGATATTCTATGGCGATGTCCGTATAAGTGAATGCGGATCAGCATAGAAATGCGAGCTTGAAGGGAGCGATAAGTGGTCATGTTAGAAGCATTGAAGCATGCGGTTTGGGAAGCGAATATGGATCTTCCGAAGTACGGATTAGTTACATTTACTTGGGGCAACGTCAGCGGTGTAGATAGGGAGTCTGGATATGCGGTTATTAAGCCGAGCGGCGTTCCTTACGAGGAGTTAAAAGCAGAGCAGATGGTTGTCGTAGATTTGGAAGGCAATGTGATTGAAGGAAATCTTCGACCTTCCTCGGACACGGCTACTCATGTGCTGCTCTACAAAGCGTTTCCTTCGATAGGCGGAATTGTACACACCCATTCGCCTTGGGCGACAAGCTGGGCACAGGCGGGGCGCTCTATTCCATCGCTTGGCACGACGCATGGCGACTATTTCTATGGCGAGGTGCCTTGCACACGCGCGATGACAGAAGCGGAAATCAACGGCGCATATGAGCTGGAAACGGGCAATGTCATCGTTGAGACCTTCAATAAAAACCATATCGATCCAAACCAAGTGCCTTCGGTGCTCGTAAACAGCCACGCTCCTTTTTGCTGGGGCAAAGACCCGCATAACGCCGTTCATAATGCGGTTGTGCTGGAGGAAGTGGCGAAGATGGCTCTTCATACGTATCAGCTTAACCCGAATGTTCAGCCGATGGATCAAGCTTTATTAGACCGACACTATTTACGCAAGCATGGAGCGAACGCCTACTACGGCCAAAAATAAGGAGGATTCGGATAATGAGCAAAAAATACGCAATTGGTGTAGACTACGGCACGCAATCGGGCCGAGCTGTTCTTGTGGATCTATCTAACGGTGCCGAGATAGCGGAGCATGTCACGCCGTATACTCACCACGTTATTGATGAGAAGCTTCCGGTATCTGGCATTAAGCTTGAGCATGACTGGGCGCTTCAGCATCCGCTTGACTATATTGAAGTGTTGGAATTGTCCGTTCCTGCTGTAATGAAGGAGTCGGGTATCCATGCTGCTGATGTCATCGGTTTAGGCATCGATTTTACAGCATGTACAATGCTTCCCATCGATGGAGAAGGGAATCCGCTATGTGTACAGGATGCCTACAAGGATAATCCGCATAGCTGGGTGAAGCTGTGGAAGCATCACGCTGCACAAGATGAGGCTAACCTTATCAACGAAATGGCAGCGCAGCGCGGTGAGAAGTGGGTGCCGCGTTATGGAGGCAAAATATCATCAGAGTGGATGATGGCCAAAGCTTGGCAGATTTTGAATGAAGCGCCGGACATTTATGAAACTGCAGATAAATTTGTTGAAGCGACGGACTGGGTTATTGGCCAATTGACCGGCAATATTGTTCGCAACAGCTGTACGGCCGGCTACAAAGGCATGTGGCATAAGCAAGAGGGCTACCCAAGCAAGGATTTTTTCAAAGCGCTTGATCCTCGTTTAGAAAACCTGACAGAAACGAAGCTGCGCGGCGAAGTTGTACCGCTTGGCTCGAAGGCTGGAGAATTGCTGCCTGATATGGCTGCACGCATCGGACTTGCGCCAGGCACGGCGATCGCGGTTGGCAATGTGGATGCACATGCGGCGGTGCCAGGTGTTGGCGTCGTTACGCCAGGCAAGCTGGTTATGGCGATGGGAACATCGATTTGCCACATGCTGCTCGGAACGGAAGAGAAGGAAGTGGAAGGAATGTGCGGCGTCGTTGAGGACGGTATCATTCCGGGTTACTTTGGCTACGAAGCGGGACAATCAGCGGTTGGCGATATTTTTGAATGGTTCGTTGAGGAATCTGTTCCAGCCTACGTACTTCAAGAGGCAGAGCAGGCTGGCGAAAATGTACATGTTTATTTGACTCGCAAAGCCAGCGAGCTGAATGTTGGCGAATCCGGCGTTCTGGCGCTTGACTGGTGGAACGGAAACCGTTCGGTACTTGTAGATACGGATTTGACAGGTACCATTGTAGGCCTCACCTTGCTAACGAAGCCTTGGGAAATTTACCGCGCCCTTCTTGAAGCAACGGCATTTGGCACACGCAAAATCGTCGATGCGTTCCACAGCAACGGGGTTGAAGTAAATGAATTGTACGCATGCGGCGGACTGCCGCAGAAGAATGCGCTGCTCATGCAGATTTATGCGGATGTAACGAATCGCGAGATCAAGGTCGCAGCATCCAAGCAAACGCCTGCACTTGGTGCAGCGATGTTTGGAGCAGTAGCAGCTGGTGCCGCAAAGGGCGGTTTCGACAGCATTGTTGATGCGGCTCAGAAGATGGCTCGTGTACGCGAAGAAACGTTCAAGCCGATTCCGGCAAACGTTGCAGTTTACGAGAAGCTGTATGCGGAATATAATTTGCTGCACGACTACTACGGACGCGGCGCAAATGATGTAATGAAACGCCTTAAGGTTATAAAAGAAGAGCAAGCTTAGGTAGCTATTATTTATTCATATATATACCAAAAAAACGACTCCAGCATTTAATTATGCGAGGGAGTCGTTTTTTTTATTAATTTCTAGCTTTTTCCACTATTCTTGTCGAAAATGTACAGAATTTGTACAGAAACGAATGTTATTATAGGTCGTCGGACTTATAAAAAAGAGGCATAAGAAAGTAGACAACTTTTGAAAGCGATCTTAATAGTAAAGGAGAGTACGGGAATGATGGAAGATGGTAGGTCTATGGAACCAAGAGGTTCTAGGAACAGAGGTCGAATGAACAGCAGACTGTGGCGAAAACGGTTATTTACCGCATTTATGGCATTTGCGGTGCTGCTCGTTCAGCTTTTCCCTGTTCCATACGCAGCAAGTGCTGCAGCGCTTGATACAGGAGCAACTTATTTTACCGGTACGGATAACTGGGGCGGCGGAGCTGCGAACAGTGCAGCTGACGGCGATGTAGACAGCAGCACGGGGAACGGTACGCCTCTTTATCCAATCGAATTTAAAATTAAAGACATTAAAGCCAAACCTACAAAAAGCGCTTATATGCTTATACGGGCTCTTGATGTAGACGAATACGATGAATCAAACAAAAGCGGTACAGGCGAGTGGGACCGTGTATATTTCTCATCTAACCCTGCAGATATTGCATTAGGTGCACCTACAACCCCATGGCCAGCAAATTTTGGGTCTGCTACATACAAGAAGGAATTCCCTCAAGCATTTAACTTGGGCGCTTTATCCGGAAAAAATGATGTGTGGAATACGACCGTTCTGGAAATTAAACCTGATCAATGGAATAGTATCGTCGCCAATCAGGATTTATATGTTGGCATTTCCGTACATCATTATTTCATGAATACTTCTAATTTCAACAGCGGCTGGGTGACGACCATCGATTGGGGTCAGCTTGTCATTGACGGCGGCGTGAGAGAGACCGGAGAAATTACCGGAGCCGCTGTTGCTGTTACGAAAGACAAAGTAACGATAAATACAGGTTTCTTGCCTAAAAAAGACGGAAACTTTTATATGGAAGTCAACGTCATTGAGAAAACAAAAGTCGGCAATGAGATTAGGGAGAAAAATTTGGATTTGTCGCAGAAGTACTTTAGCGGCTCCAAGCAAGGAACCGAGCAGAAATGGGACAACATTGTACTTAATGCTCCTGGAGCAGATCCAAGCAAAGAATATACTGTAAATATTATATTGTTCGACAAGCAGCCAGATAAGAATGAACCTGGAACAGCTCAGCATATTTATTCGATGTCTACGTTTGACCCCGCGGTAAAAGATATTGCAAAAGCGGGACCTCAATACGAGCCAACGAATTTTACGCTAACTGACTTCAGCAGCAAATATTATCGTGTAACAGGTGAAGCGCAAGCAGCTAAGCTTGAAAAAGTGAAAATCGTTTCGCTTCCAAGCGGCGGCAATCTCCAGATTGCAGGAGTGGACGTTAAATTAGATGACGAAATTGCTAAGGCAGATGTCGCTAAATTGACCTTCGTTCCAGATGCAGCAGGTTTAACGGGCACGACTTCATTTAAGTGGAATGGCTACGATGGAAGCAAGTACGCGGCTATCGATGGGACGGTAACGATTACTGCAAATGCCGCTCCTGTTGTAACAGATATGAATAAGGCTATTAATCAAGGTGAAACACTGACATTTACAGCTTCAGATTTCACAAGCCAGTATACGGATGCAACTTTGCCGAAGGAAAACTTAAGCAAGGTGAAAATCGTTTCATTACCTGCGCCAGCTGCCGGTAAGCTGATGATCACTAACGGCGGTTCTGCTGCAGCTGTGGCCGTGGGCGATGAAATCAGTGCAGCTGATTTGGGCAAGCTGAGCTTTGTTCCTGCGAGCAATGCCAGCGGTACAGTTTCTTTTAAGTGGAATGGCTCAGACGGCGTTCAGTATGCGAAGGATAATAAGCAAGTGACCATTGCTATTAATACGGCGCCAATTGTTAGTAACATTTCTTTTGCAGCTATAGCTGGCAATACGGTTCAAATGAAAGCTACCGATTTCACTAATGCGAATGCATATAGCGATGCGGATGGCGATTTATTGACGAAAGTACGTATTAACCTGCCAGCCAACTTTTCCAATAGCGGAAAGCTGCGTTATACATCCGAAGGGGTGGACTTCGTAGTATCTTCTAATACTGAAATTTCTTTAACGGAATTAAATACGCTGCGTTTCGTTCCAGCTGCAAATTTGGCGGAAGAAAGCACAGTTGCCTTCACTTGGGATGGATTTGATGGCAAACAGTATTCTTTATCGCCAGCAAATGTGAGCATTACTTATACGAACGACCCTGTCGTGAGCAACATTGCGAAGGACGGTCTTCAATATGAGCCGACTGCTTTTACAGCTGACGAGTTTAGAAGCCAATATGCGAAAGCAAACGGTGCTGCTAATTTCAATGGACTTCAGCGTGTGAAGATAGTTACTCTGCCAGCAGTGGGACAAGGCTCCTTGTTCCTAGGCAGCAAGGCAGTTGAAGCCGGTGATGAAATTGCGATCGGTGAAGTGGATACGTTATCCTTTGTTCCAGCTGATGCTGGATTCACAGGTACGGCAGCATTTAATTGGAATGGTTATAATGGATCGAAATACGCGAAGCAGCCAGCTGCGGTAACTATTAAAGCGAATGCTGCTCCAACGGTAGAACAGATTAACAAGGAGATATTAAAAGGTGGCACGGTGCCTTTTGCAATTAAGGACTTTACGGATTCGTACAGCGATTCCAACAGTGAGAGCTTAAGCAGAGTAAAGCTCGTATCGCTCCCAGATCCTGCAAAAGGCAAGCTTGTTTTTCAAATAGGCAATGGCCCAGTTTATGACATTACGACTGCCGGCTTTGTCATTAAAGCAAGTGACTTAGATGGTTTAACCTTTGTGCCTGCTGCAGGCGTGACGGGTTCAGTAACATTCGACTGGAACGGCTCGGACGGCAAGCAATATGCGAAGGAAAACAAGAAGGTTACGATTACTATTAACACTCCGCCAGTCGTAGACGACATTATAAAAGCGGGACTTTCTGGTGAAATTATTGCTTTTAAAACAACGGATTTCACGGAATCGCCTCGTTACACAGATGCAGATGGCGATTTGCTGAAAGAAGTTGCGATTATTGTTCCAGCAAATTTTAATCAGAGCGGAACGCTTTGGTACACACCTTCTGTTGGTGAGTCTGTCTATATGGTGCCAGGCAGTACTGAAATCATTGCAAAAAGCGATTTGGAAAGTCTTAAATTCCAGCCTTCAACCTCATTAGCAGAAGGAAGCACGGTTGAATTTGGTTGGAGGGGCAGCGATGGGAAACAATTTGCAGAAGCGGCTGCTGCAATCACTATTGGCTACAACGGCAAGCCGGTTGCAGAACCAATCACTGTAAATGTTGCCGAAGGCACAACTGATATTATTATTGTATTTAAAGGTTCAGATCGCGAGACAGTTACGAAGCTTGTTTACGGTTTAGAGAGCAATCCAGGCAAAGGTACGCTAGAGCCTGCCGATTATAATGTATCAGGTGATACATGGATCTATAAACCGGGTTCGGATTTTATATCTGGACAGGATAGCTTTACGTACACTGTAACGGATGGAGATAATCAAGTTTCAGCTCCTGCAACGGTGACGATTAATATTCATAGAGCGCTCGATGGATGGGCCGGAGACAAAGCGCAGGGCGAATCAAAGGTATTAAACATCATTCCAGGCGAACAGCTTAAGCTGAGTGCTGTCAGTTCCTTGCTTGCTAAGAGCGTTACGGCGAATGTGAACGGTATTATCGTACCGCTTACGCTTGTCAATCAGGATACCTTCGTAGCAGACGGCTATAAGAAGTGGGAAAATACAACGTATTTACTTCCTGAATTAACAGCAGCAAGCAAATACGAAGTTACATTTAAGGCGCTAGACGTTGAAGGAGGCTTATTGCCTTCAGAGACAAAATTAGCGGATAACAGCTTTGAAGTGGTTAAAGCGGTACTGGCGTTAACCGCAAGTCCAGAGAAAATTTTGGGCGATGGCAAATCAACTACCGAGCTTTCGGCATTGCTTACAAATGCTGATGGCACTCCAATTAAAGATGTAACAGTTATTTTTGAAGCTCCTGCAGGTAAAGGGACGTTTGTTGGTGGAAACACTGCGGTCACTGACGAACAAGGGTTAGCGAAGGTTATGTACAAATCACAGCAAATTACAGGCATCAACGAGCAGCAGATTCCGATTCAAGCGAATGTGTACAACAAAGAGCGTGGCTTGAAGGAGCAGGATGAGATCATCATTACCTTCTTGCCTGCTGCAGTTAAAGGGTTTATTACAAAGGGAGATACGAATTCGCCAATCGCTGGCGCAAGTGTTCGCGTAACGCTTGATCTAGATGGCGACGGCGTTATCACTCCAGGCACAGACTTTGATGAAACGGTTATTACCGATGCTAGCGGAGCTTATTATGTCGTGGTTCCGAAAGGCGATGTCGTTTATGAGTTGGAAGTGACGCAAACGGTTGATGTTGGCGGCGTTCCTACACCTGTAACCTATAAGCAATCGGCTCAAGTTGGTGAAGTAACAGGAGCAGGCGAGGAAAACTTTGAATCTGAGAAAACGGTAACAGGTATCGTGCTGCTTAAGCAGCCAGATGGCAAGTCCTCGTTGTTTAACAGTGATCTGCTTGCTAAAACAAATATTTATTTGAAACAAGCGGATGGCAGCTACATTTCCGAAGGTGGAGCTCCGAAAGCATTTGCACTTAGCCCGCAAGGCGTATTTAATGCGAATGGGCTTGCTATTGGAGAATACGAGCTGGAAATTAGATATGAAGTTGAACCTGGCAAGGAAATTATTTTCAGCCATGCAGGGGTCAAAGTAACGGCTTCAGGGGAAATGAATATTTCTGAGGCGCTTGTCGATCCATATGGAACGGTTACTAATTCGGTTACAAAAGCAGTTATTGAAGGTGCATCCGTTGTCCTTTATTACGCGGACACAGCAAGAAATAAAGGCAAAGGGATTACACCTAACACGGAGGTTGTTTTGCCGGCTCTCGTTGGTTTTGCACCAAATGACAATGCGAGTCCAGAACAGCTGACGGATGCACACGGATTCTATGCCTATATGGTGTATCCAGAAACGGACTATTATCTTAGCGTAATGAAGAATGGGTTCTATAACTATAAAAGCCCAGTTCTCTCCGTTGAATGGGAGATTGTCAAACATGATCTAGAGCTGACGCCTATTGAGGCAAGCGCTCCATCTGCCAATCCTGCGCTTACTCTTTCAGTCGACAAGAACAAAGTAAAAGAAGGAACAACGTCAACTCTAACGGTGGATTATAAAAACAACTCCAGCAGTCCAATGGCGGCAGGAGAAATCAAGGTCAAGATTCCAGCGGGCGCAGTTGTTGTGGATGCAGCTGGCGGAATCGTAACAGACAACACCATTGTATGGAGAGTAACAAATGTACAAGGCGGACAGAACGGCAGCTTCAAAATGGTCATCGAATGGCCGCTTATGAAAGCAGCAGATACGGCATTTGATATTTCGGGTGAATTTATCGGAAATAATGCCACTGTCCAATCATCAGTAAAAGTAAATGTATTCTCAGATCGCTTCGGGGAACTTACTCATACTCGTTATATTCTTGGATACCCGGATAAGGAATTCAAGTCAGAAGGCTCATTGACTCGTGCGGAGCTTGCAGCCATTGTTGCAAGACTATCTGGAAACGAGAAAGTGGAAGAGCCGCTTTCATTTAACGATATTCGCAAAGGTCACTGGGCGACGAACTACATCCAAAGCGTTACGGTAAACGGCTACTTCAGCGGATACGAAGACGGCTCTTTCCGTCCAGATGCGGCAGTTACAAGAGGAGAGCTTGCAGCGGTTATGGCAAGGTTCCTCAAGCTTGAAGTGAGCGCGCCTGCGACAGCTCACTTCAAGGATACTTCAGGCTACTGGGCAGCAGACACGATCGAAGCTTTGTTTAACGGCAAGTTTTTAACCGGTTATCCAGACGGAAGCTTTAAGCCGAAAAAAGAAATTACTCGTGTTGAAGCAGTTACGATGATTAATCGTATGCTTTATCGCGGTCCGCTTCAGGGGCTGGCTCCATTGTTCCCTGATATGCCGCAAAGCCACTGGGGCTTTGGCGATGTACAGGAAGCAACGATCTCACACAAAGCTGAGCGCAATGAAGATGGCAGCGAAAAATGGATCGAAAGCATCAATGATAGCGTGAAATAAAGAGCATTAATAGAAGCAGCCTATCTGTTCACAGTGTATTGTGACCATGATAGGCTGCTTTTTTTAAATATGGCTCCATTTCCCACTATAAAAAAATGGAGATCATTTACTTTTTGATATAGAATAGATAGATATGTTTAGAGAGAAACGTGGGCTGGGGGATGAACGGAAGTGTATTGCCATCATTGTGAAAAAAAACAGACGGATGATGCCATTTATTGCAGCCAGTGCGGCAGATTGCTTGCTGATGGAGAAGAAGCTGCAGCGGCTCTAAGTACTGAGCGATCTATGCTGTTATCGGAGCGGGCTGCTTCTGTAGAGATAGACGCAACAAGCCAGCAGCCGGGCAAGCCTAAAAAAACGCGGAGACGTAGAGCTAAGAGCTCTATTTTGGCATGGCTGATGCCTATAATTTTAGCGCTTGTTACCGCTGGTTCCGTATTTAGTTACTATATATATCAATCCGAAATAAATGATAGAGTCATCAAGCTTCATGTTGAGGCGAAGGCGGAGGCGCTAGCAGGGAAATATGACAAAGCGCAGAAACTGCTGCAGGAAGCCTCGGATGCGCGTCCAGGCTTTGGCGCTCTGCAGAAGGATGCGGAGATCGTTGCCCTTGTCGCAGAGCTGGCACAGTCAATTACAGCTGCAGGGAAGCAGCTGGAGGAGAGTAAGCTTGAAGAGGCAGAACAGACACTGGAACGGATTAGCGGTGAATTAAAGGGTCATAAAGAGCCAATCTATATAAAGATTAAGCATCAGCTTGACGGCTATAACGTTAAACTTGGTGTCATGAGGCTGACGGAAGAACTGGCAGGTCTGAATACAGTGGATGAGCTTGAGTCAAGGCTCAACATTGCGAATCAATTAGACGGTGAAGAGGCGCTAGCTGTAAAAGAGCAAATTGTCGCCAAAATCGTCGATATAAGCTATAAGGATGCCGAAGCATTGCTTAAGAAAAAAAACTATTCGGACGCGTTGGCACTGACGGACCGAGCGCTGCTTTTTGCCAAGGATAATGAGCGGATTATGACACTGGCCAAAAAGATAACTGATGCACAGGCAGATTACGAGAAAAGGGAACAGCGAAGATTAGAGCAAGCGATGCAGCAGGCTGCAGCAGAGGATCTAAAAAATCAGACGGCAGCCGTCGAGGTAGTTAAAATTGAATCGACGCTCGATGAGTTCGGAGATTTAAATATTGTAGGTGAGCTGAAAAATGCCGCTACACGGCCTATTTATTCGATTAGTGTTCAATTTATCGTCTACGATGCTGACGGCAAAGAGGTTGGCAAGGGCAAGGCAGAGGCGACGCCGGATTATGTTGATCCAGGCCAGAAAATCACCTTTAATAGTACGGTATATGGGGTTTATGTAGAGAATACAACCGTCGTCGTTGATCACGCGACTTGGTATTTGGATTAAGGGGAAGATGTGATGAGAAAACGAGCTTGGATTAGCGTCATCGCTTCTACTCTCATTGTGTGTGGAGGATTGGCTGCTGCGTTAGCCATTCATTCAGAGGTGCCAAACAGGCTGACGGGAAAGCCGTTGCTTGCGGTAGCTGATGAGACGAAGCAGAAGTCTCTTAAGGATATTATTTTTGAAACGCAGAAGCTGGTCGTCATGATTGAAAATGAAAACGGGGATCAAGGCTCAGGCTTCCTTTATAATAAGCAAGGGGATCTCATTACGAATGCGCATGTCGTCGCTGGCTCCCATACTGTGAAAATTAAAACGGCGGATGCGCGCGAGCTGGACGGAAAAGTCATTGGCATTAGCACGGAAACGGATATTGCGGTTGTTCGTGTGAAGGAACTGGCTGGAACGGAGCCGCTGCAGGTAGAGCGTAAAGAAAGAGCGGAAGTCGGGGACGAAGTGCTTGCTGTTGGCAGTCCGCTCGGATTTCAAAATACGGTTACTACCGGTATTGTCAGCGGACTAGGAAGAACGTTTAAAATTGATTCCTATTTGTACTCGGATCTCTATCAAATTTCTGCGCCAATTGCTCCTGGTAATAGCGGTGGACCGCTCGTTGATCAGAAAACGGGATCGGTGCTTGGCATTAATTCTGCTGGTTATGAGCAAGGTTCAATTGGCTTTAGTATCCCCATTGCGAACGTAATCGATATCGCAGAAGGCTGGTCTACTAAACCGATGACTAAGCTGCCCGATCTGGAGCTTTCGGATAAGGAACTGAAGATGGAAGATGAAGCGAAGATTGAGGAATATGCTGATTATCTCGTTACTCATTTTTATGACAGTCTGAACAATGCCGATTATGTGTATGCTTATTCATTGCTAGGCGGCAATTGGAAGGAAGGGACGAGCTACGAGAAGTTCAGGGCAGGTTACTTGGGGACGCTGAATGTGGTCATCGAAAATATGCATGTGACGGAGAGCAGAGAAGACAAAGCTACCGTTATCGCTGTTATTTCAGTAGATGAGCGGGTCGAAGGCAAATATGTGTTAAGCAAATACCAAGTGACCTATGAGGTCGGCTACGAGAACGATCAATTAAAGCTGCTCAGTGGCAAAGGTAAGGCTATTAAGTAAAAGAATGCTGTTTAAAAAGCTAGAAAAAGTCGGTCAGGGGAGACCGCTTTTTCTAGCTTTTTTGTATAGCTGTGGGACGTCTTTAATGAGGAGTATATCGATCGATCATCAGTCTTAATTAGTTTTTTATGCTTGTATTTTCGATTTCATCCTCGCGCAAAACTGGGCTTAAAAAGAGTTCAAGTGCTACAGAGTCATTGCGCTGAAGCGGGAAGCTGAGCAGCGATGCTGGAATTACGCGTCCGTTCAGTACAAGTTGATAGCTGGTATTGCCGCCAATAGGGACTCCACTAACGGAATTAATTTGACCATTAAAGCTGAGGCTGACAACCCCCGTTTCCGCTAGAGCCTGATAGATGCTCAAACCCGGTCGGAAAGGAATGCGATACGCCTCAGTTATGCTAGGAAACGCTCTTCCACCGTTTATGAGAACCGTAACGGTCGCCTGTGGTCCCGCAGGCGGGAACAGCCATGGCCCACCGATCCAGAAGCCCCCCGGCCCAAAGCCGCCGGGTCCTCCTGGCCCAAAGCCGCCGGGTCCCCCTGGGCCAAAGCCGCCGGGTCCCCCTGGCCCAAAGCCGCCGGGTCCCCCTGGCCCAAAGCCGCCGGGTCCCCCTGGCCCAAAGCCGCCGGGTCCCCCTGGGCCAAAGCCGCCGGGTCCCCCTGGGCCAAAGCCGCCGGGTCCCCCTGGGCCAAAGCCGCCGGGTCCCCCTGGGCCAAAGCCGCCGGGACCGCCCGGCCCAAAACCGCCGGGTCCCCCTGGGCCAAAACCGCCGGGTCCCCCTGGGCCAAAACCGCCGGGTCCCCCTGGGCCAAAACCGCCGGGACCACCTGGGCCAAAACTGCCGGGTCCCCCCGGCCCAAAGCCGCCGGGTCCGCCCGGCCCAAAACCACCTTGCTGAGGCGTTGGCGTGATCATTCGAGGTCCACCACAACCGCAGCCCTTGCTAGCTGGACGAGAATTCACATTATTAGCATAAGTATATTCCATGAGAGTACTCAGACTCCTTTACATCGCAAATTAGGCATTTATCCTACTGTAGCGTATGCGGCAAAAGCCTATGAGGTGAGTGTGCGTATGAGGCGGGTGTAAAAGGGAACTAGTATTTCTTATCGAGCTTAACGGACATTAGTTCCGCTATTTTGGCTTAAAACGCAAGTTTAGCCTACTAACGGACATAGGATACGTTATTACACTTAAAATGAGCTCAATTCGCCCTAATTCCAGCAAATAAAGGATCCTATGTCCGTTAAAACTTCAATATACGGATATTTCGCCAAATAGAGGAACCTATGTCCGTAAGGAGAGACGACCTGACCATTATCGAAGGTAAAAACTCCTATGATACTAATGAGGTCAACCTAACCTCTATCCAGTTACAGGCTAGCTATTCGGAAGATAAATGAATACACTCTGCCACGCTATGTCTATCAATTGTATATATTTGCCTATAGCGAAACTGTCCCTATATAATGATATGAAAATAATTACAGAAGGTGGTTGTTGCGTGAATCAACTGCGGGGCATTATTTTGGAAGGATTTTCGAATGCGGGTAAAACATCGGTATTGAAGTCGTTAAAGCTAATGCAAGCGCAGGACGAATCAGCTGAGCGAAGTGTTATCGTTTTAAGCGAGCATTATTCACAGGTGCTGCACAACGTACGTGGTCAGTTTATAACATCAAGTCACGAAGAGCATCTCCAATTGTTGAGTGAAAGAGTTGCTATGCTGAGGCAATTAGAAGAATGGTCAACTAAGCTAGGGAGAGCTTCACGCGGCTCGCGAGGTGTATTCTTTATACTAGAAAGGTTTCATTTAAATCATAGAGTCGCCTATTCTGATAAAACAAATAATGAAATTGAAGCTATCGAAAAGGAACTCTTACACTTTGGGGCAAAATGTGCATTATTAACGATATCACCGGAAATAGCTGAACTAAGAATTCAAAGCCGCACGCCTGATGAATGGTCGAATAAGAGTAGTGAAGAAATTAAAGCAGCAGCAGATGAACTGGTAGCAACTCAATTGAAACTGCGAAAAGCAGCAGCAAACTCAGTCATTCCTACTCTAGAAATCAACACCGATAACAAAGCTTGGGACACTTACGCAAAAGAAATCATTCGTTTGTTGGACTAGTATATTACGCCAACAATTAATGAGCTGTATTTAAACTTCCTGCAATAGAAGCAGATAGGCAGAGTTGTACCTCAACTTGCATTAGCAGCATTGTATTCCAACTCGAACTCCGTGCCTTATGCGCATTGTCAGCATTCCACTCTTTTTCCCTGCACTTAAGCAACTTTCCACTCCAACACCCAGCACCTTATACGCACCATAAAAAAATAAAAAAAGCCGGCGCTTGCCTCATTAAAGAGGCAAGCGCCGGCTTGGAAAAACAATATTATTTAACAGCTGCTTCGTAACGTTTGCCAACTTCATCCCAGTTAACTACGTTCCAGAACGCTGCGATGTAATCAGGGCGTTTGTTTTGGTAGTTCAGGTAGTAAGCGTGCTCCCATACATCAAGACCTAGGATTGGCGTTTCGCCTTCCATGATCGGGCTGTCTTGGTTTGGCAAGCTGTATACTTTCAATTTGCCGTTTGCAACTGCTAGGAATGCCCAGCCGCTGCCGAAACGTGTTGTTGCTGCTTTTGCGAAGTCAGCTTTGAAAGCTTCAAAGCCGCCTAGCTCGCTTTCAATTGCTGCTGCAAGAGCGCCAGTAGGTGCTCCGCCAGCGTTTGGAGCGATTGTTTCCCAGAACAAGCTGTGGTTAGCATGTCCGCCGCCGTTGTTGCGAACAGCAGTACGGATTGCTTCAGGAACGCTAGCAAGATCGGAGATCAAATCTTCGATTGATTTGCTTTGCAATTCTGGAGCGGACTCCAAAGCAGCGTTAAGGTTAGTCACGTAAGCGTTATGGTGACGGCCGTGGTGAATTTCCATTGTAGTCGCATCGATATGCGGCTCAAGTGCGTTGTGCGCGTACGGCAAAGCAGGTAGTTGATGTGCCATTTTTTACAGCCTCCTAATTATATGTAGTTATCCAAGTCCATTATCCCTTATCCGATTGAATAAATCAACATTATTGTTTCAAAAGTCGAATGGGCTAAAACGATCAAACATAACCTAAAATAGGGTATCTCGACGCTAGCTAAAATATACAGATTAGGAAGATAGAACTGCATTTATAGAGAAATAAATGGATTAAATTGTTGTAAGCGCTTAATATTAAGCGTTTACACGAGATAATTGATGATTTCTTTAATTTTTTTAAGGAATATTAAAGATTGAAGCAGGATTTCGTTTGATTTTGTCGTAATATATTTTAAATGCAATACTATGACATGGTATAGAAGGTGTAATTTTAATGAATGTTCGTTCCTTCCAGTTGTCCGATTACCGATCAATTACAGCACTGCTTGAAGAGGTTCTAACAGAAGAGTGCTACGAACAAACGATGGAAGCTTTTGCCCGCCAGTTGTCATGGGATAGTGATTTAGTATTAGTCGCTGTCGAAAATTCCGAAATTGTGGGCATGATTATCGGTACGATTGATAATAACAAAGGTTATTATTATCGAATTGCTGTATCTCCTCTCCACCAAAGGAAAGGAATCGGTAAAACGCTTATCCAGGCATTGCGCCAGCGCTTCGAACAGCGCCGTGTCACAAAGATACTAATTACCGCGGACGAGCACAACGAGCCAGTTTTACCGCTGTACGAGTCGATGGGGTATGTAGCCAACGATTTTATCAGATCTTTTCAGAAATTGAGCATTGTAGCTGGTTAACGCGAACTTTACTGCATGTAAGTTGTACGCAGGGCATATCTGCATCGCCATTGCTTTTGGCGGTCAGATATGCTTTTCTTATTACTATATACATTTATGAGGAGAACGGGATGGAACCATATCGGCACTGTGTCATCAAAAGCTTCAAACATAACGGTCACATTCACCGTATATGGCAACAGAATTGGCTTGTGCCTGATGAGCTGCTTGACGAGCAGCATAAAGCGGAATCCATTAAGGTGCTCATAAACCGTCAAACGCCGATTCAAGAGTCTGATGGTAAGATATGGATCAGCCGCGTCCCAGCAGTCTCCTTTTTTATACCGGGGCAGTGGTTCAATGTTGTGGCTCTGCTAGAGGACGGAGGCGTCCGCTATTATTGCAATATTGCCTCACCGCTGTACATTCAGGGTGATGTGCTTACCTATATCGATTACGATTTGGACGTTATTCGTACAGTTGATGGTGGAAGAACAGTCGTCGATCAAGACGAATATGAGATGCACAAAGCGGCTTACCACTATCCGAAAATGGTCGAAGAAAAGGTGCATGAGGGTCTTGATGCGCTTTTGAAGCGGATGGATCAAGGGCAATCGCCTTTTCAGGATCAGCTCGTGCTGAAGTATTATCAGGATTGGCTGAAACGAAGTGAAGAGGTGGAACAATGAGCCTTGAGGACCAGAATCGCAAGCCAAGTAATGAAAAAGCAGGAATCAGTGTAGATGCGGGATTATCTGCCCATACTGTTGCAAGCAATCGCTCCAATTGGCTCGCAGAACTGCTTGATTGGTCGAAAACATTGGTTGTTGCATTTGCTGTGGTGCTGCTTCTGCATTTTTTTGTATTTAACCTCTCGAAGGTAGAAGGTCATTCGATGGAGCCGACGTTAACGGAGCATGAGTGGCTGTTTGTTAATAAATTTGTATACCTGGTCGGCAAGCCTAAGGTTGGTGATGTCGTTATTTTGAAGGAACCGGATATGGGGGAAGACGAGGAAAAGTTTCTTGTAAAAAGGATCGTTGGGGTTTCCGGTGATCGTATTGAAATCCATAATAAACAATTGTACCGTAACGGCGAGCTAGTGGACGAGCCTTACACGGATTCATTAATAGAAGATATGAGCTACGGGCCAGAAGTAATAAGTGAAGGAAACTATTTTGTAATGGGGGATAATCGACATGCTAGGGCGAGCTTGGACAGCCGGACGTTTCACGCTGTGCCAGAAGAGCTTATTCGCGGCAGAGCCGATTATATTTTATGGCCTTACAAAAAGATAAGAGCGCTTTAATCACTTTGTGTGTGAAAAGCTGCTGCTTACGAAGTAGGTTTGCATTCGCAAACCTTTAGGAGGGATTCTTATGAAGGACGTTATGATCTATACGGACGGTGCATGCTCCGGTAATCCGGGGCCGGGCGGCTGGGGAGCAGTGCTGTTTTTTGGCGTTCATCAGAAAGAAATTTCAGGTGGAGAGAAACACTCGACGAACAATCGTATGGAAATCCAAGCAGTAATCGAAGGGTTGAAGCTGCTTAAGGAGCCCTGTAAGGTGACGGTGTATAGTGATTCAGCATATGTCGTGAATTGCTTCCAGAAAGGCTGGATAAACGGCTGGCTGCGCAACGGCTGGAAGAACAGCAAGAAGGAACCTGTTGAGAACCAAGAGCTTTGGAAAGCGCTTTGGGAGCTTATGCAGCGTCATAAAGTAGAATACGTAAAGGTAAAAGGCCATAGCGATAATGAATGGAATAATCGTTGTGACGAGCTGGCTCGTGAAGCAATTAAAAGGTTATAGATGATGACAGATAGATGGGCAAAGCTGAAGGAAGAGATGATTGCGGCGGCACCAAGCCTCGGCATCGACAAGATAGGGATCGCTTCGGCGGATCCATTCACATCATTAAAGCAAATTTTGCTTAGGCACCGCGAGCTCGGAAGAGAGTCTGGCTTCGAGGAGCCTGACATTGAGAAAAGAACGAATCCAGCGCTGTTGTTTGAAAATCCGCAGTCGATTATTGCAATAGCCATTGCCTATCCATCCAAGCTGAAGGACCCTCCTAAATCAGAGCCGGGTGCAAGGCGAGGCATTATGTCACGTTCAGCTTGGGGAGAAGATTACCATAAAGTGTTGCGTGATCGGCTTGCTAAGCTGGAAGCATGGCTAAGGGAGCGGATGCCGGATTTGCGCGTGGAAAGCATGGTCGATACCGGCGCATTGTCGGATCGCGCCGTTGCTGAGCGTGCAGGCATTGGCTGGAGCGCAAAAAACTGCGCAATTATATCGCCCGAGCTCGGCTCGTGGATTTACCTCGGTGAGATGATTACCAATGTTCCATTTGAACCGGATGAACCGATAACGGAAAGCTGCGGCAGCTGCACCAAATGTATTGACGCTTGCCCGACGGATGCACTAGTTGGACCGGGTCAATTGAATTCAAGCCGCTGCATCTCCTTTGTCACACAAACGAAGGGAATGATATCGGACGAGTTCATGCGAAAAATCGGCAATCGGCTTTATGGCTGTGATACTTGCCAGACGGTCTGTCCGATAAACCGCGGCAAAAACTGGACGCATCAACCAGAGCTGCAGCCGGATATGGAATTAGTAAAGCCGCTGCTCGTACCGCTTCTAACGATAGGCAACAAGGAGTTTCAAGACAGATATGGCCGAACATCCTCCGCTTGGAGGGGCAAGAAGCCGATTCAGCGCAATGCAGTAATCGCGCTCGGCAACTTTAAAGAGGCTAGCGCAGTGCCGGATTTGATCAAGGTGCTGGAGCAGGATCCTCGCCCGGTGCTCCGCGGAACAGCTGCATGGTCGCTTGCGCGAATTGGCGGCGAGCAGGCAAAGTCTGCTTTGCTTGGAGCATCAGTGAAGGAAACGGATGAGGAAGCACTGCAGGCGATTGCGAATGCCATTGCTCAATTAAGCACGATTCCAAAAGAGACCTTGGAAGCAGGTGGCGCAAGTGAGTGAACGACTTTATACGGCTGAGATCGATTCGCCTATCGGGCCGATGACGTTAACGGCAACGGACAAAGGGATTTGCCACTTGGACTTTGCTCCTTACGATACGGCATTAGAGAAACTAGAGCAGTGGACGAAGCGTGTATTTGGGCACGTTGGCGCGGATATTACGCGGGTCGAAGCAGCCTCTCATGAACAGCTGAATGAAGCAGCAAGGCAGTTGGCGCTTTATTTTGCCAGAGAGCTTCAGCAATTCGATCTGCCTATTCAAATGTATGGCACACCGTTTCAGCAGAAGGTGTGGGCAGCTTTGCAGCAAATTCCTTATGGGGAAACGCGTACTTATAAGGATATCGCTGTGATGCTGGATCAGCCTGGAGCTATGCGTGCCGTAGGTGGAGCGAACAATCGCAACCCTGTCTCGATCATCGTGCCTTGTCATCGCGTGATTGGGGTAAGCGGCCAAATGATTGGTTATGGCGGAGGTCTTCCTATTAAAATCGCGCTGCTTGATCTGGAAAAGAGTGCGAAATAGAGCATCAAAAATTGTCACAAAAAGGTTAAGCGGAGCGTCAGCATGTTCATTGCGAACAAGAGGTGAACATGCTATCATGGGAACATTATACACAGCAGGAGATTTGGAAAGGGTCAGGTGAAAGGTATGTCGTGGGTGAACATTGTTGTACCAATTGTTACTTTAATTGCAGGAGCTGTTGGGGGCTTTTTTGTAGGCGTATTCTATCTGCGGAAGCAGCTTGAGAAAATGCAAAATGATCCAGAAATGATTCAGAAAATGGCGAAGCAAATGGGCTACAATCTGAATAAGCAACAAATGCAAAAAGCGCAGCACATGATGAAAAACCAAAAGATGCCTCGCAGATAAAGAAAGACGCGGGGGGACCGGAAGGAGAGTTCAGAAATGGCGGGAAAGAAAGATTACGTCAATTCGAGTGTTTCGAGCAACCGGGAGCAAATTGAACATCACATAAGAGAAATATTGAAACTTGTCGGTGAAGATGTAGAGCGTGAAGGCTTGCTGGAAACACCCGCTCGTGTGACTCGAATGTATGAGGAGATTTTTGCCGGATATGAGGTTGATCCTCGTGAGGTGCTGGGCGTTACGTTCGATGAGCAGCATGAAGAGCTTGTCATTGTAAAAGATATCATTTATTACAGTCAGTGCGAGCATCATATGGCGCCGTTTTTCGGAAAAGCGCATATTGGCTACATTCCTAGCGGCAAAATCGCTGGTCTTAGCAAGCTTGCTAGACTCGTAGAGGCGATTACTCGCCGCCTGCAGGTGCAAGAGCGGATTACATCACAAATTGCGGATATCCTTACTGAGGAGCTGCAGCCGCATGGCGTCATGGTCGTCGTGGAAGGTGAGCATTTGTGCATGTGCTCACGCGGGGTGAAGAAGCCTGGCAGCATGACCGTAACGTCTGCGGTAAGAGGCGACTTCCGCAGCAATCCTGCGCTTCGTTCCGAGTTTTTGACATTATTAAAGCAATAGACGATATAAACAAGCAAAAACGCCTTCAGCGTCCTCTGGATGCTGAAGCAGCTTTGACGGTGAAATATAAGATAAGTATGAGAAAATTAATATACTTTCTTATATTTTGAAAAAGTCCGACAGTGAACCGGGGTCAGTTTAGTCCCCAGCTCCCGTGTCGGGCTTTTTTTTCTGAATAGATTAGAATGGCACCCACACAAGCTTTCGAGCTTCTTCAAATCGATCACTAACGAACGTCCAATTCACGACATTCCACCAATCTTGAATATACTCAGGCCGCTTGTTTTGATGTTTTAAATAATAGGCATGCTCCCACACATCCAAGGCTAACAAAGGCACAACATCCCATTGTGATAAATTCTGATGTTTCTCTGCGGTTAATATTTCAAGCCGGCTGCTGCGTGGACTCCAAACTAGAATCGCCCAGCCGCTGCCCTCCACCTTCGCCGCTGCCTTGCTAAATTGATTCTTAAAGGCGGAGAAGCTGCCAAAATCATTTCGGATTTGCTGGCTCAAAGCTCCTATCGGCTCACCTCCACCATAGGGTGTCATGATGCTCCAGAAAAGAGTATGTAAATAGTGGCCGGCACCGTTAAAAGCAAGCTCTCGCTCCCAATGCTTAACCAGCTCAAATTGATTCGTCTCTCGTGCGATTTTGAGCTGCAATTCCGCTTCATTTAGACCATCGACATAGGACTGATGGTGTATATCATGATGGATTCGCATCGTATGCTCATCGATATAAGGCTCGAGGGCACTGTAAGCATAGGGCAGAGGAGGTAGTGTATGTCCCCCGATGGGGACTTGCTGGACAATGGCACGGTGCTGATTATTGCCTGAGTTGGTTACCTTTTGGCGATAGGAGCTCATTAGGCCGATATAATAGTTGGATTCACGAATGGCGTGGGAGATGACGGATTTGGTAACATCAGAAGAAGCCGACGCGGTGCGCTCATTTAGCTGTCTGAGTTGATCGACATACGTTCTTGATTGTTCAAGAGATGTCTCTACAACCGCTTCAATCGTTTGTTCCATATAGGATGGCAAGCGTGACGGAATGGGAAGCCATTCATCCAGCCATTGATTAGTATATTGAGCGGTATTGGTGAAAACAGGCTCCCATGCTTGGAGAAGCTGAACATACTGACGCTCCATCTCAGGCGCTGCCTGCAAAATAACAGCGATATGCTCTTTCTCTTGCAGCTTCCAATGTCTAACTAATTCCATTACGCGAACGGGCATGAGCGTTCCATAAACAAAAAGCACGACCATCGCCTCCCTTTTTCGCAACAAATGCATCTATGTTAGATGTATTCGTTGGTAAGCGGGCTTATGTCGTGCTTCATTATTATGTTCGTTCTGCTTGGAGCTGTTGATCGACTTGGCTTAGAAATAGGGCTGCTCTTTGGATATATTCGCTCGGATGAACTTGGAACAGCAATTCGTGCTTGCCTTCGGGAACAATCCAAGAACGAGATAGAACGTTGCCTTGCCCTTCAGCAATAGCTTCTGCGGTTTGGTAAGGCGCCTTTGAATCTTCTGTGCCGTGGATGATAAATAACGGGATATCGTAAACGTTAGATAAAACCTCGCTTGCCGGAATAGATCCAAAGCTTGTACCCGTCCAAAGGGGGATCATCGATTCAATAAGCGGCAAAGAGAACTGCGGCAATGAAACAAATTGATTCAAGTTATCAAATAATGCCTCGGGGCTCGGGATGAAAAGACTGTCAAGTATCATGGCATCAATTTCATCGGTCTGCAGTCCTGCTTGCAGTGCCGTTCCTGCACCCATTGAGAAGCCCCAGACGACGATGTCCTCCGCTCCGCGTGATTTTGCATAATCTACTGCAGCAAGCAGCTGTTGTGACTCCTCAAGGCCGCCAGTGGCCGGAGCTTTGTACTCCTTAGATGCATAGCCGTAGTCAAACAACAATATATTATAGTTTAAACCGTGCAGCAGCTTCGAGAGCTCATACATCGGTACCCATGATTCTTCGCGATTAGCGCCATAACCGTGGCTGAAAACAACAGTTCGTGCTGAAGGAGCCGCTACACTTGCATCACTCTCTGCAGGGATGAACCAGCCGCTGACCGTCGTATTGCCGCTTTTGCTAGGGAAAATGACATCCTCGTAATCTAGGCCGATAGCCGCTTGCGGATTAGAGGAGAGTGGGGCTACATAAGGGTATGCAAGCATCCATGCGACATAGCCATGAAAAATAATGACAGCAATTAAACACATTGCCGTAAGGGAAGCAATGGAAGCAACCAGCAAATGCTTGCTGCGGCTTTTGGTTTTGCGCAATTGGGACAGGTTATCCGAATCGCCAAGCGGGAAGGGATGAAGGTTTTTTGGAAATCCGCCTTCAAGTGGCAATGGTGTCATTATAGTCGTGCTCATGTCGTTGTCCTCCCTCTGTAAGTAACCGTCCATTAGACTCATCTATTCGGAACGTTGTAAGCGCTTTTCTTATCTAGTACTTTTATCGTAGTCCGGTCCTATAAGCCTGTCAATTGTTGTCGAGGTAATGTTAATCATTTGTAATATTACTGTAATGTAAACAACTGTTCTTTACGATAATGGAAGCGATGAGTTATACTGAATGAGAATCGGTTTCATTGGATGAAACTTTTGGAGAGGGAGCTGTGGCTGCATGGAAGATGGAAAATCGACGGTTCGAGCAGTGGATCGGGCGCTTGATATATTGCTGTGTTTTATTTCAAAAACAGACTGGGCAATGACTGAGATTGCCGAACAGGTTGGCCTGCACAAAAGCACGGTGCACCGGATGCTCGCCACGCTCGAAGAGAAAGGCTTCATCGAGCGCGATCGCTCGACAGACCGATATCATTTGGGTTTAAAAATGTGGGAGCTGTCAGCCCATTTATCACGTTCAGATGATCAAGCAACAATTTGGCTGCCTGAGATGGAGCGTTTACGCGACCAGCTGGGCGAGACCGTTAGCATATACGTAAGAGACGGCTCTGAGCGGATTCGTATGCAAGCCGTGCAAAGCAATCAACCCGTTAGGCGGGTAGCGCCTGTAGGCGTGAGACTGCCGCTTTATGCAGGTGCATCGAGCAAGGTGCTAATCGCTTATTCAGATCCGATCGTACAGGAAAGCATTTTTGGAGATCCAGCTTGGCTGTACTCTCTGGATTTGGATCAATACAAGCAGCAGCTCGAAGAGATTTGTATGCAGGGATATGCCACAAGCTTCGAGGAACGGGAACCGGGAGCAGCGGCGCTTTCGGCGCCTATCTTTAACCGTACCGGCAAGCTCGCTGCTGCATTATCCGTGTCGGGTCCAGCCAGCAGGATGACGATGGAAACGATGAGGGAATACGCCCCGGTCATGATGGAGTCCGCTAAACGGATGGGTACGATGATTCTATAGTCATAAAAGAAACAGCAGGCATGAGGTGATCCTCGGGCCTGCTGTTTTTATTTAAACACATTAGGGTTGTTGGGTAGTGTATCCCGTTTAAGCTACGCCTTTGCTGGGATGATGCTTAGCTAGCGGTTGCTGCATCTAGGTTTTTAACAAGCAGCTATGCTCCACGAATGATTGGAGTATATGAATTACAGCATTTAGTGATCAAATCGGATGGAGCGAATGCTCCGGGGTTTTGCTTTTTTAGAGAGGGTAACGGACATCAGATACGCTATTTGCTCCTTTTCCTTACTTTTGGAGTGGCTAATGGACATAGGGTACGCTATTAGTCTTAAAAAGGTAGGTTTATGCTCGAAATGGGACAAATAGCGGAACGTATGTCCGTTAAATTTGTTTTGGACGTTAATTGTTATAAATAACGGAACCTATGTCCGTTAAGATGAGCATTATGCGATAATAGCGAAGCTATGACGATTCAAGTGCAGTAGAGAACTAATTTGATTGTGATAGTTACGTGCCTGCTCCGGGTGGGGGATCGTGGCAGGGTGTTTTCTTTAATTTGGTTCAAACTCAAACTACAGGACTAACGTGATAGCTGCGCGCCTGCTTTGGGAGGGGAACGTGGCTAGATTGCTGGCTGTAATTTAGTCAAACTCATAATGAGCATTGGAAGTAAAGAAGGTTGGAATTGGGAGCTTGAGTAACCAAACTTGCTGTAACGGACATCAGATACGTTATTTGCTTCAAATCCTAACTTTTGGGGCGGCTAACGGACATTGGGTACGCTATTGGTCTTAAAAAGGTAGGTTTATGCTCAAAATGGGACATATAGCGGAACGTATGTTCGTTAAGATGAGCATTATGCGATAATAGCGAAGCCTATTGCTAAAAAACAAACGAAAAAAGAGCTTTGCCGACAAATCGGCAAAGCTCTTTTTTCGATACGGCGCAGGATATGCGCAGATTATTACATGTTAGCGATCATTTGACGAAGTACAGTTTGCAGGATACCGCCGTTGCGATAGTAATCAACGTCAACTACCGAGTCAAGACGTACAATTGCTGGGAAGTCGAATGTCGTGCCGTCTTCGCGAGTAGCCGTAACGGTAACTTGCGAACCTGGAGTAACGTCATTTGACAAGCCAACGATGTCGAATGTTTCGCGGCCAGTGATGTTAAGCGTCTTCCAGCCTTGACCTTCTGGGAATTGAAGTGGCAATACGCCCATACCAACCAGATTGGAGCGGTGAATACGCTCGAAGCTTTCAGCGATAACAGCTTTGACGCCTAGTAGGAATGTACCTTTTGCAGCCCAGTCACGCGAGCTACCTGTACCGTACTCTTTACCAGCAAGAACGACAAGGTTTTTGCCTTCGTTTTGATATTTCATCGATGCATCGTAGATCGACATGACTTCATCCGTTGGAAGGTAAGTCGTTACGCCGCCCTCTGTACCTGGAGCCACTTGGTTACGAATACGAATGTTCGCAAACGTACCGCGCATCATAACTTCATGGTTACCACGACGTGAGCCGTAAGAGTTGAAGTCTTCGCGTTTAACGCCGTTTTCGATCAAGTATTGACCGCCTGGGCTGTTAACTGTGATGTTACCAGCAGGTGAGATATGATCCGTTGTTACGGAATCGCCCATAAGAGCAAGTACGTTTGCTGTATGGATATCTTTGATATCAGAAAGCTCGGAGCTTAGGTTTTCGAAGAATGGCGGGTTTTGGATGTAAGTTGATTTTGCATCCCACTCGTAGCTTTCGCCCTTAGGTACCGAAATTGCGTTCCAACGCTCATTTTGTGTAAATACGTTTTCGTATTTGTCACGGAACATTTGCGGGTTAAGCGCAGCTGTCATTGCGTCGTTGATTTCTTGCGACGTTGGCCAAATATCTTTTAGGAATACAGGCTTGTTGTCTTCAGTGAAACCAATTGGATCAGTTGTCAAATCGATGTTAGTCGTTCCAGCAAGCGCATAAGCGATAACTAGTGGCGGAGAAGCCAAGTAGTTTGCTTTTACTTGTGCGTGGACACGGCCTTCAAAGTTACGGTTACCGGAAAGTACAGCAGATACGGTCATGTCATTGTCGATGATCGCTTTGCTTACTTCGTCTGGAAGTGGACCGGAGTTACCGATACAAGTCGCACAGCCGTAACCAGCAACGTGGAAGCCAAGTGCTTCAAGCGGCTCGATTAGATTTGCTTTTGTCAAATATTCCGTAACAACGAGCGAGCCCGGTGTTAGGGAGCTTTTTACATAAGCAGGTTTCTTAAGTCCAAGTGCTACTGCTTTCTTAGCAACTAGACCAGCGCCAACCATTACGCTTGGGTTCGAAGTGTTCGTACAGCTTGTAATAGCTGCGATAACGACTGCGCCTGTACCCATTTGGCTAACTTGGCCGTCATTATGATTAACAGTAACGAACTGCTCGATTTTCTCATCGGAGAGACCGTAGCCGCCTTTGTCAATCGGTGTGCGGATGATGCTATTGAAAGATTCCTTCATTGCAGTAAGCTCTACGCGGTCTTGAGGACGTTTCGGCCCTGCAAGGGAAGGAACGATTGTCGAAAGATCAAGCTCAACAACATCCGAGAATACTGGATCTGGAGTCTCGTCTGTACGGAACATGTCTTGCGCTTTGTAGTAAGAGCCAACAAGCTCAATAAGATCCTCATTGCGGCCAGTTTGGCGCAAGTAGCTAAGAGTCTCGTTATCTACAGGGAAGAAGCCGATTGTAGCGCCATATTCTGGTGCCATGTTGGCAACTGTTGCACGGTCAGCAAGGCTGATGTTCGATAGACCAGGGCCGAAGAACTCAACAAATTTACCAACAACGCCTTTTTTACGCAAAATTTGAGTAACCGTAAGCGCAAGGTCAGTTGCAGTTGAACCTTCTGCAAGTTTGCCTGTCAATTTGAAGCCGATAACTTCTGGCATTACAAAGTAAAGCGGTTGACCAAGCATACCAGCCTCAGCCTCGATACCGCCAACGCCCCAGCCTACTACGCCTAGACCGTTGATCATCGTAGTGTGGGAATCCGTACCTACGAGGGAATCAGGGAATACGACTGTTTCGCCGTCAACTGTTTTTGTAGCTGCAACAGATGCAAGGTACTCCAAGTTAACTTGGTGAACGATACCTGTACCTGGTGGAACCGCGCGGAAGTTATCAAATGCTGTTTGTGCCCAGCGAAGGAAACGGTAACGCTCTTCGTTGCGCTCAAATTCAACTTTAGTATTGTATTCAAGTGCTTCAGGTGAACCAAATGCATCAACCATGATCGAGTGGTCAATTACAAGGTCAACTGGTACGAGCGGGTTGATTTTTTTCGGATCTCCGCCTGCTTTTTTCACAGTGTCGCGCATTGCAGCAAGGTCAACGACAACCGGTACGCCTGTGAAATCCTGCAAAACGATACGAGCAGGGATGAAAGGAATTTCTTTATCTTCGCGTCCGTCAGCCCATGTAGCAAGCTGCTTTACATGTTCAGGGGTAATTGCGCGTCCGTCAAATTGACGAACAGCAGCCTCAAGCAATACTTTAATTGAAAAAGGAAGCTTGGAAATATCGCCTAGTCCTTGCTCTTCAAGTCCGCCTAGACGGTAGTAAGCATAAGACTTGCCGCCAGCGTCGAGCGTTGTGCGAACTGAATAATGATTTTGTGTAGACATCGTCATTCTCCTTTTAACTGTAGTCTGAGTTTCATTCTGTGAAACACTATTTCATAATTTCTATATCTATAGTATATCGTTAAAATAGTCCTTCCGTAAAGTCCAATTATGTCTTTATGCGCTTGGAAATGGCATTGAAAATGATCCTCAATGAATGTTACATGAAATGGCAGAGTGCTTCATATAATGAAGCAGTTAATCAGCGACAAGTTTAGCACGAAATACTTGATGACGTTCTCATGCCATAAAGGCAAGCTGTAGCAGCATAGGCTTGAAATATAAGATTGCTATCGAGAAGGTCAATCCAAAAACTTATATTTCATCGTGAAACGGCGGCCATGAAGCATTAAGGGAGAAGCTGCAGTCTTTTACAATTGAAATGTAAATTCGGTTAAGTTGGATTCCTATCCCAAAAGTTTATATTTCAACGCCAATCGAGTTAGCCTCATCAAAAGAGATGCTGCAGCCGTTTACGCTTGCACTCACGATAAGGTCAAGGAGGGATTGCTATGCCGCGAACAGGCAACCGGGGGCCAGGAACTCAGGGCCAAAAGCATAACCAAACATCATCCAAACCATCAGCTTCTCAGCGCAAGTCGCAGCAGAAAGTTGTAACGCATGCCATCCAGAAGCAGCCATCGCCTTCCGGGTTGCAAGCGGAGCGAAATGCTGAAATCGGCGATCAAGCACTGCAAAATCAAAAAAGAGCAAATCAGGAAGAAAAGCCAGTAAAACAACAAACGTCAAAGTTAAACTCGCTGCTTCGTTCCTCTGATTACGATCCGCACGATCAGCAAGGGAAGCTGCAAGGTTGGAAAGCTGCTGTTCATCGCTATATTAGCTTGTACAATCAAGCCGAAGCGAATCAGCATGCGGCTGTGCTGACCGATTACGTTACGGACCGCGATCATTGTGATCGCCTAAGATTCAGGCTTGAGCGTCTTCGTGAACGCGATTTGCTTAGAGGCGCGCTTCCAGCAGGAAGCGAAACAAAAGCAGAGCTCATACGCGTCAACGAATCATCAAGCGAGGTCTCTGTGTTGATTCGTCTCCACATCAAAAGAAGAATGGAGCAGTCTGGGCGTTTTTACATGGAAGAAAGATCTGAATTTGAGCGTCTTTGGTTAGGGCTCGCTGGTCACTCATGGAATGTTCTTCGTGTTGAGCCAATTATATCGGAAAGAAGACCGCGTTATGGCACAGCAGTAGACAATTGGATGACCGTCGATGATTACTCGGAGCTATTTGGCGAACAATCTTCGCCATCAACACCATACTTAAATTATGACCTATTACAGCAATTCAAACACAGGCCATCTGGTATTCGTTACAGGAGAGATTTGGTTGCTGCATATGCGGATCGTTGGTGGAATGAGGGGAACCCAGCGTATGAGCTTTTTGAGGTGAATTGTACCAATTACGTGTCCCAGTGCATCTTTGCAGGCAATGCTCCGATGAACTATACTGGTAAGAGAGAAACGGGCTGGTGGTATAAGGGCCGAAATAAGGGCAGTGAATGGTGGAGCTACAGCTGGGCGGTATCAAACGCGATAACCAACTATTTAACTGGTTCAAAGACCTCAGGCTTGCGTGCAGAGGTTGTGCAATCTGCGGATGAGCTGCAGCTTGGGGATGTCATTACGTATGACTGGAATGGTGATCATCGCTTTCAGCACAGCACAATCGTAACTGCTTTTGACTCGTTCGGTATGCCGCTAGTGAATGCGAATACCGTTTCCAGCAGGCATCGTTATTGGGATTATCGTGATTCCTATGCATGGACGGAACAAACGAAATATCGTTTTTTTCATATTGCAGATCTATTATAAATTATTGTACCGGAGGATATGCCATGGGGAGCAAGGTTAGAGTAGGTTTAGTTTACGGGGGGAAATCGGGAGAGCATGAGGTCTCTTTGCAAACGGCTTACGCTGTAATGGGTGAATTTGACTACAGCAAATATGAAATCAAGCCTTTTTATATTACGAAGCAAGGCGAATGGAAAACGGGAGCCGTTTTGCATAACCGACCAAGCAGTGTAGAAGATCTACGCAACACAACAGACGAGGCTGAGGAAAATGGCTTTGCTCTTGCTCCATTATTTCAAGGCTTGAATAGAAGCTCAAAAACTGCTGGCGATGAGCCGCGCATTGATGTGATTTTTCCTTTGCTGCACGGAACATTTGGTGAAGATGGTACCATTCAAGGGCTGTTCGAAATGGCGAACATTCCATACGTAGGAGCGGGTGTTCTCGCTTCTGCCGTTGGGATGGACAAGATTCTAATGAAAAAAGTATTTGCGCAAGAAGGCTTGCCGCAATGCATTTTCCGGTACTTCAACCGTACACAGTGGGAGAGAGACGCATCTTTCTTCATCATGGAATGCGAGGTTTCACTCGGCTATCCATGCTTTATTAAGCCAGCCAACCTAGGTTCTAGTGTAGGCGTATCCAAAGCGAAAAACCGTGAAGAGCTTATTAATGCCATCAACTATGCGTTCCGTTTTGACCGCAAGGTTATTGTAGAAGAGTTCGTGGATGCCCGCGAGATCGAAGTAAGCGTACTTGGCAATGATGATGCCAAAGCATCCTTACCTGGCGAAATTGCGCCTTCTAACGAATTTTATGACTACAAAGCCAAATACATCGATGGAAAATCGACGATGCAGATTCCGGCTCATTTGTCGCCTGAGCTTACAGAATCCGTTCGCGAAATGGCCGTTCGTGCATTTCAATCCATTGATGGCTCGGGATTATCACGTGTAGATTTTTTCCTTCGCAAAAGCGACAATCAGCTTTTTATCAACGAAGTCAACACATTGCCTGGTTTCACACCTATCAGTATGTATCCACTTATGTGGAAAGAAACCGGCATTCCATATAAAGAATTGTTAGACACCTTAATTTCCTTAGCTCTTTCCCGCCACGCGGAGAAGCAACGGATAGATTTTACAGGTGAAGCATCACAATCGTAAGATGCATTTCTAACGATCTCTAACTTGTTATAATTTCTATAACTTTCTATAACTGTTTGTACACATATGAAAAATGATATGGGGAAAAATTTCTTTTATTTTTTACTTTGGGGCTTCAATCCTTATCTTTGTATCCAAGGTAAACAGGTAAAAGATCTTTTTTCCTTCTTAAAATGGACAAGTTGTTCTTCAAATGCCCCAAAAGCTCGGAAAGGGTTTAAAGGTATGTGAGAAAAACGCACCAAAAGTAAAGCGTGTCCCGCAGGGACGAAAGCGATCCCCCGCAAAAGTAGAAAGCGCGCGCAGTGTAACTCCTAGGTTAGTTCAGTTGCGGGTGTCCAGAGGGTGCAACCCTCGGGGCCCTCCCTTGGAAGGGAGGGTTTGGGTGGGATCGAAAAGTTTGTGAAGCTCGAAAAGTTTGAAAGCTCGAAAAGTACGAAAATTTTTTGAATGACTTGAAAGGTTAAGAGGATTAATCTTTTAACGCACCAAAAGTAAAGCGTGTCCCGTAGGGACGAAAGCGATCCCCCGCAAAAGTAGAAAGCGCGCGCAGTGTAACTCTTAGGTTAGTTCAGTTGCGGGTGTCCAGAGGGTGCAACCCTTGGGGCCCTCCCTTGGAAGGGAGGGTTTGGGTGGGTTCGAAAAGCTTGAAAAGGGTTTAAGGGTTTGATATTAATGTATTAAAGGTTTGATATTAATGTATTAAAGGTTTGATATTAATGTATTAAAGGTTTGATATTAATGTTTTAAAGGTTTGATATTAAAGGTTTAAAGGTTTAAAGGTTTGATATGTTGATATTAATGTTATAAATTTTTGAAATAAGCCTTTAAAGGTTTGGTAGTAAAGCCCTTTGAAGGCACGGTAGAAATTTCACTGAAAGGAGGGAAAAAATATGGGTTTTGCAACTGAGTTTAATTCTGTGTGCAAATTTAAGTCCGAACAAGAGCTCTATGAATTGTTGGAGTATGGTCGGGGCAAAATGGTCAAGAGCGGCTTTCGCGTATTTCCAACTGGCCAAAAGGTGATTGCTTATACACCAGCCAATGAAGCGATTGCGATTGTCCGCATTTTAGCTTCTATCGCAGAAATTAATTTTCAAGGCGAAGAAGTGACACAAGTGGAGATGGAGCTCGTGAGAAAATTGACTGAGGAAGAATCAAAAGTTCAAACGGCGCTTGCTTTTGAAATGTTTTTTGGAGAGAGGGCCTAATCGATGATTGTCAGATTAGGTTTTGTCGCAATGAGCTTGCAGGTTGAGAATGCATCGCCTTCAAGAACGATGACGTTTGCGAACTTCTCGAAGCTAAACGACCGCGAGGCAGGGATTCGGAAGCTGGAAAGAATAGCAGAGGAAAATCTGCGCAGTACGCTGCGGATTTTGAAGCATTGCAAAGCCAGCGACATTCAAATGTATCGCTTTTCGTCAAAGCTTATACCCCTTGCTACTCATGAGGACTTATTGGATTGGAATCCATTTGAAGCGCTAGCGCCAGCATTTCAGGAAGTTGGCGAGTTCGTGCAGAAGCACGGAATAAGAGTATCCTTTCATCCGGATCATTTTTGCGTGTTCAGCACGCCTAGACCGGAGGTGCTCGCGAAATCAGAGCTGGATTTGCTCAATCATATTCTTATGCTTGAGGCAATGGGGCTTGATGAAGCGACAAAATGCAATATACATATCGGTGGAGCATACGGCGACAAGGTTGTAGCTGGTGAACGTTTTGTTCGCCAGTTCAGCTCCTTGTCGCCTCGCTTTAAACATCGGATTACGCTTGAAAATGATGATAAAACGTTCAATGTCAGGGAAACGCTAGAGGCGGCTGAGCAAGTTGAGGTTCCGATGGTGCTCGACATTCACCATCATGCTGTTAATGCAGGAGACATCTCAGATGACGAATTATATGAGCATTTATGGCCGCGTATTGTTCAAACCTGGGACAAAGAGCGAGAGCGGCTGGGCATAGCTAGTACAAGCCAGCTTCCTCCCAAAATTCACGCTTCCAGTCCAAAAAGCTTATCTGACCCCCGTGGTCATGCAGATCATGTGGAAGCGGAGCCGCTTGTACAGTTTTTGCGTCATGCGGCAAGAAATACCGAATATTTGGATTGCATGCTTGAAGCCAAAAGCAAGGACGAGGCTTTGATGAAGCTGATAGAAGACTTAAGGCAACTGGAAGCAAGCGCAGAAGGCATCAAGGTGTTGGATGGCGGCCGCGTAGAAATTACTGCTGAGTAGGTATAGCAGCAAAATAACACCGTCAGGGCTTGCCTTGGCGGTGTTATTATATAGCGGGCGCTTCCAAGTAGATGCATCATTATGTAACTGAAAAGGTGAATTCGCATGGAATGGATACTTCTTGTACTTCTTGGCGTTGTAGCAGCGATGTTTGGCAGTATTGTAGGACTTGGCGGCGGTATCATTATCGTTCCTGTCTTAATGCTCATTGGTCCCGCATTAACGGGAGAAGCTATTGGACATGCAACAGCAGTTGGCATATCATTAACGGTATTAGTCGTTACGGCACTTGCATCTACACTGAGCTATGCCAAACGTAAAATCGTTGATTTCCGCAGCGGCTGGATATTTTTTGTGACCAGCGGGCCTGCAGCAATGATTGGCTCCGCTCTTACGGGTAAGCTGCCTGCAGGTGTATTCCAACTTGTTTTTGGTATTTTCATGCTGCTGATGGCATCATTATTAATTGCTCGTGACTACATGAAACCGTTTTCGAAGCAGTGGCCAATCGTTCGAACGATGACCGATGCATCAGGCGAGGTGCATACGTACAGCTATGGTATTATGCCTGCACTCGGCATCGGTTTTGGCGTAGGTCTCATGTCTGGCTTATTTGGAATCGGCGGCGGGTCGCTGTTTGTCCCTCTTATGGTGCTGTTATTTCGTTTTCCGCCTCATATGGCAACTGCAACGTCAATGTTTGTTATTTTTTTATCATCAATTCTAGGGAGCGGAATGCACGTTTATCTAGGTGAAACAGATTGGCTGCTCGTGCTTGCATTAGTGCCTGGAGCTTGGATCGGCGGAAAGCTGGGTGCGGCAATTGCTGTGAAAATGAGCGGCAAGGGCTTACTTTGGCTGCTTAGAGTGACGCTTCTTCTGCTTGCGGGACAATTAATCATTGAAGGCTTGCGTTCATTTTGATATGGTTGGAGTAATCATGCGAAACTTGGTAAAAGCATCAAACGTAGTAGACCTTAACATGGATAGAAATGTTCGTGAATTTACATAGAGGGAAGAGTGATGGATCGTGAATGATCAGAACAGTACTTCCGTCGTTGGCGGTAAAAGCTTTACGGCTGTCGCAATTAATTGTGCGTCGAAAGCAGGAGAATGGATTAAGACGAAGCTTGGCAATTTTGCAAGCCTTGATATAAAGTATTCCTCGCATGATCTTGTTACGGAAATTGATAAAGGTTCCGAGCGTTTAATAAAAAATCTAGTGATGACTCATTTTCCCCATCATTCGTTTTTGGGAGAGGAAGGCGTAGAGCCTGGGCCGGAAGCGTCAACGCGCGCGCTGGAGAACATCCGTGACGCTGAATATTTATGGATCGTTGATCCTATTGATGGCACGACGAACTTTGTTCACGGATTTCCTTTTTTCTGTGTATCCATTGCCTTGGCGCATAACGGCGAGGTGATCGTCGGCGTGGTCTATGACCCGATGAAAGATGAATTGTTTGTAGCCGAAAAAGGCAAGGGCGCGTACGTGCATGGAAAACGGATGCAGGTATCCAAGGAGGATACGCTCCGCGGCAGCTTGGTTGCAACAGGTCTTCCGGCCGACCATCATTATGCGCTGCCTCTAAATTTGAAAGGCATTCAAGCAGTTGCCCCGCAGGTTCGCAATCTCCGTATAGCAGGCTCTGCTGCTATGCATATGGCCTACGTCGCAGCAGGACGCCTGAGCGGGTTTTGGGAGATTGGACTGAATAGCTGGGATCTGGCTGCCGGCTCGCTGCTCGTTCAGGAATCGGGTGGAATTGTGACGAGTACAGTTGGCAAGCCTTACGATTTGGGAACGCGAAATATCGTAGCGTCTAATGGACACATTCAGCAGGAGCTTATCTCGGCGCTTGACGAGGCGAAAGCAAGCGAATAAACGCAATAGACAGCGTGTAAACAAACACCAAAAAAGCAGCTAGGCTTGTAAATTGCCGAAGCTGCTTTTTTTATGAATTTGAAAGTATTAAACTCGGCTATTCCAAGCCTCTGCAAGCAGCTCGCTGTTAATGCCCACAGCAGCCAAAGATCCCATTGAAGCAGCCGTAATGGCTTGATACAGCTCCGTCGCTGCATCACCAGCGCCATAGATACCTGGAATGTTTGTTTTCCCAAACATATCAACAACAATAGTCCCTGCTTCAGTGACCTTGCAGCCTAATGTTTGCGGCAAGTCTGAGCCTGCAGCAAGCTTTGGTGCAAAGAAAATTCCTGTACACGGAACAATAGTACCGTCCTCCAGCACAATTTGCTTCACCATGCCATCGCTAGATTCAATACGCAGGATAGGTGAGTTAAAGGTAGGAACGTTATGCAGCTTAAGCTCCTCACGCTGCTCATCGGTCCATTCATCAGGACCATCGGTACAAATGGTAATTTGGCTTGTCCAACCAGACAGCATTTTGGCAGAGTGCAGCGCTCTATCGCCTTTGACAATCAAGATAAGCGGTTGGTCTCTTAATTCCCAGCCATCACAATAAGGGCAGACGAAGGCGCTTTTGCCATATACTTCAGACAGTCCATTAATATCGAGAGGGATGTCTTTCATTCCTGCTGCAAATAGCAGCTTTTTGCTTTGATAGATTTGTCCTTGTGCAGTCGTAATTTGAAAATGGCCATCGGTTCCAGTGAACGACACTGCAGCATCCTCTACAAAATGAACCGTAGGATATGCGCTAATCTGCTCTTTTGCGACTCGTCGAAACTCGCCCGGACTAATGCCGTCTCTGGTAAGAAAACCGTGAGTTTCGCGAGTAACTCGGTTGCGCGGACGCCCTTCATCAATAACAACTACGCTTTTTCTTGCTCTGCCTAGTACAAGTGCAGCACTCAAGCCTGCAGGTCCCCCGCCAATAATTGCTGCATCGATCATTTGTTCCATGTTAAACATCCTCTCTCGAATGGCTAATTTTATTTTTACGCAGAAAGAGTAGTGAGATTTGTTTATTTCACGGTTTGTGTTAATGGATTGAAGGCAGCAGAGTCTACCACCCACTGGATCGTATGCTGCTGAAGGTACCGCTGCATATGACGTTCAGCACCAATCATCACTTTTTTTACAAGACATCCCTTATTTTCTGAATGGTCAGTGGACTCAGGCTCTAAATCTTCAGCTTCAAAAAATAAATGATGATGCTGATCGTCAATATTAAAGCACTCATATAAAGGCTGTCGTCCCTCAATAACTTGAATGACATCAAAAAATGTAATTTGATCTGCAGCTCTAGCAAGTTCGTAGCCGCCGCTTGCACCCGTCACAGCACGTACGATGCCGTCCTGGCGCAGCTTGGACATAATCTTGGACAAGTAGCTCTCTGAAACTCCGAGAGAAGAAGATAAATCTTTAATACCTATGTTCTGACCGCGCTCAGCATGGGCTAAGTGAATTAAAGCATGAAGTGCATATCCGATACTTTTAGAATATTGCATAGGGTACACTCACCCTCCTTTGATACTTATAGTTAATCATTATGGATCCACGATATCCATTATAGACAACGTGACTCCATAATGCAATGATGTATTACAAATACTTATATTTGCAAGGATTTACAGTGTGTTTTGTCGAATGAAATAGCATGGAAGTACTGGAGATAAGCCAGGAGGAGTGAGCGATGGTGACAGTGAAAAAACGAATTGCTGCGATGATGATGACAACATTATGTTTAGGCATGCTGGTTGCATGCGAACCAAATGAAACATCGTCAACAAATACAAAAGTAAATGAAGCGACGGATAAGCCTGAGAAAACGATGGCAATTGATGAAAGCACTGAGCCGTCAGAGCAAGAAGAGCAAGACGAGGCTTACACTGTACTTGCGAAGGAGCTTCGAGTGCCTTGGGTCATTACTTTTGACGAGGACATTGTTTATATAAGCGAGCGCGAAGGAAATATTGTGAAGGTGGATGGGGATGCGACGACACGTCAAGCGGTTCATTTGCTCAAAAGTGTACATGACCGCGGAGAAGGCGGATTTTTAGGTTTCCTGCTTGCTCCGGATTTCGCTCAGTCTCGAGAGGCCTACGCGTATCATACGTACGAAGAAAATGGTCGTGTGATGAACAGAGTCGTGCTTATTAAACAAAATGGCGGGCAATGGGATGAGGTTCGAGCACTGCTCGAGGGTATTCCTGGTGCTGCGAATCACGATGGCGGACGGCTGGCGATTGGGCCCGACAAGCTGCTTTATGTAACAACGGGAGATGCACAGCAGCCGGAGCTGGCACAGGATCGTAACAGCCTTGCAGGAAAAATCTTGCGAATGACGTTAGAAGGCAAGGTACCAGCGAACAATCCGTTTTCCGGCTCCTATGTGTATTCTTATGGACACCGCAATCCTCAAGGGCTTGTTTGGAATAGTGAAGGTGTTCTATTTAATACAGAGCATGGTCCTTCGGGAGATCCAGGTGGACATGATGAGCTTAATAAAATTGCAGCGGGCGGCAATTACGGCTGGCCTGCGATTTATGGCAGTGCTGCGCAGGAAGGGATGATAACGCCTATTTATCATACCGGCGAAGATGCGATTGCGCCCTCTGGCGCGACAATCGATGAGAACAATCGAATATGGATTGCTGCTTTAGTAGGCGAAGCGCTTTATCGCTATGACCCTGCATCCAAAAACATGGAAAGGGTATTCGAAGGTGAAGGAAGACTTCGTGACGTAAAGATAAAGGACGGACGTATTTATGTCATCACGAATAATACCGATGGCCGCGGTAACCCGTCACCATCGGATGATCGATTGCTTATAGTAAAGCAGGTGAAATAAAAAAAGCTCAGAAGCCTATTTCAGCTCCTGAGCTTTTTTTTTATGATCTAAACAACTATTACAAGTTAGAGAAAGCATAATTAATGGCTTTAATCGTTTCATCAATGTCTGCCTCGGTATGGGCTGTCGTAAAGAACCAAGCCTCATATTTGGATGGGGCAAGATTGATGCCTTGATCTAGCATGAGCTTGAAAAATCTGCCGAACAGCTCGCCGTCTGTATCCTGCGCTTCATCATAATTCGTAATCGGATGATCGCAGAAATGTGCGGAGAAGGAGCCGCGAATTTGGTTAATTGTGAGCGGGATGCCATGCTGCTTGGCAGCGGCGTGCAATCCTGTTGCAAGCTTCGTAGCCAGTGCGTTCATTCTATCGTAAATGCCAGGCTCTTGGAGCAGCTCCAAGCACGCTATGCCTGCTGAGATCGAGGCAGGATTGCCGGCCATCGTACCTGCTTGATAAGCAGGGCCGAGAGGGGCAACCTGCTCCATAATTTCACGGCGTCCGCCGTATGCACCGATTGGAAGGCCGCCGCCGATGATTTTGCCTAATGCGGTTAAATCCGGTTCGATGGCTTGGTGATCAGGGAACGCAACATAGGTCTGTGCTGCTCCGTAATGGAAGCGGAAGGCGCTGATGACCTCGTCGTATATAACTAGCGCTCCAGCTTCGCGAGTGAGCTTGCAAAGCCCCTCTAGAAAGCCTTCATGCGGCATAACCATACCGAAGTTGCCGACAATCGGCTCAACCATAACAGCGGCAGTCTCATGACCCCAGCGATCGAGTGCAGCTTTCAGCGCAGGCAGATCATTAAATGGCACGGTGATGACTTCACTAGCGATGCTTGCAGGCACGCCTGCACTGTCTGGAATGCCCAGAGTAGATGGCCCAGAGCCTGCTGCGACGAGCACAAGGTCTGAATGGCCATGATAGCAGCCTGCGAATTTAATGATTTTGGATTTCTTTGTGTAGGCGCGAGCGACACGAATGGTTGTCATGACGGCCTCCGTACCGGAATTGACGAACCGCACCTTGTCGAGAGATGGGATGGCTTCTTTCAGCATACGAGCAAGCTTAATTTCCAGCTCCGTTGGTGTGCCGTATAGCGTACCGTTCTGAGCTGCACGAACGATAGCTTCTGTAATATGCGGGTGAGCATGTCCAGTAATAATAGGGCCATAAGCAGCTAAATAGTCGATATAGCGGTTATCATCGACATCCCAGAAATAAGCGCCCTCGCCACGTTTCATAAATACGGGTGCGCCGCCGCCTACCGCTTTATAACTGCGGGAAGGACTGTTGACGCCGCCAACAATATGCTGCAGCGCTTCTTCATATAGTTTTTCGGAATTTTGTCGCTTTGTTGTCATGGAAAGCAGCCTCCAATGGGATTCATAGTTGTAAGTCATTTTAAACAAGTTGAGAAAGAGCGTCGTAAGATGAACAGCCGCGACGCACCTAGAAACAAAATACACGCAACTTGAAGCGCCGTTGCGTGTACGTATGTTTACTGCTGTTTATTGCTGTTGTCGCTGCCGCTTGGTGTACTGCTTGGCGAAGCAGTAGGTTCTGGAACGGTGTTGTCTTCCTGCAGCGTCGTTTGTACGAAGGAGCGCAGCTCATCTTCATCTCTAATTCCAATAACAGACGCGCCGCCAACCCGATCCTCCGCGATGAGGTCCATCGGCGGTATTTGTGTTGTGCTGGCCACATGGCTTTTGACGCCAAGCTGACCGAGCTTCAGCATATCCGGCACACTAATGTTTGTTTTCACATAAGGCTGAACGCTTTCAAGAATTTTTTTCATTTGGATAATGTTCCATGTCGATTGAAGCTCTTTGGACACCGCCTGAAGGAAATTTCTCTGACGCTCTGTTCTTGTGAAATCGCTCATCGCATCGTGGCGGAAACGAACGTATTGCAGGGCTTTATCGCCGTCAAGCAGCTGGTAGCCTTTTTTGAGATCAATATCGTAGCGATTGCCGTCGGCGTTATCGGTGTAATGCATATCTTTTTCGACATCAAAGTAAATGCCGCCCATTGCGTCAATCAGGCTTTTAAAGCCTTCAAAGTCGGTATAAACATAATATTGTATGTCGAGACCAAGCAGGTCTCCAACCGTTTTCATAGCGAGCGGATATTCTCCTAAAGTAAGTGCTGTATTAATACGGCCTTTCCCATGTCCTTCTATGCTGACGTAAGTGTCGCGAAGAACGGAGAATAGATGTGCTTTCTTGGTCACAGGATCAAAGGATGCAACCAATATGGAGTCTGAACGAGCCGCTTGCCCCTCGTCTAGCCCGCGAGCGTCACCGCCGAGCAGCAATATATTAACGCGCTCTTTGCCTTCCCATTCAGGAATAGGTACTGGCGTTGCTTCAGCATCCTCGATAGGAGCCTTTGTTGGCTCTGGATCACTGAACTTATCAAGCGCACTGTAAACACCTACGCTCCAATAAATAACAAACGCTGCTACCACACCAAGAATGACAGAGAGGCTGATATAAATCCTTTTCCATCTTTTTTTCTTCGCCATTTTAGCAGTCTCATTTTTCGATTCTTCAGTCGTCTCTTTATTCGTCTCTTTAGGCATTTCGTTAGACGTGCTCCTTTCAGATATTGCGGAATCGTTTTGAAACAATGAGGGTAGATTTCAATGTAAGCATGAGCAAAGATGGCATAGCGAATGATCCGCTCCCAAAAAAAGAAGTTAGCAGAGCAGTATACGTTAGAAATATAAGAACGCATAAGTATGAGCCTTATTAACAGCTTATATTTCATCAACAAACAAAAGCTTCGCTGCACAAGGCAAAGACAGTCGTTTACGCTAGGCGTGAACTAATGTATGATTACATATCATAAAATTATAAAGCTGAACGACATGCAGAAGCAAGTTTTATCGTTTTAAGTAAATAAAGATCGCTATTTCCTAGGAAATGTCGAAGTGGAAGGGGCTATAACAACCAGATGTTAGCAATCGATGTAAAGGATTTACGCAAGCAATTCAGCGTGCAAAAAAACCGAGAAGGCCTATCCGGCGCCCTCAAGGACTTGTTTAAACGCGAGTACAACGAGGTAACGGCGGTAAAGGATATTTCATTTCAAATCCCGCAGGGTGAAATTTGCGGGTATATTGGCGAGAATGGAGCCGGAAAATCGACAACCATCAAAATGTTGACCGGTATTTTGGTACCGACCGCAGGCGAGCTCAAAGTGAATGGCTACGTGCCTTTTAAGGATAGAGAGAAGTTTGTTAATGGGATTGGTGTTGTATTCGGACAGCGGTCTCAGCTGTGGTGGGATATAGGCGTTATTGAATCGTTCCAATTATTGCGCAAAGTATACCGGGTTTCGGAGGCGGATTTCCGCAAACGTCTTGACGAGCTTGTTGAGCGGCTACAGCTTGGCGACTTATTAAATCGTCCTGTACGCAAGCTAAGCCTTGGACAGCGGATGCGCTGCGAGCTTGTCGCTTCGCTCCTTCACAATCCATCCATTCTTTTTCTCGATGAGCCTACAATTGGTCTGGATATCGTCGTGAAGACAGAAATTCGTGATTTCCTGATGCAAATGAATAAGGAGCAGGGTACGACTATTTTGCTGACGACTCATGATCTCCAGGATATTGAAGCGCTTTGTTCTCGCGTCATTATGCTTGATGATGGCCGCATTATCTATGATGGCGGACTGGAGGATCTGAAGAGCCGTTGGAGCAAAGGACGCGAAATTCAGTTCCAATTTGCAGGGCATACTGCGCTTGCCAAGCTGCAGCAGTTGACGAGCACACTCGATGTAACATGGACGATGGAGAATGAAGTGAGCGCAAAAATGTGGCTCCCGCATGCCGTTAATGTCTCGGATGCATTGGCGTGTGTTGTAGGCGGCGTTGAAATTCGCGACATTAAAATTATCGAAACAAACACCGATGACATCGTTCGAAGCATTTATTCCTCTGGCTCTGCGGCAACATCCAAGGAGACGGTTCAATCATGATGAGCGCTTATATCGACTTTATTCGAATACGGTTTATCATGATGCTTGCGTACCGCGTTAATTATTATAGCGGTATCATTATTTATGCGATTAATATCGGCGCTTATTACTTTCTATGGCAGGCGATTTATGGGGACAAGGAGACGCTGGCCGGTTTCACGGTGACCCAAATGACAACCTACGTTGCGGTATCGTGGATGGCTCGTGCTTTTTACTTTAATAACCTGGACCGCGAGATAGCGAATGAAATAAGGGACGGTAGCGTAGCAGTACAGCTTATTAGACCTTATTCCTATTTAGTCGTAAAAATGATGCAAGGTTTCGGAGAAGGCTTGTTCCGAATGCTGCTCTTCATGGTGCCGGGGATGATTATCGTTTGTTTCTTATTTCCCGTTAAATTACCGACAGATCCGATGACCTGGCTAATTTATTTAGTCATGCTGTTCTTTAGCTTTCTTATCAACTCGCAAATTAATATTTTGACCGGCCTATTCGCATTTTTCGTTGAAAATAACGAAGGCATGATGCGAATGAAACGTGTTATGGTCGATTTGTTCTCAGGCGTAGTTGTGCCGATAGCGTTTTTCCCAGGCTGGCTGTCAGCTATTATGCAGTGGCTGCCATTCCAAGCCATTACGTATTTGCCAAGCTCCGTCTTCACGGGGCGGACGCCTAGCGATCAAATATTGCAGGTGTTTGGCATTCAAGTGCTTTGGTTTGTTGGGCTGCTGGTGCCAATCTGGTTAACGTGGCGCGCCGCTCGCAAGCGGTTGTTCGTGCAAGGGGGATAATAAATATGAGATACGCATCATTATTTTTGGAATACATTAAAAACTACGCGAAGACGCGTCTTACTTATCGTGCTGACTTTTGGATCGAGGTACTTTCCGATTTATTGTTCCAAGGGATGAACCTCATCTTTATTCTGATCGTGTTCCAGCACACGCCGTCGCTTGGCGGCTGGTCTGAGGCAGAGGTCGTATTCGTTTATGGTTTCTTCATGATCCCATATGGTGTGTTCAGCACTTTCTTCAGCATATGGAATTTCAGCGAGCGTTATATTGTGAAGGGCGAGATGGATCGTGTTCTAACCCGCCCAGCACACAGCCTATATCAGGTGCTCCTCGAAAATGTAGATCCGCCTTCTTTAATTGGTTCCTTCGTTGGGGCTATTATTATGGTGCTATGCTGGACACAGCTCGGTTTGCCTTTCGAGATTCTTGATCTTTTTGTACTGATGCTCTTAATATTAGGCGCAGTGCTGATTTATGCGGGGCTCTACACGGCACTTAGTGCCATTTCCTTTTATTCGGATGCACCGACTGGAATTGTGCCATTGATGTACAACATTCAAAATTATGGACGTTACCCGGTTAATATCTATAACAAAATGATCCGCTTCGTATTAACATGGCTGCTGCCGTTTGCTTTTGTAGGCGTCATCCCAGCTTCTTATTTTCTTGAGAAGAAGTCGGATGATCTCTCACAGCTCGCGCTCCTAACTCCGGTCATGGGAATTATCGTGTTCTCTCTAGGGCTGTTGTTATGGAACCATGGCGTAAAGCGATACCGAGGAGCCGGCTCTTAAGCGGCTTGGTTTTAATTGAATAGGTGTGCAGCAAAAATGATGGGGGACTAATCATGACACAGCTTCAAGTGGGAGATATGGCACCGGAGTTTGTATTGCCGGCGTCAAATGGAGAAGATGTTTCACTTAGTGATTATCGCGGGAAAAATGTTGTCCTTTACTTTTATCCAAAGGATATGACGACGGCTTGCATACAGGAATCATGTGATTTTCGAGATGCAAACACAGAGATGCTGAAACGAAATACTGTTATTTTGGGGATTAGCCTAGATACGGTAAAGTCTCATCAGCGTTTTATTGAAAAGAAGGAGCTTCCTTTTCTGTTATTAGCTGATGTGGAGCATGAGGTGTGCGAGCTGTATGGAGTATGGCAATTAAAGAAGCTTTATGGCAGAGAGTATATGGGTCTTGTCCGATCGACTTTTCTCATCGATGAAGCGGGCAGGCTCGTGCAGGAATGGCGTAAAGTAAGGGTGAAGGGGCATGCAGAGCAGGTTCTGGATGCCGTAAAGGATTTGCAGCCGGCTGCTGCTAAATAATTGAAAACAGGACGGAGCAGGAAATAGCTGCTCCGTCCTGTTTTTTTTGTTTTGGACTCTTACAAATTTGTCACCTGAATTGTCACCCTAATCGATGGTTGGCAATCGCTATTTTTTATACGATAGGAAATAGAAAACGGACTTGTGAAGGAGGCGTCAACAAATTGTTCAAATAGCTTGAACTCAGCTGATCGCAGAATATCGAATACACACAAAATATATGGGGGAATAAAAATGAAAAAGTTGTTAATTGCAATGCTGTCGCTTGTCGCTGTCATCCTAATCGCGGGATATGTTGGCAAGGACAGCATCATCGAAAAAATATTTCCGCAGGCTAAGGGTGTCATTGTATACGGAGAGAAACAGCAGATCGATGATGTATTAACCAAACATGCCGAGCAATTAGAAACAAAAGAAGTGTACGAAATAAAAATCGAAATTGCTGATGGACAAAAAATAATGTATTTGTCGCAATCCACGATTCAAGGCTTATTGAAAAAAGAACTGCTAACCGAAGTGGAAGCTGACGGCAAAACAAAAAAGGTTAAATCTTTGTCGACTGTTCCAAATGGGGAAGGCTTATTGTTTGCCAAAAAAGAGTCAGACAAGATTAATGGAAATGGGAATCCCATTTCAGTCAAATATGAAGGGAATTTGATTATTGGGAGCGGCCGAGCTTATGTCGATGCATTTGTTGTACTGGAGGATTCATCCTGGTCATCGCTGCAAAAGACAGAAAAAACGATGGCCGTTATGAAATTTAAAGAAAATCCACAAAAGCTAATCGGAAAGTTTGATGTGGAAAGAGACCAGCTTGTAACTTTGAAATAATGGCTTTAGCTAGGGTTGTCGCAAAAACAGAGTTAATCTGCTTTTGTGACAATCCTATTTTTGTTTTGCCTGATGTAACTTAGGGATAGTGAGTCTCTGAGCTAATCGCAGCCAGTAATGCACTCCACTTATCGGACAAATAGCTTACGAACCCAGCAGCTCTTATTTGATCTATTTATAATGGATTGAATTTCTAACGAACTCCAGAATCGTTATTTCGAGCAAAACAGCTCATGGAGTCCTGTACAGTACGCGATAACGTTAATAAGATTCGTTAAAGCTTCAAAAAAGCAGTTTTCTGCATAATAGGCATGATACAGTTCGTTAGCCAAATGGTTTTGGGATGTTATGCGCTGTCTGTGCGATGAAGCGTTGAACCCTTAAGTGTATTTTGGCGAAGGCATCCATATAACAGAATAGAAAAATAACGATTTTGTTCTAAGTAAGCTCTTGCTTCAGCGAGCTTGCTCTTTACTATTTTTGAGACAGTTCCCGCGGTTATGCTGCAAGTGCAAGAGTAAAAAGATGGAGCAGGGAAACAATAGAGGAAGCTTTCTCAAATGAATATATAGCTGTTAAATTATGAAGCACAGTAAAATAGATAATTTTGACATTGACAGTATGCTGTCACATTTATAAAATATGGACTTGCTTGTTAGATAGGGGGTTATAGATTTGATCAGGCTAAACAACATCAGAAAATCGTATCGAGTAGGGTCGGTTTCAGTAGAAGCGGTTCGTGGCGTTAGCTTGAAGGTAAGTAAAGGTGAAATATTTGGAATTATCGGTCATTCAGGCGCGGGGAAGAGCACGCTGCTGCGCTGCGTCAATTTGCTGGAAAAACCAACATCGGGAACGGTAAATGTTGGGAATGTGGAGCTTACCGGCTTGCCAGAGAGACAGCTGCAAGCGCATCGCAGGCGTATCGGAATGATTTTTCAACATTTCAACCTGCTATCGATGTCTACGGTACGAGATAATATTGCATTCCCGCTTGTTCTCGCCAAGCTTTCAAAGGCAGAGGTGAATAAGCGTGTGGATGAGCTGCTGAAGCTCGTTTCGCTTGAAGGTCATGCAGATAAATATCCTTCTCAACTTTCGGGAGGCCAGAAGCAGCGTGTTGGTATCGCGAGAGCGCTCGCAAACAATCCGGATGTATTGCTCTGCGATGAAGCGACATCGGCATTAGATCCGCAGACAACGAACTCGATATTATCATTGCTGCTCGACATTAATGAGAAGCTAGGAATTACAATTTTACTTATAACGCATGAAATGAACGTAATACGTTCGATATGTGATCGTGTCGCTGTTATTGATGATGGAGAAATCGTTGAAATAGGCGATGTGCTGCATGTATTTTTAAAGCCGGAGCATCCGGTTACCCGCGACTTTGTTGACCAAGCATCGGATAGCGCCGTGAATGGACAATTGCTGCGAGGCCGCTCAGGGCGCCTGCTTCGCATGACTTATATTGGCGAGTTGACTTACGAGCCTATTTTGTATAATGCGGTGAAGCCAACGTCTGTTCAATTTGCGATTTTGCAAGGAACCGTTTCGCGTATGAAGCACACGCCTTATGGTCAGCTTATTGTGGAATTGATCGGCAGCGCCGCGGAGATTGATCAAGTGATTGATGTTTTACGTAGAGATGGGCTGGAGGTGGATGCGATATGATGAGCTTCGAAAACGTACGTATTCCTGAAATTTGGGATGCTACGAAGGATACGCTCTATATGTTGACAGCCTCGCTCGTGTTTACAATTATTTTCGGATTAATCATGGGCGTCGTCCTGTTTCTAACTTCAAAACGGCAGCTTCTGCAGCAGCCTATTGTGTATGGCATCCTTTCATTTATCGTCAACGTACTGCGCTCGGTTCCGTTCGTTATATTGATGATATTGATCATGCCGCTTACAAAAATCATTACGGGAACGACGTTAGGCGTAGAGGGGTCTATCCCGCCGCTTGTCGTAGCAGCAACGCCTTTCTTTGCAAGGCTGGTGGAAACGTCGCTGCGTGAGGTAGATCGCGGCGTTATTGAAGCGGCTCAGGCAATGGGTGCATCAAAGTGGGATATCGTACGCCGCGTGCTGCTCCGTGAATCTAGTCCAAGTTTGCTAGCTGCGGTTACAATAACGGCAGTCACACTCGTCTCTTATACAGCGATGTCGGGTGTAATCGGCGGTGGTGGACTTGGTGACTTGGCACTGCGCTACGGATATCAACGTTTCCAAACCGATGTGATGCTGGTAACCGTCGCGCTTCTTATCGTGCTCGTACAGGTGCTGCAAACGATCGGGGATTCCTTAGTGCGTCGTTACAGCAGAAAATAAATAAGTAGAAGCATGATGCAGCTCAGAATGAATTGACAACTATGGAGGAATGAACATGAAAAAGACAAGCTATATGATCGTAACTTTAATGCTGATGTTTGCATTAGCAGCTTGCGGACAAAACAAAAATACCGATGACAACTCAGCAGGATCAAATGCTAATCAAGGAACAGAAACGCCTGGAGCGGTTAAGCTGAAGGTTGGCGCTTCTCCTGTTCCACATGCGAAACTGCTTGAATTTGTAAAGCCAATGCTCAAGGAGCAGGGCGTGGATCTCGAAATTATCGAGTTCAATGACTACATCCAACCGAATACACAGCTTTATGAAAAAAATATTGATGCTAACTTTTTTCAGCATACACCTTATTTGGATCAGTTCAACAAAGACAAAGGTTATGATCTTGTAAATGTAGCTGCTGTTCATATTGAGCCGTTTGGCGCTTATTCAAAAAAGATTAAAAAAATCGATGAGCTGAAGGATGGCGCAAAAGTTGTAATTCCGAATGATCCATCGAATGGCGGACGTGCACTTGCCCTTATGGCTTCAAATGGACTGATTACTCTGAAGGATGGCGTAGGCGTTAGCGGAACTGTATCAGACATTGTTGCTAACCCGAAGAAGCTTGATATTAGAGAAGTAGAAGCAGCGACATTGCCGCGTGTCTTAGGTGAGGTTGACCTTGCTATGATCAACACGAATTACGCGCTGGAGGCCGATCTAGTTCCTACAGAAGATGCACTGTTCATTGAAGGAAATGACTCACCTTATGTGAATATTCTTGTTGCGCGTCCAGACAATAAGGATTCCGAAGCGATACAGAAACTCGCTGCAGCGCTTCGTTCACCTGAAGTGAAGAAATTTATCGATGAGACCTACAAAGGCGCGATTGTTGCTGCATTTTAAGCAGGTCGTACTTTAATTAAAATGATAAAAAAGCTGAGCATGCGAGTAATCGCTGCTCAGCTTTTTATGTTTTGTGCATCACTGCTATTGTTAGTCAATGCTTTTATACCGAATCTCTGCCGACAAGCTCCTTCTTATTACGAAAGGCTTAAACTATAGGTTTGATTATCCTTGTCGTACGGGAATCCATTTTTGAAATACAAAATATCGCCTTCACGCTTGATGAACCTTAGGTAATCGCCGAGATAAGGAAGATCATTTGTTTCTACATACTCTTGCTGCTTAGCATCCAATAATTCCTTGTAAAGTACTGTAGTCGTCATACCATCTCTATGCACAAGTTTTAAAATGCCGTTTTTATTTGCACGCAAGAGAAAGACATCCTTGTCAAAATACTCAATAAAATAATTGTCATCCTCTCCGCCTAGGCTAACCAAATCAATCGTTTCAATGACGTCTCCGGTGCCATCTTTAATCAGGCGCAAAGTTTTGCCATCATTCAGGAGCAATTGGCCGTCTGCTAGAGTCACATTTTGCTCCAATCGACGGAAATAATAAACGCTGGACTGCTGGATGACTTTGCCGCCTTTTATGACGAGTGTGTATAGCTGATTGTGAAGATGCGGTTCACCATAGTTATCTTCTAGGTTAAGTACGAGCAATCCACCCGGTGTTTTTTGAAATTTGAAGGTCAAATAATCATAAATGGATCCACCTAGCTTTGTGAGCTCTCGCCGCACACCCTTGCCGTCTGTGACGTAGACAATGCCTTTCTTAGGCTCTACGGTGTAAGTTGATCCATCGTATGAGTAGATATATTGCTTGAACGTTTTTAGATGATCAGCCTTTATCGTCTTTCTCTTGGCGTCCCACGTAATATGATCTCCGCCCAGTGCACCAACAACGAAACGGACAGGCAAATAAACATTTTTCTCATACAAAAATGGTGCGCTTTCGAGCTTAACCATCTTTCCATCGAGTACGCCTGTTTTGCTGCCTAGTCGCACCGCAATCGATTTATTCCAACCGTCATATTGAGCCCGCTTTCCCGCTTTATCCCATTTCACTTCAAGCCCCGCTCCGCCTCGGACACTATCCATTGATACGAATGTAACGCCATTTTTTACGAGTGCTCCTCCATATGAGCGAATGCCGGAATCCCAATTAAACTCATAGCTTGCCTGAGATGCCGCATTGACAGAGGTTGGCAGCAGGAGTGCAAACACCAAAATAACGGCTGCAATGCTCCATTTCATTACAATCACTCTCCTGAATTTCAATTAAATGGAATATATATGGAATGAAGACGCGAATGCACCACAATAAGTTGCGCACTGCTGTCTTCATGTTTTATTCGAAGCTGACATTTGAAATTGACTAGCATAGACATTTACCAGTTCAACTGTTCATATAATCTATCAGAATGGCTCAGTTTATTATTCATAGGTAGAGAAGGGTGGCAGCGTGAATGCAGCGGATGTGGCGGGTAGCGATTTGTATACTAGTTGTTTGTTTTGGTTTGTTTAAGCCTGATGGTTTTGGGGTGAATAAAGACGATGCTGCAAGTGATCAGAAGATCGTACAGGCAAGTGCCGCTGCTGCGGTTACGAATGATGAGGCGATGCCGCTTCTAACGGTGCAGGCATCTTACGATACCGAGAAAAAGCAGGAGCAAGGCAAGTCGTCAGCTGCTGCTGCTTCATCGCAAAATGATAGAGTTAAAGCAGATTCACTAGGATCAGATCAAAAGATTTTATATTTAACATTCGATGACGGACCTAGTAAGAATACAGAACAGGTGCTGGATATTTTGAAGCGGGAAGGGATAACGGCAACTTTTTTTGTGCTTGGTGAACATGTATTGAAGCAGCCGGAATTAGTTAAACGGATCGTGAAGGAAGGACATGGAATTGGCAATCATACGTTCGACCATAAATATGATCATTTATACGGAAGTTTTGCTGAATTTGCTGATCAGGTGATGAAAACGGATGAAGCTATCTATCGTACAACTGGGGTTAGAACCACCTTAGTTCGCGCGCCGGGCGGCACATATAGCAATTTTGATCAGGGATACTTTGATGCGATGAAAGCGGCAGGTTATCAGGTGCATGACTGGAATGTAGACAGTGGAGATTCAAAGCGGCAGGGCGTGCCAGCCTCCGAGATTATGACGACGATTAAAGGCTCAAAGATTGCAAGCAAGCTGAATGTTTTGCTTCATGACAGTGCAGGGCATGCAGAGTCTGTTAAGGCATTGCCGTCCATCATTAAATATTACAAAGATAAAGGGTACACATTTGCTAAGCTGACGGATCAGGTTGAACCTATTCAGTTTAGGGTGGCAAGCAAACTCAAGTGGAGCAGAAAGCAGGTCACGCAGCAGGAAGTGGATAAGCTCACTTTGTTTTCGGAGAAGCTAGGTCAAAGCAGCCTGTCTGCCCAAACAAAGAAGCAGGTTCCAAACTTAATTTTGCATCGTGGCGAGAAAAGTCTCGTGCTGGCGTCAAGCGAATACGGAATAAAAAACGGCGCCATCGAAGTGTCGCTGCAAAAGCTTGTGGAATGGATTGAAGACAGCACGGAACTTGAGCTGAATACTGATTCCATAGAATCGTACGTAAGCACAAACCAGGTACAGCCGAAATCCGGCAAGGAGAAACCTGTGATGGATGAGCACAAGAAGCAGATCGTGGTTCCAGTGCGTGAGACGCTGCAAAAACTTGGAATTGCGATAACAAGATATGTGTACAACGATACCGATCGGGAAATTTGGATAACGGAGTAATAGAAAGGTTTCTAGCAGGTCTAAAGTGAGAGAAAGCTGGGGACACTGAAAAATAGATAGATTTATTTTTCAGGAGGCGATTTATACGATGATTTCTCCCCAATTTTCTGAGGATGCTAAAGAGGAACGTTATAGTCATTGGCCGGAAGCACCACAGGTGCTGCTGCATCGATTGCTAGTAAAGGTAGAGAGTGTATTGCTAGGCAAGCAGCAGGTCATTCGAAATACGCTAACTGCACTTCTGGCTGGCGGACATGTTTTGCTAGAGGATGTGCCGGGTGTTGGCAAGACACTGCTCGCTCAGGCGTTTGCTAGAGCGGTCGGTGGAGATTTTAAACGAATACAGTTTACGTCCGACATGCTTCCGGCTGATATTGTTGGCGGAGTCGTGCTTGATGCACGGACGAGTGAGCTGGTCTATCGGCCTGGACCGATTATGGGCAATGTGGTGCTTGCTGATGAGATTAACAGAACGTCGCCGCGCACGCAGTCTGCGCTTTTGGAGGCTATGGAGGAAAGACGAGTGACGGTAGAGGGGAAAACCCGCAAGCTGCCGGTTCCTTTTATGCTCATAGCTACACAAAACCCACTTAGCTTCGAGGGGACAAACACGCTGCCGGAAGCACAATTGGATCGGTTTATGATGAGGCTGACGATTGGCTATCCCGGCTCATCGGAAGAGAAGCGGATGCTCGAGCAATACGCGAATGGCAATCGAATTGAACCCGAACGGCTTCGTCCTGTCATTGCTACGGAGGAATGGCTGCAAATGCAGGCTGAGGCAAGGCAGACCCATATGCATCCGGCACTGCTTGAATATATGGTGCAAGTAGCCGATGCGACAAGGCGCGCGCCTGAGGTTGTGCTGGGCTTAAGCCCACGCGCTCTGCGCGACTGGCTGCGGGCATCACAGGCGAATGCGTATATGGAAGGACGCGGATTTGCGATACCAGATGATTTGCTGGCGTCAGCTGATGCTGTACTTCCGCATCGTTTGTCTTTGCGTTTTAACGCGACTGCGGCTGGTGCTGATGCAGCTGCAGTTATGAGACGGACGATACGTGAATGTCCGATGCCTGCTGCAGTAGGAAGCGGGAAGCGCCGATGAATGCACCTTTTCAAGATGAATTATTGCAAGGCGGAACGCCGGAGAATGAGGCTGTTGATACGACGACTTATACTCATGAGGGTGACAACACAGCTCCGCTTGATAGGAGTGGGCAAAGAGCAGCGACGGTACAAGTAAAAGAAGCTGTCCTTGTAAATAAGGAATGGGATCAACTAGCTTATCCTTATCGTACGAGATGGATCGCTTGGTGTATCATTACGGCGGGCTGGGCAAGCAGCTTGGCAGCTGTCATGATGCGGGGCGGTGCAGTAGAGTGGTTTATGTTATCCGTATTCAGCATGATTATAATCATTAGCGGGCTTGCGCCTATTATGGCTGCCAAGGGATTAACTGCAATGAGAATGATGCCGCAAGAAATGACAAGAGAAGGCGGGCAGCTCGAAATTAGCCTGAGAATAAAGCGTTCTTTGCTCATACCTATTGTATGGATAGCTATTTCTGATGAGACGAGTAATGAAAGTTCATCAGAAAATACGAAAATAAGCGTGCGCACGGTGCTAATGCCAATGTTCCGCCAAGTGATGACCTACCGATATACTCTTCATAACTTACGGCGCGGGCGTTATCCCTTCGAGCCTATATCGATTACAGTGGGAGACTGGCTCGGCTTGTCAGCGATCCATAAACGTTTATATACCGCAGGAGAATTTGTAGTGCTGCCAGGACTGCCCCATGCCGAGCAGGTACATAAAGCGGAACGTGCAAGAGGCACAGCATTATACGCTGTGCAATCTTTGACAGCTGATCCAAGTACGGATCACCTAGGAGATGCGGGTCGGGAGGAAATCAAAGCGGCGGTGAGTGCGGCGGGACTTGGACCAGACAGCCGTCCATATCGTGAAGGAGATTCACTGCGTCATCTGGATTGGCGAAGTGCAGCTAAAGGTCGCGGCTTACAGACCAAAATCCATCCTTTAGAGCGGCCAGCCAAAACAGTTATTGCTGTCGATACGCTTGCTTCGGCTTATGGGCAGGACGATCGGTTGTTTGATGCTTGTGTAGGCTGGGCTTCGCTTGCACTAGCACAGTCTGCTTCACTCGGCCACGCTGTGACACTGCTGCTTGGACAAGGTTCTCCTGTCATGCAATCATCTGTTGATGGAGGAACACAGTCTGATTTATCAGAGATGCTGCATGCCATGGCATTGCTTCGCGCAGATGGAAAGGGCTCTCTTGCTGGGAGACTCGCCGAGGAATCAAACCTGCAAGCACGCGGCAGTACGATACTTGTATTTACTGCGGATTGGAGAGGCGGCCGGAGTTGGGGAGAGCTTGCTGGATTCGCAGGCGAGCAAGGCTGCAGGCTGGAACTATTTATTATTACACGCAGCAATGTACCTACCTTCGCTATGCGCGAACAACAAAAATGGTTGGAAAGCGGCGGCGTCAAAGTGACGTGGCTGCATGTCCCTTCGAGTATGAACGCGCTCCCTTACGCCGAGGAAGGAGGCGACAATCATGAGTTTGCTTAAAAGCGATGTAGTAGGGAGGAGCGATAAACCTCTGAAAGCTGAGCATAATTTACTCCGAGGTGAAGCGGCTGAGGAATCGTTTGAATACCGTTTGATCACAACATTGCTGCTGTTCGGACTGCTATCGGAGTGGCTGCTGCCTTGGGTGAATGCAGGTGAGTGGTCGGCTATTTATAATCCTGCCCCGCTAATTTTTGTTATTGGTGTGGTGCTGCTGGCAGGGCTGTTTCGTTTGCCGATTGCACTTTCGTTCATTATGAATGCTTTGTTATGCATATTAAGTCTCATGTGGATTTATAAAAGCGCTGATCAAAGCAGTTTGCAATGGCTGCTTGCGTTTCCAGGCATGTTTAGAGACCATTTCGTTCTGATTATAGAAAATGGGCTGTGGTCAATGTCCGGAGAGCTTCGGACTTTGCTGCTGTTTATAGGCTGGGCGATGCTTGCACCTGCATTGCAGGCTTTATTATGGATGCGGCAGACCGCTCTGGGCATCGCATGTTTCACGTTAGTTTATTTGATTACGCTGCATGTCTGGCTGGGTATGGATGTAATGGGAGGCTTAATGCGAACCGTGGCAGAAGGACTCCTGCTAGGTGCCATTGTCTCTGTACCGCGTGTTAAGCGAATGATTAATACAGGTGCCGGCAAGCTTAGGGGTCTTGATATGCGCTGGTTATCAAGCTCCGTTTTTGTTGTACTTATGATACTTGGCTGCGGTCTTTTGTTTGCAGGCGGGAAAGGTGAAACGATGCCGCCTGCTAGCTGGACTGCCTCTCTTAATGATCGTTTAGAGCAAACCATTCAGTCTATGGGTAATCAGCAAGGGTCGATCCATGTAATGGGGCAAACTGGATTTGAACGATTAGGCAGTGCATTTACGGGTTATGGTTTTGATGACGGCGTGCTGGGAGCACCTGTACAAAAGGATAACAGCGTATTATTTACAGGCAGCTCCACTGAGAAAGCATACTGGCGCGGGGAGTCAAAGCAGGTGTATGACGGCCGGGGCTGGATTGATACCACGGGTAGCTCTGTGTTGCGTCCTATACGAGGCTCTGATGTAGCAGCCTCCACTGAGGCAGCAGCAGAAGCTGGAAATAAGCAGCTGGGTCCGCTCATTCGACAAACCGTAGTTTGGTCTAAGCCGACAGCGGGGATGCCGCTCTTTGCATCAGGCCACTTTGGCAATGTGACAGAGCTTGTTGCAGCTGATCCGCGCAGGAAGCTTGGAAGTTACGTATACAATGCGGATAAAGGCTCTTTATACGCACAATCGGATACGGCGAAGATTGAGAAATATACTATAGAGAGTGTGCTCTCCATAACGGATGAAGCACAATTGCGCGCTTTGAGCAGTACCGCTGACGATAATGTATCGTCAGGTGACGGAGCGCAGGCGGCAACAGTAGAAAGTGCTGCGGAGCTTGAGCCTTATTTGCAGCTGCCCAGTAGTCTGCCAAGCCGCGTAACTGCATTAGCTGCTGAGGTTGCGGGCGGCGGAGTTACGAGCCGCTACGATCAGGTGAAGGCGATCGAGGACTTTTTGAAAGCGAGCTATACCTACTCGCTGGAGGACAGTGCAGTTCCGCCGGAAGGAAGCGACTTCGTCGATCATTTCCTCTTCGAGCAGCGGCAGGGCTATTGTGTGCATTTCTCCACAGCCATGGTCGTATTGCTTCGTTCGCAAGGGATACCCGCTAGGTGGGTGAAAGGCTTTACTTCAGGCACTCCAGTGGGGGAGAGCGCGGAGATAGGCTCGCTGAGTACGAGCAGTGGAAGTAATGATAGAGGGTCGCAAGGGACGATAGATACGAGTACAGGAAGTATGAAGAATGAACAGCTGAGTAGTGGGAGTCATGATAGCGGAGCTCAAGGAGCTCTAAATAAGAGCGGCGGAAGTAATGATAGCGGGAAGCAAGGAACGCTAAATAAGAGCAGTGGAAGTAAGGATAGCGGGAAGCAAGGAACGCTTAATTCGAGTACAGAAGGTTTGAATAGGGAAGGGCTAAGCGCGGGAAGCAGCAGTGCTGGGCAAACCACTGAAAATAGTTTGAAGCTGGTGGATTATGAGGTTAAAAGCTCAGATGCGCATGCTTGGGTTGAAGTATATTTCCCAGGCGCAGGCTGGGTACCCTTTGATCCGACGCCGGGATTCAGCGATGTATCGACTATCGCGTCCGTCGGTTTTGTGGACGGACAGCTTGCTGCTCCTGCGATGGGTGCAGCAGGAACAGCAGCAACCGGAGCAAGTGGTCTTAGCGAGTCCAGCTTATCGCGGCTCGCTGCTTCATTCGAGGCGGCGGCAGAAGCCATTGCACGAGGAGCAGACGCCCTCGTGCATGCGGCGCAAAGCGCCGCCAAGAGCGCAGCGGCGGCATCGCCCGCCGCTGTAGTTACCGCATGCGCGGCCGCGCTAGCGCTTGCGGCCGCGGCCATTGCTGCGGCACAGCACCAGCGGCTTCGCCTCTCGCTGGCGCTGCGCCGCTATGGCGCGGCTCACGCCGGCATCGCGAAGCTCGCCGGCGCAGCCGCGCCCTATCCGTCACATGAATCTGTGACGGACATGGATGCAGCGCCAGCGGCGGTCGCGCGCTGGCGCACTGCCACTGGCGGCGCGGCGGAGGATATGGCGCCGCGCAGTGGAAAAACGCCGCGCGACGCCGATGGGCGGATTCGCGCGAGCTTCATTGCAGTGAGCAGCGCGTTAGCGCCGCTGCTGCAGCGCCGTTTCGGCGTGCAGGCGCCGGGGCAAACGGCGCGTGAATATGCGAGCGCCGCTGAGCCGACGCTCGGTGCGGAGCAGCAGGATGCGCTGCGCCAGCTTACAAGCTGGCTTGAGGAAGCACATTTTGCTGCGCCTGGTCCTTGGCCGGGTGCACCTACTCCTTCTGCACTGCGGACAGTTCTGCGGGTGCTGGACAAGCAGCCCATTCAGAAAGTGAAGAAGCACTCCGCGGATAAGCTGCAAAAGCAGAAGAGAAGCGACATTCCAGTCAAGGCTCCTAAATAGTTGCAGGAGACGATGATACATTTTGGCTCCAGCTGTAAGTCGATTTATATAACGAAACATGAAACGCAGTTTAGCTGGAGAAACCACCGTTAATATGGTGTACTTTTGAGCTTTTATTGCAATAGGAGGAATTTCTCCCGTTAATTGTTGATGATTTAGCTGATGATGGCTATTTCTCAAGAATTAACGGGAGTTTTTTCTGTTAATTCGCTGAAAAGCTCATTATGAGACATTTTAACAGGAGCTTTTCCCGTTATTTTCTCAAGCAGCTGTTGTAACTGTCGTAATAAGCATAGTTGCAGAATATCAAGCGTTTTTACTATAAAATCTGCCCTTAACTTAGGCATCCGCATGAAAAAGGGTGGATGAAATGAAGCAGTAGTCTGCAGCTACTCATATTTTTTTCAACTATTCCGTATGACTTGGCACATTAAATAACATTCTATTTATAAGCCTATAATCAAGCAGATAAGCGGTTACATTTTTACTTCAATGAATTGTCACTCCGCTTTGCCTTGACTCGCTTAAACAGCCTTATATATAATTACTACATAATTTGAGGGAGGCTCGGTAATGACTAAGCAAAATGAAATCATCGTTGTACTCGATTTTGGAGGACAATATAACCAACTTATTGCACGCCGTATTCGTGATTTGGGCGTATATAGCGAGCTATTGCCGTATAACACGTCGGTAGAACGGATCCGTGAACTACAGCCGAAGGGTATCGTATTCTCGGGAGGACCGGCAAGCGTTTATGAAGAGAATTCACCAATGGTTGACCCTGCGATTTATGATTTGAACATTCCGATTTTCGGTATTTGCTACGGTATGCAGCTGATGTCGCATCAGCTTAATGGTAAGGTTGAGCGCGCTGGCAAACGCGAATACGGAAAAGCAGAAGTGGAATTTGTGGAAGGTTCGCAAATCGGCTTTGGCTTAGATAAAGTTCAAACGGTTTGGATGAGCCACGGCGACCACGTAGTTGAGCTGCCTGAAGGCTTCAAAGTAGATGCAAGTACGGATCATGCTCCTGTTGCAGCGATGAGCAATCCAGACCGCGGATTCTTTGCCGTTCAATTCCACCCAGAGGTTCGTCACTCTGAATTCGGTAATGAAATGATTCGCAACTTTCTTTACAATGTTTGTGATTGTGATGGCACATGGACGATGGAATCGTTCATTGAAGATGCTATTCGTGATATTCGTAATGAAGTTGGCGACAAAAAAGTACTATGCGCGCTTTCCGGCGGCGTAGATTCTTCTGTTGTAGCTATACTTCTTCACAAAGCGATCGGCGATCAGCTTACTTGTATGTTTATCGACCACGGCATGCTCCGTAAAGGTGAAGCTGAAGGCGTTATGGAAACATTCGTAGGCAAATTCGATATGAAAGTGCTCAAAATCGACGCGCAAGAGCGTTTCCTTGGCAAGCTGAAGGGCGTAGAAGATCCAGAGCAAAAACGTAAAATTATCGGCAATGAATTTATTTATGTGTTCCAAGAAGAGTCGGACAAGCTGGATGACTTTGAATTTTTGGCACAAGGTACACTTTACACAGACATCGTGGAGAGCGGTACAGCTACAGCTCAAACGATTAAATCTCACCACAATGTCGGCGGTTTGCCTGAGGACATTAAGTTTAAACTTATCGAGCCTCTTAAAGCGCTATTCAAGGATGAGGTTCGTAAAGTCGGCGAAGAATGTGGTCTTCCAGAAGCTATCGTATGGCGTCAGCCATTCCCAGGTCCGGGTCTTGCGATTCGTGTCCTAGGCGAAGTAACAGAGGACAAGCTTCATATCGTTCGTGAGTCGGATGCGATTCTTCGTGATGAAATTGCAAAAGCCGGTCTTGACCGTGAAATTTGGCAGTACTTCACTGCGCTTCCAAACATGAAGAGCGTAGGCGTTATGGGCGATGCTCGTACGTATTCGTACACAGTTGGTATCCGCGCTGTAACTTCAATCGACGGAATGACAGCAGACTGGGCACGTATCCCTTGGGATGTGCTTGAGAAAATCTCCGTACGTATCGTTAATGAAGTAGACAACGTTAACCGTATCGTCTACGACGTAACTTCGAAACCACCTGCAACTATTGAGTGGGAATAGATTGGAATTAATTGATTACAAAAAAAACTCTCTTTTATTTGTGTTATTCAGCAAATAGAAGGGAGTTTTTTTCGTTTGATCAAAATCAAAGAACTAATTTGAAATGTACTTAGTTGGTGCTTTTTTCATGCTAATGAGTGCGTCTAGGAAGCCCACGCATAGATGTTGTTGTAGAAACGAGTAGTTAGACATTGTGATCTTGGGGAAGGCTACATGATAAAAAGATTACAAGGTGGTATACGATGATAAAGAGGATTAGCTTGTTTATATTTGTTTTCACTTTCATGATTGGCTCAACTACATATGCCTATAACGAAAAGCCATCAAGTGACGAGCGTGTGCCTTTTGAAAAGATGTATTTTGAATATGGTGGCTATAAAACAGTTGAAGATGCATTAAGTGAATGTAATCTTCACTTCAGAAAAAAGATTAAATTGCCTTTTAAGTTGCCGCCGATTCCGTTTACTCACCATTTGGCAAGATGTAATCAACTTGGTGGTGTAAACGACTATTTTGAAATCGAGTACCTTAATGAGCTTCAAGGTTCAAATAATCATTACATGGTATGGGTGAATCCTTCGGGACACCGAAAAGGATTTCCACGCAAAAGCAATGTTATCCGCATATATGAGTTAGAGAATGGAGAGAAAGCTGTTTACGGTACGACACCAACATTAGGTGATAGACCTCCTGCGTTTGATGTATTGCGTTTTGAAAAAAATGGTTGGCAATATATATTGTCGATTGATAAGCGTGTAGAGGATAAGGTAACAGCTGATGTTTTAGTGGACATTGCTAATTCAATAAAATGAAGTTCAAGCACCATCATTCGGTTGGTTGGTGCTTTTCTTCTTCACGTAGCGCTTCATATTAGGTGTAAATGGTGTTTGTGTTAATCGAATTTTTTTTGGAGGAAGAAAGCAGCCAAATTAATTGAACGGCAAGAATAGCGATGACGAGATAGTCGTATAGATGTGTGTCTGGATCATTGCCTGTGAAGTTTAGAAAGTTGTGCAAGCCGTGGAAGAGGATTGAGAGCAGAATGGCGCGGTTCCGAACGACCAGCATCGCCAATACAAAGCCCACTATAAACGCATATCCAATTTGCAAAAGAGTATCCTCTATCGATTGGCCGCCAAGCGCCTGCAAAGCGTGTGTGACACCAAACAACGCACTGGAGACGATGACAGCTGTCATTTTTCCTTTTGGCATTAGAATCCGCAGCATCATTCCCCGGAACAATGTTTCCTCTACAAATCCGACTAAGAACAGCTGCGACAGCAGCATATAAGCGAAAAACGAGAAGGAAGCGGGTTGAAAGCCTTTGTTGGCGATCAATAAGACGATTAAGACGAGCAGCAGAGGAAGATATTCAAGCCATTGCTGCTTTGTAAGCTTGGAAACACCGCTGAAATAAAAGGTGCTCCACCGTTTTTTTAACGTCATATAGATCACTAGAAATAATGCTATCGGAATAAAGCCTAGAAATGGAGCGAGTGGATGCGTAAGTTCAGCAATCGATACATAGGCGCTGCCGCCGGCTACAAAAATCATCAGCATAAGCTCGATTAGAATAAGCGCAACAATAGGCCTTTTTACTGTAAAGCTGACCGTTGTAATCATTTAGAATTCCTCTTTTTCGATTATTTTTTTTAAAAATTCATTTTCCATCTTAAAAAAATGCAAGCCGTAATGCATGACAGATACTCGGTAATAATAAGCGTTTTTATCTTCGAGCTGCTCCAGCTCCTTGGACACGATGGACTGAACAGCCTCCATTTGAGCAATGTTGCGCGCGATGTTTTGTTGATACGCCATTAAGTTTTGTTTTTTCGTAGGCTCATCAAGGTAATCGTAAAAGAAGATTTTAATGAGATACTCGCGTTTGTTCGATTGAAGGGGTTCTCTTAGCCACTGCATAAAATGCTTCTGCCCTTCGCTTGTGATGCTGTACATCTTTTTGTTTTTGCTGTCATTTGTTTCTTCTTCCATCACGTATGCACTTTCCACTAGACGCTTAAGTCCGGGGTATAGGCTTCCATAGCTCATTTTGTAAAAGATTCCGATCGATTGCTCTGTTATTTTTTTAATATCATATCCGCTCATTTTCCCTTGCATCAGCATTCCTAAAGTAACTAGCTCAATCATTGTCGTTCTCCTTAATGTATCAATTTGATATATCTATTTGATATATGTAATGTATCTCGAATGGAATACTTTGTCAATAAAAATAATCGTGTAAATGAACGCTATTTTAAATAACGAAAAAAGCCCAAAACTCTCGTATCAGCCTGCTGGCTGATTCGCGAAGGTTTTGGGCTTTGTATGAGCTGTGTCTTAGAGTGAGAAATAATCGGCTGCAAATGTCAGGATTAGGAATACCGCCATGATCCAGCCTGCACCATAGGTTCGTTTCGATGGTACAGGGGCAGAGGAGTCAGCATGGTTTTGTTTTGCCGTTCGTTTCTTAATGGACCAAATATATAGGCAGGCACCCGATAGTACTAGGGACAGCTCTAATATGGCGCTAATTGCCGGCAGTTTCCACAGTCCGAAGCCAAGTAGAGGAAAATCGCCGAAATTTCCCGGCAAGAGCGGCATGTCGCTGCGATGTACGAGCAGGTCAATCAACCAATGGCTGAAGACCAGTGAGCCAATGATGGCTGCACTTCGCTTATTCCATATCCGATATGAAATTAAAGCAGCAACAATCGCTATTAGCAAAGCTCCAGCCAGAGAATGTGTATAGTCAGCATGGATAACAGCTTCACCATAACCTCCGTCGCCTATTTTATCAATAGATTCTGCCCCAGTGAGCAGAAGCGGGATAAACGCGATATCGAGAAGCTGCGTGCTTGCCATCAAAACCCACAAAGGTACCTTGGGCTCCATCGCTTTTACAATGGCCGCAAGTCCAAAATGTCCAGCCAGCATTTACTTCGCCACCTTTCGTTCAATTCGTGCATCAAGCCAGCCGCATACGACGATAAATAGAAAGAGAAACAATAAAAAAGTCATGTATCAATCCTTCTTTCGTTTATCTGCTTGTCGAATCCAATAAGGAGTGCTTCAAAGGCATGATCAAAGGTAGTGGAGAGTCGGCTGAAAATGGCGTCCACACTCTCTTCCGAATGCGTATAGGTGCCAACAATCCCGCGCAGCATATAGAAATAAATGCGTGAACAGCTTAGGAGCTGCTCGCCTTCAGGCAAATTAAGATTTGTTTTCAAAAGCTGGACGATAACGTTGAACATCTGATTGCGCACACGATTGATTTCTAGCTCAGGCTCCAGTTCATCGACACGGGAGGATTTAACTTCAAAAAATATAGCGTACATGCTTCTGTTGTTTAAGCAGAACCGAATAAACAAATCATTCATTCGCTTAAGCTTCTCGTCAGCGGATAGGAAGGCGTCTTTTGCAAGTGTGTCCAATTCACCCTTCAACAGCTGTAAGGGCTGCATAGATAAGGCATGAAGCAATGCTTCTTTATCTTGAAAATAAATATAGATCGTAGTATGAGAGCAGCCGGCTTCCTTTGCAATTTCTCTTATTGAAACGGAATCGTATCCGCGTTCTCCGAACAGCTTCTCAGCTGCGGCGATGATGGCGCGTTTTGTTTCCTCTGCGCGTAATTCTTTTTTAGTAGCGATGATCATTCACTCCTTTTCATTTTAGTAACCACTGGTTACTAACCGATGGTTACATAATACCAAATGCTTACAGATGTCGTCAAGACGCTGATTTCTGCTATAATCTTTGATGAGAACAATAGTAAATCCAACCTCGTTTTACGGAGTAGATTTGCATTCGCGAACCTAAGCCCATGCTTACGAAGTAGTTTTGCATTCGCAAAACTTTAAGGAGAATAAATCAAATGAACCTATATCCTTCAATCAGCGAAGATCGGATTGAGCTGCCGCTGGCTTTTCCCATTACGATTTCGCAATCTGTAGGGGTTTCCCCGACCTTTCAAAGACTGCATTGGCATAAAGCGCTCGAAATTAACTACATACAGAAGGGGAGCGGCTACTATCTGATCAACGGGAGCCGTTATGACTTCCAGCAAGGAGACATCGTACTTATTCATTCCAATGATTTGCACCGTGCGTTTGAGTCAGAGGAGCTGGTCATGAGCATTATTATGTTTGATTCGTCTTACCTTGCTTTAGAGCAGCGCTACGATGCGGAGCTGCTTATTCCATTTCGGGATATTGGGTTAAGATTTGATAATGTGCTTGATCGAGAGCATCCGAAGCTGGGAGAGCTTGGCGGCATTATTAAAGACATGTCTGCTGAGTTTGAGCTGAAGGAGCCGCATTTTGAAGTGGTGGTGCGGGCGAAGCTTATTCAATTGCTTGCATTCGTCAATCGCTATTTTGCAAAAAATAATGAAACGGGAGCGCAGCATGTGCGTGGTATGGAAACGATTCGAGGCGTGCTGAATGACATCGAGGCTGATATATCATACCCATGGACGCTTGGCGAGCTCGCAGAGGCCGCGCACTTAAGTCCCTCTCGGTTCAGCACGTTGTTTGTGCAGGTTGTTGGGACCTCGCCCATGGATTATTTGATACAGATGCGGCTGTCACAGGCGGCTTATCTTCTTGAATCCACAGACAAAAAGATTATTGAAGTGGCAGCTGAATGCGGATTTCGCAATTTATCTAATTTCAATCGGCTGTTCAAGCAGCACGTAGGGAAGCTCCCATCCGAGCTGCGATCCTAAAAGACAGTAAGATAGTATTATAACATCGTTCTTTTTCATTAGAAGAACGATGTTTTTTATTTTAAAATAGAAGAAAGTACAAATAAGGAGTGTGAGCGATATTATTTTCCTTGGTATAGATGCAGGAGGCAGCAAGACACATGCTCTGCTCGTAGATGAGACAGGACGTGTACTTGGCAGAGGCCTTGGCGGAAATGGAAATCATCAAACCGCTTTTGAAGCAGCAAAAAACAGCATAGATCATGCTTGTCAGCAAGCGCTTCAGGATGCTGGCGTGACGAAGGATCAGGTGACATTTGCCTACTTCGGACTTGCAGGAGCAGATCGTGAGCCTGACTATGCAATTTTAAGACCGATGATTGCTTCACTTGACTATAAAAATCATGCGATTGCATGCGACACCATGATTGGTATGCGTGCGGGGACGAACCGATCTTACGGAGCGGTCATTCTTAGCGGAACTGGCCTTAACGCTGCTGCTCGCAACCCTCAAGGGGAAGAACTGCAGTATGGCGGCTTTGGTTATTTATTCGGGGACGGACATGGTTCGGGCACGGATCTGGCCATTCACGCTTTTCGCAGTGCGATTCGTGCTTGGGAAGGCAGAGAGCAAGCGACACTTCTTAGTGAAATGGTTCCCCAGCGGCTTGGCTATCATACGATTCAAGAGATGTACGATGATGCGCTGGACAACGGCAAACGTCCGTCACATGAGCTTGCTAAAGTGATGTTTGAGGCCGCTGCTCTCGGGGATGCTGTAGCCATCCGTCTTTTGGAGGAAGCTGGACGTGAGCATGCAAACTCTGTAAATGCGTTGATTAAGCGGCTAGGCATGGAAAAAGAAAAATTCGATGTTGTCCTTGCTGGCAGCGTAATGTCGCGAGGCGGCTCTACACATATGGTCGATGCAATCAGTGAAGCTGTTGTAGCGGTTTCGCCGCAAGCGCAGACAGTCAGATTGACGGTCGATCCGGTTATTGGAGCAGTAATGAGTGCGATGGATAGCAGCGGCATTGTGATTGATGAAGCGGTAGATGCAGCACTTAGAAAAATTACATTTTAAAAATAGTTTAAACATTTAAGGGAGGCTCATTCACATGTCCAAAAAACCACTAAAGGTCGCCGTCATTGGCGGCGGTTCCTCGTATACGCCAGAAATCGTAGAAGGCTTTATTAAAAAATATGATGAAATGCCGATTCGTGAGCTTTGGCTTGTTGATATCGAAGAAGGTCGTCATAAGCTGGCAATCGTTGGCGAGCTTGCGAAGCGGATGGTAGAGAAAGCTGGCCTGCCAATCGAAGTGAAACTAACACTTGACCGTCGTGAAGCGATCGCTGGTGCAGATTTCGTTACGACACAAATGCGGGTAGGTTTGCTGGAAGCAAGACGCCGTGATGAGCATATTCCTATTTCACATGGTGTAATTGGACAAGAGACGACTGGACCAGGCGGCATGTTTAAAGCGCTTCGTACTGTACCTGTCATTCTGGATATTTGTAAGGATATTGAAGAGCTTGCGCCGAATGCTTGGATGCTTAATTTCACGAATCCAGCGGGTATTGTAACCGAAGCGGTTCAAAAATACAGCAAAGTAAAAACAGTGGGTCTATGCAATTCACCAATTAACTTTCAAAAGTTTCTGGCTAAAGAGTATGGCGTTAGCGAGAGTGAAGTATTGCCTGAATTCGTAGGGATCAATCATCTGCACTGGGTTACAGCCGCTTATGTAAACGGTGAGGACAAATTGGACGAAATGATCGGAGCCGGTCGCGACTATTCCGCTACAAACGTAACTGCGTTTGACTGGGATGCAGATTTCCTTCGCTCATTAGGCGCGATACCAACGTATTACCTCCGTTATTTCTATATGACGGATTCGATGCTCGCGGATATGAAAGACTCGCTAGAGAAAAACGGCACGCGCGCAGAAGTTGTAAGCCGGGTCGAAACAGAATTGTTTGAGCTTTACAAGGATGTTAATTTGACGGAGAAGCCAAAGCAGCTTGAGCAGCGCGGCGGTGCTTATTACTCTGAGGCAGCTGTTAACTTGATGCATGCTCTATATACCGACAAACGTGATATTCAGACGTTGAACGTTAGAAACGGCAACATTATTGATTTTCTGCCTGAAGATGCAAGCATCGAGGTTAACTGTGTCGTTACGGCTCAAGGCCCGATTCCACTGCCTTTGCAGCGTGTTCCAGAGCAAATTAAAGGTCTAATGCATGCTGTAAAAACATATGAATCGCTAACTATTGAAGCTGCAATCAGCGGAGATAAAGGGATCGCGCTGCAAGCGCTCGTTCATCACCCGCTTGTTCCAAGCGTAGCGGTGGCTAAGGCGTTGCTTGAAGAAATGCTTGAGGCGAACAAAAAGTATTTGCCGAATTTTTTCAAAGAATAAACTAGGCTGCAAAGCAGTTGGCAGGAAGGGCAGGAGCATAGCTCCCGCCCTTTTTCGGCTTGCTTTTAACTATAGACTTTGCATCGGGAATTAGCTGTAAATACAAAATATTTACATTGACATCTAGTGCTATCGATTATATGATAACAAAGGTATTTGAACATGATAATCATTATCACTAAAATGGGATTAGTTATCAACCCAGCGAATGAAGCAGGGTTTAAACAAATAGGGGGTAAAAAAAATGAACAAACGATTAATGAGTTTGATTATGGTCATCGTCGTAATGGTGGTGGCTGCAGGCTGCGGTGCGAATAATGCGGCGAACAACAAGGCAGAAAACAAGGCAAGCACTAACGCTCCTGCTACGAACGACGCTGGCGCGAAAGCGGATGGTCCGATTGTTGTGAAGGATGCGAAAGGTGAGGTTACCCTTGAGAAGCCGGCTCAAAAGGTTGTTGTGCTGGAGTGGACGTTTACAGAGGACATGGTTGCCCTTGGAATGCAGCCGGTAGGCAGCGCGGACAACGAGGGTTATAAGCAATGGGTAACAGGAGAGGCGCCGCTTGACGCAGGCGTGACGGACGTTGGTTTCCGCCACGAGCCGAACCTAGAGACGATCGCAGCCTTGAAGCCTGACCTCATTATTGGCATTACGGACAGCCACGAAGCGATCTACGATCAGCTGAAAGGCATTGCGCCAACGCTTCTATTCAGCCTTTATCCAGTTGAAGGCCAAGGCGACCAATACACGCAAATGATCGATATATTCAAATCTATTGCGGCAGCAGTCGGCAAAACACCAGAAGGCGACAAAGTACTTGCCGATCTAGATCAGCATTATGCGGATGCAAAAACGAAGCTTGCTGCAGCAGGCAAAGAAGGCTTGAACTATGTGCTGACGCAAGCATTCAGCTATCAGAATGCTGCAACGATGCGTCTATTCATGGATAATTCGCTAGCGGTTCAAACGCTGGATCGTATTGGTCTCAAAAACGATTGGAAACCGGAGCAGTTCGAAATGTATGGCTTTACTACTTCGACGGTAGAAGCACTGCCGGCTATTCAAGATACGAACCTGATCTATATCGTTCAAAAGGATGACGACATTTTTTCAGGCACACTGAAAGACAATTCGGTATGGAACGGTCTTAATTTCGTGAAAGAAAAACGTACGTTTGCTCTCGACAGCACGACATGGGTGTTCGGCGGTCCGATCTCCTCCAAAGTCATCGTAGACCAAGTCGTAAATACATTAACGAAATGAGCGAGCTCATGAAGAAGCAAAATAAAGAAGCCTCATTGGGTATGATTTGGCGAATGATTGGTATATTTGGGGGCGGCCTTGCCGCCCTTTTCTTTCTGTTCATACTGAGTCTTTGCTTCGGGGAAGCCAAAATTCCAGCAGCATTCGTATTTGACGGCTTGCTTCATCGGCAGGATGTGATGGAGCATAATTTGCTTTGGGATATTAGAATGCCGCGGACCGTTATCGGCATTATAGCGGGAGCTGCGTTAGCGGCGGCAGGAGCGTTATTGCAAACGATAACGAAAAACCCGCTTGCGGCCTCCGATACACTGGGCATTAATGCTGGAGCCTATTTTATGGTTGTGCTCGGCATGGTCGCTTTTCCTGCGCTGCAGCATGAGGCACCTTTCCTGCTGGCGGCAGTGGGAGGTTTCCTTGCGGCATTGGCTGCTTATTTTCTTGGCGGCGGGCGAGCGGCAACGCCGGTTCGGCTAGCGCTTTCGGGGATGATCGTCTCGATGGTGCTCGGTGCGTTTACGTCGGCAATTCATATTTTTAAAGCGACGGAAACGCAATCGTTGTTTCTTTGGGGTGGAGGCACATTAATTCAGCTTGATTGGAGCGGCGTGAAGTATGCTTGGCCGCTTGTGGCGGCATTGCTCGTCATTGCGATACTTGCCGGACGCAAGTTCGATGCGCTCGAGCTGGATGAATCGACTGCTCGTTCATTAGGGCAGCGCGTAGGCTTAACCCGGGCGGGAGGGCTGGCGCTCTCTGTGCTTATGGCAGCTATCGTGGTCAGCGTCGTAGGGCCGATCGGGTTCGTTGGTCTTGTAGCTCCGCATTTGGTTAGGCTCTCCGGCATACGAAATCATCGTTTGCTCATTCCTGCGAGCGCGCTTTGGGGAGCGCTGCTCATAACGGCAGCGGATGTGCTTGCCCGCATGGTACGAAGCAGTCTCGGTGAAATGCCGGTAGGCGCCGTCATGGCGATTATCGGGGCGCCTTGGCTCATTTGGCTGGTGCTTACCAAGATGAAAAACATTTCCGGTTCGGGCTCAGGACAGTCGTCGATGAGCATTGGAGGTGCTCCATTCCGCTTGCGTTTTGCACCGACTGCCTTAGCCATGACCGTATTGCTGGCTGCGGTCGTTCTCGTTAGCTTGTCGCTCGGCGGTACAAAAATTCCGATCATGGAATTGCTTAGAAGCCTATTCGGAGCAGGTGACGATTCCTACTCTGTGCTGCTGAATCTAAGGCTTCCGCGCACCCTCGTTGCAGCAGGGGGAGGCATCGCGCTCGCAATCAGTGGTGTGCTCATTCAAAGCGCTGTTCGCAATCCGCTCGCAGATGCTTCTATTATCGGCGTCACCTCGGGTGCGGGATTTGGCGCTTTGGTCGTGCTCGTTGCATGGCCAACGCTGCCTATATTCGCGCTGCCAATTGCCGCTATTACTGGCGGGGCAATAGCTGCCGCTGTTGTATTTTTCTTAGCTTGGCGCAAATCGCTTAACCCATCGGTTCTGATCCTGCTTGGCATCGCGGTGTCCGCCATCGGAGCTGCTGGTATTCAGGCGATGATCGTGAAGGCAAGCCTATGGAGCAGCACGGCATTTGTTTGGCTAACGGGAACGACGTATGGCCGAAGCTGGAGCCATTTTAACAGTATTTTTATTTTTCTGCTTATTCTTGTACCGGCGGCCTATTATTTGAGCAGGAAATTTGATCTGCTCGCCTTCGGAGATGAAAGCTCGACAGGTCTCGGCTTACCGGTCAAAGGTACACGGCTTTGGGCTATGATCATTGGCGTGCTGCTTGCTGCGGGAGCGGTGGCGAGCGTAGGAACGATTGGTTTCCTTGGATTGATGGCGCCGCATGCGGTAAGGATGATGGTCGGACATCACACAAGGCGCTCGATCATTCTGTCAGGTCTGCTCGGCGCCTTGCTGCTCGTAATTGCGGATACGATCGGAAGAACGGTGATGGCTCCGAAGGAGATTCCTTCCGGGCTCATCATTATGCTGATTGGAGCTCCATACTTCCTGTTTCTTATGTACCGTTCACTCGTCAAAAAAAGGTAGAATGTTAGAAATGTTTGCTAAAAACGAATGTTGTACGTATGTATTGCCAATAACGTTCGTAAAAGTTGTTGACAAAATGGGCAACTTCTCTTTAAAATTGAAAACGGAAAACAACAACAGCATATCTTTTCGTATAATCTCAAGAATCGGCTTGAGAGTCTCTACTCGGTCACCGTAAATGATCAGGCTACGAAATTGGCGGAAAAAGCTCGCAGCGGTCCAGCGGGTATCTTTTTCCCCTTTTTGCAGAGCCTGGGAGAAATGCGATCTATTGCATTTTTACTAGGCTTCTTTGTTTGTTCCACCACATTTTTGGGAGGTTTGTAATCAAAATGGAACGTTTCTTTCGCTTAAAGGAACACGGAACAAATGTCAGAACAGAGATTATGGCGGGGCTGACGACTTTCATGACGATGGCTTACATATTAGCCGTCAATCCAATCATACTAACGCCAGCTGGCTTGGATTGGACTGCCGTGTTTCTTGCAACGGCATTAGCAGCAGGTATCTTCACCATCGCAATGGGCTTGTTCGTTAACTTCCCAGTTGCGCTAGCACCAGGTATGGGTCTTAACGCGTATTTTGCATCGGTCGTTATCGCATCGGCGTCAACGGACGCACCGATCTCACCAGCAATGGGACTAACCGCGGTATTTATTTCAGGTATTATCTTTATCATATTGACGCTTACCCAAATTCGCCAAATGCTTATCACAGCTGTTCCAGACAGCTTGAAGCATGCGATCACAGTCGGTATTGGCTTGTTCATCACCATTATCGGCTTGAAAAACAGCGGTATTATGACAATCGCAGTATCAAGCTTCACAGACATTGAAGCAGGTAAATTCACACCAGTGAGCGGCTCCGAAACCGTTATTCAACTGGGAAGCTTCCATAATGAAACGGTTGTACTTACCGTGATCGCATTGCTTCTTATTGGCGTGCTGATGGTACTGCGTGTACCGGGAGCGCTTTTGTTCGGTATTCTTGGTACGACTGTTATTGCTATTCTAATGGGCCATGTTGATGTGAAAGCAGCATTCACTGGTCAAACATGGGTGCCTGATTTCTCCAAAATGAACTTCTGGCATTTTGACTTTGCAGGCGTATTTGAAGTCGGACTGGTAACGGTTATCCTTACATTTACTTTCGTCGAAATGTTCGATACGTTCGGTACGCTTGTTGGTACAGCAAACCGTGCAGGCTACATGAAGGACGCTGAAAAGGGCAAAAAACGTGTAGGTAAAGCGATGTTCGTTGATGCGATCGGCGTCAGCGGCGGCGCGGTGCTTGGTACAAGTACAGTTACCGCATTCGTAGAAAGCTCTGCAGGTATTGCGCAAGGCGGACGTACGGGCCTAACGGCAGTAACGACAGGCGTTTGCTTCCTGCTTGCTATCTTCTTGTCTCCAATCGTTGCGCTTGTTCCAGGTGCGGCTACAGCTGCTGCACTCATTATCGTAGGCGTGCTGATGATGCAATCGGTAAAAGATATCGATTTTTCAGATATGGTTTATGCGATTCCATCCTTCTTGACACTTGCACTTATGCCGCTTACTTACAACATTGCAAACGGTATTTCGTTCGGTATCGTATCGTACGTATTGCTTGCAACGGTTGCTAATGTAACAGGCAAAGGCAAATACAAGGTTCACTGGCTCATGTGGATTCTAGCGGTGCTCATCATTGGCCGTTACGTATTTATGGGCGGGGAATAAACAAAAAATATGGAAGAAGCAGCGCTGGACCGGCGCTGCTTCTTTTTTTTTGTAGTTTAGCCTTATGGTGGAGAGACGCAGAGGATAGGGCTGCTTATTTTCGCGCTGAAATTTGATATAATTTTGGAAATAGAGCTGGCTTTGGCAGGCGAGCAGACGGGGGAGAGCATATGTTTCGCGTGGATTTAAACTGCGATATGGGAGAAGGTTTTGGGGTTTACACAGCTGGCCTCGATAACGAGCTGATGAAATATATTACTTCAGCGAATATTGCTTGCGGTTTTCACGCTGGAGATGCAGCGACAATACGGCGCACGGTTAAGCTGGCGTTAGAGAATGATGTAGCCATTGGAGCGCATCCGGGGCTGCCGGATTTGGCAGGCTTCGGTCGAAGGATGATGGCCATAACGCCGAAGGAGGCATATGAGCTGACGGTTTATCAGCTGGGTGCGGTGTATGCTTTTGCTAAATCAGAAGGTGGAAGCGTCGCACATGTGAAACCGCATGGCGCTTTGTATAATATGGCTGCGAAGAGCAGACCGTTAGCTGACGCGATAGCAGAGGCAATATATAAGGTTAATCCGAGTCTGATGCTGTTCGGATTAGCGGGCAGTGAGCTTATTCACGCAGGCGAAGCAATAGGATTGCGTACAATCCATGAAGTATTCGCAGACCGAACTTACGAGTCGGACGGCTCACTAACGCCGAGAGGGACGGAAGGTGCTGTTATTGTTGATCCTGTTCGCGCTGCAGAGCAAACGATAAGGATGATCAGAGATGGCGAGGTTAATACAAGGCAGCATCATAGCGTTATTTTGAAGGCGGATACGGTATGCGTGCATGGGGATACGCCAGGCGCAGTAGAGCATGTCATAAGACTGCGGGCGGCATTAGGGGCAGCGAGCATATCTGTTCAGAAGGCGGGTGTATGAGCATGGAGAAGGCTGCAACGGAACCTCAGGCTCCTATTGAAATGCTGCCGCTTGGTGACTCTGCCGTTATTATTCGTTTAGGCAGCTCCATTGACGAAGAAACGAACCGAATTGTCATGAGTTTAAGTCGTCGTTTAGAGGATAAACCATTTACCGGATTAATCGAATGCGTGCCGTCCTTCGTCTCGGTGGCGATCCATTATGACCCGCTGCTGGTGAAGAGAAGCCGTACTGCAGCCGAGCTTCAGCATGCTACAATCTTTGAAACGGTATGCGCTAGAGTGCAGACGTATCTATCTCTAGAGCAGCTGCAATCTTCCGATCAGGCGGATAGAACGATTGAAATTCCGGTTTGCTATGGCGGAGAGTACGGTCCTGATCTTAGCCTAGTTGCTGAGCTTAACGGACTTCCGGAGGAGGAAGTGATCGCTATACATGCTGGGGGCAGCTACTTGGTCCATATGCTCGGCTTTGCGCCAGGCTTTCCTTATTTGGGAGGAATGTCTGAGCGGATTGCCGCACCAAGACATCAGACGCCCCGGACGATCATTCCTCAGGGCAGCGTCGGCATAGCTGGCAAGCAAACGGGCATATATTCGGTTGCAACGCCGGGCGGCTGGCAGCTGATCGGCAGAACGCCGATTGCTCTATTTCGTCCTCAGGACGAAATTCCAAGCTTGCTTAGACCGGGGGACTTGATTAGGTTTAAGCCGATAACGGAGCGGCAGTACAAGCTTTATTTAGAAGGTGAATTATGACTATAAAAGTTGTTCGTCCCGGCTTGCTCGTTACTGTACAAGATCTCGGAAGGCATGGGTATCAAAAATACGGCGTAGTCGCCGGCGGGGCTATGGACACGGGAGCTTCGCGTGCGGCTAATCTGTTAGTCGGCAACGAGGATAGTGAGGCAGTGCTGGAAATTACGCTTACCGGAACGGAGCTCTTTATGGAGAAGGATACGCTGCTCGCTATTTGCGGCGCGCGTATGTCTGTTACCGCTGGAGGTGAGACGCTGCCCTTATGGAGACCAGTACTCGTTCGCGCGGGAATGAGCGTGAAATTCGGAGCTTGCCAATCGGGCTGCCGCTCCTATCTCGCAGTTGCGGGCGGATTTGATGTACCGGAGGTAATGGGAAGCAAAAGTACGTATCTGCGCGGCGCAATCGGAGGTTATTTCGGAAGGGCATTAAAGTCAGGAGATGTACTGGCAGCTAAGGCGCCGAGCTTGCTGTCAGAGCGAATGGATCATGCTTTGCGCCGGGGATGGAATGGCAGCTTCGTTGTGCCTCATTGGCATGCGAGTCATTTTGCGATAGCGGACAATCTAGCGGACCCGATCATTCGCGCGATGACGGGCACGCATTACGAGCTGTTTACAGAGACAAGCCGGGCGAGCTTATTTAGCCAGAGCTTCCAGATTTCCGCACAGTCCGATCGAATGGGATACCGGCTCGAAGGAACAGAGAAGCTGACGCTCGCGAAGCCGCTTGAGCTGCTTTCGGAGGCTGTCGCAAACGGAACGGTCCAAGTGCCGGCTGGCGGAGAGCCGATCGTGCTGCTGGCGGACAGACAGACAACGGGAGGTTATCTACGTATTGCGCAAGTCGCAACGGTCGATATTCCTGTTTTTGCACAGCTAAAGCCCGGCGACCGTTTTCGGTTCGAGAGAATCACGCAGCAAGAAGCGGAACAGCTTTATTTGGACAGCGAGCGTGACATGAGAATGCTGAAAGCAGCTATTGCATTAAAATTTAATGCCGCGAATGAAAGGGATACAAGATGAACACTGCTCTTAGCGGCTGAGCCTCTTTCCTTGATTTATGGTAGACTACTAATCAAGAAGCAGGAATTACTGGAAGGCACGGCATAGAGGAGTGATAGCAATTGTTCGCACAGCAGCGGCATCAATTAATTATCCAAAAAATAAATAGCGACAAATCGATTCGAGCGTCGGAGCTTATGGAATCGTTTGGCGTTTCTTTTGAAACGATAAGGCGCGATCTAGAGCATTTGGAGAACCTAGGCTTATTGCAGAGGGTTCATGGCGGTGCGATTTTAAAAGAGCCGGATTACAGCCGGGAAATCCCGCTGCCGATTCGTGAATCGATTTACTTGACGGAGAAAACGGAATTGTCACAGCTCGCCATTCGATATGTAACGGAAGGAATGTCCATCGCACTTGATGTAAGCACAACCAATACTCAGATTGCGAAGATGCTCAAGACAAAGTTCGAGCGATTGACGATTATTACGAATTCCTTGCCAATCGTAAATGAATTAATCGATGTCCCCGGTTTTACGCTGATCATGATCGGAGGTATTATCCGTCAAGCAGAACAGAGCATTATCGGAGACTTGGCTGAAGAATTCGCTTCCCGCTTTCATGCAGACTTGTTTTTTATGAGCATGAGCGGAGTTACATTGGACGAAGGCATTACCGACAACGCGATTGGTGAAGTACAGGTGAAGAAGATTATGCAAGCAAACGCAAAAAGCACGATCGCGCTTGCAGACAGCAGCAAATTTGATCAAGTCTCCCTGCTCAAGGTGTGCGGTTGCGCGGATGTAGAACGTTTCGTTACAGATTCGAAGATCAGCCTTGATCTAGTCGATAAATATAAACGGAGCGGCATTGAGATTGTTTATGAGTAGAGATGAATAATAAAGGGGACTTTGACTGTCCTAAAGACTCTTGGTTATATACCAAGGGTCTTTTTTTGCTTTCTAATGAAAAGTAAATATTAAGATATTGTAAATGTGTGTGTTTGTGTGATATTGTGTTGGAATATGTGGAACTGATAGTTGAATCTAAATGAGGATCGATGGAGGTGTTTCATAATTGATTGTTATTTCTCTTATTCTTGTCTTGTGTTCCGGTTTGGCGCATGCGGTGTGGAATATGCTAGCAAAGCAAAGTACGGATAAAGCGTTGTTCTTATGGGTGATTTATATGCCTGCAACTATTGTTTTGCTGCCGACACTCATTAATGAACTTTCGAGTGCGTCACTATCTCAGACACAGTGGCTGTTAATCGGGGCATCGCTAATTATGCAAAGCGTTTATTCGCTGTTGCTCGCTTACACCTATAATGCTGGAGATTTATCGCAAGTGTATCCGATCATGCGGGGGACACCAACCTTGCTTATCCCAGCCATCGGCGTATTGCTATTAAAAGAGACATTGCCTTTGTGGGGGTGGATCGGACTCAGCTTTATGCTGATCGGGTTCATCGTCATGATCGGAAGATCTTCGGGCAAAGGGCATCAGCAGTCTTTCTATAAGCCTGTACTGCTGGCGATGAGCGTTGGGCTATGCATTACCACTTACACGCTTATCGATAAAGTGAATTTACAGCATCTTTCTCCACTTGCGCTGCTTGAGGTGACGAATATCGGTTTTGTACTCGGACTGACACCTGCTGTTCTTCGTTCTAAACGGCTTAAGCATGTTATTCGCACTCATATTAATATTATTTGGATTGGCGCTATCTTGTCTCCGGGCTCGTACTTGCTGTTTTTGTTTGCAGCCAGAAATGCCAATATTTCTACAGTTGCGCCTATGCGCGAGGTAGGAATCGTGTTTGGCACGCTCCTTGGTCTATTTGTATTAAAAGAGTCGCAAGGGACTCGCAGAATTACGGCTTCGATCGCTGTAGTTATGGGCATTATTATGATTGCGTCATCAGGGCATTAAACAATAGCACCTGAATACCTAATGGAGAGGGAGTAAGGATGAAGATGGAAAACGCCAAAAAGCTTCGTTTTCGCAAAGACGGCACTTTTACAATTGTCCAGTTTACAGATATTCATTGGCAGGACGGATCGGACTTAGATTTGCGTTCCAAGGCTACGATGGAGCTTGTACTTGAGGCTGAACAACCGGATTTTGTTATGTTTACAGGAGATGTCATTTTCACGGGCAGAGGTTCAGACGGGGCAGTCTTATGCCAAGATCCGCTTCAAGCGTTTCGGGACGCGGTTGCCGCTGCCGAGCAGAGAGGCATTCCGTGGGGAATCGTATTCGGCAACCACGATACGGAGAACGATATTACCCGCGATGACCTGATGGGCGAGGTGCTAAAGCACGCTCACACGTTTGCCGAGCCGGGACCGCGGGATATCCATGGCACAGGCAACTACGCGTTGCCTGTACTTGGGTCTGACAACGATCAAGAGGCTGCTATGCTCTATTGCCTGGATTCTGGCGATTATTCCAAGCTGCCTGGCGTACCCGGCTACGATTGGATTCAGCATGATCAAGTGCAGTGGTACATGGAGCAATCCAAGGCTTGGAAAGCTCGTCATCAGGGCGCTGCATTGCCGGCACTCGCATTCTTTCACATCCCTCTGCCTGAATACCAAGAAGTGTGGGACCGGGAAGTGTGCTATGGCCATAAACATGAGGGGGTATGCGCCGCGCAGACGCAAGCAGGTTTCTTCTCAGCGATGTTGGCACAGGGAGACGTGATTGCAACTTTTTGCGGCCATGACCACACGAACGACTATTGGGGAGAGCTTTACGGGATTCGCCTTTATTACGGACGAGCAACAGGATACAACACTTACGGCAAGGAAGGTTTCCCGCGGGGTGCCCGCGTGATCCGCTTGACCGAAAACGAACGGAAAGTGGAATCATGGCTGCGTCTTGATGACGGCACGGTCGCCCTGCATCAGCCGGAGCATCAGCCGGAAATCGGTTAATACAAGCACTTATAATTCAATAGCCCGAAGAAGCAAAGATGTCCCGAATATTCTTAGGAATCCGGGACATCTTTTTTTTTGCGGAAATCATGAAATAAGGCGTCGCAACAGCATTGTTTAAAGGTTTTCTACAAAAAAGGATATCGTGTAAAGAATCGTAAATCGCTGTTTGTATAAAAATGAATACCGTTATAGCAATTGAAAATGTACGGGGCTGCTATTATCCATTAGATTGGGATTAAGGCGAGCCGGCAACCGGCAGGCGCCTCATAAATAAATTCGTAAAGGGGAGTCACGCATGAAAAGAAGTATTTTTACTAGAATTGCTCTGCTGCTTGCCATCGTATTGATGTTCGGAGGAATTGCAACGGCTTGCTCCAGCGGCAAGTCAGAACAACCCGCTAACAACGCGGCATCCGGCAACGGAGCGAAAGAAAATGCGGGGAAAGGCGATAAATCGGCTGGACCTGTAAAGCTAAAGCTCTGGCATCCTTTAAACCCTAATGCGCAAGCCGTCGTTCAAAGCTTAAGCGATGTAGCGATGGTGAAGGAATGGGAGAAAAAGACGAATGTGAAATTCGACTTTGAACATCCGACGGGCACGGGTGCCGATGCTCAGCAGCAATTCGGCGTGATGGTAGCTTCCAATGTGCTTCCGGATTTGATTGTGTGGAACATGTCCAACTTCCAAGGCGGTCCAGCCAAGCTGTTTCAGGATGGAACGATTATTAAATTAAACGATCTTATTGATCAGCACGCACCGAATTTGAAAAAAATTCTCGAGGAATATCCGCTTATCGCCAAGCAAATTAAAGCGGATAACGGCGATATTTACGTATTCCCTAACCTGAAGGTTGGCGATCACGGCAAATACAAAACGTTCTCCGGCCAGATGATACGGAAGGATTGGCTCGATGAGCTGGGCTTGCAGCTGCCCGAAACGATCGACGAATGGGAGATTGTTCTAAAAACGATTAAAGAGAAAAAAGGTGTCATTCCATATACGTCCGAGAAAGACATGCTTCTAGGATCAAAAAGCTCGATGGACTTTATCGGGGCATACGGCATCGGCAAAGATTTTTATCTGAATGGCGACAAAATTGAGTATGGGCCGCTTCAGCCTGCATTTAAAGACTACTTGGCGCGTATGCAAAAATGGTATAAAGAGGGTTTGATTGATCCGGACTATGCTTCCAACGACAACAAAGCGAAGGAAGCGAAGATCACTTCAGGCAAGGCAGCCGCTACCTTCGGTTACATTGGCGGCAGCATGGGCGCATGGCTTCCTTCCTTGCAGCAGGCGGATCCGAAGGCGATGCTTTCCGCCGCTCAATATCCGGTAATGAATAAAGGAGACGAGCCTAAATTCACAGAAACCGGCTGGGATTACAGCAATACGGGAGCTGTCATCACAAGCGCAAACAAAAATCCGGAAGCTACGATCAAGGCGCTTGATTATTTGTTCAGCGAAGAAGGCGCTATGCTGAAAAACTTCGGTATTGACGGCACAACGTATACTCTGGTGGATGGTCAGCCTAAATTTACGGATTTGATCATGAAAAATCCGGACGGACTGCCGATCGGCCAAGCGATGGCGAAAAACTTCATTGCGAACTATCCGTTCCCGGGTCCGGACGATGACCGTTATAATGACCAATACTATTCGCTCGACGCCCAGAAGGAAGCAGTAAAAGCGTATGCCAAATTCGCGAAAAACTCTGCCTCCGTTCTCATTCCTCCCGTTTCTTTAACGCCGGAGGAAGCAAGCGAATTCAGCAAAATTATGACGGATGTGGATACGTATCGTTCAGAGATTGTCACGAAACTGATTATGGGCACCTCTAGTTTGGACAGCTTCGATAAAGCGATCGAGCAGTTTAAGAAAATGGGAATCGAGCGCGCGATAGAAATTCAGCAAGCCGCTTTCGACCGTTTCAACAAACGTTAAACCGATTGAAGGAAGGGGGGAACACACTCCCCTTCCTTTAAAAATCAATTTCGGTGGAAAGAGAGTGCACCTGCGATGATGAGAAAACTAGCTAACGATCTTGTGAGAAATAAAGCCATCTATTTTATGGTGCTGCCAGTTGTTTTGTATTATTTTATTTTTAAATATCTTCCGATGTACGGTTCGATTATTGCCTTTAAGGATTTCAGTATTGCCAAGGGTGTATGGGGAAGCCCATGGGTTGGCCTTGACAATTTCAAGGACTTTTTTGACAGCATCTACTTTTGGCGGGTGCTGCGCAATACGCTGCTGCTAAGCTTCTATCAGCTCTTGTTTGGTTTTCCAGCGCCGATTATTCTTGCTATTTTGCTCAATGAAATCCGTTTGAAGCTGTTCAAAAACGTCGTTCAAACGGTCGTCTATCTGCCTCACTTTGTATCGCTCATTGTCATTTGCGGACTCATTCTCGATTTTACGAACCGTGATGGGATTATCAGTACGATGATCGAATTTTTCGGGGGCGAACGCACTACTTTGCTTGGCGATGCCGCTAACTTTCGGTTCATTTATGTATTCTCCAGCATATGGCAGGAGCTTGGCTGGTCGTCCATCATCTTCTTGGCGGCGCTCAGCGGCATTAATCCCGAGCTCTACGAAGCGGCCAGAGTCGATGGTGCCGGGAGGTTTAGGCAAATGTGGAGCATTACGCTTCCGGGATTGATTCCAATCATTATGATTCTGCTCATTCTTCGAATCGGGGGGCTTATGGATATCGGATTTGAGAAGATTATATTGCTCTACAATCCGAATACCTATGAGACTGCGGATATTATCTCTTCCTTTGTGTACAGGAAAGGGCTTGCGGAAGGCCAGGATTACAGCTTTACTTCTGCCGTCGGCTTGTTTCAAGCTGGCATCAACTTTGTTTTGCTCATCAGCGCCAACTGGTTTTCCCGCCGGGTATCCGGGAACCGATTATGGTAAGGGGGAATGGGAACTTGAAAAATAATACGATGACAGACCGCACATTTGATATATTGAACGCCATTCTCATGCTTTTGCTTATCGTCGTCACCATTTATCCTTTTTATCATGTCGTAATGGCTTCCTTAAGCGACTCTAATCGATTGATTGCACATCAAGGCATGCTCCTAGGTCCGCTTGGATTTAGCTGGGAGGCTTACTCCCGCGTGCTCGACAATCCTAATATATTCAGCGGATACCGGAATACGCTCCTGATCCTCTTCTCTGGAACGCTGTTTAACTTGTTTTTCACGGCGCTTGGCGCCTACGGCTTGTCCCGTAAGTTCATGCTGCGCAAACCGATTATGATCGCTATCATTTTTACAATGTATTTTAGCGGCGGACTGATTCCTACTTATTTATTGATCAACAATTGGCTGCATATGGGCAACAGCTTGCTGGCATTAATCGTGCCGGTCGCAATCAGCACATGGAATCTGATCATCATGCGCACCTCCTTCGAGGCGATTCCCGAGAGCTTGATCGAATCTGCCAAAATAGATGGCTCCGGGGAGTTCGGCATTTTATTCAAAATCGTCGTCCCGCTTTCCATGCCGATTATCGCGGTTATGATTCTTTACTACGGCGTTGCCCACTGGAATTCTTGGTTCAATGCGATGTTGTTTATCCGTGACCGTGAATTATTTCCGCTGCAGATCATTTTACGAGAAATATTGGTCATTAACGATACGAGCTCCATGCAGCTGGGAGACGCGATGGCGGATCAAGAAGGAATCAGGGAAAGCATCAAATATGCCACGATTATGGTTGCGACGCTTCCAATATTGCTTGTATATCCGTTTCTGCAAAAGTTTTTCGCGAAGGGCGTTATGATCGGTGCGGTAAAAGAGTAGTTGGTATATACTCGGAGTATAATTCTCTGGCGGTGGATGCTCATATGAAACGCAAGGTTTATAAGTTTTGGCTGTACTCGTATTTATTTGTCTTATTTATTCCAATCCTTATTACCTTAATCGTCCTACTGCAATCACAAGAAATGCTGGTCAAGGAAGTGCGCAGAGCTAACGACACGCTCCTCGATCAGGTTCGGCAATTAGTGGACAATCAGATCACTGACATTCGAAGGTTAGGCACGCAATTATCGTTTGACCCGAAAGTCATGACGTATTTAAACCGTGAAACGTTGGATACGGCGGAAGCCAGGTTCGGCACGATGGAAATGATCTCGAGCCTTCAGTCTTATACGATTGCCAACGGCAATATAACCGATGCCTATATCTATCTCAAGAACAAAGAATATGGGATAACGACAACGACGTTTATGCCGGCAGACGATTTGTATTCCGTGCTCCATAAGGCATCGGGAAAAAGCTTTGCGGAATGGACAGAGTGGCTCCGGGCGAGCCATGCTGGTCTTTTCGTTACATTAAATGAAGGCGCCAAACAAACGGAAAACTCGCTCGTTTACGTGCAATCCTTGCCAATTCAAGAGATTAAAGCTGCCCCTGCGACTCTTGTTGTGCTGCTCAATCAGGATCGGCTCAAGCAAGCGATTTCGAAAGTCGGTCTAGCAACCGAGGGTTCGGTTTATATCCTCGATCGCGAGGGCCATCCCATCATGATTACTGGCCCTCAGACTGGACTGGCTGAGCTGCCGATACCGAAAATGAGCAATCAACGCGGTTTTCTTACGGAATTAGTGGACGGCAACGATGCGGCCATATCTTATGTGAAGTCGGATACGACGAATTGGACCTATATTTCGGTTTTGCCGGAGCAAGTGTATTCCGCTAAAGTGAAGCTGCTGAAAAATTTGATTTATATTGCGATGCTGCTTTGCATCGGACTGGGCGGACTTAGCGCCTTTTGGCTTACGCGAAGAAATTATGCCCCTATTCAAAATATGATGAATTTTGTTTCAACAAAGGTCAAAACAAACATGATGAATATGCCGAACGAATTTGCGGTTCTGCAATCGTTTATGACCGACAGCGCAGCCATCCAAGATGAAGCAAGTAGAAAGCTGCTCGAGCAGCATCAAGTGCTGCGCAACCAATTTTTGGCCCGTCTGCTGAAAGGCCGTGTGGATATGAGCTCCGCACTGCCGCAAGCCATTGAATCGTTTGATTTTCGGTTCGAGACAGACCGGTTTGCCGTCTTGCTGCTGCAGATCGAAGACTATGAACGGCTGTTTCAGGCGAATCAAGAAATGGATGCGGAGAGGAAGCTTCAATTCGTTTACCTGATCGTTACGAACATTTTTGAGGAGCTGTTATCCGCAGGCCATCGCACTTATTTCACGGAAGTTGACGGCATGATTGCTTGCGTTGTAAACGTCCTAGGGAAAGAGAAGGAAGCAAAGAAAGAGCTGCTCAAAGTGGCAAATGACGCTAAACGTTTTATTCAAGATAAATTTTTCGTTCGTTTTTCCGTGGGTGTCAGTGATATCCATACGTTTTGGTCGACGCTCCCAAAATGTTACGAGGAAGCGGTCGAGTCTCTGGAATATAAGCTTGTTCTTGGCTCCAACCAAATCATTTCCTATGAATCGATTAAGCGTCCCAAAAATGATTTGTATTATCCGCTCGATACCGAACGTCAATTAATTAACTTGATGGCGGCAGGCAATTACGATGAGGCGGCAGCTGTCCTGCAGCGTATCCTCATTACGAATTTTTCCGAGGGAACGCTGTCCATTCAAATGGGAAAATTGCTGATGTTCGAACTCGTCGGCACGATGCTGAAAGCGGTAGAGCAGCTTCAACTTAGCACGAAAGAAATTATGGTGGAGAAAACGGATTTAATTAAGCAGATTACAGAATGCGAAACCTTCGCAGAGATGGAAGAAGAAATTTTGGACTTCCTAAAGAAAGCCTGTGATTATTTGCAGCAAAAGAAGAAAAGCCATAATACCGATTTGAAGAGCCAAGTTGTCGAGCATGTCCTTCATAACTTGAATGATATGAATATTAGCCTGACGAGCATTTCGCTTGCTTTCGATATTAATCCGACTTACTTATCTCGATTTTTCAAAGAGCAAACCGGAGAGAATCTCGTTGATTTTGTTAATAAGCGGCGTGTTGACAAGGTGAAATCGCTGCTTGCTGAGACCAACCACGCCATTCAAGATATTGCCGAGCAATGCGGCTTTGCAAGCAGCCAATCTTTGCTAAGGGTGTTTAAAAAGTACGAAGGCATAACGCCGGGACAGTATAGGCAGAGTAGGGACGGAAGAGAAGCTCTAGAGCGGTGAGGCTGAGAGCCGTCTTTTATTTTTGAATGATGCCGGAATATGGGGAGGATGAATCCGATGAGCGTATGGCAAACAGCTATTGAGGACGCTTTACAGAAGACGAGGCGGAATATCGGCAAATTTGGCGATCAATTTCCACATGTCAGCACGGACGGTGGCCGCTCGTATGAGTTGAACGCCAATGAGGATTGGACCGACGGCTTTTGGTCCGGCATGTTATGGCTTTGTTACGAGTACAGCGGCGATGACGCATTTCGGCAAGCGGCAGCCCGAACCGTTGAAAGCTTCCGGGAGCGCTATGAAGCGGACCGGGTGCTGGATCATCATGATATCGGATTTTTGTACTCGCTGTCGGCTAAAGCACAGTGGATCATAGAAAAGGATGAAGCTGCGAGGCAGCTTGCTTTAAGGGCCGCCGACAAACTAATGGCAAGGTGGCGCGAGCTGGGTCAATATTTTCAAGCGTGGGGACCTGCTGGCGACTCTGTAAACGGCGGCCGCATTATTATCGACTGCATGATGAATTTGCCTTTGCTTTACTGGGCCTTCGAGCAGACAGGCGATGAACGGTACCGTCAGGCTGCGGTCCTCCATGCTGACAAGAGCCGACGTTATCTGGTCCGCGGGGATGACTCGTCCTATCATACCTTTCATTTTGATCAAAAAAATGGCGAACCGATCGGCGGCGATACAGCTCAAGGCTACACAAACGGGTCGACGTGGACACGGGGACAAGCATGGGGTGTATATGGATTCGCGCTGTCGTACCGGTATACGGAGGATCGGCTTTACCTAGAGACGTCAAAAAGGCTGGCGCGGTTTTTCTTGAGCCATCTGCCAGAGGATGAAGTGGCTTATTGGGACTTTAATGCGCCTATCGAGTCTGGAACGCCTCGTGACAGCTCGGCTTCTGCCATCTTTTGCGCCGGTTTGTTGGAGCTGCTCGATTTGATGGATGAGAGTGACCCGGAGCGCGCGTATTTCGAACGCAGAATACGGCTTGTGATGGAGTCGCTTGTACTCAATTATTCGACCATCAATGAGCCGAATGTGGAAGGCCTGATCAAAAGAGGCTCTTACCATGTTCGAGGCGGATCGTCTCCGGACGATTTTATGATTTGGGGCGATTATTATTATTTGGAAGCTCTGCTTCGCCTAGAGAAGGGGGTCAAAGGGTATTGGTACGAAGATCGATAGAAAAAAACAGTCGAGCAGGTAAAGCTATCCTGCTCGACTGTTTTTACTTAGGGGATGCCTTCTTTAGACCGGACATGTTTTTAAGAACGAGCATAAGGTTTGCAGGTTTCTCGGCAAGTCGGCGGGTGAAGTAGGGGTACCACATGGCGCCGTAAGGGACGTAACAGCGGATGCGGTAGCCTTCCTTTGCGAGCTTCGCCTGTTCATTCATTCGGAGGCCGTAGAGCATTTGGAACTCGAAGGCGCTTTTGGCAATACGGTTCGTGCGCGCATAAGCTTTTACCCAGCTAATAATAGCATCATCATGTGAGGCAATGGCAGTATAGATGCCTTTGTCCAAATGAGCCTTGATCATGCTTTTGAAATTGTCGATGACCTCGTTTTTATCTTGATAGGCGACCTCACTCGATTCTTTGTAGGCGCCTTTAACGAGTCGCAAGCTTATGCGTGCTTGAAGCATATCGTTAACATCCTGCTCCGTTCGGAATAGGTAAGCCTGCAGCACGGTGCCGACATTGGTTAAGCCTTCTTTGTGGAGCCTTTTAACGATATCGATTGTAGCTTGCGTGTAAGGCGTATTCTCCATGTCAATTCGAACGAAGTTTCGATGGCGCCTTGCATGCTTGACTACGTCTCGAATATTGGCGTAACAAGCCGCTTGGTCAAGAGCGAGACCCATTTGAGTAGGCTTCAGCGATACATGAGAATTAGCTTTTCGATCAGCTATGCCTTCGATTAGCTTCAAATATTGATCTCTGTATGCTGATGCCTCGCTTAAGTCCTGTATACCTTCGCCAAGATGGTCAAGCGTTGCCATAATGCCTAGCTTGCCTAGCTTTTCGAGCTCAAGCAAAGCCTCTTCAAGCGTCTCCCCCGCAATAAATCGGCTCGCGAGTTTTTTTCCATACGTAGTTGAAAGCCTTTCTACCAGAGGAATGCCTGTAATCGTCAATAATGATTTGCGGTACCATTTCGATCCAATGCCCATTCGTGCTGCTCCTTTCCGAAGAACAGTAGTAGGGGTCAAAACTTAGGAGTTCGATAATAGTATATTCAGAAATCATCTTCATCGCGCTATGCAGGCCTAATTATTTAAATAACAAAAAGTGCGTCGGCAGCTTGCGAAGCTGTCCGTCGGAAGGCTTATTAATGACTCTTCCGTTAAAAATGAGCGAGGACGAGCCGCCGCCATCCAGGTTGTAGCCGTCAACGGCGCCATAGCGCTGCAGCAATAGCTGCATTTCACCAAGCGTAGCCCCTGAGCTGCCTGATTCGTTGTAGCCGTCAGCTACAAGAAATAGCAGCTGATCATCCTTAAAATTAGCAATGACGGTCCGTGGCGCGCGCTTTGGACTGGTCTGCCATTTGGCTGGGATCGGTTGTGGAGATCCGCCGCGCAGCAGTACAGGAACAAAGGATGCACCGAATTTCGGGTTTTTGGCATCCAGCTGTTGTTTGCTTGCGAATTTTCCTCCGATGAGCTCATTTTGCTCGTTTAAGCCTACAAAAAACAAATCCGCACGCGGCGGTTCGAAGCTTGTCACGTAATCTCCGTCCACAATGGTTGTGCTTAGCGGATATCTTTTGCCTCGTCCATCTGCAAAGCCGCCTGCATTAATGCCGGCAACAGCTCCGTGCCGGGCTACTGCGGCGAGAGTAGTCTCTGCTTGTCCAAGCTCTTCACCGCCGAGCGACATCGTCATCGCATCTTTGCTCTTAAGCTTCACCTTGAGCGCGTACGCCGAGAAGTTTTCTGCTTTTATGTAGAAAAGCTGTGCTCTTAGCTTGTCCGATTCAATCGTACCGGCGACCTTGCCAAGCTTGCTCGTAATATTGCGGTCGTAAATTTGCAAAGGTCTCATTGCCTGCGATGCAGCCATGGAGGATATCTTTGCCATATCGGCATTCGTTTCTTTGTACAGCTTCAGCTGTCTTTGAATGGACTCTCGTGTTTGTGATGCTGTCTCCTGTGCGAGGTCAAGGCCGGCAGCGGCATGCTTAATATCGGATTCGGGAAGCCTTGTTTGCTCGGTAATGGGCTTTGGAAAGGCTTCAGCAGATAATTGAATAACGATATCGGACAATAACAGCCAGATCATAATGCCTAGAAAAGGTGCACAGGCAAGCAGTGCAGTTCGATTTAACGCTTTGACGGTTATATTCATTTGAGCACGTCCAAGCTCTTCTGCAGCTCATTAAGCTGTTTTTTCACTTCATTCAACTGCGTATACAGCTTGTTGCTGTTGTCCGTTTTGGAAGCGGCGTTGTCCTTCGTGAACGTAAGCAGTTCATTTAGCGCATCGACTTTTGCCTTTAGCTCAGCAAGATCTGCGGTGTAGTCGGTTTCGAGCTTCAGCATGCGAGCCTCATAAGCTTGCTGCATAGCCGCAATTTGGCCAGCGGTTTGCTGCTCCAAGTTTGCGGATAACGTCTGCTGAATCCGTTCGGTATACCATTTGGCGCCCAATATGCCGGAGCATATAATAATGACCCATATGCAGACAAAAAGAAGGAAGGTACGGTTTCCTTTCTTTCTGCGTGTTTTCTTATCGAATTGGCTGGCAGTGCGTTGTTCCAAAATCAAATCACTCATTCTATTCATTCACCTCTCTTGATAGTCACTTGCACGAAAGATCGGATGAACGAACTGCTAGCAAGGGTACATAGATTAGACTTCAATTGCTCCTAAATAGTTGCGGATGTCATCTTATTGTAACAAAGACAAACGTAGATGTCCTTTGCGATATATGGGAATTTCCTGTAAATTTCAAATCGGACCGGAACATTCTCCCTCCTTTCGGCGTCTAACCATAAGGGATGCGGCAGCCGATGCCGCAAATTGGAAGGAGAACAAGATGAAAACACAGAATTGGTTTAAGCAAATGACTAAGCGAGTTCTCATAGCAGGCTTACTCGTTTCGCTGGCAGGTACTGGATTTGGAGTGAAGGAGGAAGCTAATGCAGCTGAGCGTCAGCCGATAAAGGTGGAGTTTGTGCATGGTTCGAAAAAAATGACGATAAACGGCAAGGCGCAGCAAATGACGGCGCCGCTGCCGGTAGTAAAGGGAGTTACGATGATTCCTGTTCGGACGATTGCTACTTCCGTTGGAGCAAGCGTTTATGCTGATAGTAAAGGCACTCATATCGATACTTATTTCAACAAAGTTACACTGAACAATAATATGCGCGGTGCGAATCGCAACGGAAGCTACGTTGTACTGCCTAATGCAGCTACACAAATTAATGGAACGATGCATGTGCCTTTATCAGCAGTCAAGCTGCTGTGGAATGCGACTTATGTGTTTAATGCACAGCTTAAGCAAATTAGCATAACGATTCAGCCGGAGCCAAACGTGCCGCCAGTAGCCCGCTTCGAAGCTCCGTATGAGGTGAAACTCGGGGAGCCAATCGAATTTAAGGATTTGAGCTATGACCCTGATGGTAAAATCGTGAAGACAGAGTGGACCGGCCGTAAAAGTACATATTTTGAGCCAGGTGTTTATACCGTTACTCAAAGTGTCTACGACAACGATGGCGCACGAAGTGAAGTCGTGTCTCAAGATATTCGTGTAACAGAAGAGGTTATGTATACGCCTTATGAATATTACATGCGTTATGGTAACCCGGGCGATAAATTTGAAGTTGACGGGAAGCTAATGAACACCTTCAAAGAGGTGGATACGATTGAATCCAAAGGCGGCCGCACATTGTATATGTCGAATGCGCCGGAGCGTTTCTTTGGAGAAGGTTTGCTGTACGAAGATACTTTGAATGATGCAAGTCGTTTATTCCTTCATCACCGCAACGGCTCAGACGAGCGATTAAAGCTGGCGGTTGTGGTTACGAATAACGAAAGCGAAAGCGTGAAGCTGACGATTGGCAACCGCGGTCTTGCTGGACCAAGCGTTAGTGCAATGCAATTTGGATCGGCTGCAGTGGCTAGATATTTTGCAAGCTCACAGCCGCGCGAGATGATTATTGAGCCTGGCACTTCCGCTGTGCTGCTGCCGGAGCTTGAGAAAATTATTATGAATCCAGACGAAGGTTTCTCGGGCTTGCTTGATGTCGATATGGACGGTAAGCTGACATTTTCCACGATGGCGCTTAAAGTAGACACCGACCCGATTAGTGCAGTGTCTATGGTTACTGAGCTGGAGAAGGTCGGAAATCGCGGCAAGTTCTTCGATACCGATCAATATATTGAAGTGAATGAGAAGGTTGGCGTTACAGAAAGTAAGCTGCGCTTAGGTCAACGTGGCCCTGCTATGGCAGGTGTAGATGCATTGACAGGCGGAATGACAATTAACGGCGGGGAATATGGTGCCGTAACGACCGTCAAGCTCAAAAATGTCGCTTGGGGAACACGGATTATTCTTAATCCTCGAGCGGGAATTTTCCAAGGCGCAGTAAGTGTAAATGGAAAAGTGGTGTACGTCCCTTCAGGCGGTCATGTGAAGGTAGGCGAAGGCGCATTGATCTATACGCAACCGAATCAACCCGCTGGAGCAGCTGGCATGCAGCCTGCGCCAGAAGTAACGATTCAGTATTCATCACCGGGCGCAAGCTCATTACCGATCTTATTCGTATTTTTTCCAGGCTCGGACTTTAAATAACCAATAGAAGGAGGAAACGTCGCTGCCAAGCGATGTTTCCTCCTTTTTTTGTTGTTAGCCCACCTAGTATTGTATAATAGAGATTCATTATCATTTGAACCAACTAGGAGGATGATCAGCATGGATCAACCAATTACAAATAACGGCGCGAGCCGAAAAGAAGCAAAAGCAATGTTCGCAGGAGGCTGCTTCTGGTGCATGGTATCGCCATTCGAGGAAATGCCGGGAATTATATCGGTCGTATCCGGATATACGGGTGGACATACGGTAAACCCAACGTATCAGGAAGTATGCTCGGAGACGACAGGTCATGCGGAAGCGGTACAAATTACGTATGATCCTGCGATCTTCCCTTATGAGAAGCTGCTTGATATTTTCTGGAAGCAAATCGACCCTACGGATGCAGGCGGTCAGTTCCATGATCGCGGGGAATCTTATCGGACAGGTATTTATTATTATGATGAAGAGCAGCGCGAGCTGGCGGAAGCTTCTAGACAAGAGCTTGAAGCTAGCGGTCGCTTCGACCGGCCAATCGTAACGGAAATCGAACCGGCGCAAACTTTTTATCCGGCAGAGGACTATCACCAGGGCTATCACAAATCGAATCCGTATCGTTACAAAATGTATCGTAAAGGCTCTGGCCGCGACGCTTTTATTTCACAAAACTGGGCGATTAAGAAAGACCCTGCAGAATTGAAGCAGCGTCTTACGCCGATCCAGTATGAGGTCACACAAAACAGTGGAACAGAACGTCCATTCACAGGGGAGTATTGGGATCACACCGAGGATGGCATTTATGTAGATATCGTTTCTGGAGAGCCGCTGTTCAGCTCCCGCGATAAGTACGATGCTGGCTGCGGTTGGCCGAGCTTCACGAAGCCGCTGCAAGCAGCAGCTGTTTCTGAGCATACGGACTCCTCGCATTATATGGTACGGGTCGAGGTTCGCAGCAAAGAGGGCGATTCTCATCTCGGTCATGTATTTGATGATGGACCGCAGCCGACGGGGCTTCGTTATTGCATCAATTCCGCCTCACTGCGTTTTATCGGCAAGGATAAGCTGGAGGAAGAAGGATACGGCGAATATTTGCATCTGTTTGAGCAATAAGCTTTTAAGCATCTTATTATAGACATTTGGGTGGAGGAGAAGCTGAAATGAACATAGAAGAAGCGATTCGCACGAGAAGAACGATTGGAAGAGTGAAGAAGGACCCTGTTGACCGTGCACTTATTGAACGGTTGTTGGATGCAGCTGTTTGGGCGCCTAGCCATCATAATACGCAGCCTTGGTCATTTATTGTGATGACGGGTGAAGGCAGAGGGCGGCTTGCAGAAGGATATGCGCGTGTATCCGCGGCCGCTGTTCCTGAGCTGAGCGGACAGCCGCTTGAAGATCGTTTGGCTAAAGAACGTACCAAAGCATTCCGTGCCCCAGTCGTTATTGCGGCAGTATGCTCACCGTCGGATGATCCGCGTGCTGTACTGGCAGAGGAGCTTGCTGCTGCTCAAGCAGCGGTGCAAAATTTGCTGCTTTCAGCACATGCGAATGGACTTGGGGCGATATTGCGTTCGGGCGATCCAATGTACCACCCGATTATGAGAGAAACATTCGGCCTGCGTGAACAAGATCAAATCGTAGGTTTTATTTACCTAGGTTATCCGGATATGACGGCTCCAGAGCCGCAGCGTGTACCTGCCACTGCAAAAACGGTGTGGTTGGTTTAATAAATAAAAAAGAAGGCCGTACCGTTCGATTATGCCGAACGATACGGCCCTTCTTTTTATCTGTATTAAATCATTAATTATATGAGCTTTTTCACTTTAAAATTGGCTTGCAGCACATACCAGTTTTGCGGGAACGGTACGCCGAGCACCCAATAGCCGATGCCGCGAAGCTTATATATTTTGACAAGATTGAATTTGGCTTGAACGCTGCGTGCATCCTCATACCAGACCACATGCTCTCGGCCTTCCTTGTCGTAATAGTTATAGTAAGGTGATTGTCCCTCATCATCATATTGAATAGTGGCTCCGTAAGTATTCGCACGAATTACCGCTTCATGCGGACTGATCGTCGGTGCCCACTTTCCGCCTTGGACGTAGGGAAGTGTCCAATCGTAGCCATACAAAGGCATGCCCATTACGATTTTTTGGGGAGGAATAACGCTGAGGGCATATTGCAGCACCTTGTTGACCTCGTTCAGCGGAGCGACGGCTCGCGGCGGCCCGCCCGACCAGCCCCATTCATAGGTCATGAGAATAACAAAATCGGCGATGCGGCCTAGTGCCTGGTAATCATGCGCTTCATATAGCGTGCCTGCTTGGTCGGCATTCAGCTTGGGCGCGAGGCAAACGGATACGAGATAATTTTCCGGGTGCAGGCTGTCGACGAGATTTTGAATAAAATGTTGAAATAACTCACGATCGGCAGGCGGAACATATTCGAAATCAACATTGAGCGCTAGATAACCTTTTTGCTTCATCATAACGAGAATGCTCGTTATGAGTTTTTGTTGAAGCCCGGCATCTGCGAGCACCGCATGGGCAGTATCAGGACTGAATGTGCCGTTTTCGAAATTAGTTAGAACCATCATAGGCGTTGTTTGTGTCTGGTAGGCTGCATTTATAATAGCTGAATCATCTAAAAGCGTAAAAGTACCGTCAGCCTGTACACGGTAACTGAATGGGTTTAAATAGGTTAGATGTTGGCCAATGTCCTCAATTAAACGAACACCGGCAGCGTCAAATTTCTGTGTATAGGCGTTTACTTCAATTGTTGGCCGCACGGTTTGAGGAATAACAAGTGTTTGCCCCGGGTAAATAAGGGCGGGATTAGAGATTTTGTTTATTTTCGCGAGCTCCTGCAGTGTAACGCCATATCGCTGGGCGATTAGCCAGAGCGATTCACCGTAATGTACTTTATGAGTGCTTGCATCAGTTGGAATAATAAGCGCCTGACCAATAACGAGTACGTTTGGATCGCTAAGGCCGTTTGCATCTGTGATGTCGTTTATCGACAAATCGTATATTTGAGAAAGCTTATAGATGGAATCTCCTTTTTGCACGACATGAATATGCACCCTATTCGAGCCTCCTTTTTAAAATGATTAGCTATTGCGGTCTCGGCTGCGGTGCCTGCCTGAATGCTAAGAAAAGACTCTTTTATAATGTATTCATTAAATGGCTCTCGCATTCGAATGGGAAATGTCAATCCGCTCGCTTAAGGCAGACGGAGAAATGGGAATGATAAGGAAGAGGCCAAAGAAAAAGCACGACAGCCAATACGAATGGGGGTTGTACAGAATAGTAAAGAAGGTAAGTTTAGGGAATGATCAGGTGCGATACACCTAAATATGGTTATTTCATACGGGATTTCCGATTATTTTGTTCAAAAAAACGAACCTTTATAAAACATTCTCTTTTAATGTTCGTATTTCATTGACAGTGGTTTGGGGATTAGATAAACTAGAATAGGTTTGAGGCGGAATTGTCCGCTGGAACGTATTGCTGTTTGTTTGTCTTCCTACTATTTCATTTAAAGTTTACTCGTATATATTCGGGATCAGGCCTGAATGTTTCTACCCGAGAACCTTAATTTTCGGACTACGAGCAAAATGAGACGATAAGCGATGTCGAATCGTAAGGTTTCGGATCGCCATAAAGCAAATGCAAGTCTGCAAAGTGCCTTGTTAGTTGGACACTGGTTGCCTCCTTTACGGGGCAGCCTTCTGTTGTCTTTTCGGCTCTGCAGCACGATTTGTCTCGTCCTCATTGAAGTGAAGCTTGATTGGCCATGGATTCGCATGAATACCGGTCTGTGCTTCCGCTCCGGTCCTGCGGCATCCCCATTCTTATGGCTGCTGAAGGGCCTTTTCTATTTTGGATGTGTTGTTTTATAGGATGCTTGATCATTAATTATCTTATAGATGAAAGTGGGTTTGAACGCATGTCTGCGAAGGTTGGCGTCATCATGGGCAGCAAATCGGATTGGGACACAATGAAATTAGCCTGCGACGTACTAGAGGAATTGCAAATTCCTTATGAGAAAAAAGTCGTTTCTGCGCATCGGACACCGGATTTAATGTTCGAGTATGCAGAAACTGCAGTAGAACGAGGGCTTAAGGTAATTATTGCCGGAGCCGGCGGAGCTGCACATTTGCCCGGCATGGTCGCTGCTAAGACGATTTTGCCGGTTATTGGCGTTCCCGTGAAGTCCTCGAATTTGAGCGGACTTGATTCCTTGCTCTCTATCGTTCAAATGCCTGGCGGCATTCCAGTAGCTACGGTAGCCATTGGCAACGCAGGCGGAACGAATGCTGGACTGCTCGCGGCACAAATGCTGGGAGCGTTTGATCCCGAGGTGCAAGCGCGTGTAATCGCTCGTCGCGAGCGTGTAAAGCAGGAAGTGCTGGAAAGCAGTGAGACGTTATGAGTCAAAAAACGGACAAGCAAACGATTAAGACGCTGTTGCCGGGCAGTACGATCGGCATATTAGGCGGCGGGCAGCTTGGACGAATGATGGCGAATGCAGGCAGCGCGATGGGGTATCGCTTCATTGCTCTTGATCCAACGCCGGATGCTCCGACTGGACAAGTAGCAGAGCAAATCGTCGCAGCTTACGACAATCACGATGCAGCGAGGGAGCTTGCAAAACGATCGGACGTCATCACATACGAATTCGAGAATGTGGATGCAGATGTAGCGGCGATGCTGATGGCAGAGTCTTATGTGCCGCAGGGAAGTGAGCTGCTGTATACAACGCAGCATCGGCTTCGCGAGAAGCGGGCGATTGAAGCAGCTGGCGTACGTGTTGCCCCTTACCGCGAGATTCGCAGCGCAGACGAGCTGCGCGAGGCTGTTACCGCCTTTGGAACACCTTGCGTATTGAAAACAGCTATGGGCGGTTACGATGGCAAAGGCCAATGGGTCATTCGCAGCGAAAGCGAAATAGAAGAAGCGTATGAGACCTTAGCACGAGCGCGCGTCCAACTGGTGCTTGAGCAGTTCATTCGTTTTGATAAGGAAATATCAGTTATAGCGGCGAGAAGTCCGCAGGGTGAGATCAAGGTCTTCCCTGTCGCGGAAAACATACACGTCGATAATATATTGCATTTGTCTATCGTGCCAGCAAGAATTACGGAGGATTTGCAGCAGCAAGCAGAACGGCTTGCAGAGCGTATCGCTGAGGGATTAGGCGTAGTTGGTCTAATTGCAGTAGAGCTGTTCGTTACAGCGGATGGTGAGCTGTTCGTAAATGAGCTTGCACCACGCCCGCATAACAGCGGTCACTACACGATGGAAGCCTGCCGAACGTCACAGTTCGAGCAGCATGTACGCGCGGTATGCAATCTGCCGCTCGGAGATACGACGCTTATGAGTCCTGTTGTTATGGTGAACGTGCTGGGTGAGCATGTCGCACCGCTTCTAGAGCTCACAGCTCGCGCGGATGAAGCGGCTAAGCGCTTGAATGTCGCTCCGAAATTGCATTTGTACGGGAAAAAGGAAGCTGTTGTGAAGCGGAAGATGGGCCATGTCAATGTTTTGGCAGAAACGACGGATGCTGCGCTTAGCTGGATCGAAGAAACAACTATTTGGAAGGTGTGAAGCAATCATGTTAGATCGTTACAGCAGACCGGAAATGAGAGCTATTTGGACAGAGGAAAATAAATTCAGAGCATGGCTGGAAGTTGAGCTTTGCGCATGCGAGGCTTGGTCTGAGCTAGGCGTTATTCCGAAGGAAGACGTTGTCGCGCTTCGCGCATCAGCTGATTTCGATATCGATCGGATTTATGAAATTGAGCAGGACACTCGTCATGACGTTATCGCGTTTACACGCGCCGTATCTGAGAAAGCAGGCCCTGAAGGCAAATGGGTGCATTACGGCCTTACTTCTACGGACGTTGTAGATACAGCTATCGGTTATTTGCTTCTTCAAGCTAACGCGATTCTTGTGAAAGATATCGAACGTTTTATCGAAATTCTTAAGAACAAAGCATTGCAATACAAGGATACGCCGATGATGGGCCGTACGCATGGCGTACACGCGCAACCAACAACCTTTGGTCTGAAAATGGCGCTTTGGTATGAGGAAATGAAGCGTAACCTGGAGCGTTTCCACCATGCTGCGAACAACGTGCAGTTCGGTAAAATGTCCGGTGCGGTAGGTACATTCGCAGATATCGATCCTTTTGTTGAAGAATTTGTATGCAAGAAGCTTGGCATTACCGCAGCTCCAATCTCAACACAAACGCTGCAGCGTGATCGTCACGCTGAATATATGGCGACTCTTGCACTCGTAGCCTCTTCGCTTGATAAGTTTGCAACTGAAATTCGCGCTTTGCAGAAGAGTGAGTTCCGTGAAGTAGAAGAAGCGTTCGCAAAAGGTCAAAAAGGTTCATCCGCAATGCCGCACAAACGCAATCCAATCGGCTGCGAGAACATTTCCGGTTTGTCCCGCGTTATTCGCGGACATATGGTTACAGCTTACGAGAACATTGCCCTTTGGCATGAACGCGATATTAGCCACTCGTCTGTTGAACGTATTATTTTGCCGGATGCAACGATGCTGCTTAACTACATGCTGAACCGTTTGGGCAACATCATCAACAACCTGACCGTGTTCCCGGAAAACATGAAGCGCAACATGCAAGCGACATATGGCGTGCCATTCTCTGGCCGCGTATTGACGAAGCTGATCGACAAAGGCTTCAGTCGTGAGAAAGCTTATGACACGGTTCAACCGCGTGCAATGCAGGCATGGGAAACAAAACGTCAATTCCGCGAACTCATTGGTGAGACAGAGGAAATTACAAGCGTGCTGACGACAGAAGAAATCGATGATTGCTTCGATCCAGCTTGGCATCTAAAGCATGTTGATACGATTTTCACACGTCTTGGATTGATTTAAGGGGAGGCTGGCCTGATGACTGCACCATCGCAAGCTCTATCGACAGCTGTCGATTATATTAAAGCTCCGCTGATTTACAAAGGAAAGGTTCGTGAGCTGTACGATCTGGGCGAGCATTTCCTCATCGTCGTAACCGACCGCATTTCCGCATTCGACTACGTGCTTGACCCGGCAGTGCCGGACAAGGGCAATGTGCTGAACCGTTTGTCCGCTTACTGGTTCGAGCAAACCGCTGACATTCAAGTGAACCACGTCGTTCATACCGATGTGGAGAAGCTTGGCGGTCTCGTAACCGAGCCGGAGCTGCTCAAAAACCGGATTATGGTTACCCGCAAAGCGGAGCGCATCGATATCGAATGTGTGGTTCGCGGCTATATCACTGGCGGCGGCTGGAGACAGTATCAGCAAACGTCAGCGATTAACGGTATAGAGCTTCCAGCGGGCCTCCGCAAAAACGAACGTTTTCCTGCTCCAATTTTTACGCCGGCAGCGAAAAACGACGTTGGTCACGATGAGGACATCCCATTTGAGAAAATGGCTGAAATGGTCGGTGCTGAGCTTGCCGAGGAGCTTCGTGACCGCAGCATCAAGCTGTACGAATACGCTCATGGCTATTGCGCAGAGCATGGCATCATCCTTGCCGATTGCAAATTCGAGTTTGGACTCATCGACGGCAAAGTGATCTTGATCGACGAAATCTTCACGCCTGACTCCTCCCGCTTCTGGGCGGAAGGCAATTATGCGCTGGATATCGAGATCGACAGCATGGACAAAGAGCCGGTTCGCACGTACTTGCTAGGCTCAGATTGGGATCGCGACAGCAAGCCAGCACCGCTGCCGGATTCCGTAGTAGCTGAAACAACGTCCCGCTACCGCGATATCTACCGCCGTCTTACTGGCGTAGAGCTGTAGGAAGCTTTGTTAGCTTAGTGAAGAACGGGAAAACGGGCGTTAAATGCTGCGAAATCGAGCTAGGACGCCGAAATTGATGCAATTAACGCCCAAAATTCCCGCTATTCGCAGCAAATTAGCATTCATAATTGAATTAAAGGGAAAAACGGGCGTTAAATGCTGTGAAATCGAGCTAGGACGCCGAAATTGATGCAAATAACGCCCGAAATTCCCGCTATTCGCAGCAAACTTGCATTTATGATTGATTTAACGGTAGGAACTCCCGTTATATGAAAATCCGGCGATGAAGGCCGGATGGAATGACTTTAACAACGTCGAGCGAGAGCGATGACGCTGACATAGGGGTGCTGAAGCGCATGCCGCTAAGGCAGGCAGTCAGCGAGAGCGCTGCTGCACCCCATTAACAACAGCCTGAGCACGAAAGTGCAGGGCTGCAGCAAAAATATTGACTGGCAGTGCAAGCACAGGCCAATCACAATAATCATGGTGGCCAGCGATAGCGCGGCCGCCAAACAAACGCTTCACCGACCACCCTCGCAAAGGTTTTATCTCAAAGTGTGTGAGCTCGGAGAGTGGGAAGTTGTTGCTGGAGAGCGACAGCGATCGCTTCTTGAAGCCGGGAAATTACCGCAAAGCGTGTAATCAGAATTTCCCGGCTTCGAAAGCGGCGTAAGCAATAACTCCCACGCCCGAGCGGCAATCACATTTTGACGAAAATCTGCTGCGAGAAAAAACCCACATTTTCAGGAGGCTATTATGAAGGCAACCGTCTACGTCACTATCAAGCAAAACGTTTTGGATCCACAAGGAACCGCTGTACAAGGAGCGCTTCACACACTTGGTTTCTCTGAAGTCGAAAAAGTACGCATCGGCAAATATTTGGAGCTTGAGCTTGATACGACTGACCGCGCAGAAGCGGAAGTACGCATTAAAGCTATGTGCGAGAAGCTGTTTGCAAACACGGTTGTAGAAGATTTCCGTTTTGAGCTGGAGGGATAGGGCGATGAAGTTTGCAGTACTTGTATTTCCAGGCTCCAACTGTGACATCGATTGCTACAAAGCAGTCGAAGACACGATCGGCCAGTCGGTTGACTACGTATGGCACACAGCTACAGACTTGTCTTCTTATGATGCGATTCTAGTACCTGGAGGCTTCTCTTACGGCGATTACCTGCGCTGCGGCGCAATTGCGCAATTCGCTGCTGTTATGGCGGAAGTTCAAAAAGCAGCCGAAGCAGGCAAATATATTCTAGGCATTTGCAACGGATTCCAAATCTTGACGGAGGCTGGCCTTCTGCCAGGCGCCTTGATTCGCAACAACGGACTGAAGTTCCGCTGCCATCAAGCGCCGCTTGAAGTGGTAAACAACAACACAGCATTTACCAACCAATATTCGCAAGGTGAAATTATAAATATTCCAATCGCACACGGCGAAGGCAACTACTATTGCGACGACGCAACGCTTGCTGAGCTTAAAGCGAACGATCAAATTATTTTCCGCTATGCGGGCGACACGAATCCGAACGGTTCTGTAGAGAACATTGCGGGCATTAGCAACAAAGCAGGTAACGTAGTAGGCATGATGCCGCATCCAGAGCGTGCAGTTGATCAATTGCTTGGCTCGGAAGACGGCAAACGGATGTTTACATCGATTTTGAATGCATGGAGGGAACAACATGGCGCAGCAGTTAACAGCTAAGGAACCGACAGCGGAGCAAATTGCCGAGCAAAAAATTTACAGCCAGTTTGGTGTATCCGATTATGAATTTGAGCTCATTTGCGGCTTTCTTGGCCGTAAGCCAAACTACACGGAGATCGGCGTATTCAGCGTTATGTGGTCAGAGCATTGCTCTTACAAAAACTCCAAGCCTATTTTGAAAAAATTCCCGATCACAGGACCTCGCGTTCTCATGGGACCGGGCGAAGGCGCGGGTATCGTCGATATCGGCGACAACCAAGCGGTTGTATTCAAAATCGAATCGCATAACCATCCATCAGCGGTTGAGCCTTACCAAGGCGCTGCAACTGGCGTAGGCGGCATTATCCGCGACATTTTCTCCATGGGTGCACGCCCAATCGCATTGCTGAACAGCTTGCGTTTTGGCCGTCTTGAAAATGAGCGCGTTAAATATTTGTTTGAGCACGTCGTTAGCGGAATTGCTGGCTACGGCAACTGTATCGGTATTCCGACAGTTGCGGGCGAGGTTATGTTCGATGAGAGCTACGAGGGCAATCCGCTCGTTAACGCGATGTGCGTTGGCCTAATCGATCATGATAAAATTCAGCGCGGTGTCGCAAAAGGGGTAGGCAACCCGGTATTCTACGTTGGTCCTGCTACTGGCCGCGACGGTATTCACGGTGCTACTTTTGCATCGGTTGAGCTTTCCGAGGAATCAGAAGAAAAGCGTACAGCTGTTCAAGTCGGCGATCCATTCATGGAGAAGCTGGTTATGGAAGCAACGCTTGAGCTGATCAACTCCGGTATCGTTCTTGGTATTCAAGACATGGGCGCAGCGGGTCTTACTTGCTCCAGTGCTGAGATGGCTTCGAAAGCTGGCAACGGCCTTGAGCTTTACCTTGATGAGGTACCGCAGCGTGAGACAGGCATGACGCCTTATGAAATGATGCTTTCCGAGTCGCAAGAGCGTATGCTCTTCGTCGTAGAGCCGCAGCATGAAGCGCAAGCGAAGGAAATTTTTGATCGTTGGGGCATTATTTGCGCCAAAGTAGGTAAAGTAACGGATGACGGTCGTCTTCGTTTGTTCCACCAAGGCCAAGAGGTTGCCGATATGCCGGTTAAAGCGCTCGTTGACGAGTGCCCTGTATACGACAAACCATCGAAAGAGCCTGCATATTACTGCGAGAATGCCGCAGTAGATACATCGGCATATGATGAAGTAACGGATTTGACTGGCGCGCTGGAGAAGGTTCTTGCTTCCCCGACAGTTGCTAGCAAAGAGTGGGTTTACAATCAATATGACTACATGGTTCGTACATCGACAGCTGTTCAGCCAGGCTCCGATGCGGCAGTCGTAACGATTCGCGGTACGCGCAAAGCGCTTGCGATGACAACGGATTGCAACGGACGTTACGTATATCTAGATCCAGAAGTAGGCGGACGTATTGCGGTGGCAGAAGCTGCACGTAATATCGTGTGCTCAGGCGCTGAGCCGCTTGCTGTAACTGACAACCTTAACTTCGGTAACCCTGAGAAGCCAGAAGTATTCTGGCAGCTTGAGAAATCGGCAGACGGGATGTCCGAGGCTTGCGTCGTGCTTAACACACCAGTTATCGGCGGTAACGTAAGCTTGTACAATGAGAACGCGAAGGGTGCTATTTACCCGACACCAGTAATCGGTATGGTCGGTCTTGTACACGACATCGATCACATCACAACGCAAGGCTTCAAAGCAGAGGGCGACGTTATTATTCTCGTAGGCGAAACAAAAGCGGAAATGGGCGGAAGCGAATTCCAGTACGTTACGCAAGGCGCTGCTGCTGGCCGTCCTCCAGAAATCGATCTTGCTACAGAGAAGAAGGTTCTGGATGCTGTCCTTGGCGCGATTCAAAAAGGTCTCGTAGCATCGGCTCATGACTTGTCCGAAGGCGGTATTGCGGTAGCTGTTGCAGAATCATGCATTAGCGGCCGTCTAGGCGCAGAAGTGGCATTGTCATCTGATCTACGTGCTGATCACCTATTGTTCAGCGAATCGCAATCCCGTATCTTGCTGTCGGCTAAGCCGGATCAAGCAGCGGCATTGCAAGCATGGCTTACAGAGCAAGGCGTTGTTCATGCACAAGTTGGTAACGTTAAAGGCAGCAGCCTGACCATAAGCGTAAACGGAAAATCCGGCATTCAGGCGCCGGTAACACAACTGGAGAAGGTCTGGAAGGATGCGATTCCATGTCTGATGAACAAATAAGACAGGAACCTTTGTTATGGACGGGCGACCACTATAACGAAGGTATTGGCCGTGACGATATGTTTGATAAATTGCGTGAGGAATGTGGCGTTTTCGGGGTTTTTAATCTCCCCGAAGCGTCCAACCTGTCCTATTATGGTCTTCATGCGCTTCAGCATCGCGGTGAGGAAAGTGCGGGAATCTGTACGGTTGATACGAAAAATGGCAATAAGTTCGCTTATCACCGCGGTATGGGTCTCGTAAAAGAAGTATTCAACAAGGAAAATCTTGATATGCTTGCCGGGGACCGCTCTATCGGCCATGTACGTTATTCGACAGCGGGAGAAAGTAAGCTTGCGAACGCACAGCCGCTTATTTTCCGCTATCGCGACGGTGACCTTGCGGTTGCTACAAACGGCAATATCGTGAATGCGCCGGAAATTCGTCGTGAGCTTGAGATGTCCGGCTCGATCTTCCAAACGTCCAGCGACACGGAAGTTATCGCGCATCTTATTGCACGTTCATCGAAGGATTTCGAGACGGCTGCGAAGGAAGCACTGCAGCGCATCGTTGGCGGATTTGCTTTCTTGATTATGACGAACGACAAGCTGCTCGTTGCAGCTGATCCGCATGCTCTTCGTCCGCTTGTTATGGGCCGTATTGGCGAAGGTTATGTATTCTCGTCGGAGTCGTGTGCATTCGAGACAATTGGTGCCGTGTATGAGCGTGATGTACAGCCTGGTGAATTGCTCATTCTTGATGCAGACGGCATGCGCGAGGAACGTTACGCGGAGGTTGACCGCCGCGCAACTTGTGCGATGGAGTATATTTATTTTGCCCGTCCTGATAGTGATATCAACGGCATTAATATTCATATGGCCCGCAAACGGATGGGTCGCCAGCTTGCTTCCGAATCTTTTGTTGATGCGGATATCGTAACGGGTGTGCCGGATTCGAGTATTTCAGCAGCAATTGGATATGCGGAGCAAACCGGTATTCCATACGAGCTTGGCCTTATCAAAAACAAATATACCGGCCGGACATTCATCCAGCCTTCTCAAGAGCTTCGCGAGAAGGGTGTAAAAATGAAGCTGTCTGCCGTTCGTAAAGTAGTGGAAGGCAAACGTGTCGTTATGATTGATGATTCAATCGTTCGGGGCACAACATCGCTGCGGATCGTAAACCTGCTTCGTGAAGCAGGAGCGACTGAGGTGCATGTGCGCATCACATCGCCGCCTTTCAAAAACCCATGCTACTACGGAATTGATACTCCTGACCGCAAAGAGCTCATTGCTTCTTCAAGGACAGTAGAGGAAATCCGCAAGCAAATTAATGCTGATTCATTATCTTTTATAAGCAATGAAGGTTTTGTTGAGTCTGTTGGCGGCAATGATGGGGCTTATAATCGCGGCATGTGCCTAGCTTGCTTCGATAATGACTACCCAACACCAGTTAACGAAGAATCAGACAAAAGCTGCAGCTGTTAATAACATAAATGATTAACCTCATGGAGCGATTGCTGCTCCTAAATTAGTTAAGGAGTTGACCGAGAGTGTCAGAAGCGTACAAAAAAGCCGGCGTCGATATCGCGGCAGGCAACGAAGCGGTTGAACGGATGAAGAAGCACGTAAAACGGACTTACCGTCCAGAGGTGCTGGCAGAGCTTGGCGGCTTTGGCGGACTGTTCAGCCTAAACAAGGACAAGTACGATGAGCCTGTACTCGTGTCTGGAACAGATGGCGTCGGAACGAAGCTGAAGCTTGCTTTTGCCATGGACAAGCATGACACGATCGGCATTGATGCCGTAGCCATGTGCGTGAACGATATTATCGTACAAGGCGCAGAGCCGTTGTTCTTCCTTGATTACTTGGCATGCGACAAGGTCGTTCCTGAGAAAATCGAAGCGATCGTTAAAGGTATTGCAGAAGGCTGCGTACAAGCTGGCTGTTCACTCATCGGCGGCGAAACAGCTGAAATGCCGGGCATGTATCAAGGCGGAGAATACGATATCGCTGGTTTTACAGTAGGTATTGTGGATAAGAAAAAAATGATCGACGGATCAACTATCGCTGCTGGCGATGCGGTTATCGGTTTTGCTTCCAGCGGTATTCACAGCAACGGCTTCTCGCTCGTTCGCCGCTTGCTGCTTGAAGACGCAGGTTATTCGCTTGATCAAGAGCTTGAAGAGCTTGGCGGCGCGAAGCTAGGCGATGTGCTGATTGAGCCAACACGCATCTACGTGAAATCGGCGCTTAAGCTGGTTGAGCAAGTGGAAGTGAAGGGCATGGCGCATATTACTGGCGGCGGCTTTATCGAGAACATTCCGCGGGTACTTCCTGACGGTGTGAACGTTGATGTGGAATACGGCTCATGGCCGATTTTGCCAATCTTCGATTTGATGCAAAATAAAGGCGCGATTACGAATCGTGATATGTTCACGACTTTCAATATGGGTATTGGTCTAGTTGTTGTTGTTCCAGCTGATCAAGCAAATGAAGCACTTCGCATCGCTTCTGAGCTTGGTGAGCAGGCTTACCGTATCGGAACGGTTACGGAAGGAAGCCGCATCGTAACGTTTACGGGAGCGGAAGTATAATGGGAGCACTTCGCATCGCTGTTTTCGCTTCGGGACAAGGTACGAATTTCCAAGCGATTGTAGATGCGGTGCAGGAAGGGAAGCTCGATGTAACCATCGAGCTTCTTGTTTGTGACAAGCCTGCCGCTCCCGTTGTGGAGCGCGCACGGAAGGCAGGTGTGGACACGTTCCTGTTCACGCCGAAGGAATACCCGTCTCGCGAAGCTTATGAGACGGAAATTATCGCTGAGCTAGCGCGGCGCGGCGTGGAGCTGATCGTGCTTGCAGGCTACATGCGCATTATTACGCCTTTGCTGGTTGAGCCGTTTTATGGTCGGATGATTAATATTCATCCGGCGCTGCTGCCGGCATTTCCCGGCGTGAACGGCATCGGGCAGGCACTTTCGTATGGCGTTAAGCTGACTGGCGTCACCGTTCACTACGTGGACGGCGGCATGGACAGCGGACCAATTATCGCGCAGCAGGCAGTCGAAGTGCTGGACGGAGATACGGAAGAATCACTCGCGGAGCGTATTCACGCAGCCGAGCAAGCGCTGCTGCCCTCAGTTATTCAGCATATCGCGAAGGGTCGCGTCACACTGAATGGTCGTTATGTGACAGTAAACGGCTAATCGTTTATTGAAATAAGATCTAATATCGGCAAGTGTGGATGCAATATTTGGAGAAGAGAAATTGTTTGGTCAAATAGATGAGGAGGGATTTGCATGGCAATTCGCAGAGCGTTAATTAGTGTTTCGGATAAGTCAGGAATCGTGGAGTTTTCTAGAGAACTGGCTAGCCAAGGTGTGCAAATTATTTCGACGGGCGGTACATTCAGCCTGCTGCAAAAGGAAGGCATTCCGGTTATCGGTATTTCCGATGTAACGGGCTTCCCGGAGGTTTTGGATGGTCGTGTCAAAACGCTTCACCCGGCCGTACATAGCGGCTTGCTCGCGGTGCGTGACAATGAAGAGCATCAGAACACGATGAAGGAGCTTGGTCTGGATTACATCGACCTCGTTGTCGTTAACTTGTATCCGTTCAAAGAAACGATTGCGAAACCTGATGTTTCCTATGAGGATGCAATCGAAAATATCGATATCGGCGGCCCGACGATGCTTCGTTCAGCTGCCAAAAACCACGCATTCGTAACGGTTGTAGTAGATACAGCCGACTACGGTACGGTGATTGAGGAATTGAAAGCACAAGGCGATACGACGCTTGAGACGCGCAAACGCCTGACTGCCAAAGTGTTCCGTCATACTGCGGCTTATGATTCCCTTATCTCTGATTACTTGACCAAGCAAGTGGGCGAATCATTGCCTGAAACGTACACCGTTACTTATGAGAAGGTACAGGATCTGCGTTACGGCGAGAACCCGCACCAGAAAGCTGCATTCTACAGCAAGCCGCTTGCAGCAGCAGGCAACGTAACGACTGCTGAGCAGCTGCACGGCAAAGAGCTTTCCTATAACAATATTAGCGATGCCAACGCTTCACTCGCAATTCTAAAAGAATTCGACGAGCCAGCGGTCGTTGCAGTCAAACATATGAATCCTTGCGGCGTAGGAATCGGCGCTACAATCCATGAAGCTTATCAAAAAGCGTATGCAGCAGACCCAACGTCGATCTTCGGCGGTATCGTAGCTGCTAACCGTACGATCGGTGCAGACACAGCTGAGCTGCTTGGCGGTATTTTCCTCGAAATCATCATCGCGCCTGACTTTACGCCTGAAGCGCTTGAGATTTTGACGAAGAAGAAAAATATCCGTTTGATGAAGCTGGGAGAGCTTTCGGCAGCTGGTGAGCGCAAGCCGGAATGGCTTGTTACTTCAGTTGACGGCGGTATGCTCGTACAAGAGAGCGACGTTCATTCGGTTACAGAAGCAGATTTGCAGTTTGTTACAGATCGCAAACCGACTGCGGAAGAGCTGAAACAGCTGCTATTCGGCTGGAAAGTTGTTAAACATGTAAAATCGAATGCGATTTTGCTTGCGAAGGACGATATGACGATTGGCGTTGGCGCTGGTCAAATGAACCGCGTCGGCGCAGCACGCATTGCAATTGAACAAGCTGGCGAAGCGGCAAAAGGAGCATCACTTGCATCGGACGCATTTTTCCCAATGGGCGATACGGTAGAGCTTGCTGCTAAAGCTGGCATCACAGCGATCATTCAACCAGGCGGCTCAATCAAAGACGAAGAGTCGATTGCTGCGGCTAATGCGAACAACATCGCGATGGTGTTCACAAGCGTACGTCACTTTAAACACTAGAACCTGGCGCAGCTATTCAAATAGGCAGCCGCACGTTAACGACAGACAGCTGGCGCGGGCGGCGGCTGCATTTTTTAAAATAAGTTTGTTAGCTTATAAAGGGCTTGTTTTTATTCGTCAAAGCTGCTTCAGCGTACAAAGGTCGCCGAAGGCGTTTTTACTTGTATTTAGTCATTTGGGAGGTTATCGGTTATGCGTATTTTGGTAGTTGGCGGCGGCGGACGAGAGCATGCAATCGTATGGGCGCTTAAGAAAAGCGAGAAGGTAGTAGAAATTTTTTGCGCACCGGGCAACGCAGGTATTGCTCAGCTAGCTGAAATTGTACCGATCGCGGTCAATCAATTTGATGAGCTTATTCAGTTTGCAAAGGATGCTGCAATTGATCTTGTTTTTGTAGGTCCAGATGATCCGCTTGCAGATGGTATCGTAGACGCATTCGAAGCAGCAGGAATCGTGGCATACGGTCCTCGCAAAAATGCGGCTGAAATCGAAGGCAGCAAAATTTTCATGAAAAATCTATTGAAAAAATACGATATTCCTACGGCGAAATATGAAACATTCACCGATTATGAATCAGCATCCGCTTACCTTCGCGAGCAATCCGCTCCTATCGTTATTAAAGCTGACGGGCTCGCAGCTGGCAAAGGCGTTACGGTTGCAGCTACGCTAGAGGAAGCGGAGCAAGCGCTGCGCGACATGATGGTTGATAAAGTATTCGGCCAAGCAGGAAGCCAAATCGTTATCGAGGAATGCTTAGTAGGGCAAGAGATGTCCATTCTCGCTTTCGTTGACGGTGAGACGGTTCGCGCTATGGTTCCAGCACAGGATCATAAGCCCATCTTTGATGGAGACAAAGGTCCAAATACAGGCGGCATGGGTACCTATACACCGCTGCCTCATATCGATCAAGCCATTATTGACGAATCGATTCAGAACATCATCATTCCAACGGCAAAAGCGATGGTCAGCGAAGGCCGTCCATTCCGCGGCGTTTTGTTCGCTGGTCTTATGATTACGAAGGACGGTCCAAAAACGATCGAATTTAATGCTCGCATGGGAGATCCAGAAACGCAGGTTGTACTGCCTCGTTTGCAAACGGATCTGATCGACATCGTGCTTGCATCGCTGAATGGCAATTTGGATCAGCTTGATATTCAGTGGAGCGAGGAAGCAGCCGTTTGTGTTGTTGTCGCATCGGAAGGGTATCCAGCTTCTTATCCAAAAGGTCGCGTAATCACCGGTCTTGCAGAAGCAGAAGCGCAGGGAGCTCTCGTGTTCCATGCTGGAACTGCTGAAAAGGATGGGCAATTCGTTACAAACGGCGGACGCGTTCTAGGTATCGTTGGCCGCGGCCGCGACATTGCAGAGGCTCGTGCACGCGCGTATGAAGCGGTTAGCGTGATCGATTTTGAAGGCAAGCAAAACCGAACGGACATCGCAGCTAAAGCACTAATCTAAGTTGCTTAGTACGAAATAAAAATATGGTCTTTCCTTTATTTTGGTCAACCAGAAATCTCTGGTTGGCTTTTTTTTATTTTCGCCTATTTTTGTGCCAAGTGTGTCAAAATCACTCGAAAGGTGTTACTAATTTGTAACTCTATCAATATGCCGCAGCGTTACAATGAATCTATCAGCGAGGAATAGAAGGTGAGTGTAATGAAAAAAGTAAGACAGCGTCGTTTTTTGTTTTTAGGAGTTCTATCGATTGTAGTAATCATGAGCCTCAGTGCTTGTGGGGCAAAAGGCGGATTAAGCTTATCAACGCTTTTGACAGGTGAGAAAAATTCCATTGTAGATAATGGGAACAACGAGAAAGGGCCAGAAACGGGAAGCGGAACCACTGGTGACGGAGATGTCGTTATTATCGGTAACAACGGAGGCAAAGACGGTGATATCATTCATGGCGATGTGGATAATAAGCCAGTCGAACCAGACAAGGGAAAACCTGAAGTTCCTGTAACGGAAAAGCTGGACAAGCCGGATCAAGTTATAGCAGCATCAAAGCCTGACAAAGGTAAAAAACTTATCGCGCTCACGTTCGACGATGGTCCAGACAAGCGTTATACAACCGATATTTTGGATATCCTGAAGGAAAAAGGAGTTAAGGCCACTTTCTTTGTAGTCGGGCAACAAGTTACGAAAAATCCAGAAGTGCTGCAGCGTATTGTAGACGAAGGGCATGCAATTGGCAATCATACAAATAATCATAAGGATTTATCTAAGCTAGACGAGCAGGGAATTATTGAACAATTTAAAGAAGCAGACAACGCAATTAAAGAAGCGATCGGCATAACACCAGCAATGGTCCGCGCACCTTATGGGGCGGTATCGGATACAGTTAAAGCATTAGTGAAAGAAAATCATCGTGAACTAATTGGCTGGAATATCGACACGCGCGACTGGGCGGGCACCTCGTCTTCCGATATGATTAAAATGATTAAGAAAGAAGCTAAACCAAATGGTATGATATTAATGCATTCTTTTGGAAGCAAACATGTTAAAAATACGGTACACGCTTTACCTGCTATCATTGATCTTTTGGAAAATATGGGTTATACGTTAGTGACTGCCGATCAATTGGCTTAACTGGGAACATGCACGAGGAGGCTGCAACGTTGGATAACGCAAGTGATAGTAATGTGAGAAATAGGCGTGGACCAATCATGAGATGGAGCTTAATGCTCGGTGGCTTGATTCCACTCCTATTGCTCGCAGCTGGCTGTCGTTATACAGCCGCGCCTGCAGATCTTCTGCAGAAGCCTGCTATTTCACCCGAGAAACAGGCTATCGTGCAGGCAATTGAAAAAAATTTACCGGATTACAGCAAGCTGACACTTCCTCTTAGAGAGGATCATATGGAAGCCATACGCCTCATTGATGTGGACGGTGACGGAACGGAAGAGGCTATCGTTTCTTATTACAATGAATACAGTTCACCTGAGTTAATGGTGTTCAAATATACGAATTCAGTATGGAAGCCGTGGGTGCTTATTCAGCAGCCGCTGGCCAGATTAATCGATTGGCTGAAAATAGAGGATCTCGATAACGATGGTCAAATGGAAATCATGATCGGGTGGATCGGAGCTTTTGATAGTCCGAATGTGCTCGAGATTTATTCGTTTAAATCGAAGCCAGTACGCAACGACGTCGGCAAATTGACATTGAAGCCTATGGAGACCTTGCCTTATTCTTATGGAGATACGGGCGACATTAATGAAGATGGACGAATTGAGCTTGCGATTATATCGGAGATCGGTACGAATCAAGAAATGGCGCTGCCTGAATTCCATTTAACCATTTACAATTGGATCAACGGGAGCATGCGGGAAATACATACAGAGAACCTGTATAAAGAAGTGAATAGTTATGATCGTTTGCTCATTGGACGGATTTCACCTACTCGTAGAGGTATTATTTTGGAAGCGTCGACCGGCGCGCATAGTACTTATACCACTATGTACGTTTGGGAGCGAAACAAGCTCAGGCTCGTTTATCCGAATCGTTCTATAGGGCAGGAAGGAATTAGCGGAACGCCAACGATGAGCAAGGATATAAATGGCGATGGCATTTTTGAACTGCCATGGACGAAAGAGGCTCCGGGTTATTCAGAGGTTCCTTATTCCGATTCCAAATGGTTGGATGAATGGATGCAATGGGACGGTAAATCTGATTTTGTGAAAATAACAGAGGAATTTTCTGATTATAGTTATGGTATACAGCTTCGTATACCTGAACAATGGTTAGGCCGTTATACGATGCACAGCTTGAACGAGCCGCATGCCCTTGTGTCTATCGATTACTGGAATGAAAAATTGAATAAGACAGCCAAACTGGCGACCTTATATGCAGTACCGCAGAAGCAGTGGGATAGCGTTGAATCAACTTGGAAGCAGCAATCTAAACGATATCGGCAGCTTATGACGGACAGCGGTAATGTTTTTGCGGTTTCATTCGTAGTGGAAGCTCCAGCCGAGTGGCCTGAAGCAGATCGGCAAGCTTTTAGCGAGATGGCAGGGGTAGAAGCAGAGTTTGCATCTTCGCTTACTATCCGTAACGATTAAGAGAGAAAAGCGGGTGCTTTAAGCTATGCGTATATTATTGTTGGAGGACGAGGAGTCCATCCGCGGCTTTGTCCGCATTAATCTAAAGCGCAACGATATGGAAGTGATAGAGGCGGAAACTGGCGAATCAGCGTTAGCGCTTGCAGATACAGAAGGGCCTATCGATATTGCGCTGCTCGACGTTATGCTGCCGACGATCAGCGGGTTTGAAGTGTGCGAGCAGCTGCGTGCCCGCTATCCGCGCATGGGTATTATTATGCTAACGGCGAAGTCGCAGGAAGAGGATAAAATTCATGGGCTGGAGCTAGGTGCAGATGATTATGTGCAAAAGCCGTTCAGTCCAGGCGAGCTTATTGCGCGGATTAAGTCGCTCTATCGGAGAATGAAGCCTCAGCTGGATGATCAGGAGCAAGAGGTTGGTGCTGCATCTGAATCGATTGCGGCAAGTGAGGAAGTGTACCGTGGCGAAGCAGCGCCTATAGCGGCACCGACATCTGCATTTAATGTACAGCGTCCGATAGAAGAACAGCAGCCTACGATGAATTATGGAAGCGGGGGCTTTCATCATCAGGAGCTGCATGTACAGCCGTTCCGGCTCTCTGTAGCAGAGCGGAAGCTGTGGAAGCAGGGCAAGGAAATTATTTTGACGCCTACGGAATGGACGCTTGTACGACTATTGATGGAACGAGTCGGCGAGAGCGTCAGCCGAGATCATATTTTGACAGAGGTATGGGGCAGATATTATGTTGGAGATCTTAAGGTAGTGGACGTGAATATTCGAAGAATTCGCCAGAAAATCGAGAAAAACCCATCCGATCCAGCCTTTATTGAAACGGTTTGGGGTTATGGTTATCGGTGGAAGCGGGGCGGCGACGAATGAAAAGCGTACAAACGAGAATGGTGTGGAGCTATTTGCTGCTCATCGTGCTTGTCGTCAGCGTACTTGGTGGCGTGTTCGCAGCATTAATGTGGAACTACTATTACGGAAGCGCGCAGAGCTCCGTTAAACAACGTGCGGAGTCGGCGTTAACACTGCACAGCCGTTCGCTTTCCTCGCTTACAGTGAAGGATCAGGGCGATTATATTTTGCAATACATGGTTGAAAGCGGCACTAGGCTGCAGCTTCTTGATAGCACGGGGCAAATTCGGATCGATTCCGACGGTTTTGCACCAGATATTCGTTATACGACTGCTGACGTAAAGTCCGCGATTGCAGGGACAACGGGAAGCTGGCGGGGAGTTGACCCTTATTATGGAGAGCGGGTCATGTCGGTCACGATACCGCTTTGGAATGAAACGCGGGTCGTATCCATGCTTCGTTATTCAGCTTCCTTAAATCAAGTAGATGCGATGGTGAGCTTGCTTATCCGGATGGCAACAGCGGTTGGAATCGGAGTTGTCCTGTTGTTTCTTGGCTTAAGCTTGTTTCTCGCCCAGCGAATCGTGAAGCCGATTCGAGAGCTTACTCGAGCGGCGCGCTATATGGCCGAGGGAGATTGGACGCATCGGGCTATTCAGCGGAATGATGATGAAATTGGTCAGCTAGCGGAAACGTTTAATGCAATGGTATTAGAGCTTAGCAAACGTGAGAAGCTGAAGGATGACTTTATTTCTTCGATATCCCATGAGCTTCGCACCCCGCTTACATCGATTAAGGGCTGGAGTGAAACATTAAAGGAAAGCGAGCCTACCGAGGATGATGAAGAGGTAAAGCTGGGCTTATCCATTATTAGCAAGGAAACGGAGCGCTTATCGGGGCTGGTTGAAGATTTGCTCGATTTCTCGAAGCTGTCGGCTAGGACGATGGAGCTGCATAGTGAAGTGCTTGATTTCAATGGTCCGGTTAAAGAAACGGTTAATCAGCTAGGGGTTCGCGAGGAGCATACGCGGGTACGTATTTTGGCTAACTATGGAAAAAGCCCAATTGTTGTTCGAGGGGATGCGAATCGGCTCAAGCAGGTAATCATTAATCTAATTGACAATGCGCTCAAGTTTACACCTGCTGGCGGCACCATTCATGTAGCAACGACCATCGAACAAGATAGCGCGATGCTCACGATAGCGGATACAGGCTGTGGAATTGAAGCAGAGGACTTGCCTCATGTCACTGAAAAGTTTTATAAAGCGAGTACCGGCCATGGCGGATCTGGACTCGGACTAGCTATTTGCAAGGAGATCATTGAGCTCCACGGCGGTCAGTTAACCATTGACAGCGAACGTGGAGCCGGAACAATTGTGACGATTCGAGTGCCGATCATGCATGAGGAATAATCCATTCCCTCAGCTGCTCGCGGTGCTCCTATCGTCATTCTTTATAGAACAGCAGCTTGCGGTTCGCATATACAAACGATATCGCAACTGCGATTCCTATAATAAGCAGCAAGGACAGCCAGTGATCCTTTATAAAGGCAATCCATAAAGGCATAGCTTTGCACCTCCTAAAATGTGAATCTGCCAAACATATGGGTAGTATGTCCCGATTAGGAGCAGTATAAAGTTTGCTGGTTTTATTTTCTTTGTGAGATTGACAGGTACAGAGCAGTGATGATATTATGGTTTTAATATTAATTCATAGTATACGGGTAGGAATTATTATATATAGGCTTTCAGGAGGTTATCGGATGGAAAAGCACTTGACGCTGCGACATAACGAGCTTGAGCTTGCGGCAACGCTGCATTACCCTACGGATGGAAATAAAAACGATTCAGAAAAAAAACAAGCCATCATTATATGCCATGGATTCATAGGCTCTCGCATAGGCGTTGACCGTTTGTTTGTAAAAACGGCTAGAGCGCTTGCGGCGCAAGGCTCTTATGTCCTTCGTTTCGATTATGGCGGCTGCGGCGAGAGCAGCGGTGATTACGGTGCTCTCGGCTTTGATTCCATGGTAGATCAGACTAGAAGCGCGATTGATTATTTATCAAGCATGGAATGTGTTGATCCGCTCAGAATCGTATTGCTTGGCCACAGCCTTGGCGGGGCGGTAGCGATTATGACAGCAGTTAAAGATAAGCGCGCTAAACGTCTTGTGCTTTGGTCGCCTGTTGCTTATCCGTTCAATGATATTGTACGGATCGTAGGACGCAGCAGCTATGACGATGCTGTAACTGGAGGAAGCTCCGATTATCAAGGGTATACGCTGCAGCCTGTATTTTTTGATTCGCTGCTTCAACATCAGCCTTTCCAAGCAGCTACTAAATTTGGCGGCGAGGTGCTGCTGGTTCACGGTACTAGCGATGAGCTTATACCTGTCGATTACAGCTTCTTATACCAGAAGGTGTTCTGGACCCGCAATGAGGGCCTTTGCGATAAGGAAATTATTTTTCAAGCGAATCACACCTACTCCGCTCGCAATCATCAGGAGGAAGCGATTCGCGTAACCTCAGATTGGCTAAACGGACTTGATAAACAGCAAGAAGAATGGCATCACTGGAGTATTTAAAGCGGCATGAACAAATAGAAGGGGCAAGTTCTTGTTAGCCAAGAGCTTGTCCCTTCTATTTTTTTGTCGTACGTCCATGCGGTGCTAAGACCAAGCTTTATGTTGGGAAATTGGGATATGATATGAAAAAATTGGATTTTTTAACCTGGAAAGCAACTTATTTGTCGAGACATACGCCCTCAATTGTGTTTAAATGGAAGTAATATGAAAACGAATACAAGCTATGTTTTAGCGGGAAAAGGCAGGTTAACGCATGAATAAAAGAATTCGAAAATCGGCAGTTTTGCTATTATTATCGCTTATACTCCTTATTACAGCTTGCAGTGGAGGGAAAGGCAGCAACGATACACCGACAGAGACAAATGATATTATTGATCCTAATAGCACGGATGAGCCAGTGACAGCCCCGACGCCGCTCCCTTATGATGCTCCGCTAAGCGGACTGAAATTGGAAAATGCGGCAACCTCAAGACCGATTGTTGTTATGATTAATAATTTCGCAGCAGCTCGTCCACAATCTGGTTTAACAAACGCTGACGTAATCTGGGAAGTGCTTGCGGAAGGCGGCATTACTCGTTTAATTGCCGTATTTCAGAGTACGAGCGCAATAACCGATACGATTGGACCTATACGCAGCATTAGACCTTATCTTATTGATATTGGAGACAGTTATGGCGCTGTGCTTGCCCATGCAGGGGCGAGCAATGATGGTTATGCAGTGCTGCAAAGGCAAGGCAAACCTTATTTGGATGAAATTTCGAATGCAGGCAGCTACTTCTGGAGAAGCAAGGAACGCAAGGCTCCCCATAATTTGTATTCAAATCTAGAGAAGCTGCGTACAGGCGCAGAGAAAAAGAAATACAGCATGGACAAGCAGGTTCCGCCTTATACGTTCGCGGAAGCGGGTTCCACAGAGGTTGGTGTCCCGGCAGCCGACATTACAATAAATTTTATGCTCAAAAATTATAACGTTGGATACAAGTACGATTCAGTATCAGGCTTATACAAACGGTCGATAGGCGACAAACCGCATATTGATATGAACAATAATGAACAGCTTTCCGGTACAAATTTGGTTGTTCTTGGAGCGGATCACAAGACGCTTGATAAAGAGGGACGATTGGCCGTCGATCTGACAAAAGGGGGCTCGGCGATTCTGTTCCAGAAAGGTAAAGCGATCGAAGCAGAATGGGTAAGAGCTCCAGATGGAATGATTCGAATTGTAAAGAATGGAGCAGAGCTGCCGTTTGTCCCTGGAAAAACTTTCTTTCATATCGTGCCAAACAAACCGACATTCGAAGGGCATGTAACATGGGTACAAACGTAGCAAGTTGGAGACACTGTTAACAGACGTTGACGGATGAGCTTCCAAGGATCAAAAGGACGCAATCTTGTTACAGGATTGCGTCTTTTTTATATTTTTTATGAAAATCTAAAATTTTTCATAAAACCTTTACATTCTCTTAACAATTCACATGTAAACTATGTTAAGATATTGTGGGCTCATAGCAGTGCGCCTAAACATCAAGTCGTGTAAAGGGGATTACGATGTTCAAGAAAAAGGATATTTTCTTTAAGACGTTCGAAGAAATGGCTGACGCAATTGTCGAGGCTGTGGAGTACTTTGCCAAAGGATTGTCAGACCTATCGGATGTATCAGCTTTCGCCAAGACCATGAAGGAATACGAAAGTAGATGCGACAAGCATGTACACACGATTTTGAAGGAGCTGAACAAAACGTTCATCACTCCGATTGAACGTGAAGATATTATGGCCCTGACGACTTCGCTTGATGATGTGCTTGATGGCATCGAAGCTTGCGCATCTCGTTTTGAAATGTACAACATTCTTGAGAAGGACGAGTACATAACGTTGTTTGGCGATATTCTCGTTCGTTCGTCGCATCAAATTAAGAAAGCAATTTATTTGCTTACAGAACGGAAGCTGCTTGCTATACGCGAGCCAAATATTGCACTTAACGAGCTGGAGAACCAAGCTGACGATCTGCTTCGGGTTTGCATCAAGAGCTTGTTCGCAAATGTCACAGATCCAATTGAGCTGATGAAGCGCAAAGAGATTTATGAGATGCTAGAGCAAACGACCGACTACTGCGAGGACGTTGCCAATACGCTGGAATCGATCATTATGCGTAATAGCTAATCTAGAGAGTGGGAGTCTTTTACAATGGATTTAATGGTTCTATGGATTGTCGTATTTCTAGCGCTTTCGTTTGATTTTATAAATGGATTTCATGATACGGCAAATGCGATTGCAACTGCCGTGTCGACTCGGGCGTTAAAACCTAGAGTTGCAATCGTAATGGCCGCCGTAATGAACTTTGTCGGTGCGATTACGTTTACAGGCGTTGCGGCCACAATTGGTAAAGGTGTAGCCAATCCAGCAGAGCTGGAGCACGGCGTTCCCATAGTTATTGCGGCTCTATTGTCAGCAATCGCATGGAACCTGATTACTTGGTGGTTCGGTATTCCTTCCTCATCCTCACATGCTTTGATTGGCTCCCTCGCAGGCGCAGTAATCGGCGGAGCAGGCATGAGCGCAATTAACAGCGGCGGATTGATCAAGATTGTACAAGCGTTGATTTTTTCACCGCTCATTGCTTTCTCCGCAGGTTTTATCATTATGTGGATTCTCAAGAAAATCTTTGCCAAATCAAGTCCGCATCAGGTGAATAAAGGATTTCGCTTCGGTCAAATCCTGACAGCTGCTTTCCAATCGTTCTCTCACGGTACGAATGACGCTCAAAAAGCAATGGGTATTATCGTATTTGCTCTAGTTGCTTCCGGTATTCAAACCACGATGGACGTTCCGCTATGGGTTAAAATTTCCGCGGCGACAGCAATGGCGCTCGGTACCTCAGTCGGCGGCTGGAAAATCATCAAAACGATGGGGACAAAAATTTTCAAAATCGAGCCAATCAACGGCTTTGCAGCTGACATTGGTTCAGCAGCCGTTATTTTGACGGCTACGATGCTTCATCTTCCAGTAAGTACAACACATGTTATTACGTCTTCAATCCTTGGTGTCGGCAGCGCGAAACGTTTCTCCGCTGTTAAATGGGGAGTTGCAGGTCGTATCATCGTTGCGTGGGTTATTACAATTCCCATTACAATCATCATGGCGATGTTTTTCTACTGGATCATTCATTTCTTCTTCCTATAAGAAAAGCTTGAAAAAAAGATTACTCTTCGGTAATATAGTGATCTGACTCTTTAAATGAGATAGTGAGGAAAACCTCACTCGCCATGAGCCTAGGCTCATGGGGAATGAGATGTTCCTCACTATTTTTTGTGTTCTCTTCTAACGTTTACCCACTGTGGACAACGTTTATCGAAAATTCGCGAAAATTGCATCTATGCACATAATTAATAACAGCTGTGTATGAGTTCCACATTTGATGGTTTTAAAGCCGCTGTAGCTTCGTTGCTACCATAATATGCGGCAGAATTGATTCGTTTTTCTTTTGAATATTTATATATTTTCAGCATAAGCAGAAAACATATGCACATTGTACGAACAGCTGTGTATGGATTGCAAGATGGAAGCTGACGAAAGCTGTCGAAGGTTGTACTTGTACACAGTTCATAACAATGATATACGAATTCAAACAGTTTTTATGTGGACAGACAAGGGAAATGGGTTATCCACAGCTGGATAACTATTTTATTTTTAGTGTGATCATGTGCATAAATGGATGAAATAAAATACACCCCGATCGCTGCGCTATTCGCGGCAATCAGGGTGCTTCACTTTAATAGATGTAGGTTAAATATGTTTAGAATAAACCTTGGAATTTGTTTTTAACGTTTCTTAGGCGTAGTACGGCGACGACGAACTGTTTTTTTGCCTGAGCCGGAACCAGCTCTTGGCTTGCGGCGTTTGCGGCGCTTTGGTTTCCATTCGTCAGAATCATCGTCATCAGATTTGTCTTTTTTGCTGAAGGAGCCCATAAGCACTTTGACTAGCGGAGCCATCTGAGAAACGCTCGACATGACCTTCTGGACCTTTGTCACGGTCGTTAAGATACCGTCGATGCCGCCCAAACGATCGATATAACCTTTAATTTCGCCTAGATTGGCAAGTGAGAAGCCGCTTGCTTTGGTGCTAGTGGTCGATTCTATAAGCTCAGCAGCTGTATCCGGTACAACGACGGGCAGGATATCCTGCGCCTGCTGCGAAGCCGGCGGCATTGTTGGCAGGTTTCCGCCAAAGCTGAAACCGCTCGACTTTGCGCCAGACGATTTGCTGAACGGCTCTTGTGCCAGACGCTGGCCGCCGTGCCAATCGTTTTGCTGGTTGCCGGTACCGGGGTTATTGCGATAGTTCACACGGATCACAACCCTTCTTTTATAACAGTTTATGGAGTAGGCGAACATAAGGATTGGACGAATGTCTCGGGGTGCAGATTTTTTTCTAGATAAATGCCTGCTGCTTGTATGTGAGTTCGCGTCAAATAAGTGGAGCATTTCCTTGCGTTAATTCGGTAATGTTTGAAAAAAACGGGTAAAAAAGTTACAATAGTAGCATTAGTTTTAATAGGAGTGAATTCGCATGCAGCTTAAAAAGCTGAACGATAAAGCAATAGATCAATTATTCGAAGCGGTGCTTACATTGAAGTCAGTTGAGGAATGTTATGTTTTCTTCGATGATCTGTGTACGGTGAATGAGATCCAATCGTTATCGCAAAGACTTGAAGTAGCACGGATGCTCGGAAAAGGCAGCACTTATAATGCGATTGAAGCCGAGACAGGCGCGAGTACAGCAACAATATCGAGAGTGAAGCGTTGCTTGAACTATGGCAATGACGGTTATAAAATGGCTTTAGAACGGCTTGGAAGGTAGGAATCATTCGATGAAGCCAGGCATTCTAATCATTAGCCACGGCTCCAGAGAAGCTGCATGGGTACAGTTAGTCGATGAGGCGATTGCAGCAGCAGCAGCTTCGCCCAGTTTATCAGGTGTTCCAATTATGTCGTCCTTTCTCGAGATCGTGGAGGGACGGCTTATTCAGGATGGCATTGATGAATTAGAGCGGCAAGGTGTTACGGATATGTTCGTAGTGCCGCTGTTCGTTTCTTCGGGTAGTACACATGTGGATGAAATTGGGCAAGCATTTGGTTTTCCATGGGTTTCCGATCTGGAGGGTGACTTAGGTACATTTCGAGTCAAAGCTACAATTCATTATGGTCTCCCAATTGACGATGATCCCCAAATTGCAGAGCTGCTGGCTTCAAACATTGCACCCTTATCCACAAGACCAGAGTCAGAATCATTACTGCTTATTGGCCACGGAAGCAAAGAAAAGGTATTTCATGAGCGCTGGCAGGAAGGGCTGAAGAAGCTTGGCGAGCGGGTTAGAGGGCTCGGTGGATATAAGCGCGCAGAGTATGCCATGCTATTGCCAGATCAAGCGGCAGGAAAGCTGGCAGTGATGCAGGCAGCGAATCCACAGGAAGCGGTCATTGTTGTGCCGCTATTTCTGAGCCAAGGCTATTTTACTAATCATGTCATTCCAAATCGGCTTAATGGTTTTGTATATCGCTATAACGGCAAGGCGATGCTTCCTAATGCAGCGATTGAGCAGTGGCTGGAGCATCAGATGATCGACGGTTTACAACGGTTGCGCGAAGAGAAGCATGTCACGTTTACAGAATAAATGTTAGGTTGAATGATTGTTAGGGGTGAACCGAGATGGCAATCAAACGAGCAAGACTTATATATAACCCGACATCGGGAAGAGAAGAAATGAAAAAAAGATTGCCAGATATTCTTCAGCGTCTTGAACAGGGCGGTATTGAGACGAGCTGCCACGCCACGATAGGCGAGGGTGATGCTACGCTTGCAGCGGCTGAAGCCGCGGACCGCGGTTATGATATGATCATTGCTGCAGGCGGTGACGGTACGCTTTATGAGGTTATCAACGGCTTGACGAACAAGGCGAATCGACCTCCGCTTGGCATATTGCCAGTAGGCACAACCAATGATTTCGCACGGGCGATGGGTATTCCGAAGCATTGGGAGTACGCAGTCGACCTTATTATTCAGCAATATAGCCGGCCGATTGATGTCGGTAAGGCGAATGATCGCTATTTTATTAATATTGCTGGGGGCGGCTCCTTAACGGAACTGACCTATGATGTGCCTAGCAAGCTTAAGACGATGATTGGGCAGCTGGCATATTATATGAAGGGCATGGAGAAAATGACCCGACTTCGGCCAACTGAGCTGACTTTTCATGCAGCTGGTGTAGGTGAATTCCATGATGAGTTCATGATGTTCCTCATATGCAACAGCAATTCGGTTGGCGGTTTCGAGCGATTGGCGCCGGACTCCAAGCTTGATGACGGGCTTCTTGACGTCCTGCTTATCCGCAAATGCAATCTGCCGGAATTTATAAAGCTTGTGACGCTTGCGCTGCGCGGTGAGCATTTGAACGATCCACATGTGATTCATTTTCGGACGAATGAACTAAAGGTGACTACACCGGATTATGTGCAAATTAACCTCGATGGCGAATATGGCGGCGTGCTGCCGTGTACTTTTTCGGTGCTGCCGTCGCATTTGCGTATTTTTGCTGATGAGACTGGGGAATCGACTTACCGTTAAGCCCTTATGTATTCGGAAATCTGGGAATGATAAATAGGAACTAGCATGCAACAGCATTGAAGATAGAGCGGAGAGAGTTTATGAACAAAGGTAGAAGCAGAGGCGGCAAAGGCAGATCGCGCAGTGCTGCGGGTACGGGTACTCGTGCAGCGGCGTTTTCAGCAGATGCGCCTTTTCAGAAAAATGAAGAAGTCACCGTCGATATTATCGGCCTGACACATGATGGAGAAGGGGTAGGCCGCGCTGACGGTTTTACCCTTTTTATACAGGGAGCACTTCCTGGTGAGCGTGTGCGCGCGAAGGTGATGAAGGTAAAGAAGCAGTATGGTTATGCGAAGCTTGAAGAGCTGATGCTTAAGAGCCCATCGCGTATAGAACCGCCTTGTGATATTTATAAGGAATGCGGCGGCTGCCAACTGCAGCATTTCGATTATCCGGCGCAGCTGGAGTGGAAACGCCAGCATGTTGTGGATAACTTGATGCGAATCGGCAAACTGAATGTGGATGGTGAAGGCAATCTGTCGGATGGTGAGAATGCGTCTACTGGGATTGTTGTTCACCCTACTGTTGGAATGGACGAGCCTTGGCGTTATCGCAATAAAGCATCAGTACCGATCGGCACCAGTTCTAAAGATGGTCAATTAATTGCAGGATTCTACGCCCGCGGCAGCCATCGGATTATCGATATGGACGATTGTCTGATTGAGCATGAGCATAATGATGAGGTTATTCGTGTCGTAAAACGAATTGGACGTGAGCTTGGCGCCACACCTTATGATGAGGAAACTGGCCGCGGCGTACTGCGCCATGTGATGGCACGGACAGGCGTTGTCACCGGCGAGATCATGGTCGTGTTGGTCACGAACAGCAGGAAGCTGCCTTCGTCGGATGAATGGGTTAGGCGCATCCGCGAGGAGCTCCCGGGCGTGAAGAGCATCGTTCAAAATGTGAACGAGCGGAATACGAACGTTATATTCGGTGATGAGACTCGTGTCCTCTGGGGCAGCGAGGTTATCTATGATGAACTCGACGGCATTCGCTTCGCAATATCGGCGAGATCGTTCTATCAAGTGAACCCGATGCAAACGGTGGAGTTATATCGTAAAGCGGTCGAGTATGCAGGCTTAACAGGCTCGGAAACCGTGATTGACGCTTATTGCGGCATTGGTACGATATCGTTGTTTCTTGCAAGGCAGGCTGGACGCGTTTATGGCGTTGAAATCGTACCCGAGGCAATCGAGGATGCTGCGCGGAATGCAGCGCTTAACGGCATTACGAATGCCTCGTTCGAGGCGGGCCCTGCGGAGGTTGTTATTCCTCGCTGGCGCAAGGAAGGCATAACGGCCGATGTTATTGTCGTGGATCCACCGCGCAAAGGCTGCGATCCTGCACTGCTTGAGACGATTCTGGCAATGAAGCCGGAGCGAGTGGTGTATGTGAGCTGCAATCCGTCTACACTGGCAAGGGATTTGCGCGTGCTGGAGGACGGCGGGTATAGGACGGCTGAGGTTGTGCCGGTGGATATGTTTCCTTGGACGGTTCATGTGGAGGCTGTAGTTTTACTACATCGTATAAACAATTGATCGGAAAAGTCTGATCCATATTTACTAAACAATAGACATTGAACTAGCTCATGCGGAATTTGCATGAGCTGGTTTTGTGTTTAGAGGAACGGCAGACAATATAAGTACTAAACCATTCATTTTCTGGAATCGTTGCTTTTTACTGCACTTATTAATGCAACGGGAAGTAAAGTAATAGAAAAGATTGCTGTGAATATGTTGAATTGTGTGGTTTTATAAGGGACGAACCATTCTGTAAACAGCTTCGAATGAGATATGGAGTTATAGATCCGGTTAAATAATGCCCCTTCTTGCAAGTTTGGCGCCCATGAAAAACGATCACAGATAATAAAGAATAATTGTAAAACAAGAAATAGCCCCAACGGAAACATCCAACTTCTTTTTAGATTAGATCGACCTTTGTTTGGTGTAACTTTCATTTGACCAGTTCTCCTTATCATTTAATCACTATTATATACTTGTGCGGCCTCCTATAAGTCCTTTCTAGTAAACAGATGTACAGTTAAGTAATAGGAAGCAATGAATAACAGTAAGACAGCAATCGGGATAAGAAATAGCGTTTGGTCATTGCTAAAGCCTTGGTTGTTTATCATATTCATAAACATAGCTGTAGGCTGCGCCAGAGCAATTAGGATAATCATAAATACGAAATTTATAATACCGGTTCCTTTTTTACTAAGTGTGTAAAAGAGCGGCATATAGATGGAAGTTAGAACAAGCACTATTCCTAATGGAACTAGCATGTCTATGACCGAATAATCCGGCTTGTTTAGCTGAGGGAATGCTAGTTTAACGAGAGAGTGAATCCCATAAGAAGCAAGGACTCCAAAAAGTGTGTAAATGATGGCTGTTATGTATTTCGCTTTTACAATATGTTTACGGCTAATCGGCAGCGTGACCAGAAAATTATGGTGATTTTTTTTGATATCAATCATCATACCTAGACTAAGTGATGCACAAGCTGTATAGATAGCCACAAGGTGAATAGAAGATTCATGTTTTGGTATAAATGCAATACTGTATACAGCGAGAAAAAGTATAATAAGCCCTAGTGAGCTTTTTAAAGCGATGAAGTCTTTACGAAGCAAGTTAAGCATGAATTCGTCCTCCCTTAGCGGTGTAATAGATGATGTCTTCTAAGGATGGTTTATCGAAAACAACATAATTGCCAAACAACTGTAAGGCATCTTGCCTATTGTTTACTAAGCCCTCAAACCCAACATCAGTCTCACGAATCCCGATAAAATTGCTTCGTATATCCGAATCAAGCAGTTGCAAGTCACCTTTGACGATTGCATACCTCTCGAATACTTCATCTTTTGATTCATTAAATACGAGCTTTCCACGATTGATGAAAGTAATGTAGTCAGCAATGCGATCTAAATCTGTTGTAATATGGGTCGAAAATATAATGGTATTTCTCTCGTCCTGCATCATATCCCCAAGTAGATCAAGCAATTCTCTTCTAAACACAGGATCAAGTCCAGAGGTTGGCTCATCCATAATTAAGAGCTCTGCCTCATGCGATAAGGCAACTGCAAGTGAAAACTTGATTTTCATCCCCTTTGATAACTCATCGATCTTCTTCTTAGGAGACAACTCGAATTGTTCAAGTAAGCCGTTAAACTTAGTATTGCTCCACTTTTTGTAGAAAGGTGCGATCATCTCCTTCATATCACGAATCGTAAGATGTTCATAATAGAAGCAGTCATCCGACACGATGCCGATGCGCTGCTTAATATCAACTTCATGTTCAGGCATAGCGCGGCCTAATATTTTTACACTACCGGAGTCTGGACGGATCATGCCGAGCATCATTTTGATCAAAGTGCTTTTACCAACACCATTCGGACCAATCAGTCCGGTTATGTAGCCCTTTTTTACATCTAAAGATACATTATCGACTGTAAATTGATTGTACGTTTTCGTAAGATTACGTAATTCTATTGCATTCATGGGGTCTGTTCCTCCTCGAAAAAGAGAGTGAAATGATTGATTAGATCTTGTTGACTCATGTTTAGTTCCTTGCTTTCTCGAATGATTTCTATCATTTTCTCTTCTAATAGTTTCATACGCTGCTCCCGAATAAAGTCTTTATTTGCTCCTGATACGAAACAGCCCTTACCTACAACTGAGTCGATTAACTTCTCTTTCTCTAACTCTTCATAAACACGCTTAGTTGTAATTACACTAACTTGCAAATCCTTGGCAAGCTGCCTAATGGAGGGAAGGAGTTCACCTGCACGTATTTCATTGCTCAAGATGCTCTGCCTAATCTGGTTCATTATTTGGATGTAAATCGGATCGCTTGATGCGTTGGATATAATAATTTTCATGTTTCATTACCTCGTTCTCGTTGATAGAGTATCTACCGTATATATATAATATATACACTATTATCTTTTGCGTCAATATTTTAATTTATTGTGATTATTGGGTAGTGGAGCAACAGTTCATGTAGGAGATGATTCCACGCCTATATTAGCTTTTTTCTGTGGCTTCAAAGTGAAATGCATGTGTTGGATGCAAAGGAATATAGCTAAGTTGAAAAATGAAAGTAACCATTGAAGCAATATCATTTCATTGTAAAAAATGCTTTTAATCAAACAGTCCCTACCCTCCATTGATTTGAAATGCTTATAATATAATTAGAATAATTTGGATGTGGTGAGTATGTATGTACATTAGAAGCAACAAGAAATGAAATCGAACGGAGCAAATAAAAAATGGAGCATAAAATTATAGATATTGGCGTCAACTTGATGCATCGATTGTATAATCAAGATCGTGAACAGGTGGTTGAAAGGGCGGAAGCAAATGGGGTTTCTCCACTTGTTATTACGGGAACAAGCTTGAGGAACAGCATGGAAGCTGCCCGCTATGCAGGTCGTTTACCCGGAAAGCTGTACTCTACTGCGGGTGTTCATCCACACGATGCGAAGAGCTGTACAGATGCGACAATGAAGCAGCTCAAACAACTGGCGGCACAGCCACAGGTGGTTGCTATCGGAGAATGCGGACTAGATTATAACCGAGATTTCTCTCCACGGGATGTACAACGCAAATGGTTTGCCAAGCAAATTGATTTAGCGCTTGAGCAGGATATGCCGCTGTTTCTGCATGAGCGGGAAGCATTTTCGGATTTTATAGCCATTCTTAAGGAACAATCGGTTCGGAAAGCGGTCGTCCATTGTTTTACGGGGACTTTGCCAGAACTTAAGGCTTATCTCGAAATGGGATTCCATATTGGAATCACAGGCTGGATTTGTGATGAGCGAAGAGGCAAACACCTGAAAGAGCTTGTAAGGATGATTCCGCTGGACCGGCTCATGATCGAGACGGATGGGCCATTTTTAACGCCACGGGATTTGAAAGGGAAGCCGCAGGATGGACGGAATGAGCCGGCTTTCTTACCACACATTTTGCAAACTGTATCACGGTGTATAGGAAAACCAGTAGAAGAGGTAGCTGAGGCTACGAGAAAAACGTCTGAGGAATTTTTTGGTTTATAAGAGCTAAGAGATAAGAGGCGCCAGACCAACTTTGATATAGAACTTTTTCACTGTCTATCAGATAATAAAAACAACGGCCTGGCATATGGATAAGGACAATACGATTTATTTTGATATGATGGTTAGTGGAAATAAATTTAAGAGATTAACAAAACATGAACAGAGAGAAAAATTGAGTTATTCTATTTCATATACAAATCATAAAATAAGATTGAATCTAAATACAGATGATGAAGTATATAAGGATCCAAATAAATTTTACTAATAGAAATGACATATAAAACATTGTTTTATCCCAACCGCGATTAACGCGGTTTTTTTTATTTTCAGAACACTACTCAATTATGGAGCAAGCCTTAACAGAAACTTAACTGTTTTCTAAATATCGTAGATGGAATTAAGGTTAAGTTTAATAGCGTGTAAGACTGGAATGCTAGAATGACGGTAAGAAAGGAGACACAGTACAGGCTAGAATTGAATCATAAAAATTCGTAATCGTACAAAATGAGAGAAAAAGGGATGTGGATGATATGAAAAAGAGAGTTATATGGACGCTTGCAGCGGCCTTAGTTCTGACCCCGCTTATTCCTACAAACGCAATGGCTTCCAGCACCGTAGCTTCGGTTTCTTCTAAGACGCTAGAGAAGATTGCTTCTGAGAAAGCGGCACTTCTAACTGAACAATATGGAATACCTAGCGTGCAGTATGCCTTGATCGATAATGGAGTGATCAAAGTATCGGGACAATCAGGAGTTAACGACATAGAAGGAAAAATCCCTTTAACGAAGGAAACCATCTATGGTATTGGCTCTACGAGCAAAATGTTTACCGCGTCAGCAGTCATGAAATTAGTGGATGAAGGTAAGATCAATCTCGATACCCCCGTCGTACACTATATTACGGATTTTAAGATGGAAGATGAACGTTATAAAAAGATTACTCCACGCATGTTGTTGAATCACTCATCTGGTTTGCAGGGTTCGAGTTTAAACAGTGCATTTTTATTTAATGATCCAGATACATACGTACACGATTCGCTGCTAAAGAACTTGTCTACACAGAAATTAAAGGCAGAACCGGGAGCTTTTTCAGTGTATTGTAATGATGGATTCACGCTCGCAGAAATTCTTGTAGAAAGAGTCAGTAAAAAGACATTTACTGCATTCATTCATGACAATTTTGCTGTGCCTTTGGGTATGAACCATACCATGACGCCACAAGACATGGTAGAGACGAGCAAATTCGCCGGCCTTTACTCTCCTACCTATGAGGGCCAGCTTCCAACGGAGACGACCAATGCGATTGGTACAGGCGGAGTCTACTCTACTGCGGAGGATTTGGTTCGATTCTCGCAAATCTTTACTGGGAAGAGAGCGGACGTACTCTCCATCAAATCATCACAGGCCATGGAGCAAGAAGAGTATAGGAAGGGATTATGGCCCGAAGAAGCGGATAACTCGATGGACTACGGACTTGGTTGGGATAGCGTACGCTTATTCCCTTTCAATGATTATGGTATAAAAGCCCTCGTCAAAGGAGGAGACACACAGATGTATCATTCCTCCTTCGTCGTGCTTCCCGAGCAGAACATGGCTGCAGCAGTCATTACATCAGGCGGTAGCTCCTCAATAAATCAGCTGCTAGCGAGTGAATTGCTCCTTCAGGCGATGAAAGAGAAGGGCGTAATTAAAGAGATCAAGCCAGATAAATCATTTGGCAAACCGGTTAAGGCTGACATGCCAAAAGATCTTGCGAAGTACGCAGGTTATTACAGTACTCAAGGCGATCAGTGGAATGTAGCAATAAAAGACGGGGAACTGTCGTTGTCAGGAATGGTTGCTCCAGATCAGAAATTTATATACACCAAGGATGGAACTTTTGTTGATGAAGATGGAAGCACGAAGGTTAGTTTTGTAAAAGAAAGCAACGGACGGACTTATTTATGGATGAGCCAGTATGTTTCAGTACCTGAATTAGGCCAGCTTGCATTTTCTGAATACAAAGCGGAGAAATTGGAAGGTGCAGTGCTGGATAAAGAAACGGCAGATGCGTGGGCAAAAAGAGAAGGCAAATCCTACTATCCAGTCAACGAGAAATTCAGTTCCATTGCCAATATGAACATGATTAGGCCAACAATAAAGACAAGCCAAGGCTATTTCAATGATATAAAAATAACAGGTGCCAATACGGCTGAGAGCCAGCATCAGATTCCTGGAACAGCAGGCCGAGATACACTGAGTATTCTTTTTTATGCTAAAGAGAGCGTAGAGTACCTTAATGCGGCTGCAACCGTGTATATGAGCGAGGATGGAGTGAAGCCGCTGTATAAAGGCAAATCGTCGATAACTACAATTCAAGCTGACGGTTATGCTAGATGGTTCAGCGTTCCCGAAACAGCTGCTGGCAAGAAAATGGTAGTCAAGATGCCAGCTAAAGGTGGTTTTATGGTATACGATGAAGCGGGTGCACTGGTGAATAATACGGTCATTAGCGGTAAAAATGAAGTCGTACTGCCTGCGAACGGATATATCGTATTTGCTGGAAATGCGGGATCTGCTTTCGGTATTACGCTAGTGAAATAGAGAGTTGATAAGTATAAACTAGATTCATATGCAGATTTGGCCAGCTATTATAACTGTTTTGTATAGCCTTCAACTGTTTCCACATGATTGCAGGTACCATCACCAATAAGGCGCAGAGAGCAGAGCTCTTATGCGTCTTTTTTGCGTATTACTCATTCGGCTGTGTTACCCCGCTTCATTCTCCTTATTTACAAAATAAGGATCATATATTATAATCCTTTCATAGACTGACGGTCGGTCTAGAGAACGGAGGAGTTTTCATGAGAACGCTCAAAGAGCCGGAAGAACGGAAAAATGAAATATTGGATACTGCGGAAGCTTTATTCCATACCAAGGGTTACGACAAGACGACGATCAACGATATTTTGAAAGAAATCGGAATTGCAAAAGGAACCTTCTACTATTACTTCAAATCGAAAGAAGAAGTGATGGATGCAATCGTCGTCAGAATTGTGGATAGCGGGGTGCTGGCAGCCAAAGAAATCGCAGCCAACGCTAGCCTTACCGTCCACGAAAAGTTTCTATACATTATGCTAGCTCAAAAGCCGGCATCTAGCAGCCCCAAAAGCAAGCTGATGGATACGCTGCATGACGTCAATAACGCCCAAATGCATCAAAAAAGCTTGTCAGAGACGGTGCGCAAGCTGACTCCTATTTTGCAGGAGGTTACACAACAAGGAATAAGAGAAAAGCTGTTTGCCACGCCATATCCGAAGGAAGCAATAGAGCTACTGCTTGTGTCTGCTGTAACCCTATTTGATGAGGGCATATTCAACTGGCAGCCGCAGGAGATATCTCAAAAAATTCAAGGCTTCATTTATGCCATGGAAACGTTGCTTGGAGCAGAGAAAGGCAGCTTCGCGTACGTGGCAAGACTCTTTGAGCAAGCGGACCCGGTAGACGGTAAGCCAAATGGCCAATAATGCTTTTCGAAAATTTATCATTTTATGGTTGGGAGAACTTGTCTCTAGTATCGGAAGCGGCTTAACCGCGTTCGGCTTAGGGGTTTATGTCTTCCAGACGACCCATTCCGCCACGGCGGTGTCGCTGGTAACGCTGTGCACCTTTTTGCCGATGATCCTGTTAAGTCCTGTTGGCGGGGTATTGGCTGACCGATTCGATCGACGGCTCATGATGCTGCTAGGTGATGGGGGTTCGGCGCTTGGGCTCATTTATATTGTAATCGTCATGTTCTCTGGCGAGGCACAGCTTTGGCAGCTCTGTGTGGGGGTGACGATCAGCTCTATATTCGCATCGTTGACCGATCCGGCTTATAAAGCGACGATTACCGATTTGCTGCCCGAAGAACAGTTTGCGAAAGCGAGTGGACTTGTGCAGCTTGCCGGCTCTTCTAAGTATTTATTTTCCCCTCTTCTCGCGGGCATGCTGCTTGCTGTGGTGGATATCGAAGCACTTCTGATTATCGATATAAGCACGGTATTTATCACGATTATTACGATTTCTGCCGTTCGCCGAAGCCTGGTTACTAAATCTGTCAGCAAGAAGCAGTTCAGCTTAGCAAAGGACTTGAAAGAGGGCTGGCAAGTTCTTGTATCTAGAAAAGGAGTCTTAGCGCTTACGCTGCTGCTGACCGTAGTCACCTTTTATATGGGCATTTTGCAAACCTTATTTACGCCCATGGTGCTTCCGTTATCTAATGCCAAGACATTAGGGATCGTCCAATCGGTCAGTGCGACAGGGCTGCTGCTTGGCAGCTTGTTTATTGGCGTCTTCAACGTTAATCAGCGGTATACGCGCGTGCTGTCGGTCGGTCTTTTGGTCGCTGGTATTTTCTTCTCGCTTATTGGAGTATCATCGAATATTTACGTAATCGCAGCCGCGGGCTTTCTGTTTTTTGCAACCTTGCCCTTCGTTAATACAAGCGCGGATGTATTGATTCGAACAAATATACCAAACGAAGCACAAGGCAGAGCTTGGGGAATGATCGGAGTGGTCTCCCAATTCGGCTATGTCGCTGCGTATGCATCGGCGGGTCTTTTATCCGACCATATATTTAATCCTCTAATGGATGAAGGAGGGCTTCTAGCCTCCACGGTTGGAAAATGGATTGGCAGCGGCCAAGGGCGCGGTATCGGCTTGTTATTTATTATTTCTGGCGTTTTGGTCATCGTTTTAGCACTTGTAATGGCAAGGATGAAGTCGATTCGGGCGCTGGAGACAAAGTAAGGAAAGGAGGGGCTGACATGCTAGCGAAAATATTAAAAAAAGATTTTAAACGAAATAAGGCGATTACGATTATCCTTTTCGTGTTCATTATGCTGTCTGTGCTGCTTGCTTCCAGCGGGACAACGATGATGACGCAGCTATTTCGCTCGATTAACCATTTGTTTACTGTATCTAGTGCGCCGCACTACGTGCAGATGCACGCCGGACCCGTGGATAGAGCTGCCATTCAGAGCTTTGCGGCAGAGAACTCCCTTGTCAAGAGTGAACAAATCTCTGAAATGCTGGTGATCGACAATGCTAATCTCTATTTTGGCGACAATCAGGAAGCCGATAGCAGCAGCGTAATGGATAACGGCTTTGTCGTGCAGAACAAGAGCTTTGATTATTTACTTACATTAGATAATAAGCGAATTGAGGTTTTGGACGGGGAGATTGCGGTTCCTATTTATTATAGGCAGCAGCATCATTTGAACCTGGGCGATACGATTCGAGTTTCGGCTGGATCATCAGACATGACGTTCACCATTACAGACTTTGTGCGGGATGTTCAAATGAATCCTTCGATTATCAGCTCCAAGCGATTCGTCGTAAGCGCAGCGGATCATGAAACGTTGAAGAGTATGACCGGAGAAATCGAGTATATGATTGCATTTCAGCTTAAGGAACTAAGCAAGCTCAATGAATTCAAGACAGCATACCAGTCAGCCGGATTACCGGCAAAAGGCCCTGCTATTGACTATTCCTTGTTCCAGATGCTTCATGCATTAACGGACGGGGTGGTCGCCGTCATCATTTTTCTGGTCAGCAGCTTATTAATTCTTATTGCGGTGCTGTGTCTGCGGTTCACCATACTGACCACGCTGGAAGAGGATTATAAAGAGATTGGCGTTATGAAAGCCTTCGGCATCCGTCAACAGCATATTCGCAACATCTATCTGACCAAATATATTGTTCTGGCGGGGGGCGCTAGTCTTTTCGGATATGTGGTTTCCCTTTGTATTCGTCCGCTATTCCTATCCAATATGGCGTTGTATATCGGGATTGCTCCGCAAAGCATTCTACAAAGCTTGATTCCTATTTTGGTAGCTGGATTGGTGTTTGCTTTCGTTCTGCTCTTCTGCACCCTTGTGCTGAGACGATTTCATAAAATCTCGGCGGTTGAAGCGCTGCGAGCCGGTGCGATGGGCGAGCTTAAGGTGAATACGAAGCGGTTGCCGCTTTATAAAAGCAGAATTCCTAGTGTTAACGTATTTTTGGCGCTGAAAGATGTCGTCGGACGGTTTAAAATGTATCTTTTATTGTTTATTATTTTTGTCATTTGCTTCTTCATCATCATTGTTCCGGTCAATTTCCTGCATACGATGCAGTCACCTAGCTTCGTTGCGTATATGGGGGTCGGACAAAGTGATATGCGAATGGATTTGCAGCAATCCGATCACATGCAGGATAGATTTGACGAAGTTCAGCATTACCTTGCTCAAGATACGGATATCGTGAAATTTTCTCCGCTCGTGACGAGTAAATACAGCGTCGTAGGAAGTGAAGGAGCATTAGAGAGCATACAGGTTGAAACGGGGGATTTCTCCATTTTTCCATTGAAATACAGCAGCGGCAACGCTCCTATCAACAAAAACGATATGGCTCTCTCCAGTCTGAACGCTGACGCTCTGTCGAAAAAAGTGGGAGACGCGCTGATATTAGTCATTAACGGTAAGCAGCATGAGATGACCGTTAGCGGCATTTATCAGGACGTGACCAATGGCGGCAAAACAGCCAAAGCGCTGCTGCCCTATCAACCGGAGGATGTACTCTGGTATACCCTTAATGCGGACATTAGACATGGCAGCGATATAGGGGCCAAAATAACCGAATATACGGGTCTTTTTCCAGGGGTGAAAGTGACGCATCTCCAAGATTATATGCATCAGACACTCGGCTCGACGATTAAGCAGATCAAGATGGTTACGGTACTTGCCGTTATCATTGCTGTGTTTATCTCCATTCTGATTACTTCGCTTTTCTTAAAGCTGCTGACCGCAAAAGATTATTCCGGCATCGCCATTATGAGAAGCCTTGGTATTGCCGCCGCACATATTCGAAAGCAGTACGTGATACGGATACTGGTTGTGCTTGCAGGCGGTATTCTCATGGGTACGCTTATGGCCCATACGTTTGGGCAAAGTCTGGTAGGTTTGCTGATGTCTTCGATGGGAGCCTCCAATATCCAGTTTGTGACGAACCCATGGGTATCTTATTTCTTGTATCCATTAGCTCTTGGTTTAGTTGTCACCATTGCAACGCTGGTAGGCACGCTATCGATGAAAAAATACAGCATGACGAGAATGATAACCGAATGAGGGGATAAAGCATGAACCACATATTGGAGATTACAGACCTGAATAAAACCTATTCAATAAGCAAAGGGCAAGAACAAGCCGTACTGAAAAATATTAATCTGCAGATACACGAGGGCGAGTTCGTTGCCGTCATGGGGGCGTCAGGCTCGGGAAAGTCGACCTTGCTCTACACAATTAGCGGAATGGATCGGATGACTTCCGGACAAGTCTTGTTTGATGGGCAAAATATTTCCTCCCTTTCAGAGAAGGAATTGGATCAGCTGCGCCAGAACAAAATGGGGTTTATTTTTCAGCAGATCCATCTCCTCAAAAATCTCAGCATGCTCGATAATATCATTCTCTCCGAATATTTTGCAGCCAAAGAGAGCCGGGACTCCATTCGCCTGCGAGCGGAGGAGTTGATGAAGAAAACAGGAATCTCTGCGCTCGCAGACCGCGATATAACGCAGGCTTCCGGCGGACAGCTCCAACGGGTGAGCATTTGCCGGGCGCTCATGAACCAGCCGAAGATTATTCTCGGAGATGAGCCGACGGGAGCACTAAACTCGAAAGCGACATCTGACATCATGGAGCTGCTTGGCAGTATCAACCAATCCGGAACCACCATACTGCTGGTCACGCACGACGTCAAGGTCGCTGCCAAAACCGAGCGCGTCCTGTTGATGGAGGATGGAGAGATTGTTGGCGAGCAGTATTTAGGGAAATATCATTTTGATAGCGACGATGTTAAGGGGCGGGAGGAAAAGCTTTCTGCTTGGCTGTTAAAGATGGGGATATAATGGGGGAATCTGGTGCGATGGCTCCTATTGAGGTGATCGACTATATAATCATCCTTGAGCTTTGCCATCTTACCCATATAAATCATAGTTCTTATTGGCGACTCGTAGGAAGCATCATTCCGGATTACAAAGAAAATGAGGAGTTTCTGGCAAGGCATGGACAGGCGAGGACCTTGTAGAAGCCAGCTGCGCGGAAAGGTTGGACGATCAGGCTGGAAACTGGTATACTTGCCGGGATTGCTCCTATTAAAGCGATTTCAATTGCTAGTTTTAGCGGGAGCTGATCTACTATGGGCGTCGTCAGGAGTGGTACTAAAGATGAAGAAATATAATTTTATTCGTCCGTTAATGCTGATTGTCATAGCACTGCTTGTAAAAAGCCTTATTACGAATCTTTGTATGGTATTTGGGATGGAACAGGGACCGGCAGAAAATGTTGGTTTCATTAGCATGCTTGTCGCAGCATTTATCATTTATTCGAGAATGGCCCAGAAGCGCCGCAAATAACGAAGGCCCGAAAGGAGCAGCCATGGAAGGCAATAAAATCACATTTGAGACAATTGATCAGTATATCGCCCATTATTCTCCTGAGATTCAGGACATTTTGGAGAAGATAAGAGGCGTGATTAAAGTGGCTGCACCAGAAGCGACAGAAAAAATCAGCTATCAAATGCCGACCTTCGTGTTCCTTGGGAACCTTGTTCATTTTGCAGCATACAAAAATCATATCGGCTTGTATCCGGCTCCAAGCGGAATTGAGGCCTTTAAACAGCAATTATCCCCGTATAAAGGGGCAAAAGGGTCGATTAGCTTCCCTTTAGACGAGCCTATACCTTACGAATTAATTGGTGAGATCGTAAAATACAGAGTTGCTGAGAATATTGAAAAAGCCGCGAACAAGAAAGTGAAGAAAAAGAAATAGGAGCAGAGATGCTCCATTGAATAAATGCCTCAGAGAATTTTCTCTGGGGCATATTTTTCGTTTGAACGACATTTTCGAATAAGGTATTGGGGCAGGTTCAAGCATGAAGTGCCGAAGCTAGATATAATCCCATGTAAGGTTCATGTAGTTGAGCTCTAGTAAGGAAAGATTTTTTAACTTCATTTCATATTCTCTGTGCTCAAATAGTGGTAACATATACTTGTCTTCGTTGAGGTTTTGATGTGAAACGGACGCGAAAAATGATTTTTAAGGTTAAATAAAATCTTACTGATCTGTGGTTTTTTCATAGAAGGTCATTGAAATAGGATGAAAAGTTACTAATGCAACTGAAACAAACTGCTGGTGTAGGAGAAGACGGTGAAATCTCAAAAGGGAGTGTAAAACAATGAATTTAGAAATGGTTATGCAGGAGCTTGAAGCTCTTGGCAAGGATCGAACTAAAAAAATATACCAATCCAATGGCGCACAGGAACCGCTTTTTGGTGTTGCTACAGGCCAAATGAAGCCCATTTTCAAAAAAACAAAAATAAATCAACCGTTGGCTGAGCAGCTTTATGCTACAGGGAACTACGACGCCATGTATTTTGCCGGAATTATTGCAGATCCCAATGCGATGACGGAAGCGGATTATGACCGTTGGATGGATGGAGCTTATTTTTATATGCTGTCCGACTATGTTGTTGCGGTAACCTTGGCAGAAGCCGATATTGCACAAGAAGTGGCTGACAAGTGGATCGAAAGCGGAGAAGAACTGAAAATGTCTGCGGGCTGGAGTTGTTACTGCTGGCTTTTGGGGAGTCGGCCGGATGATGAATTTACCGAAAGCAAAATGGCCTATCTGCTCGAAACTGTGAAAAATACGATTCATGATGCTCCCGAACGAACAAAATATGCAATGAATAATTTTATTTACACAGTAGGGGTATCCTACATGCGGCTCCATGATAAAGCAATGGATATTGCATTGGAAGTTGGTCCGGTAGAAGTTAATCGGGACAAGAAAAAAAACAGTTTTTTGGTCGCATCTGAACAGCTTCAAAAAGCAGTTGATAAACAGCGGCTTGGCTTCAAACGCAAGCATGTAAGATGCTAAAGGTTACTTCGTGGATTGTTATGGCGCTAGCGAGCAAGTAATACAAGGTTATTCTGACGGAAGTCGAGCTGAAGAAGGTAATAGCTTTGTAATAGTTTATATCGCTATGTTAAGCACTCCACACATGTGGAGTGCTTTGTGTCGCTCGTTAGTAATTAGCATTTTAAGAGCCATTTAAAGCCCGAACGTATTCTACGCTAGGGATAACTATGAAGTAGGATTTCCCGGACTAGAATTCTCATTGCAATAAGCAGGTCCCTTATTGATTTCAGTAAGTTTGGGATTGACGGAAAAGATTTTAGCATTGATATCTGTTATACCAAAGTCAACTAATCTGCTAGTGTGCATAATGTTATATTTTTCAGCCGTTTCTTTTGTTTCAAACAAATAAGTTCCACCGGCTTCATTTTTTTCGGAATTTTCTGTCCAGATTTTCCATATGAATCCATCTTCTTCGTTGATAATTTTTGCTAAATCAGAAAACGCCTCTGCCATCTCATCTCCGAACGGACCAATCATTTTAAAATCCACTTGTAATACGTACGACATTATAGTCACTTCCCTTTGTTTATTTAGTAGCGGTAAAATATAATTCTCCTAAAATTTCATTCACTTGATAATGATTTGTTGGAAGCTCTTGTTCAATAAAAAATTTTACGACTGCTTGTTCAACATCATACATGACTTCAATTTCTTTGGAGAAAAGAAGCTTTTCTTTTTCAAGCAAGTCAGAAAGGGAAGCGATTGGTTTGGGTTGTAAATCTTCGAGATTCAGAACTTTTTTCAAACCGTCAACATAGTTATCCAACGGACGGCTGCCAACAATTTTTACGCCCTTATTCTCCTCATTAGTCATAATAATGGTAGGGAAACCTCTGACACCCAACCTTCTAACTAGATCAAAATCTTCATGTAACAATTGAAGACCGACCTGTTGTTCAGCTTCGTTTACAATTGCTTTTCCATCAAGGCCGATATGATTTGCGATTTCAATCATAACCGATTTATCTGATATATTTTGATTAAATGCAAACAGTGCTTCTCTTGAACGACGCAAATATTCTGTTGCTTTTGCATCAGTATGATTTTTTTGAATCACCTTAAATACACGAGAAGGCGGGTAGGATGATTGAACTGGATTATCTATCATTAAAGTCCCATCAATTGGCATTCTTGAATGCTCTCCAACTTCTCTCCAGTGAGGGGCCACATCGGCTGGTTTATGAATGCCGTTTGCCGGATCGATTGGTCCATCATGCCATTTTTCCAGCAAACCGCCCATAACCGTATGAAAGTTAAAAAAGTTCCCGTATTGCTCTACAAAACGACGAAGCACAGGTTCAAGCGCCCAGCAATGCGAACAAATAGGATCGGTTACATAGTAAAGATTAACTGTTTTTGTGGGCTGATTAAAATCAATAATCTCCACTTCCTCCTCTTCAGCTACTCCGCATACGCCTGTTTGTAGATCACAAACCATATTATTATTGTTCCCCATTTTAATTCCTCATTTCTCTTTTAATAAGTAAAGATAAGCGATGAAAAGCAAATACTTATACCTCGCTAGCGAAATACATATTTATTTGCTTGCAATTAAATTTTAAATCATAATAAAAATCATCAACACCAATAGTTCTGCGGATGTGTCGTTTATACAACACATTTAAGAAGTTGTTTAAAAAGTAGGAGGTTAACAAAATGACAGAATCAAAGTCGGACCCCCGAGTTCTACGTACCCGCAAATTAATTATGGATTCTTTCATTGAACTTTCAGGGAAAAAGGAATTTAAAGATATTACGATAAAAGATATAACTACAGAAGCGATGATTAATCGTGCAACTTTTTATTATCATTTTGAAGATATACACAACTTATTGGAAAAAGTACTGTCAGAAGTATTGTTAGTCAATTTGAATTATGACTTTTATCAAAATGACGAACTAAATGAAGAAGTATTTGTTAGCATCTTTGAAGCTGTAACAAATTTTCAAAAGTCATTATCCAGTCGTTGCCATAGAGGCTACGAAGATACCATTGCCCGTATTATTAGGGAACAGCTTGAAATTATTTTTTATAAAATGTTGTTAAAGCAGCATAAAGCGGAGAAGGATGAAGCTCTAAAACTTACAGCTGTCCTATTAAGCTGGGGAATTTATGGGGTTTCTGTAGAATGGCGAAGAAATAGTCACAAGACACCGCCGGAAGAATTTATCAAATTAGCGATTCCTTATATACGGACTGGAATTGATAGAATGTAAGGGGAATTGAATAGCTATTTGAAATCTCTTGTGAAATCGGCTCTTAAGAAAGCTAGTGTGAAAACAAATAAGACTAAGAGTGAGCTGTATAATAATTAGAAGAAGCTTAAAGAGTTAAAACAAGTCAGGGTATATTTGAATAAATCAAGAAGAGGGGTGCACGCAGCCCCTCTTCTTTTTGTTTTATTAAAACTATTTATTATTCGTTTTCCCTCTTATAAACCAACGGATTTTTAATACTCGCTGCGATTCCGCCCGGCTTGCAGCCTGGCAGCCAATTTTCAAGATCAGAGCGTCTTGCCTTGCTGTCTGGCTCACCAACGAGTGTACCGTCTGCATAGTAGATAATGGTCATCACCTTGCGCATATGGTCAGTTGGATTACCCGGAGCAGAGTGGATGGTCCAACCTGCATGGAAGGTAGCGTCTCCAGCCGCCATAGCACCGTAATTTACTTGAGGAATGCTGCGTCCTTCGATGAATTGACCAAGGGTTTTATGTGATTCATCCGAAATTTCTTGCCTGCTGACATAACCCAAATGATTGGTGCCGGAAGCAAAGTTCATTGTACCCACTTCTTCAGGAATAGGGACCAGCGGCATCCACAGCGTAATGGTATTATTGGTATCGAAAGGCCAATAAATTTGGTCTTGATGCCATGGCGTATGACCGCCGCCAGGTTCTTTGAATAATGCTTGATCATGATAAATCCGGACACCCTCAACACCCATTAATTCTGCAGCTATTCTTGCAAAACGTTTTGCCAGTGTGAATGCAGCTGCAGCCTCACTCATCTCCCAAAGGTTGCCTACTTGTATAAAAGCTTTGCCGTAAGTATCCCGTTCAGAGACCGGTTTATCATGGTAATTGTGCTTAAATACCAAGTCACTAATGATTGGTTCATACGTTTCTATCATTTCTGCGGATGCGACATTTTTTAAAAAGAGATGGCCATCTTTTTGATAAGAAGCGATTTGTTCTTGCGTGAGAGAATAGCTTTCTTCAAGCAGGGGCAGCGTGCTTAACCTATTGTTTTCATTCATCATATTTCCTCCTAATTGTATGTGTTTGTTTCAGCTTCGCAATACATACAGTGTAAAGGATTCTTCTATGATCTGGCTTTGTCAAAGCTTCAAATAAGTTTGTCAAAAACAACTGTAATTGTGGGATAGATATGATATTCTGTGAGTAATTACGAGTAGAGGATGAGGATGTTCATGAAACCTGGCATGGATGCAACGATGAACCACCGGATCGTGCCCTATATACGGGAGTGCGATTTTGCGCTGCGAAAACCGTGGGTACTGCCGGAACGCCGCTTGCTTGATTACTTGCTTGTCTATGTACAGGAAGGGGAATGCTTGTTCACAGTTGATGGGGTGGCCTATCCATTCGAAAAAGGTGAGTTTTGTTTCATTCAGCCGAATAGTGTGAATCGTTTGGAAGGGACAACGAATACGGTAACGCCGTTTGCACACTTTGATATATTTTATAGCACGACTAGCGACCAAAGCTTCCCAACACGAGCGGGCCAATTGGATTTGACCCCCTATCAGCATCTTATGCAGCCGAGATTGGACGAGCAGTTCCAAACTCATATTCCGGTGAAGCTGAAGCTAAGTCATCCATCTAAATTTCGGGATACATTTTTGCAAGTGGTGGAATTTTGGCAGTATAAAGACTCCATTATGCAATTGAAGGCACAAACCCGAATGATGGAATTGATCACCTCCATACTAGAGGATTACATACCTGCCAATCATGTGAAGCAAATGTCACCGCAGGCATTAAATTGGATTACTTCTTATTTTTCGTTTAACTTGAGCGAACCTTTATCGGTAGTTGATATGGCGCGAAGAGCTAATCTATCTACTTCAAGATTTAACGATGTATTTAAAATGCAGTACGGTGTAACACCGCATCAATATTTGTTAAAAACACGCATAGATCATGCTTGTGATCTGCTGCTTGCATCCAAGCTGACACAAGAGCAGATCGCAAGTTATTGTGGGTTTTCAGATATTCATCATTTTTCTAAAGCATTCAAGAAGATAGTAGGAATAACTCCTGGTGAGTACAGCAGGGGGACAATGGGTCGATGATACTAGCTTGATCGGTCAAACGATAGTACAGCAGTAAGAAATGAAAGGGGGAATCTGACGAAGCTCTCAAACAAAAGGCAAGCATTCTTTCACATTGTTGTAGATGAGCATGAAGCTATGGAGTGTTTGCCATAAAACTCGAAAAAATTGCAACAAAAGCACCGTTATCTATTTCCAACACCCCCAAATTAAAGTTAAATCCAACACCCATAAACAATTATAGAGGTATCTTATTATAATAGATGATTTTTAGAAATTTAATTCTAAAAGCAACGATCTATTAAAAACTACCGTTGTTTTTATTTATTTTTCTTCGTCCTCGATAGACTCTCTGTTTTTTTCTAATACCTCACATCATGCTCAAGCCAATCAGCTACTTCCTCCGGTGAAGCACTATTTATGTTTTTTAGCTTCGACATATGGATTATCCAGTTTTTTAAATATGATCCCTAACTTTATTTTATGATAAATTTTTTCCAATCACATTTGCTGACACTGGCTTTAGCCCAAGCTCTCTTATCCAGACGGAGAGCTGTCCCATATGGTGTATTTCGTGAGCGATCACATGACGCAGGATTTCACCTTTTGTATAATGTCCATCGTTCCACGGAATGGTTACCTGTTCATGGTCAAATTCGATTGTCCATGTATCTAGGTATTCGCGCATTTCTTTGTTCCAGCTATCGGATAGTGCTTTCACTTGTTGGAGCGACATATAGTCTTCAAACTGAACTTGAATGTCTGGTTTACCTTGTATTCCGCGCATCCAACTATATTCTACATCAACGATGTGAAACAGTGTGTAAAGAATACTGCCCGGTCCTCCAATACGCTTAAGCGTCAATTGCTCTATGGAAAGTTGATTACATAATTCAAACCATTCGTCTCGAACAACCCAGTTATAGCGAAACAGATGTATCATAGCACTTCACTCCTAAAATTTTAATCGTTATTTCAACTGAAATTCGTGCATAACAACAAAATTACCTTTAATATAGCGCATTTATGAACAAAAACCACGTCCGAGGACGTGGTTTTTGTTGTATGGCAGCTTCATTTAGTAAGCAAGTTGAAGATCGCTTTAGCGGTTTCGGAACGCACAGTAACAGCCTCTGGTTCAAAGCTTTCTTCGTCTCGTCCAGTCATGAGTCCGGCAGCTATGGCTTTGTTTAAATCTGCGATCGCCCATGATGAGACTTTATTGGCATCTGCATAGAGAGACAGCTTATCGCTTGCTTGCAGCGAAATTCCTGATTTGTATTCATATGCTCTAACGAGGAGCACAGCCATTTGCTCACGGGTAATGCTGGCATTAGGAGCGAAGTGTGAATCATCGATTCCTTTGACAATGCCTGCTTGAACGGCTGTTGATACAGCCTCAGAATACCATGCTCCTTGAGCAACATCAGCAAAGGCAGATGGTGTACCCGCAGCTTGAATGCCAAGGGAGCGTACTAGCATGGTCACAAATTGTGCTCTTGTTGTAGTTTTTGAAGGTGCGAACTCTTCTTCTGATACGCCCTCGATCACTTGCTTAGCACTTAATGCTTGAATTGTAGTAAATGCCCAGTGGGTCGATGGCACATCCTTATACGTCTTCGTGTATTCCAGCACAGCATATTTTGAATTATGGGTTAATGCAGCTTCAATTGCGCCATTGTCTGTACTTCTTTTTCCCCCTACGTATTCCCATTTCTTCGAGGATTCATTGAGGTAGTAAATGCCAAGCAGTTCTGGATTAGCAGTGCTTGAAGCTAGTTTGAAATTTAAAGTGACGGGATCGATAAAATGATCCAGTCTTGTTGATTTGCCGTCCTTCGATTCTATCGCCAAATCAAACTCATACAAAGAACCATATTGTTTAATTACAGCACCACTTGCCGCATTGGCAGCATATACGGAAGAACTGACGGAGGCAGCTTCGATGGCTTTAAAGGAAACTTTAATTTGAGCGTCCTTCAAAGCATCAGCTGTCAGCTTTTTCGCTAGTGCGGTTAGCACAGCAGATGGGATGACAACGGATTGTCCGTTTGATTTTATTTCTAAGCCTTTTTTGCTTGACTGTAATAATTCACCCGCATTATTAGGCAATAAAGTGTAAGAATCTTTTGTTAGTTCAATCGCAACATTAGAAGCTGTTCCAGATGATTTAATAAGATCGTTCAACTGAGCTGCGGTAAGCTGGTTGACTGTTGACGACGGAGCTCCACCAGATCCGGACGTAGGCGGGGCTGTGGCTGTGGCTGTCTTTTGCGTGAGCTCGGGTCCATTTGTGCTCCATAAACCGTTCGAGAGCTTAGACTCTACTTTAAAAGCATACGAAGTATCTGGCGATAAAGAGGTTACGTTGTAGTTATATACGCTTCCTGATACCGTGCCTATTTCTTTTGCACCTGCAAAAACTTTATATTCTGAAATCGCACCATTCGCAGGTGTCCAGTTCAAGGTCAGACTTGATGAAGCAATATCTTTTGCAGTTAATGTGCTGCTAGGTGACCAAGCGTATTGCGTTTGCATCACATTCCAGATGGCATCAGCTATCGCCTTATATCCTTGTTGGCTCGGATGAATATTGGTAGGGACCGGTAAGTTTTTCGTATAATCTATAGCAATGGCCTCTTTGGTTGGTACAAATACGGCTCCGGCTTTTTGGGATACGGCTGCAATTACCGCATTTAGTTCATCTAAAACGGATGTTAGCAATAGCTTCTGCAGAGCAGGTAATGCGAAGTTATGGAATGCATCATAATACCCCATGATATAAATGCTGGCCTTTGGATTTAACTGGCGGATCTCCGTTAGGATAGCGGCCATATTGGCACCGACTTGCTCTAACAAGCTTTTTACAAGCACGGGGTCCATATTAAATTGACTGTCTAGCTTTTGTATAAAATCATTTGCTCCGGCATCAATTGTAATGACATTGGATTTAGCAATAGCCTGTTTGATAGTCACTCGATCTGGAGTAGGTACATTATTTTTTATATTATCGAGTATGTTTTGTGTGGTGTAGCCTGGCGAGGTATGATTTTTATTGAATTCCCCAAGAAACCCGGAGCTGTGTAAATATTGTGCCAGCATATCGGTATAGCCGATACCAATAGATGTATCTGGGGCTAATCCAGCTGCCAAAGAGTCACCTAATGCGAGGTAATAGATTTTACCGTTCGTTTGATCAACGGAAACACTAAAAGTAGAGCTCCATTGCAACGCTTTATTTCCTGCTTGATCGTTAGCATCGATCGTTAGCGAATACGTGCCATTTGGCAAATTAGCAGTAGCTGCTGCCACGATTTTAGAACCTGGATCATAAATATGAGGAACTTTGATGGTGTTAACCTTCACGGATATGGTTGCTGAATCAATCCCTGAACCTGCGTCCTTCAGTACAGCTGTAATCATTGGCATAGATGTATATACGATCGCTTGATTTGATGGATTTACATTTAGGATTGCTGGTGCTGCAGTATCACTATTCGCATCTGCCGCCAATGCGTTTACTGGCAACTGAACGAAAAGAGTTAACAATAACAAAAATACGGTACATTTAAGCCAAATAGATTTTTTCTTCTGGTTCATTTTATTCATCCTCTCATCTTAAACAATCTAATTTAGAGATGCCTCAGCTTAATTCTGCAATTCTTTCTTATGTAGGCCTCCTTCATTTCATGAAATCACAAGAAAAAGCAAGATTCTGCGTTTATGCCTTCAATGAGTAATTTTAAATAATAATAGATGCAGAGTCTGTCGATTTATGGAACAAAAAGGAAATTTATCTGCATGTGATTCAGTATGTAATGCGAAGGACGCATGGAAGAGGGCTGACATAGCTGAAATAAGACGAGAAGGGTTATAATAGAAGGACCTATTATATGGAGGTTAATCAACATGTCTATATTTACACGCACGGATCATATTGGCGTCATTCAACCGGATATCAACGTATATCAAGCAAAACCAGAGGATACGGAAGCTGTATTGCAGCTTCTCATCCAAACAGCTAAATGGCTAAAGAGCAAAGGCTCTACGCAGTGGAGCGGCTTGTTGAAGGGTGAGGATTCTCATCAAACGCCTGAGGCAATTAAACGCGGTGAAGTATACCTATTTAGGCAAGGCAACCGATTGGCAGGAATGGTCATGCTTATGCAGCAAGCAAGCGCTTGGGATCGCGAGCTATGGGGCGAAGAGGGGCATGAACAGTCCATCTATCTGCATCGACTTAACATTAACCGTGAGGTTGCAGGCAAAAACTTAGGTGAGGCCATTGTGGATTGGGCAGGATCAGGTATTCATTTTGAGGGAAAAGACCGTATTCGGCTGGACTGTATTGCGAATAATCCGAAGCTCAATGCATTCTACCTAAGCTGCGGGTATGAACATAAAGGTTTATCCTCCAATGCGATGGGGGAATTTAATTTATACGAGAAAATGCAGACAGTACAGTAATAGAAGAGGGACGGAGCAGTTCAAACTGCGCCGTCCCTCTTTTGCATTTTTTAAAAAGGTTATTTGCTCGCTAATCCCAAATCATCAAGCAATCTCATCACGGCTACGACTGCCTGTGCTTTCGTCACTTTCGACTGAGGATCAAATTTCGTCTCGGATACGCCTTGCAAAATTTGTTCTTTAACTAATAGTGCAACGGAAGCTTTAGCATAGGATGATATAGAAGCTTGATCACGGAATGACTCAAGCAATGCTGCGTCACCGTCTGCCGTACGATCAATCAGCTTCATCACTTTTGCCAAAATGACTGCCATGTCCTGGCGAGTAATCGTACCGTTCGGATCAAATAGCTGCTCGCTCTTGCCTGTAATGATGCCTAATTCCTTAGCTAATGCAATATCTCCAGCATATTTGGAATCTGCCGCTACATCATCAAATGGAGCGCCTTCTACTTTTGGCACGATGCCGAGGCCTCTGCTGATCATGGAAATAAATTCAGCCCTAGTGATGATCGTGTTTCCTCCGAATTGTTCATTCGATTGTCCAAAAACGATTAATTTGGCTGCTGCACGCTCGATATGGTTTTTGTTCCATTCAGCCGTCACGTCTTTGAAGTTGAAGCTGGATTCGACAATGGTATAGATGCTGTTGCCGTTGCTGACCAGATGAGCGGTAACTCCGCCTTTATCGTCTTTTTTGAACACCGTATGGAGTGGACGGAATTCATTTGTGCCAGGCAAGTAAACAACGCCGTTTGCACGGTTTGTATCTATATCTTTAGCATTCAATTGATAAATACGGGTGAGAACAGACTGGCCAAAATCAGTGACTTCCTCATATTTGTTGTCAGCTATTAGCTTAAAAATCTTAAAATCAAGCGACGAAACTTTTAGCGTATAGCCATTCTTTTTCGTCACTTGTTCAATTGTAGCTGCTTCGCTCGCAGTCGGTGGAGTAATCGAAATTTTGATATCTGATTTCAGGTGAATCGCATGGGCTGGAATGACATAGGTAACTCCGTTCCAGATGATGGACAAATTCGCCTTATCGTTTTTGCTGGCAAGCGCTGCAATAACTTCCTTAGGAAGGATGACATCCACTTGGGCTGCATCGTTGCCGACAGTCACTTTTAGCTCGGCGGAGCTAGCCGCTCCAATCGTTTGAATAGCCGCATCTTTCAAAATCGTAACGGTCCACTTGCCGCCGGATTTCGTAACGTTGGAATCAAGCTCATTTTTATCTTTGACCGCTTGCGGGTTCCCAGATGACGACTCTGGCGGAGCCGTGTAATCTAATGTTTTTGCCTCTAGTTTTGTCATTTCGGACTTTTCGATTATCTCATCCTCATTTTTAGTAATGGCTACTACACCAATGGAATAGGTCGTACTGTGCGTTAGTTGCGTAAACGTGTAGTTTGTAGCAGTTGTAGATTCCACCAATTTATCACCCAGATAAACGTCATACCCATCTGCTTTCGGAGAAGCTGTCCATTGAACGCTAATCGCGTCATAGGTTGAACTCGTAACCGTGAGATGAGCTGGAGATATTACGCCTGCTGTACTTACAACCAGTGCACTGCTTGCAGGAGAAACCTCTGTAATGTTATTGCCGTCTTTTCTGATACTGAGCACGGTAACGGTGTAGTCTGATCCAAGGTTCAGCTTGTCTGCTTTAAACTGCGTATTCGCTGTATATCCTGTAAATATGGCGTTCACGAATACCTCATAGCCAGCAGCCCCTTGGACAGCATCCCATTTGATTTCAAAGGATTGTTTGTCCGCGCTGAGCTTTGTTACATTTTGAGGAGCAGCTAGTGCGTTTTCATTCACCTTCCCGTCAATCGGAAGATCACTGATCAACTGCGTTGTAAGTGTTTTGTTGCGGTCACCGCTAATGTCCCAAGTCATAACGCCAGCCAAATCCAACGTTTTGACAAGCGAAGTGCTATACATCATTGTTGTTTGGTCATTATAAGTAATAAACATTCCGGTTTCACTATTGTAAACATAAGCGACCTTTGAATGCTCGTTCCAGTAACGGGTATATCCGTTTTGGTCTATCATATTGTTCTCAACCTCGGCAAAATCGAACTTACCGCTCTCCCATGATCCATAAGGAATGGATGTGCAGTTTTGATATTCACCGTTTGCGGAACAACCCTTCCAGCCTATTCCATAATAAGGAACACCCATGTTTAGTTTAAAAGCCGGAACGCCGCCGTTCAAATGACCAAGCAAGGCGCCTCTAACATTGTTGCGCTTCGCAGAGGCTCTTACATTATTAGGGTCTTGATAGAGAGGCGAATTATGGAAAGCCCGCAGTTCCCAGCTTCCGCTATAGTCATAGCTCATAATGTTGATCATATCTAGGTATTGAACAGAATTTACGAAGTCAGCATTGACTACGAAATCATCTCCTTGACCGGATGCGATGGTGAGCAAATAATATTTGCCATCGATGGAGCCGGCTGCATCAAGCGCTGCACGAACGGTTTGCATGAGAAGAGTGAAGTTTTGTTTATCCTCTGGACGATTGATATTATCCGATTCTCCGCCCTCAACCGGATATTCCCAGTCGATATCGAGTCCATCCATCTTATACGTACGCAAATATTTAACGACGGAATTCGCAAACGTACGACGTGTGACCTCAGATGCAGCCATGTCGGAGAAATGATTGGAGAATGTCCAGCCGCCTACGGAAGCCATCAGCTTCAGCTCAGGGTTATTATTTTTAATTTTGTTAAAAGCAGCAATCTGCTCAATATCGACCTTCTGGTCTCCAAGCACAAGCTCTCCGTCGAAAACATAATTCTCTTGCAGCGGAATGTCTTTATTTTGGCAAGCTACACCGTTTGAACCAACTTTACGCCAGCATATATCGGAGAAGGCGTAGTTGAGATGTGTAAGCTGTGAAACATCGATGTCTTCTGGAAAGTATTGACGATTATTGTCATAGGAAAACCAGCTGCCGTAATAGGTGAAATTAGTGTAGTCCGCACCTGGAATCGTCGTTGCTGCGCTGCTGGCAGCTGATTTCCATAGCGCATTTTTGGCTGCAACTGTAAAGCTGTAGGATTTGCCTTCTGTTAAACCCTCAGCAACATACCGATTGGAATCGCTGGAGCCGATAAGCTTGCCTGCTTCATAGATGTCGTAGCTCGTTGCGCCAGGGGTCGGTGCCCAGCCTAGAGAAGCAGTTGTGCGGTTGGCTGTAATGACTTGAAGATCGAGCGGCGCCGCAAGCTCGCCCCATTTGATTTCTAAAGGTGGGCCGTTAACCGGATCTTTGCCGGAAGCGCCATTTTGCGCGCCAACCATAAATTTGTAGATGCTGCCTGCTGTAAGTCCACCTTCTGGGAACGTATAGATGAATGTGTCGGAGCCATTCCATATTCCGCCTTTCCATCCACCGTTAACATAGAAGTCATAGCCGTTGGCATCAGGACTGCCTGTCCATTTGAACGTAATATTGGATGATGTAATATCGCTTACCTTTAAATATTGAGGAGGCGTTAATGGCGGTTCTTTATATTCACTTGTATCCTTTGGCGTAGTGAAAGTAATCGAATTGCTCTTCTGTTTATCTGTTAGATTAGCATATTGAGTACCGTTCGGACCTAAGAAGAAGGTATATTTGGTTTCTTCCTTTAATCCGCCAATCGTACTGCCTCCTACTTGTGTGAAGCCGGAATAAGGATCTTTGTTAAGAGGAGGATTGTCCGGATTCCAAACCCAGTAATCATCTAGCTTATGCGCAGGATCAAAGGTAACGGTTACCGTATTATGTGTAACATTCACAATACTTAGGTTGCTAGGTCCTGGATTGCCAGTCGGCTCATTGGAAGGCTCGCCGGCAAGTGTCGTAAATTCAACGTAGTTGCTTCGCAACACCCGCGTGTAAGGTCTCTTGTACCAAGTGGTATACAGCTTGTACGTCGTATTAGGCTGCAAGTTTTGCAGCTCCACACTGCCGCCTTTCCCTGTAGCTAAATAGTTGTTTATATCTTCTTTTGTTGGATTAGCAGGGTCTGGAGTTACGTAGTACCATACATCAACGTCAGCTTGCTCTGGATGAACATCCCATTTAAGCTGTGCACTCGTCGCAGTGATGGAATCGGTTACAACAGTTAGGTTTTGAGGGACGGGAGGGGCTGCCTCATAGACAGCATCCGTTACGGCTCGAGCAGCTTCGTTCAATGCTGGCAACGCTGCTTCATTCCCATAAGCTGTTGTTGTGTCAAGGAAAGGAGAAACGAGAAGTGCGAGACACATAAACATAATGACAAACTTCATTCCTTTTTTTCTTGCAAAAATATTCACCATATCACCTCTAATTTTCATAGTCGAACATTGCAGCATTAGCATTCATGTGCAAGTCTGGGTGTGGTTGTTTTCTCAATGTGTTACGGAGTATTTTGGGCGGGTTCTTGCTTTTCCGAGACCGAATTTGGCAGTCACAATCACCAACTGTCACGGAATTAAAAGGGGATAATTTGGTATCACCTCCTGCAAAACTTGCATTTATTTTGTATAACTATTCCTAGCATGAGACGTTGATTTCATGAAAGGAAGGGGTAAATTACGATGATAAAAGGGGAATATTTTACAAAAATATAATAAAAATGGGATATTCCGCACAGGAAATAGAGGTTTAACTCGATCTTTAAAAACAACATCGAGTTAAACCCATAGCATGCTAGAAAAAAGCATTTTGAACGGTCATTGTTGTAGTTGTGATAAAATGAAAGGGATTCAGAAATAACCTAATAGAAATGATGGTCGCTATGAAAATCGAATTTGAAAATCATATCATTGAGTTTAATGTTGAATATGCCAATAGAAAAAAGATATATATCCAAATGGACTCATTGGGATTCATAACCGTGAAGGCTCCCAATGGAACAACGGAAGAGAATGTCATGCGGGCCGTGGAGCAGCATGGTAAACAGCTCACTCAGAGATTGCAGCAGATCGCGAAGGTTCGAGATACCCCTAAGACAAAAGAATATCAAGAGCAAGGAAAATTCCTTCACCTTGGAAAAGAGTACTTTCTTCATGAATTGATCGACACAGCTGATCTGAGTGAAGAGGAGTTAAAAATCAATCTTAAAAAGTTTTATTTTGCAAGCTGTAAGAAAATCATTGGAGAACGAATCAAACGATATCAAGAGCAGCTGAAAGTAAAACATAAAAGCTTCGAAATCGAAGAGTCAAGAACGAAGTGGGGAAGCTGCAGCTCAAGTAAAAAATTAACCTTTAATTATCGACTGGCGATGGCTCCGCTTGAGGTAATCGATTATGTCGTCATCCATGAGCTTTGCCATCTGACGCATATGAATCATGATCGTTCCTTCTGGAGACGAGTGGGCAGCATTATGCCGGATTACAAAGAGAAGGAAGAGTTTCTAGCAAGGCATGGTCAAGCTATGACACTGTAATCATGATAACTGGCCTCCTGTCAAAAGGAGGTTTTTTGCTGTATCTCTATTATATCGTCTATTTTTCAAATGGTTATGTTTACTTCTTATACATACTAATGATTTTTATCACTAATCGAGGGAAATCATGAACATTAGATGCAGCGTGCTTTATTTCTGTTCTAGCCTTGCTGGCTCCGCAGGTAATTTTCGTATTCAACGTGCTTAAAAACTCAATAAACAGGGTACATTCATACAAAGACGAATTCAGGGAGGTAGTACCCATGAGCAAGAAAAAACTATTGATAACTGCAATTGGAGCTGGCGTCACTTATTTAATGAAAAACAAGGATGCGCGAGATAAGCTTGTCCATACGCTGCAAAATTTCAGGAAAAAGAATCGTTAATGGAATAATCGATATTGGGCTCGGCAAATCAGCCTAGATGACAATTGGAAAAGAGAACGACTAGTTGGCTTCGATCATTTATGGTAAGATGTCTAAGACTAATAAACGATACAAAATCAATCAATAGGAGAAGCAGGGTACAAGATGATACCCTGCTTCTTTTTGTTTGGAAACGTTATATGCTTTGAGTAGCAAAAAGGGGATTGAAAATGCCTACTATTATTGCGAAACCATTTGATCAAGAAATGCAGAACCTGTTAAGCGATATACACTCCGCCTATCACGCAGGGGAGCTTAGCCAAAAGGACAAATCAGAGCTTCCGGAAAACATTTACGTCATCGAGGCTGAGGACGAGATGGTTGGATACGGAGTCGTTTGGGAGTACGATAACGCCAAGCAGCTGATTCAGAAAGCAGAACAAGATTATTTTAGCGATGATGAGAAGTATTTGGAGCGGGACTTTTATATTGAGATTAAAAACAAAAAGAACTTTGTATTTATAGAAGCACTTGATGTTTTAAAGGAATTTGAAGGCAAGGGTTACGCTGCTACCTTTATTCAATGGGTTAAAGCAAAATATCCGAATAAAAAGATGTATGTATATACGTTGGATAAAACAAGGAACTTTTGGTATAAGCAAGGCTTTGAGCCTTTGGGAAATACCGTTTGGATGACTTTTAATTAAAGGTTGAAAAATGGGCATAGGCTACTGTCTCAAGGGTAGAGGTTTATGTCGATTATATCGTTTTATTATGCTATACTTACTTGTTATGTCTTAAAGGAACGGTTTTTGGAAATGCTATGCGATTATAAAAGCAGCATGATTGAGAATATAAGGCTTCAAATGAAGGAGAAAAGATGACTTTTAATGATCTAAATTTTAGCCCTGCAATACTGAAGGCGCTAACCAAGGAAAACTACACGAAGCCTACGCCTATTCAGGAGCAGGCCATTCCCGTCGTACTAGCGGGCAAAGATTTGTTTGGCTGCGCTCAGACAGGGACAGGGAAAACGGCTGCATTCGCATTACCCATCATTCAGTTATTAAGCGGCCAACCCACTAAACCGGGGGCACAGCGACGTATTCGCTCATTGATTTTGACACCTACAAGAGAGCTTGCCCTCCAGATAGAAGAAAACATGCGTGCGTACGGACAATTTACCGACCTGCGCAGTGTAGCTATCGTGGGCGGCGTTTCACAGAAGGTTCAGGAGCGTGCACTTCGACAAGGCGCTGATGTTATTATTGCCACTCCAGGCAGACTTATCGATCTTATTAATCAAAAGTTTGTTGATTTGCAATATGTACAAATATTAGTGCTTGATGAAGCAGATCGAATGCTCGATATGGGCTTTATTCACGACGTGAAGAGAATCATCGCCAAAATGCCAAGAAAAAAGCAAACACTCTTTTTCTCGGCTACGATGCCTCCAGAAATTTCGAAGCTTGTCAAAACGCTGCTTGTTAATCCGGCGAAAGTGGAAATAACTCCAGCTTCCTCAACAGTGGATCGAATAGAGCAATCTGTCTATTTTGTAGATAAAGGTAATAAACAAGATTTATTGAATGACCTGCTGCAGGATAAATCCATCGCTTCGGCGCTTGTATTTACTCGGACGAAGCATGGAGCAGATCGCGTAGTGCGCGGACTGACTAAAGTGAATATTTCTGCACAGGCTATTCATGGAAACAAGTCTCAAAATGCCCGCCAAAATGCGTTAACTAATTTTAGAAGCGGTGCAACTCGAGTACTGGTTGCCACAGATATTGCGGCGAGAGGTATCGATATTGACGAGCTTTCGCATGTCATTAATTTCAACCTTCCTAATATTTCAGAAACGTATGTTCATCGCATTGGCCGTACAGGCAGAGCTGGATTAAGTGGAATCGCCATCTCTTTTTGCGAAGTGGATGAAATTCCTTATTTGAAGGATATTGAGAAAATGATTCGCAAAACTATACCTGTAGTAACCGAACGTCCTGATGGGGTTCTGATCAGTTAAGCAACGAAGAAAGCCGAAATATAATAAATTGACCTAGGGGTGATCGTCTGAGAAAGCAAAAGCCAATGTCATTCGAAGATTTGTTGAAGGAATTGCAAGGACAGAAGTCGATTCAGGAAGATCCAAATCATGTTTCATTTGATGATTTGTTTAAAGAATCGTTTATGAGCAAGCATTCCAGCTTTACAAGCTTTAGCGCGTTTCTTGAGAAGGGCAACTTTCAAGTAGAAACAAGAGAAGATGTTCAGAACATTCCGGATGAGCTATTTGATCGACACGTTGCAAGAGAAACGGATTTTGCCAATTGGCAGTCTATGCTCGATACAGCAACTTCGGAATACAGCGGCAAGTAGAACAGTAGAAGTGCCAGCATTGCGTCAATTATAGGCAAGTAGAAGCTTGAGCCCATCGCGGCTCGAGCTTTTTTTTGTTTATTTTGAGGTTAATTTCACATTGTAATGAGCCATTCACGCTCTGTTCATATTCCAAACGTAAACTTCAGCTATCAAGAGAAGGAATGGAGATGGTTGAACATGTTTCTAGCGCTGCGCGAATTGAAATATGCGAAAGGCAGATATTTTCTAATTGGATTAATAATGGTTCTGGTCGCATGGTTAACCTTTATGGTTTCAGGATTAGCCAATGGGCTTTCATCAGATAATGCATCCATTCTAAAAAATATGGACGCCGATTATTTCGTGCTTCAGACGGATTCCGAGCATAAGCTGACGCGGTCCGCACTAGGTACCGAGAAGCTGGAGGAGGTCAGGCAATTAGAAGGACTCTCACAATCCGAACCGCTTGGGCAAACGATGCTTTCGGTATATCGGAATGATTCCAAGAAGAAGATAGATATTGCTTTGTTTGGTATCGAGCCAAGTGGAAAGGTAATGCCTAGTATTACTGAAGGGAAAAGCATGGGGGCGAACAATGAAGTGGTCGTTGACTCCTCGTTAAAAGAACAAGGCGTGCAAATTGGCGATACGCTAGGTGATCAAGAGCTCGGCATTGAATGGAAGGTCGTCGGTTTTGCCACTAATCAGAAGTTCAGTCATACGCCGGTTGCATTTATGGATATCCAAAATTTTAATAAGCTGATGCAAGCATCCTTTGGTAAACAAACAGCTTCCTATAACGCTATTGTCATTCATACAGATAATCTAAACAAAGAATCATTGCAAAAAAGTGTAGCAGATACGGAGGTTATTACAAAAAAAGAAGCGGTACAGGGCATTCCGGGCTTTAAAGAAGAGCAAGGCTCCCTGACGATGATGATCGCTTTCTTAATTGTTATTGCCGCTTTCATACAAGCTGTTTTCTTCTATGTCATTACACTGCAGAAAATTAGCCAATTTGGAGTGTTGAAGGCAATCGGAGCAAAGACGTCCTATCTGGCAGCAAATTTAGTGGGTCAAGTATTGCTTTTGGCCATTGTGGCTGTTGCAATCAGTATCGGACTTACTTTTGGCGTAAGTGCGATTTTGCCAGCGAGCATGCCTTTTGAATTAGGTGTAAATATATTGTCTCAATATTCCGGTTTACTTATTCTAGTCTCGATTATCGGTGCGTTGCTGTCCTTAAATCGGATTGCAAAAGTAGATGCGATTGAAGCGATTGGGAGGGTTGAATAATGAAGGAAAAACTTATTCTTGAACATGTAAATAAAGTGTATGGCGAAGGTGAAACGGCTGTTACGGCGCTGCAAAAGGTTTCTTTAAGCGTAAAAGCAGGTGAGTTTGTCGCTGTTGTCGGACCATCGGGTTCGGGCAAAAGTACTTTTCTTTCCATAGCGGGGGCGCTGCTCTCACCGTCAAGCGGACGGATCTTAATTAATGAGAAGGATGTTACGAATTTATCCTCAAGTGAATTAAGTGAGGTTAGAGTCAAAAATCTTGGTTTTATTTTTCAAGCATCCAATCTTGTCCCTTATTTAAGAGTAGTGGATCAACTGCTGCTCGTATCGAAGCTAGCAGGTACTGATGGAAAAGAAGCGCTTGTGAAAGCTAAAGCGCTTCTTGAGAAAGTAGGACTGCTGCATCGGATGAATTATTATCCTGAGAAGCTGTCCGGCGGAGAACGCCAACGGGTTGCCATTGCTAGGGCATTCATGAATGATCCCGGCGTTATTCTAGCCGACGAGCCGACAGCAAGCCTCGATTCTAAACGGGGTAGAGCGGTAGTGGAGCTCATGGCTACTGAGGTTAAGCAACGGGGCAAGGCGGCTGTTATGGTCACCCATGACGAGCGTGTATTGGATTTATGTGACCGGATCGTAACAATCAAGGACGGTATGCTTTTTGAGCAAGATGATCATGCTGTTGCGAGCAATAGGCCTGATGCAGTCGCTCATAGGTAAATGAAGGTTGATTAAGCAGTGTTCTCTTGCACGTCTTGCATCAATCTTAGATGGGATGTCTCTGAAGGTCTATGACCTTTAGGGACATCCTTTTTTTTCTGAAAAACCCCATGAGGAAGACGGAGTGTGAGTTCATTGGCAGCAACTGTTTTGGGAAAATGCGTTTCGGATCACACACTGAATGTTTAATAAAGTAAGACCCTGCTGCAACAAATATTGGTTATGCATATAGTCAGGGTGAGAGTTAAGAGAGAAGGAGATTAGAACATGGGCAAATGGAAAACATCACGGGTTTGGCGCAGTATTGGTTTGCTATTGCTCATGCTTTGCTGCATGACGTTAATCGTATCTGCTTCTAATCCAAATACCCCTGAAGGTTTTTTAATTATCGCACATCGCGGGGCTTCTGGTGATGCTCCTGAGAATACGATGGCCGCCTTCGAGCAAGCGGAGCGTCTAGGTACTGATTTTATCGAATTTGATGTACAGCTGAGCAAAGACGGTGAACTAGTAGTCATTCACGATGATACGGTGGATAGAACGACGCAGTATACAGGCGCTGTGGACGATTATACATTAAATGAACTTGAAAATATGGATGCCAAAAATGATAAAAAAACAGACGATACGGATGAGAAGATCGTTTCATTCGAAGAAGTTATGCACCGTTTTGCTGGAAAGCTAGGCATGCTTATCGAGATTAAAGAATCAAAGCTTTATCCTGGCGTGGAAGAGAAGGTGGCTGAGGTCGTACGTCGTTATGAGCTTTTGCTCCAAGTTAATGGCTTAGAGGAGGGCCGAAATTTTACAGCGGTTGAACATGTGAAAAATAGCGTGGGTATCATTATTCAATCCTATAACTTTCAATCGACCCGTCTAATTCACTCCCTGCTGCCGGACATCCCAATTGCTGCGCTTATTCAGGAGGATCAGCATCCTCTGTCAGAGAAGACGCTGGATGAACTTGTTTCTTTCGCGGATTACATTCATTACAATCATGAATTGCTTGACGAGAAGATTGTAGAGCAAATTCATCATCGCAACCGGAAGGTCATGGCGTGGACGATACAGTCAGAGCAAGATATGATACGGATGAAAAAGCTTGGAGTGGATGGGGTTATTACCGATTTTCCGGGGTAAGGAGTATACGAGAAACTCTACTCCATCCTATACAAAATTATTCAATCAAATACAAATGTTGCCATAATGTGAGGTTTGATGAATAATAGGGGGAGAAGGGGGGATGGTCATGAAAATGGCTTTTACTGTCGATGTAGAGGATTGGTTTTGCAGTCCGAACCTGTCTCTTTCCGAATGGGCTGACTGCGAATTAAGGCTTGAGCAGCCTGTTCATCAAATATTGGACCTTCTCGACGAATATGAGGCGACGGGCACTTTTTTTGTCCTAGGCTGGATCGCTGAGAAAAGGCCTGATTTGGTGAAAGAAATATATCGAAGAGGTCATGAAATTGCATCACACGGCTATTCACATCGTCTCGTTTATGATCAATCAACACTAGAATTTAAAGCGGATATTAGGCTGTCAAAAGATATTTTAGAGCATTTGATCGGTTCAAAGGTGAGTGGGTATCGTGCCCCCTGTTTTTCTATGACAGATTGGGGACTTGATATTTTAATAGAAGAAGGATTTTCTTACGATTCTAGTATTAGTCCGAATACACCAAATAACCTATATTCCAAGTTTAATTTGTCCTCGAAAGTTGCGCATTCTTTTAAAATAAAAGATCATCTATGGGAAGTGCCTTTGCCTGCTTTTCGCTTAGGCGGCGTTAATATTCCATGGGGCGGAGGAGGGTATTTTCGAATTTATCCTTATCGTTTTTTTTATAGCGGAGCACGAAAAATTATAGGCGATAAAGATTATTTCGTTTATTATATCCATCCCTATGATTTAGACTACGATCAACCGCAAATTTTTAACACCTCTTGGTCAAATGGCATTCGAAGATACTACGGATTAAGGGATACATACGCAAAAATAAAACAATTATTGTCGGATTTCAACTGTATGTCCATAAGTAAATATGATCCTCAAATCGGGGGGATACATTAGCGTGACCACGAAAACGGAGATTATGTCTAACCGGCGTTTATTGGATGGTGTCGCTTATTTATTTTGCAGAGAAATGGGGATTAGAAGGGTAAAGATACAGAAACCATCGGCAGAAGAAGTGAATACACTCCTTATGAACGGCATTGTATCCGAAGATCTTAAGCTTGTGGAAAAATCATTTGGTTACGCTTGTTATGAATATTACAGGCAGCTTTATGATCCCGATTCCTTTGACCACCTTCTTATCGCAGAGGCCAAAAATCGAAAGAAAATGCTGGACTTATGCTGTGGGGGAGGGGCTACCGTATTCTCTTTACTTCAGAACGAGCCAGATATTATATATGGAATCGATTCGGACGCGCACCAGATCGGCCTTCTAGAAGCACTGCTCCATAGAAGTGAAGCTTCTAACAAAGTAGTCACAACAGTAGCAGATGCGCACCATATACCGCTTGCAAACCATTCAGTTGATTTTGTCGTTTGTAGAGTAGCGCTGCAATATCTTCATGTGGAGCAGGTGCTGCAGGAGGTTTTTCGTGTATTGTCCCCGCGAGGAAGGGTGTTTTTTCTCGTACATGGTTCGGGATATATTTTGGATTATTTATTTGCGCGAAGAGCTATATTGAATAAAAAAAGTTTGAAATTTGCAATACATAAGTTTTTTCATTTAAGCAGTAAGGCTAAGGAGTTTAACCGCGCGCAAGCGAATTTTTTGACCGCAAAGGATTTGAAAGAGAAGCTGGCTGCTGCAGGATTTCGAGACATGAAGGTGCACACCCATAAAGAATGGATGAAAATGGGGGTGTTTCCGGTTTATTTTGCGGTAACGGCTGAGAACTAAATATAGTCTGCTCAAAGACAACAGTAACCCAAGGTAAGTAGACTTGGGTTATTGCTGCTTGACTATGTACTTTGTTTGCCACTCTCGTGTCAAAGCACATATTAAATACTGCGTACGCTGTCTCTAATCATAAGTTCTGTACCCAGCATGACATGGTGAATGATTTCTTTACCTTCGAGCATTTCAATAAGAATTTGCGCCGCTTGGGAGCCTAACTCGTATTTATGCTGGTGAACGGTAGTAAGCGCGGGTGTGCAATAAGCCGTCAAATCAATGTTGTCGAAGCCGATGATCGATATATCATCAGGTACCTTTTTCCCCATATCCTTAACGCCCTGCAAAGCCCCGAGAGCCATTAAGTCGCTTGAGCAAAATATAGCAGTCACTTCAGGACGGCTGGACAATAGTTGGCGTGCGGCCTCTCTTCCGCCATGCTCGGAAAATGAACCATTCAGCACAAGTGTTTCATCAAAGGGAACACTGCTGCTTTGCAGTGCTTGACGGTAGCCCTCTAGCCTAAGCAGGCTTACAGCTGCTTGCTCATGGCCGTTTATCATGGCGATATGGCGATGTCCCGATTCGAGCAGATGGTTGGTTGCCGCAAGAGCACCCGTTGTATTATCCGAAGTAACGTATCCAACGTTAGGACCTTGGAGAGTGATATCAATAAGGACGCATGGAATATCAGACGATACGATTTCCTCCAAATAAGGATCGTCTAATCGAATACCCATGATGATAACCCCGTCTACGCCTCGTTCCTGGCATAATGTTTTATATGATTTTACCTTTTGTTTCTGAGGTGTTGTACTGAATAGGACAAGGTCATAATCGAGTTCGCCTGAACGGTCATTTATTCCGCAAAGGACTTCGAAAGCGATATTGTCTTTGGAGCTGTCTCTTGTAACATTGGAGAGAAGGAGGCCAAGTGTCTTTGTTTTTTTCGATATGAGCGACCTTGCAGCCATATTAGGGCTATAACCGAGCTGGTCTGCTATAGTCTTAATTTTGAGCCGAGTGCCCTCGTTAACGTCGTCATAGCCGTTCAAGGCACGCGATACTGTAGTAACAGATACACTAGCAGCTTTAGCTATATCTTTAATCGTAACCATACAATACCTCCGAAATGTTGAAAACATGTAATGTATTATGATAAAAATTAAAAAATAAATTGACTCTTGTAAATGCTTTCATCATGATCTATAATTCGATTATAACTTATCCGAAACGTTTTGGAAAGTTAGATTGCTTCGTCGAAAATGAGTAAGCATATTTTTTTGCCTCTTTTCCGAAACGTTTCGGATAAACGAATGTTTGTTTGATTTAAGGGAATAAAAAAGCTATTACAAGAAGAAATGAGGGAAACACTTGGATTATCGAGTCATCAAAGAAAACGATCTATTCCTCATGACGGACCGGAATGGAGATATTCCGGAAGGTGATGTTTCAGGTCAGGGTCTTTACACAAAAGATACCCGGTTGATAAGCAGGATGGAAATCCGAATCAACGGTCAGAAGCCGATACTGCTGTCTTCAGCAGCGGATGAGAATTATATTTCTACGATTCGCCTTACCAATCCACATATGGAAGAGAAGGGCGAGCTTATCTTGTGGCGTGAGTCCGTAGAAATTGAACGTACACGCTTCATTTATGATGGAGCATTGTATGAGACGTTCAAGCTCACCAGCTATTATCCTAAAGCCATTAAATTTGATTTCTCCGTGTTATTGGATGCGGATTTTGCAGATATGTTTGTCGTTCGCGGCTTTCAGCACGGCGATTTGGGAAGAAAGACGGCAGAGAAAAGCGGCCAACGGGAAAGAGTAATTGGCTATCTTGGAGCTGACGATGTACGCCGTGAAACGAAGATTAAATGGGATACAAATGAAAGTCGCATAGGCGAGACAGGCGAGCTCCATTTCGATGTGGAACTGAACCATCGGGAAAGCCATGCAATCGCTTTCTATTTTGCGCCAATCATTGACGGCAATGAGCCGCAGCAGCACGATCCGGCGGAAGCGATGGTTAAGCTTAGACAATCGTATGCGGATTGGAATGGTTCATCCACATCCATCCAAACGGATGTACCGCTATTTAACAAGCTGCATCATCGCGGAGTGCAAGACTTAAGAGTTCTGCTTACGGATATCGGATATGGAGCATTCCCAGTGGCAGGCTTGCCTTGGTTCTCGGTGCCATTTGGCCGTGATAGTTTAATTACTGCGCTGCAGATGTTATCCTTAAACCCGCAAATTGCTAAGGGAACGCTGCTCACGATGGCCGCTTATCAAGGCCAGAATGAAGATGAGTGGCGCGATGAGCAGCCAGGTAAAGTGATGCATGAAATTCGGTATGGCGAACTAGCAAGCACAAATCAGGTTCCATTTACGCCGTATTACGGCACGATTGATGCGACGCCGCTATTCCTTCTATTAGCTGCCGAGTATTATCACTGGACCGGAGATGCTCAGTTTGTTAAAGAGCTAATGCCTCATCTTAATGCAGCACTCGCTTGGGTGAAGGAATATGGTGACTGCGACGATGATTCCTTTGTGGAGTACTATCAGAAATCTTCTAAAGGGATTGCCAATCAGGGGTGGAAAGATTCTGCGGATTCCGTTGTTCACCGCAACGGCGATTATGCAGAGGCTCCAATCGCGCTCGTCGAGGTTCAAGGTTATGTTTACCAAGCGCTTACAAGGCTTGCCCCTATATTCAAGAGCTTAGGCCATGAGGAACAAGCCGCTGGCATGGAGCAAGATGCAGAACAGCTTAGAGTTCGCTTTGAGCGCGACTTCTGGATGGAGGATGAGCAGTTTTACGCGATTGCGCTTGATAAGGATAAGAAGCGCGTAGATTCCGTCACTTCGAATTCAGGACATATTCTAATGTCGGGCATTGCTTCTCCTGAGCGTGCAAGCGCAGTTGCGAAAAGACTGGTTGCTCCTGACATGTTCGGTGGTTACGGCATTCGTACGATGAGTATGGAAGCAGCCGGCTACAACCCGATGAGCTACCATGACGGAAGCGTATGGCCGCATGACAACTCCGTTTGTTTGCTTGGTCTTAGCCATTTAGGCTTCCAAGAAGAAGCGATTACCGTCATGCAAGGACTATTGGATGCAGCAGCAAAGTTTGAGTATTACAGATTGCCTGAGCTGTTCTGCGGGTATGATGATTCGCTTGGTGCGCCAGTTCCTTACCCCGTTGCTTGTTCTCCGCAGGCATGGGCAGCAGGGACACCGCTCACATTTGTGCAAGCGTTGCTTGGGCTTCAGCCTAACGCTCTAACGAAGCAGATTACAATTAAGCCATCTTTGCTTCAAGGGATGAACGAGCTTCTGGTAGAGCAAATGCAAATTGGTAGCGGCGCTCTAAGCCTGCGCGTCACTCGCGGTATCAATGGCCCAGAGGTGGAAATACTGTCTAATCTGACAGGATATGAGCTTCTCATTTCATAGGTTTCACGCTTTATGCTTTATATACAAAGTTCATATTACTAAGGAGGTTGTATGTAAGATGAAGAAAACAGGGGTTTTAATTTTATCTTTAATGCTGGTAGTTGTTCTTATGTTAACGGCTTGTGGCAAGGGCAATGAAGGCAACAAAAACACAGGTAATACAGCAACGAACGGCGGTACAGAACAAGAGGCGACAAAAGAGCCAGCCGCTGAGAAGGTAACCGTTACACTTGCAGGTTGGGGAGCAAGTCCAGAAGAGCAGGATTTGCTAAACCAAACGTTGAAGGAATTTGAAGCAAAATATCCAAATGTAAAGGTTAATTATGAAGTAATTGCCGATCAATACATGGATGTTATCAAAACAAGACTTATTGGCGGTGAAGGCCCAGACGTCTTCTACCTGGATGCATTCGAAGCACCTGCACTCATTGAGCGTAATGTTCTAGAGCCGCTTGATAGCTATGTGACACCAGAATTTGATGTTGCAGACTTTGAACAGCCGATGGTTGACGCTTTCAAACAAGATGGCGTTTCCTACGGTTTCCCTAAAGATTTCTCTACGCTTGCAATGTTCTACAACAAAAAAGACTTTGCAGAAGCAGGAATTACTGCTCCCCCAACAACTTGGGATGAGCTGAAAGAAGCAGCAGTTAAGCTTACTAAAAAAGAAGGCGACAAAACGGTTCGCTTCGGCTTTGGTGTTGCGCCTGAGCTTGCACGTCAAATGTTCATGATTCAAGCATTCGGCGGTAAAGTTGCAGATGAGAATGGCAATGCTGCATTCGCGGCTCCAGATGCTCTTAAAGGTTTGCAGCTTGTAACGGATATGCACAATGTAGACAAATCATCCGGCGAGCCAAAAGAAGTAGGTGCTGGCTGGGGTGGCGAAATGTTCGGTCAAGGCAAAGCTTCCATCGTATTCGAAGGAAACTGGGCAATTCCATTCTTGGAATCCAACTACAAGGATCTAGATTACGGCACAGCTGAGCTTCCAACTGTAAATGGCAAACAAGGCACTATGGCTTTCACTGTTGCTTATGTAATGAACAAGGAATCGAAGAAAAAAGAAGCAGCTTGGCAGTTGATCTCCTTCTTGACTGGTAAAGAAGGAATGAAAACGTGGACGAGCAAAGGTTTCGCGCTTCCAACTCGTAAATCGGTATCACAAGAGCTTGGCTACGATAAAGATGAGCTTCGCAGTGCAATTGTAGCAGGCGCTTCTTATGCAACGCCTTGGCAAGCAGGCTCCACACTTCCTACAATCATGAGCAACTTCAACAACCAATTCGTTGATACATTTATGGGTAATTCGAAGCTTGAAGATGCAATGAAGAAAGCAGAAACGGTTGCGAATAAGGAAATCGCAGCAGCGAAGTAAGCGAGGTGAAGGAGGGAGAGCGAAAGACGCTCCCTCCTTCAATCTCTGATTTTGATATGAAAGGAGAAGGTGCAGCATGAGCCATGTCTCTTCATGGAGAAGAAAGCTGAAAAATAACGTAACCGGCTATCTGTTCTTGCTTCCAACCATTCTAGTTCTTGGTACTTTTTTGTTCTTGCCTGTATTCTATTCCCTTTATTTATCGGGACATAAGGTCAATCTGCTTGGCGAAGTAAGTTACAAATGGGTAGGATTTAAAAACTTCACGCGTATGGCAGGCGATGAAAGAGCCTGGATAGCGCTTAAGAACACGGCATCCTTTGCTTTGTTTGTTGTGCCGCTGCAAACGGTGTTTGCTATTTTACTAGCTGTTATTTTGAATGCCAAGCTCAAATTCAAAAACTTCTTCCGTATCGTATTTTTTATGCCGACCATCACTTCGTCGGCGGTACTATCACTTATTTTTATGTGGATTTACAATTCAAACGGTCTTTTGAACCGAGTGCTTGAATTTATCGGTTTGCATGGATACAACTGGCTTGGAGATCCTGCGGTCGCCATGAAGGCGATCATGCTTATGAATATATGGTCTACCGCTCCATTCTTTATGGTTGTTTTCTTGGCTGCATTACAAGACATTCCTGATGCGCTGTACGAGTCAGCTATGCTTGACGGAGCAGGAGGCTGGAGGAGATTTATTTCCATCACGCTGCCGCTAATTAAGCCTGCGACCTTCTTTACGGTCGTTATGGGTATTATCGGTACCTTCCAACTCTTCGACCAATCTTATATTTTCTCAGCAGGTTCAGGCGGACCGAATAACTCGACCTTGACCGTAGCTCTGCTTATTTATCAATATGCTTTCAAAAATCTCGACTTCGGCTATGCCTCTGCGCTCGCTGTCATGCTGGCTGCTGTCATTATGATCGTGACGCTGATACAGCGTAAGCTATTTGCCGAAGAAAAGCTGAACTAGGAGGGCGACTAGATGGTATTTCAACAATCCAAATGGGGAAAGGCGATTCTTTATTTCCTGTTATTCTCATACGGCTGCATCACTGTTGCTCCCTTTCTATGGGCGCTTTCCTCTTCGTTTAAGCCGCTCAGTGAGATTGTTTCCGGGGGCATCAACTTTATTCCGAAAGAATTCACCTTGCAGAACTATTATGATATTTTCGTGAAAGAGCCGCTTTTCCTCAGGTGGATGTACAACAGTGCCTTGATTGCAGTTGTTGCGACGGTTTGCAATACGCTGTTCAACTCAATGGCGGGTTATGCACTTGCACGTATTGAATTTGCCGGCAACAAAATCATGTTCATCCTTATCTTAGCGGTGCAGATGATTCCAGGCCAACTGACGATCGTACCCGCTTACTTAATTATGAAGCAGCTCGATTTGTTGAACACGTATGCCGCACTGACTTTGCCGATGATGGCGAATGCGACGTTTATCTTTATGATGCGGCAATTTTTCCTCAGCTTCCCGAAAGAGCTTGAGGAGGCAGCCGAGATGGACGGGCTTAATCGGTTCGGCGTGTTTTTCCGCATTGCACTGCCGCTTGCGATACCTGCATTAGCAGCTCAAACGATCTTCGTTTTCATGGGTGCATGGAACGAGTTCCTGAAGCCGCTCATGTTCATGTCCGACAAGTCGATGTTTACGCTGACGCTCGGTCTGAATACGTTCAAAGGGCAGTACATTAGCCACTGGAACTACATTATGGCTGCATCGATGGTATTTACGCTTCCAGCGCTGCTGATTTATGCGTTCTTCAATCGATTCTTTATTAAAGGAATTACGTTTACCGGCGGTAAATAATATAGTAACGAAACGGGGCTGTCCTGAGGTCATTTAGACCTCTTGGGACAGCCTCGTTTTTAATTGATTCACATATGCATAATGAGACATAGTGTGCTTAGTGGGCAGGTCGTGAGCGATAAAAAGGCTATTTTTTAGCCCTATTTTTGTGATGAAGGCTGATTGGGCGAAAATAAGACTAGATTGTAGCTCTATTTATGTCTGAAACGGATACTATGGGGAAATTGGCAGATTTTGAGCGGTAATAAGCCTATTTTCTAGCCCTATTTTTGTGATGAGGGCTGATTGGACGAAAATAGGACTAGAATGTAGATCTAAATTTGTTTGAATCGAGTATAGAGGGCAGAAGAGACTAAGTGTTTACGCGCATTCCCGAAATGATAATGTATGCTGTGCAGGGCAAGCCAGCTCGTCATTATGGATGTCTAAAGTCGAATTTATCGTGAGGAACATCAAGACTGTGACCATTAATGATGACGGTATCGTTATCGCTCCAAGTGATGACCGCTAGATCCTCAGGGGCGCTCCAATAAATGTTTTTGGTTTTATGATTGCGTTTATTGAATACCAATTCACCGCGAATCGATAAAGGAGTAGTCGCTCCTCCATTTGTAAGGTACGCTTTTAAACTGTAAGTCCCATCAGGGGAAGCTGCCTCTATAAGAAATTTTCCCTTCGGCAGTCTGCCCATGTCATAGAAGAGCCAATAAACACCAGCACCAATAGTTAAGGCGAAGAATGTGCAGATAGAAATGAATATGATGAGCAGCTTTTTTAAAATTTTCTTTTTCTCGCTCGCCGCTTGAACATCAATATCTTCATCGAACAACGGTATCATCTCCTGGAAAATTTGGATAACATTAGAATATCACAAGTTACACTCCGGAGAAACGAAATGCGAATCATTACAATAATTTAGATATAAACGATGCTATGCCGAATAAAACAAAAAAGCAGCCCAATCGGGCTGCTTTTAGTTTTATTAATCGGAGCTGGGAAGCAGCAAGAGCTTATTCCTTAACCGCACCAATGACAATCCCTTTTACAAAGTAACGCTGCAAGAAAGGATAAACCAATAGAATCGGTAATGCGCCGATAAAGATTTGCGATGCGCTAATGGTTCTTTGCGACATATTGGCAACCATTTGTGGATCAAGTTTAGTCATATCCTTTTGAACGATAATCGTTTGCATGAAGCTTGCAAGAGGCAGCTTCTCGGCATCTTTCATATAGATGATACCGTCGAAATAGGAATTCCAATGTCCGACCATAATAAACAAGGAAACCGTTGCAATCGCAGGCAAGGAGATCGGCAAATAAATCATGAAGAAAGTGCGCAGCTGGCCGGCTCCATCAATAAAAGCAGCTTCTTCCAGATCCTTAGGAACAGTACGGAAGAAGTTTAGCAAAAGAATAACGTTATAAACGCCGACTGTACCTGGTAGGATAAGCGCCCATAAAGTATTCATTAGTCCGAGCTTAAGGATGAGGAGGTAGCTTGGAATAAGTCCGCCTGCAAATAGCATCGTAACGACAAAATACCAAAGATAAACGTTGCGAGCACGGAAGATATGAGAATCTTTGGACAGCGCATAAGCAGCAAGTGTACTAACTAGCATAGCAAGCGCCGTACCAAGGATGGTCCGCTGTGTCGACACCCACAAGGAAGTTAGGAAATTGCTATTGTTGAACGTCTTGGCATAGGCTTCTAATGTGAAACCGATCGGCCAAAAAGTGACCAATCCCGCGTTGGCGGGAGCGGACGCACTCATGGAAACCATGAGAAGGTGATATAGCGGCAGCAAGCATAATATGGAAAGAAGAATCAAAAACACGTTGTTAAATATGCTGAAAATACGGTATGGCAGTGTTTTATGGTGCATACGTTGTCACCCTTTCTAGAAGATTCGGTAACCGGCAAATTTATAAGCAAGACGATAAGAAATTACGATTAGAATCAAGCTGATCCCTGATTTAAACAGGCTAACTGCTGTTGCAAAGCTGAATTGACCGCTGAGTAGACCTTCACGATAGACAAAGGTGTCAATAATATCACCCTGCTGATAAATCAAAGGACTGTACAAGTTGAACACTTGGTCGAAGTTTGCATTTAGTACGTTACCAAGCGCCAAGGTTGCAACTACAATCGCAATTGGAATGAGAGATGGAATCGTAATATGCGTCGTTTGCTTGATACGGCCTGCACCGTCAACTTCAGCAGCTTCATAAAGTGCTGGATTAATACCGGCAAGCGCTGCAAGGAAGATAATCGTATTGAATCCAAATTCCTTCCACACATCACTAAAAATAATGGTGAAGCGGAACCAGGCGCCATCGCCCAAAAAGAAAATCGGCTTAATGCCGAATACATTGCTAATAAATTGATTAATAATTCCTGTCTGTGCGAGCATATCGATCAAAATTCCGGATAGCGTGACCCAGGAAAGGAAATGCGGCAGATAGACGAGCGTTTGGATTGATCTTTTGAGCCCCATGTTCCTGACTTCATTCAGAAGCAAAGCAAAAATGAACGGAATGATTAAGTTCAGCACGATTTTGGAGCAAGCAAAAAATAGGGTGTTCCACGTAATTTGCAAGAAATAATCATTTTGAAACATGTATTCAAAATGCTTCAAGCCTACCCATGGAGAGCCCATCATTCCAAGTGAAGCTTTATAGTCTTGAAATGCCATCATAATACCTGTCATCGGTATATAGGAGAAGATGAAAACCGAAAGTACCGCCGGCAGCACCATGAAATGCAGCATCCAAGGTTGTTTATATTTGTGTTTTGTTTTTGCTCGTGGTGTGGTCTCCAAAGTCACTTGCTTTTCTGTGTTTGCTTCCATAGCTATCCCCCGTTCCATAAAATTGGTTTGTGTATAATAAGAAACCCTGCTATATATAGTAACAAGCATTTCTCTTACTGGACTATAGGATAATGTTAGGATTGATATGGTTTTGTTAGGGGATATCGTCTGGAGGAATGAATGATGGAGATTAGTAACGGTCTTGCTTTTGTCAAAAGAAAGATGGGTGCTCGGTTTAGTCTGTTTTCTAAAATGAATGGGTTGATCTTAATTTTGTTCATCCCCATTGTGATCATGTATACGTATTCAAACGACGTGGCCTTTAACGTTGTCAGCAAGGAGCTTAAGCTATCGAACACGAGACAGTTGTCCTTTTTGTCCAGTCAAATTGACTCGCGGATTAATCAGATGGTCGATTTCTCCAATACATTCTCGAAAGATCCGAATGTGCAGAGATTTAATGGGCTTAAAATATGGGAAGATCGTTATGACCGCATGCAGACTAGGTTTATCGTTCAAGAGAAGATGGCACTGCAATCAGGCGTCATTAACATATGGCCAGTCAGATACACCGTATACTCGCAACAAAACAAAGAGTTGATATCAAATTACAACAATCCTGCTGAGTACGATGAGGAATTTTTAAAGCGAAACATGAGCGGGAAATGGACCTATGGCAATGGCGAAGCTAAGGCCGATAATGAGCCCAGTTACTTTCATTGGTTTTATACCGAATCATATGGCCAGCAAGGTAAACTGAATGGAAGCAATCTGGTCATTGAAGCGAGCTTCAGTTATGAAAATATCCAAAACATGCTGGACACCTATAAATCAGGCGGACAGGGTGATCCGATTTTTTATCATAAAGGTGACGCTCCGATTACGAACCGCAGTGCGGATCAACAGCTTTCAGGAGAGTTGGTTTCCTACTTGGACGAGCAGTCGCTGGAAGACACAACACAGCAGGTAGTGAAGCTGCATGGTGAGAACTATTTGGTGAGCTCGGTTAAATCCACTTATTTGGGCTGGCATTTGGTTGACGTTGTTCCGCTCGATCAAATATTGAAGCCGATATCGATCACTCGCAATTTGTTTTATGTTTCGATGATTTTGTTATTTGTTGTGGGCATATCTGCTTCCATCCTGCTTTACCGTAATGTGCAGCGGCCGATCAGGCAATTGATTAAAGGTTTGCAAAGCGTACAGCGGGGGGATTTCTCGTTTCGGATCAGCTCAAGCGTAAATAATGAATTTTCATTTTTATTTTACCGTTTTAACGATATGTCACGACAAATCCAAGATTTAATTGAAAATGTACTGAATGAAAAAATTCGGTCAAGGGAAGCGACATTGAAGCAATTACAGGCTCAAATTAATCCGCATTTTCTATATAACTGTTTGGGCTATATAATTAATATGGCACAGATGAAAGAACAGGAAGCGGTTGTGTCGATGGCATACAATTTAAGCGCCTATTATCGCTATACGACTCGAACGGAGAGACAAACCGCCGCGCTGGATGAAGAAATTAAATTACTCATTAATTATTTGGACATTCAGAAGCTGCGCAACGGCAGAATTGATTATACAATAGATATCCCAGCAGAAATGCTGAAGCAGCGCATACCGCCGCTTATGCTTCAGCCTATCGTAGAAAATGCGGTCATTCATGGTATAGGGAAATCCTATACATCTGGAGAAATTCGAATTACCGGCGAGATGTCAGACGGGTTATGCAAAATATATATCGATGACGATGGCCCGGAGCTTGAGCCAAGTGTGCTTGAAGCGTTGAATACAAAAATGAGTGAGCCATTGAAAGAGGAAATGGGCTGCGGACTTTGGAATACGAATCAGCGTATCATTCATCAATTTGGCGATAAATCTTATTTATGCTTCAAAAAATCGCCATTAGGAGGATTTCGGACAGAAATCGTATGGGAAACAGCATCTGGAGAAGAACAGAGACCTTATCCTACTTTACAAGGAGATACACAACATGCAGATGATAATCGTAGATGATGAAGCACACTGGGTAGAGAATTTATCGATGCACAAGCCTTGGCATACTCTTGGTATTGAGCAGGTTCATAAAGCTTACTCTGCACATGAGGCGCTTCAAATTATAGAAACGAATCCCATTGATATTGTCATATCCGATATTTTAATGCCCGAAATGACGGGGCTTGAACTCATAGAGAAAATACGGGAACGCGATAAAAGAATGAAATGTATTATTTTATCAGGACATTCGGATTTTGAATTTGCCAAAAAAGCGGTCCAAAATCAAACGGTAGATTATTTGCTAAAGCCGCCAACGGATAACGAACTGTTCAGCGCGGTTAAGACTGCGATTGACCAATTGCAAGCGGAATGGGAAGCGGTCAGCTCGCAGGAGCGGACAGAGTACACGCTGAGGGAGAATCTGCCGCTGCTGCGCGGTCAGTTGCTGATTGATGCGTTAAAAGGCTACCGAATGTCTGCGGATGAATGGACTCGAAAGCTTGAAAGCTATGGCTTGCCGTTCAGTTATGGAGATTGCACACTGCTGCTTGTACGTATGGAAGAGGAATTTGGGCAATATACAAGTAACGGTCAACAGCTGATGGAATATGCCATTATCAATATGGCGGAAGAGATCTTCAGTGAATTTTCTGAAGTATGGGGAGTAAAGGAGGAGCATGGTTATTTAGTGTTTTTGCTTCAACTGAAGGATAAGGGTTCAATCCCTGGAAAAGAGAAGATTTTGGAGAAGCTTGCGATTCAGCTTCAGCATAAAGTAAAACAATTTTTGAAAGGCTCCTTATCCATCGTACTATCAGAATCTTTCAAGTTTCCTGAACAGCTTCAGGATAATTATCGCAAATCGTTTGCTTACTTTAGGCAAATCGTAGGGGACGAGCGAGAATTTGTTATGCGGGTTGGCGATATGGAGCCAAGCGTATCGCATGGTCCGTTGGACGCTCTTTATATGCCGCCGTCTCTGATTAGCTTATTAGAGGCAGGGCGCTGGGAGGCTGCGGAGGATAAGCTGGTAAGCGTTTGCGCGGAGCTCGACGAGAGATGGTCCGACTCATGGGAGCATTGCATGGAGGCTGGATTTTTGATCGCCTCCTCGTTCACACAGCTGGCACATCGGAACGGGCATACGCTGGTCAAGCTGCTAGGGGCAGATATGGAGCCTTTGCAAAGCGGAGAAGCTTTTACATCGATCAGCAAGCTGCGCAAATGGTCGCTTAACGTGCTTTCGAAGCTGAAGGACGGCACCTCAAGTGAAATTAAAGATATACGTTCTTCTTATGTGAAGAAGATTCAAAATTTCGCGGAGGAGCATCTTCACGAAGACGTTTCTTTGCGAGCGCTCGCTGACCATGTGAATTTGCATCCTACCCATCTGTCCAAAATATATAAGATTGAGACGGGTGAAGGCATAAGTGATTATATATCACGTCTGCGCATGGAACGAGCCTGCCATAAGCTGAAAACGACTAGCAAAAAGATTTATGAAATTAGCATGGAAATCGGCTATTTGGACCCGGCTTATTTTATCAAAGTGTTCAAACGCCAGTATGGTGTAACACCGCAGGAATATAGGGACGGCAATCAATAGCCTAACAGAGTCCTATGGAAACTAACAATGTCCTATAGATACCCCCCCGTACAAATTGTTAAAGTTACTCATGTAAGGATCTTACACCGTAGGGGGAAAAGAAAAATGGCTAAATTCAAAAAAGCAGGGCTTCTACTTGCAGCTTTGGGACTCGTTTTCGTTACAGCTTGCAGCGGTAATACCGGCAAGAACGTAAACAAAGAAGAGTCAGGTTCAACGAATACTAGTACTAGTACAGCTGATAGCGCATTCGCCGCTGGCAAATACGATCCACCGATTGAAATCAGCACCGTATTGATGCCGATTAAGAACTATGGCGGTAAAGGCGATACGAAGGAAAACAACGTCCACGATCGTTGGATGCTTGAAACACTTGGTATTAAACATAAGGATACTTGGTATCCAGCAAGTGATGATCAATACAGACAAAAGCTTCAACTTGCTATTTCTTCAGGCGAGAAGCTTCCGGATTTTGTAAAGGTACCAACAAACGCTGTATTGACTAACCAACTTATCGATTCTGGTCAATTTATTGCAATTGATGAGCTGTTTGACAAGTACGCAACAAAAGTTTGGAAGGACCATGCTGAGAAAAACCCTGAGCTTTGGTATCCCTTCACAAGAGATGGCAAGAAATACAATGTGCCATTGATGGAGTACACGAACAATGACAACACGCTGCTTTGGCTTCGTGAAGATTGGATGGAGAAGCTGAAACTAGAGGCTCCAAAAACAATTGCAGATCTTGAAGTCATTATGGACAAATTCAAAAACGAAAACCCTGACGGCCTAGCGCCAAAAGATGTTTATCCACTAGCGATTTCTTTGAAAGGCGCTACGAACACTTGGATGGGCGGACTTGACTGGTTATTCGGTGCTTACGGTTCTGTTCAAGAGCAATGGAACAAAGATAAAGACGGAAATCTTGAATACGGTTCCGTAAATCCAGGAGCAAAAGCAGCACTTGCGAAGCTTCAAGAATGGATGAACAAAGGTTATATCCATGCAGACTCCGCTTTGTGGGATGAAGGCAAGTCAGCAGAAAGCTGGACAAAAGGCGCAGCAGGCATCTTGCCAGGCGCAAACTGGGTACCAGATTGGCCGGCTCCAGATTTGTTGAAAAACGTACCAGGCTCCAAATATAAAGCATACCCGGTACCTGCAGGTCCGGACGGTTACATGGGTACAAAATGGCAGAACTCTGGCGTAAACGCTAGTATTATGATCAACAAGGATGCGAAGCATCCGGAAGCTATTTTCTTGTACTACAACTACTTGCTTGAAAACCTAGCTAATCCTACTGTTGGAAGCAAATATGAGCATGGCTTTGCTCAAGGTTATGACTGGGATATCGTAGACGGTCAACCAACGAGCAACAAGGATAAAATCCCTGGATTTACGAACGAATTCCCGTTCATTACTGGTCCGGCTCGTATTCCTGATCTATTTATGACAACTTTGGTTAAGCTTGCTGACGGAGCTGCTCCGGAAACACCTTACGAGAAACAAACGGCTGAATTCCGCAAACCTGAAAACTGGTATGCAGCAAAAGTCGTTATGGATCAAAAGGATATTCGCAAACAAAACTACTTTACAGGTGCAGCAACAGAAACAATGGTTTCGAAATGGAATTTGCTGCGTCAATCCGAGATGGAAACGTTCAACAAAATCATCTACGGCAAATTGCCGGTTGATGCTTTCGATGAGTTTGTATCCAGCTGGAAAGCAAATGGCGGAGACCAAATCACGAAAGAAGTTAATGAGTGGTTCCAATCCGTTTCTAAGAAATAAAGATCTTGGCCCGCAGAGTCTTCTGCGGGCTTTTTTTTGTGTGATGGGTTATGCGGTGCGAATGGGGGAGGAGGTGGGTGGAATGAACAAGATAAAAAGGGGGGAGAGAGCGGGTGGTGCTTGCGAGGTGGAATGTTGTTTATGGAGCGGTGTTGGCGGTGAGTAGATAGTTAGTAAGTCAGTAATTCAGTAAGTGAATGATTAAATGAATGAATGTCGGACGCTCATGTGCGGAACTTTGATAGCGGGTAGTCTGTAGTGGACTAGTGGGTGTGAAACGGTAATGGTGGTATGTTTGTAACGGACGCTCATGTGTGGAATTGTGCTCGCGGGTTGTGTGTAGTGGACAATTGGTTGTAGAACAGTAATGGTGGTGTGCTTATAGCGGACGCTTATGTGCGGAACTATGCTCGCGGGTTGTGTGTAGTGGACAATTGGTTGTGGAACAGTAATTGTGTATGCTTATAGCGGACGCTCATGTGCGGAATTGTGCTTGCGGGTTGTATGTAGTGGACTATTAAGAGTGGAACGGCAATGGTGGTGTGTTTGTAGCGGACGCTCATGTGTGGAATTGTGCTAGCGGGTTGTGTGTAGTTAGTGGACAATTAGTTGTGGAACAATAATGGTGGTGTGTTTGGGCCGGGAGCAGCGCGGATGTTGTGTGTGTGGCAAATGATTCGTTGTAGAATGCTGCTAAGTGGATGGATGAAGCAGACCTGCTTGAGCGTAACGGACACCAGAGCGCTTATTTGTGTAGAATCGGCTGTTTTTGTAGAGCTAACGGACATATGTTCCGCTATTTGGGCTAAAGTGCTTGAATTTATTGTCTTTTTACTAGAATAACGGATCCTATGTCCGTTAAAATCCAGATTAGACGTAATTATTGGAAATAACGGAACCTATGTCCGTTAGGTGCAAGCCTAAGAATGCCCAGCGACGTTTTAAGGTTGTGCTTGTTGGAAATAACGGATGCCATGTCCGTTATTTCGAGTATGCAGCAGTATGCAGCATTCTTAAAAAAATAGCAGTTCCAGCACCGCAATTGACATCGTGATAATGTACTAATAAAGGTGCTGGGTTTGTTTGTATGCTGTAACGTAGTGGCTAAATGGACTTCGAAATCATCTGAATATATGCGGCATACATACGTCCGAGCGCTCGCAATAACATCGGTTGCACAAATACGAGTATTAAGCCGATCCCGCCAGCTATCCAAGAGCGCTGTGCAGAAGTAATGTCTGCGTAAAAAGGAAAGAAGGTCCAAGTGGACTGAAATAGATCAAAATTGAAGAAGTCTGCACTCACCTTATAGGCAAATGGGGAAAGCATGACTGCATAGGCGGTAACCGGCAGGACAATCCCTAATGTAAACCCGGTAATACCAATCGGAAGCTGCAATAGGCTGTACAGAATACCTTGGTAGGTTTGACCCTTTCCAAGAAGACGAAACAATGACCGCGAGCCTTCCCAGCTAAGAGATAGTTGATCGTCGACCCGATGAAGCGATTGGGAATTGCCTCGATACCAAGCTAGAGTAGATTGTTGTTCCTTGACCATCATCCAGCGACACGCGGCAAGTGTCGCCCACAACATGGGCAACCCAACCCATAAGATGATCAGCGGCAAACTTACTGATAAACCTGTAACAGCTATTACAAATGCTATGATTCCTTTCGGAAGCGACATTAGAAGCATGGCCCAAGCTTTTACGGCACTTTGTTTTTGCATGTTTAAACCCCTCTCATACCAACACTTCCTTCAGTATAGAGGGATCATTCTACTTAAGCATTGATCCAAAGACTGGATAGCGTGCTCGACTTTGGTCTAGTATTCTTATCGTTTTTTTGGAAAATAAACTCAGACCAACCGCTCTGTATCCTGCGTTCTCTCAACCAACACGCGCATTAAGCCTTTTAAAACATGAATTTTTTGGAAGCAAAAAGCAAATACCTGCTCTCTAGTCAGCTCTAGCAAAATGGTGCGGCTAATGGCTGTACAATCGGCGGAACGCGGCTGTCCGTCGATGATGGCCATCTCACCAAAACATTGTCCGACCTCGAGTGTTGCAAGCTGCTCAGATCCCTTATGCACTTGCACTTTCCCCTCAATAATTCCGTACATGGTGTCACCATCCTCACCAATGCCACAAATTCTCTCACCGGGCTCATACACGGATTCTTCCACCATTCGAGCCAGCTTTATAAAGTCTTCTTGTGAGCAATGGGCAAAAAGGCTAATCTTCTGCAGCACTAGAATACGCCTAATAATCGTCTCGTTTCGGTCTTCAGCTTCAATTGACGCAAGAGCATGATCCTCGACAGCGGCTTCTTCTATTGCAGCATCCAGAACGACTCTTGAAACCTTCTCATTGGTGTTACGCAATCGAAGCGACAACTGCTTCATCAGCTCCATAGCAATTTCGGTTCGATCAAAAATCATTTCGTAAAATGCACTCGAAGTCAGCTCGTATAGGACGACATCCTCTTCCGCTATAACGGTTGCAGAGCGAACTCTTTGCGTGATGACGCTTATCTCGCCAAAATAATCGTAAGCGCTGAGCTCATTAATTTTGTGGCCATGGATATAAATGCCTGTACGGCCTTGTTCAATAAGATAGAGAGAGTCACCAGCATCTCCTTCGCGAACGATTTTGACTCCTTTATTTACCCATACCTTTTGCAGGCGCATCGCGATGTTGAAGAAATCACGGCCTGTTAAACCAGCAAACAACGCTACGCGTTTGAGCAAATGAATTTGTTTCATAAGTGAATCCTGCTCAAGCTTATCGTCTGATTGTGTTAAATAATCAATATTTAGATTAATCCAAGGATCGCTTTGATCATAAAACCACTGTATTGCTTCTTTAACATGCAATTCTGAGGGAGCTTCTTCTCCAGGAGTGGGAGACGATGAAATGATTTTTGTCATGTCAGTCCGCAATTTTCCTTTAAGCAGCTGGTCAATTACTTCAATGGCATTAGCCTGCTGCCTAGCATTGCCATCCTGCCAATTGGCATACACAGCGTGAATGGACCTTGAGTCATAAAGAAAGGCCAGCAGCTGAAAAATCCTTTTTACATGACGAACCCGCATCTGTTCAATCGCCTCAGCTAGATCACTCATACGATTTGTATTACCCATAAGTGCAAGTTGCTCCACCCATTTAAAATAATAGGAAATCTCCTGATCGATCAAATGCTCAGCATGTTTTTTGTCAACTTGATTGGTTCCAGCATGAATCCGAGTTGCAGACTCAAGCGTTTTCTCCCTAAGCTCGCTGGAAAAGAGCAAATAATGCCTCAATAAGGCATCTAGTGCAGCTTGTGTTCCGATTTCCTCTAATACGCGTGGCAAATGAAGGTTAAGCTCTTTCGCAGTCATGCGGCTTTCAAGTATAGGAATGATGATAGCCTCATCATAGCTTGTTAATGCAGCAGTAGCTTGAAGCCTGACCTTGCTATCATCAAGAAGCGGAATAATGAACTGAACCAGCTCGGGTACTCGCAATGTGGAAGCAGACTCCAATGCCCGTATACGAACGAGATGGGAGGAGTCCTCGAACATCGGGATCAACGGTTTGTAAAAGCTGGCAATGCCAATTTGTCCGAACAAGCCTGCCATGGCAATACGCTCTTCTTCCTGACCATTTTTGAGCAGCTCCTTTAATACGCCGACGGCTTGGAACATGCCTTCTATGCCGTAATATTTAATTAATCCGACGATGGCTGCTGCTCGTATATGAACATCCTCATCATGCAGATAGGCAGTAATGCGATCTAATTGCTCCTCCAGCGCATAGGCAGATAAGGCAAGGATGGCATAGGCGCGAATGGTAACTGATGATGAAGAAAGATGGGCTTCAAGCTTCCTTTCACCAAGGGCAGGCGTGCTTAACTGAAGGTATTTTAACGCTTCGATCTGCAGCTCCTGAACGGGATGCTGTAGCAGAGGCGTGATCTGCTCATTCATATCAAACTCTTGAATGCCGCTAAGAATCGCAAAAGCATATAAAGCCTGCTGCTTGTCGTGCCTATGCAGCGCTGCCGCTAAAATTTGAATACTTGCTGGATCTACGAAATCCGGCTCATCTTGCAGGTCCATGCTTTTCGATTGAAGAGTTGATAAAAGCATGCTTAAATAGTTTTTCTTAATTTTTATCGCCGCAACTATACAGCAGCCAATTAACGCAAGAATAAAATAACTGAATTGCTCAATCGCGAACCATTGCGAAAGCATAATGAGACTGATTGCCGCGATCCCTTTGGCACCATTTCGTACGATGCCATCGAGGAAACCTTTGGCTCTGCCGCGCCATTCAGGAGCAACGGGAAACATGATGAGCTGACTTACGGAGGAGTATATCGTATCGCCAAGCACCTTATCGCTTGCTTTAACTGCAGTTGCAATGGCAAGTACAGGCATGATGAGGAGAGCGAAGCTACCTGTAAACAAGACGATCGGAAAAACAAGAATGGCAGTCATGACACCATAGCGGGTTATCATTTTGCCGGAAATGAATAATTGGACAACTAGCGCGAGCAATCCCGCAAATCCATAAAAGCTGCCCATAAAGCTGGCGAGCTCTTCATTTTGCAAGGTGCCGCGAAGAATAACTTTGAATTGATAATCAATAAGCGTAAGCGAGATTGTAAGTGTTCCGGCCATGATCGCCACATATTTAAGATGAGGCACGCTTTGGAATAAGCCTTGTTTCTCTTCAACGGCTCGCGTTTGTGCTTTGGATAACTTTTTATCAGTAGATTTAATCGCGAAAAACTCGGCAGGATTTGGCACTCCTCGCAGAAGCTTAAGGACAAATAGCAGGCAAAGCAGCTGCGCAGCGGCATAGATGAAGATTAAATTTTCGGTTCCTAACGGCTGTACCAGCAGCTTTAGACCAAAGCCGCTCAAAATACCGCCAACGAGTCCGCCGCTTCCTACAAAACCAATCATGCGTTTCGCTTTGCGCTGATCCATAATGGAGGTCGCAAACTGCCAGAAGCAGACGATCATCAGAAAGTTTAGTACATCGTATCCGACGTAGATGACGGGAAAAATCCAGCTAAAGCCAATCCCGACAGCAAGTCGCGAAAGAAGTGCGAGCATAGAAGCAATGATTATAACTCTAACAACGAGTTGATCGGTGCGGAAGCGTCCGCATAGCTTTTGGTATATAAATCCGGTTAAGAGAAGGGTGGCTGCTTGGGGCAAATACATATACGATAAGACGGATGCGTCGTATCTGCTGAGAAATAAAGTATCTGCAGCTGTTCGACTGATAGTAGAAGCAGCGACGATGAAAAACAGATAACCGAATAAATAAAATATTTTGCTATATTCCGTTCGATCGGATTGAAATTGACGTGAGAGCAGAGTGAATGGATTAACGATACTTTTCTTAGACATGATACTTGTTCCTCTCCGTTTCTCTTCCTGTCCGCAATAGCTTAAGAAGAATAGTATATATGAAGAAAATACATATTGGAACAAAATTTGCTAGAATGCTGCGCGATACGTATGGTCTGCTTGATATGTAGAAATGTTATGCCATTGATGCATCATATACGGCGAAAAGTAAAATAAACGCAAATTGGAGCCAATAGTAGATTCTTTGCTGAAAATAATGTCATGATTTACGCTGTCAGACATTGCAAATGATAATCGTTATCATTTATAATGATAATGAATGTTTATATGTAATGCTTTCACAGGGAGAAGGGAGTGATCCGACACGATGAAAATGAGTGATCACCTAATGTTATGGAATCATGCTTCGATCAAAGTGATGGATATACGGCATACGGTCATGGAACCAGGCGAGGAGCTGCGATCGTATCGCTTGCCAACCAGCGCTTTTTTTTATGCGATTCGCGGCAGTGCGCAGATGTGGTCGGATGGAACGATGCACATGGTGAATCGATTTCATGTTTTGCATGGCGGCAAAGGAATGTGCCTGGATATTACCGCTCATGATGCTTTTGAATATTATATGATTTTTTATAAAGCTATTCTCGCTTTGCCTTCTCGCCAACCTTTAATGAAGCTAATGGAGACGGAGAACCCATTCCAACTGCAATATAGCTTTGTACCTCATTATCCGATCCCCTTATATCATAGTGTTGAGCTAATGAGCAAGGAATGGCGTGAGCCAGAACTGTTGGAGAAATTACATATAAAAATGCTATTCTATCAATTTGCCTATGAGCTTTTAAGTCAAATGAGCAGTCAAAACGTGAAGACCCAAAAGGTGGACCTCGTGTCACAAGTGGTTCGTTATATTCATGAGCACTCTTCAGACCGAGTAACATTGGACGAGCTTGCAGAGCTGCTGGATTGCAGCGTCAGTTACTTATCAAGAAAATTCAAGCATGCGACAGGTAAAAGTCCAATTGAGTATTTGATTGCTGTTCGAATCGACAAAGCGAAGGAACTTTTGCAAAATACAGATGCAACGCTGCAAGAAATAGCCGAGAGCGTAGGTTTCTCAGATGACAGTTATTTCAATCGCATGTTCAAAAAACATGTAGGCATGTCGCTTGGTCAATTTAAAGCAAAGGTTCAAAATAATCCTGTGGATCGTTCAAGATATACAATTGTCCCACGCAGAATCAGGCGTTATAGTGGTAATGGTTATGAAAATCATTATCAATACAAGAAAGTGGGAATATTCAAAATGTATAGAGGATCAAGAACACCAATGGCTGCATCATTATTGCTTTGCTTTGTTTTATTTCTCAGCGCCTGCTCTGCGGGTACGTCAAATACGAGTTCAACAAATGGAGGGTCGTCTGCACCAACCACTAATGTGTCTGAAGCAGCTGCAACCGACTCCACACCAGCAAATGTTACCCGCGTAGTAAAACATGCGATGGGGGAAGCAACGATAACTGGCGCGCCTGAGCGTGTTGTCATACTTACAAACGAAGGAACGGAAGCGCTTCTTGCCGTGGGCATTAAACCGATCGGCGCGGTGCAATCTTGGATTGGCGACCCTTGGTACGACCATATCAAAGATGAGATGCAGGACGTTACCGTTGTAGGCGATGAACTTCAGCCGAATATTGAAATGATCGCGAGCCTGAAGCCAGATCTAATAATCGGGAACAAGGTGAGACAGGAAAAAATATATGATCAGCTAAGCCAAATTGCGCCAACCGTATTCGCAGAGGACTTGGTTGGAGATTGGAAAATCAACTTTAAGCTATATATGGAAGCCGTGGATAAGACGGAAGAGGGCGAAAAGGCGATGGCTGATTTCGACAAGCGTGTTGCTGAAGTGAAAGCGAAGCTAGGCACCAAAGCCGATACCAAAATTTCGGTTGCACGCTTCTCCGCTTCCCAGGTGCGAATCTATCAGAAGCAAACCTTCTCGGGCGTCCTCTTAAATGATTTAGGATTTGCACGGCCTGAGTCGCAGGATAAGGATTCATTTATTGAAGTGATGTCCAAAGAAACGATTCCAAGCATGGATGGGGATGTATTATTCTACTTCGTCACGGAGGCAGCAGGGAAGACAGATGCATCCAAGGTGGTAGAGGAATGGATGAACGATCCGTTATTCAAAAAACTAAATGTCGTGCAAAACAACAAGGTAATAAAAGTAGATGAAGCGATTTGGAATTCTGCTGGAGGCTACAAGGCTGCAAATTTATTGCTCGATGAGATTGTTGCCTATTTTGATGTAAAGTAGCTTAGCATTGTTAGTCAGCAAGCTGACGTCGTGACTATCAGACGTCAGCTTGTTTTTGATGAAAGGGGTGAAGTTAACATGGCATTAAGGCTCCATAGCCGCAAAAAAAAGCTGGTGAGCCTGGGGGCAGGCGCCGTGTTGCTGCTCATCGGTATGCTCGTTAGTATTCTATATGGCATCCATCTATTCGAATTAAAAGATTTATGGCGTGCCTATACGCAATTTGATGGTTCGGACGCACATTTAATTATTAGAAATACGCGAGTTCCTCGAGCATTAATTGCGGCAGCAGTAGGGGCGAGTCTTGCTATTGCGGGTGCAATCATGCAAGTGTTAACCAAAAATCCGTTAGCTTCTCCATCTATATTCGGCATCAATTCAGGCGCTGTTCTATTTATTGTTGTCAGCTTGGCTATGCTGGGCTCGTCACTAACCATGAACGGAATGGTTTGGATTGCTTTAGCAGGCGCTGCCACTACTTCTTTGCTTGTTTTTACACTGGGAATGCAGGGTAGAAGCGGTTTTGAGCCAATTAAGCTTACGTTGGCCGGGGCTTCTGTAGCTGCATTTGCTTCCTCTCTTTCCTCAGGCATTATGTTGATAAATAAAGAATCTCTTGATTCGGCATTGTTTTGGATGGTCGGTTCTGTATCTGGGAGACAATTATCTCATCTAACTATCGTATTTCCTTATATGCTTCTAGGATGGGTCTTAGCGCTGCTATTGGCAGGCTCTTTAAACGTCATGGCTTTGGGTGATGATAGTGCCAAAGGCCTTGGCCAGCGAATGATGCTTATACGGGTTGTATCTGTCCTTGCTGTTGTACTTCTAGCAGGAAGCTCAGTTGCGGTGGCGGGGCCCATTGCGTTCATTGGATTAATTGTGCCTCATCTTTGCAGATATATATTTGGAAATGATTATCGCTGGCTATTGCCCTATTGTGGGCTGGTAGGAGCAATTCTCCTCGTATTCGCTGATATTGCTTCACGGTTTATCCTTATGCCCAAGGAGGTGCCTGTAGGTGTCGCTACTGCGCTTATTGGTGTTCCTTTCTTGATTTATGTGGCGAGAAGGAGTAAACATGCATAAAGGAATAGGGAAATCTATCTTAATACTCGCAATATTAAGCATCGCACTGATTGCTTTGTCTATTCTTTGTTTATCCATAGGCGGTGTAAGCATTCCTGTTAAGGAAATCTTCCTTTCACTGCTGGGTAAAAATAAAGAGGGCAGCGACTTAATTATTATGCAGTTCCGTATGCCGCGAATTGTGGCAGCTGTTTTAGTCGGCGCTGCCTTGGCGGTTGCTGGTGCTGTGCTTCAAGGCGTGATACGGAATCCGCTTGCATCACCAGATTTGCTGGGTGTGACCGGAGGGGCGTCAGTTGCGGTTGTAGCTTTTATGACGCTATTCACAGGATACAGTGTTCACTGGATTCCTTTTATAGCTGTCGCGGGGGCCTTCGTTATTGCTGCTCTAAACTATTCGCTAGCTTGGAAAAATGGGGTTTCACCGTTCAGGCTCGTGCTTATTGGTATTGGCATATCGACTGCTATGGGGGCACTTACGATATTTCTGCTTATTAGCGGACCAGCCTATTTGGCTGCGCAAGTGCTGAACTGGATGACCGGAAGCATCTACGGGACGAGTTGGAAGTATATTGAGGTGTTGTGGCCTTGGGTCGCCATCTTCATTCCATTATCCATTCTCTATGCAAAAGAGCTGAACGTACAATCCTTAGGTGAAGCAACAGCCATCGGACTAGGCAGCCGACTTCAATTAAGCCGCATGATCCTGCTGTTCTATAGCGTAGCGCTTGCAGGGGCAGCGGTCGGAATTGCTGGAACTATTTCCTTTTTAGGATTATTGGCGCCACATATGGCTAGAAAGCTTATCGGCCATTCTTATAAGCTAGTAATCCCAGTATCCGCTCTTCTGGGTGCGATGATATTGCTATTGGCTGATCTGGCGGGGAGAACGCTGTTCCAACCGCTTGATATACCAGCCGGCGTCTTTACCGCAGGTATAGGCGCTCCGTTCTTTATGTACCTTTTGTTTAAACGGAAAGCTTTTAAATGATGTTGTTCGCTCAAAAAAGAAGAACGGCGACCGATTATGGTCGCCGTTTTTTCTTGTATAATTATTTTAGGAAGCTTTATAGCCAAGCAGGCTAAGAAAGTTAATATGACAAGGAGGCAAGTTATGCCCATTTATAATAAATTAGTCCGCGATCGGATTCCAGAAATTATAAAGCAGCAAGGCAAAACGTTCACTACGAGAATACTTAAGAACAAAGAGTATCTGAAAGAGCTGCGTACGAAGCTGGTAGAAGAGACGAATGAATACCTTGAAGCAGATTCTAAAACGGAATCAATAGAGGAGCTAGCGGATATTATGGAGCTGCTTCATGCGCTTGCTGAATTCCACGACGTAACGATTGGGAAACTGGAGCAAATTCGTGCGGAGAAGGCTGAAAAGCGCGGAAGCTTTAAGGAACGGATATATCTTATGGAGGTGGAGGAGAGTTAGCTAAAAAGAAAATCCCCTGTATTCTGAACAATTCAGGGGATTATCCGTGCTAATAGCAGCAACGATTAAACATGCTTCTATCCTAATAGCCTTATTTTCTGCTGCTTAAATTCATCTTCCGTTATAAGATTATCTCGCAACAAGGAGGAAAGTTTTAATAATTCATCGGCAACTGAAATTTGATTAGCGTTAGTCGGCTTATCCGTTTCATCCACTTGCTTAATTAAAAAACTCAACATAGCATGCCAATGCGTAATTTCATTATCAACGGATTTGAACATTATATTGTCTTTAGTAATGCCCTTTGGGAAATTCTCAAACGTAATGCGATGGAATGGTGTTGACATATTATTAACAACGATAAGAAGTTGAACTTTCTTGATTAGATCAAGAGTGGTTCTTGAAGCGCTTAGGCCACCAATAATAGCTCCAGTATTTCCAGCCATAGATCTGCCAAGCGAAGCTCTGCCAATGATGTCCGTTCGTGAGGAAGAGGTTACTGTAAAACTATCATGAAGAATGGTTGACTGTAAAATATCTTTATAGAAGAAAATCTCGCATTTGTAATTGTATTCATTTTTGCTTAATAAAGGCTCAGTATTAGTCTCCTGATTATAAATGATACATATTTTTTTATTTGTTTCATCCAATGCAATATAGCTTTCTTTATCAACTGACATAAATTCTTGTGAAAGTTTAAAATCTTTTATGCCTGGCACCATATCTTTAATTTGTTTTTCAAGATTTATCGATAATTGATAATAATTTTTACTTTTCCGATTAGCGGCAGTAAGTGTGAATAATATAAAACCTGAAAATCCAATTAGCATGATGGTTTCATGACGCGCAAACATACCAATAATACCGACAAGCAAAAATACTGCCAAAAAAAATACAGATGGATTTCTATACATCGTTTCTCCCCTATCAAAAACGAACGCAAATGGTTGGATTTGATCATTCGTTTACTTATTAGGAATATCGTACCATGAAAATCTTCCATTTGTCATAACAATCTTCTCCCCATTTTCTCCTGCCAAACTCTCAAAGATGGTTTATACTAAAAACAACAGAAAAAATCGAATTCGAGGTGAAAGAGAATGGCTTATATGGTCCCAGAGGTTATCCGGACGAGTGCGACTGCTGGGGAGCGGTTATTGTTTCGTACGCTGAAGGATTATCTGCCGAGCGATTATGCGGTTTATTTTGAACCGGAAATTGGGGGAAATCGACCTGGCTTCGTAATCATAGGCCCAGATCTGGGATTGGTCGTTCTTGAAGTGAAGGACTATACGAGGTCTGCTCTATTCGAGGTTGATCGTGACGAGTGGCGTTTGCATGCATCTGGAGGTCAGATCGAAGCTGTGATGAACCCTTATCAAGAAGCAAGGGAGAGCTTGCGGCAGGTGGCGGGCGAGCTAAGAAATGATGACAACCTCATTGAACAGAAAGGCAAATTTCAAGGACAGCTCAAATTTCCGAACGGCTTCGGAACGGCTTTTACACGGCTGAAGCAGAAGGATTTTATAGAAAATGGTTTGTACGATGTCATTGCAGAGCAATTTGTGCTTTGCCGCGACGAGATCGACCCTGAGGATGCTGGATTTACAGCCGATTCCCTCATTGAGAAGATCCATGGCATGTTTGCGGCACGCAAGCGCAGCAGCTACATTTTATCGCAAGAGGAGATCAGGCAGATTCGTAATCACCTCATACCTGAGGCGCGGATCAGCGCGGAATTTCTGCAGCCTGCAAATCAGAAGCAACAGGAGCAGTTCGTGCTGTCGCATCACAATATTAAGGGTATGGATCTGCATCAGGAAAATATGGCAGAGCAGCTTGGTGATCGCCATCGGCTTATCCGCGGCGTGGCGGGGAGCGGAAAGACGCTTGTCCTCGCCAGCCGAGCCAAACATTTGGCCAATCATCATCCAGACTGGAAGATTCTTGTCCTCTGCAGCAGCATCGCCTTGTCCAGAAGTCTTCGGCAAATGATTGACCGGAAGATGGAGGAGCCGGAGGATTTGCTTGATTGGATTAGACTAGCGGAGCAAAAGGAAGGCAAGCCTCGCGACCAAAACGTCGAGGTCTATAATTTTCATGAGTGGCTGCGAGCAGTGCTGAACGTGAGAGATACGGATGTCGCTAAGCTTATTGGCAAGCTGGAGAAGAAGGAAGCTATTTTACCTACCTATGAAGCAATCCTTATTGATGAGGGTCAGGATTTTCAGCCAGAATGGCTTAAGCTTCTAAGTTATTTGCTTAATCCAGCGACACAAAATTTGCTGCTGGTTGAGGACCGGGCACAATCGTTCTTTAAACGGAAATCGAGCTTGCTGCAGGACACTGGGCTTGATTTTCGCGGACGTTCACGCATTCTCTCCGTTAATTATCGCAACACGGCTCAAATCGCGCAGTTTGCTTGGGATTTCTATCAACGGCATTCTCTGTTTCAGAACAAGGTTCAGTTCGGAGTATCGAAAGGGGTAGAGATCATACCTCCTCAGAGTACACGGAGAAGCGGGCCTGAGCCAATATTGGAGCGTCGCGGGAGCTTTCAGGAAGAGATGAAGACTGTCATTGAACAAATGCGATCCTTGCATGACCATCATAAGATTGCTTATTCAGAGATGGTCATCTTATACCGAGTGAAAGACAATTACTACTCCTCCTTCACGGATATGATCAAGAGGGCGCTTAAGAGGCAAGGCTTCCCCGTTTATTGGATCACAGAAAATGTCGATTTAAACCAGGAATCCGACATAGCCGGCGATGCGATTAATGTATCGGACATTGACAGTGTGAAGGGGCTCGATTTCCGAGCGGTCTTCATCGTAAATGCCGAGAACATGCCTTTCTCATTGGAAGAAGTGGAGGAGCGGGAAGTATCGCTGTTTTATATTGCGATGACACGCGCATTGGATTGGCTGCACATCTCCTACAGCGGAGATTCCAAGTTTACGCTTTATTTGGACGAAATGCAGGAGCAACGGTTGAAGCAGGAGCATGCCATAAAGAAGATGGGATGAAGCGAAAGGCTGATTCCAGTTGAAAAAAGGTTGTCCGAGAATGTATCGGGCAGCCTATTTTGCTGTCGTAAGCTTGAAGAGGGTTGGCTTTAGGCTTCACAAGGAATTTGAGGAACTTTGTCGAATGATAGACGAATCGAAAAAAAGGGAGGCATCGTCATGGACACAAGACAATGGATGTCAATATTGCTATGCTTTGCGACCGCTGTAATGCTGTTCGTGGCGTTCCTCTCCTACCGGAAACGTCATTTGCAGATGGCGAGGACCATGGTTTACATGATGACAGCGGCGTCCTTTTACGCTCTAGGCTACACGTTTGAAATTTTTAGCGACAGCTTAAGCGGTGTGAAGTTTTCTCTTCAGGTCGAGTACATCGGCATCCCCTTTGTCTCTGCATTTTGGCTACTGCTCGTTATCCAGTTTACAGGACTTGCGCCACGCTATCGGAAGCAGCTTGCGGTCTTGCTGTTTCTCGTCCCGACTGCGACTTTCCTCCTTCATCTCACTAACGATTGGCATCATCTTATTTACAAAGAATACGTCTTGAACACGATTAAGACGGTTCCCTTGTACAATACGGTGAAGGGCCCATGGTATTCCGTACACGCAATTTACAATTATACGATTCTGCTACTCGGCATTTTGTTGTTTATTCCCATGTATTTACGCGCATTGCCTATTGTGCGAACACAGATTGTTGTCCTTATTTTGGGCGCGGCTGCTCCTATGCTGTTCAATATCGCCTACATGTTCAGCAAAGTCATCGATTTCACGCCGCTTGGTTTCGCAGTATCGGGCGTTGTTTATGCTTGGGGCATTTTCCGGTTTAGGCTGCTTCGTTTAACACCGCTTGCATATGCCAAAATGTTCGATACGATCCGCGACGGTGTTGTCCTGCTCGATTATGAGGATCAAATTGTGAACCACAATCGCGCAGCAGAAGAGGTATTTCCTGAGCTTGGCTCGGCAAAAAGTTTTCCTGCTTTCATCAAGGACTTGCTGCCAGACTGCCCTGAGCTGCTCGAGCGAATTGCCGCAACGGAATTCCGAGATGATCGGTTTTCGCTTCAGCGCTTGCAAGGCGATCGGCAAAGGTATTATATTTGCAGCTTGTCTTATATTTATGATACAGGTGTGACGCCTATCGGGAAAATGTTGATGCTCAGCGATATTACGGAGCTGAAGGAGAACGAGGAGAGGCTGCGCGAGAAGTCTGAACGGCTGTCTCGGCTGAATGCCTTCAAGGACAAGCTGTTTACCGTAATGGCTCACGATATCCGTGATCCGATCGCGCTTCTTGTTAGCTTGACTGAGCTGCTGGGCGATGAGCCGAGCGACACCGACATCGCGAATGCTGAAGTATTTCAAGAGATTAGGAGGCAAGTTCGCGGTACCTATCATCTCGTCGATAATCTGCTCGATTGGTATCGCAGTCAAAATGGGGAAGTAGCGTTTCGTCCGCTCACGTGGAATTTGCAGCAGGTCGTTCGCCAAGCGATTTCACTAGCCGGCACAAGAGCCGGCATGAAGAGCATTAGTATCTCAGAGCATATCGACGAGAGGCTGACAGTGAAAGCGGATAAAGAAATGCTCGATCTCATTTTCCGAAATTTGCTTTCAAATGCGATTAAGTACACGGACATCGGCGGGAAAATTGAGATAAACGCATCTATCGAACGGGATCAGGTGACGGTGACTGTACGTGATAATGGGAGTGGGATTGACGAAGAGACAGCGCAGCTGCTGCATCATGATGAGCTGTTTTTCAAGGAGCCTGGATTTGCTAGTCGAGAAGATGGTGGAGAGATGAGGTTTGGTCTCGTATTAACCCGAGAATTTCTTCGCATGCATGGCGGCAGTCTTAGATTCGATAGCTTGCCTGGCGTAGGTACAACATTCTTTTTTACGTTGTCCGGATCATCGAGTCGCGGCGGAACGATTGAAAGGGAAGGAACGGCGGTGATAGCTGATGAAAGTCATATTGATTGACGATGAGCCCGTCATGCATTTAATCATGCGGAAGATGCTCGTGAAATATGCTGAGCTTCAGGTGACAGGAACGTTTGTGAATACGGATGCTGCGGCTGCCTTTCTGAGCGAAAATCCCGACGTCGAGCTGGCGTTCGTGGATATCTCCATGCCGGGTGATAGTGGACTTACATTCGCCGCAAGGCTGGACGAAGCGGGCTGTAAGACACAAATCGTGTTTGTCACCTCGCATAAGGATTATGCGCTAGAAGCTTTTGAGTTGTCCGTGCTTGATTATTTGGTGAAGCCGGTGACTCAGGAGCGGCTGGAGCGGACGATTAACCGGGCACTGGAGAGCAGGAAAATCGTTCAACCGCTGCAGCAAGCAGATACTGCGATTCGGGGTATGAGCCGTGTTAGCATTGCCACGCTGGGCGACTTTTTTGTACGCAATGAATCAGGACGTGTAAAGTGGATTTCCAGCAAGAGTGCTGAGCTCTTTGCCTATTTGCTGCTGAATCGGGGCAGACGAATTTCGCGCTCCCGTCTGGTTGCAGATATATTCGCGGGTATGGCGAGCGTGAATGCCGAAAAATATTTAAATACAACCGTGTACCAGCTGCGTAAATCATTGGAGCCGATAGGGCTCCGGGAAGCTATTCGTTCAGAGAATGACGGCTATGCGCTGGAACTGGATGATGCAGTTATTGACTACGTGGAGTTTGAGCGTCAAACGGAAAATCTGGGAAGTATCGACGCGGGCAACGTGGAAGAAGCACTGAACGTTGAAAGGCTCTACACGGGTGATTTGTTCGGCAGCAAAGCTTACGTATGGGCGATTCATGAGACAGATCGGCTGTCAGAGAGGTATGCATCTTTTGTCAAAAATGCAGCAGAGACGCTGCTCACCCTGTCGAACACGGCTGCGGCGTCGAAGCTTCTTCTGAAGCTGCATGGCCGTAATCCGCTTGAAGAATCGGTGGTCGAGCTGCTGATGAAGAAGCATGGACTGGACGGGGATAAGAAAGGGTTAACCGCACAATACACCGACTATGTGAGACTTCTAAAGCGGGAACTGGGCATTCGTCCATCCCAAGAGCTGCTTATGCTGTATGATTCTCTTGTCAGCGGACTTTCCGAAGTAGGAAAATAAATATTTTGAACAGGTTGCAAAAACCGCGAAGCCTTGATGCTGCGCGGTTTTTGTCGTTTTACGCGAAAATCTTTTATTATTCTTTCATCGCAGCCTATTAGACTTAAGCTTAAGTGCTGTTAACGTTGCCGAACTTGGGCTCTATCAAATACAGAGTAAGCTCTTAAGCCAATTGGCGAAGATGGAAGGGGAAATCATTGTGAGGAAACAAAAAGTTAAAATGTTAAGGAGCCTGCTGCTCAAGTGGATGATGATTACTAGCGTAGTTGTCGGTCTTGTAGCTCCCGGCATAGGCAATGCGAGCGGGCAAGCCTTCGCAGCATCTGCAATTCCGGCTAAAGTGCCCGCCGCATTCTCAGATTTAGCGGGCCACTGGGCGGAGAAGACCGTCAGGGAGTGGGCAGGCCAAGGTTTAATTGAGGGTTTTCAGGACGGAACCTTCAGGCCAAATCAAGCTCTAAGCCGGATTGAATACGTAACGCTGGTCAACCGGCTATTCGCGTTCAAAGGAGCGGGGACTAAGCAGTTCACGGACGTCGCTCCGACCGCTTGGTATGCATTGCAAGTGCAAGCAGCCGCGGAAGCAGGGTATATAGAAGGTTATGGCAATGGAACATTTCGGCCAGAGCAGAAGCTAAGCCGGGTAGAAGCAGCTGTTGTGCTTTCGCGCCTTGTGCCGGTAATAGGCAAAGACGGGACTAGCCTGCTCAGCGAGTTTAAGGATGAGGCCAGCATTCCTGGTTACGGACGCGATGCATTGGAAGCCATTGTTGAAGCGGGCTACATTAGCGGGCTTGCGGACGGCACGCTTCGGCCGGTTCAGCCGATGACAAGGGCGGAAGCCGTCATGATGCTCGATAGAGTGCTGAAGCAATCAACTAGGTCAGCAGATGGAATAACCGTTAGCGCAAAGGTTCTTGAAACAGGCGGCACATGGGGCAAGGCGCAAGGGAACTTTGAAGTCGCTGGCGACTTGACCATTGAGGCTCCAGGCACAACTCTTCGCAATGTGACGATTAAGGGAAATCTCACTATTGGGAAAGAAGTCGGCGAAGGAGATGTGTTTCTTAAAGGTGTGAAAGTGCTTGGCAGCACGTTTGTAAACGGCGGCGGACAGAACAGCGTACATATTGATGATTCACAGCTAGCAACTGTCGTCGTCGACAAAGCAGATGGACGAGTTAGAGTTGTCATCGGTGGAACAACGATTATAAGACAGCTGGATGTGCAATCGGAGGCGAATATTGAATCTCCGATATCTGAAAGCAGCGGGATAGAGGGAATTACGATCTCCTCTTCCGGCGAAGTTATTTTGTCCGGCAAGTTTAAGCAAGTCGAGGTTAAGAGCGATGTACAGTTAACCATTGCTTCGGGATCTATAGAAAAATTAACCGTTAGTGAGCAGGTTAAGACATCAACCATTTCACTTGCGGAAGGCGCCAGCGTTAGCAGCATGGAACTGCATGGGCCAGCGAATGTGAAAGGCAAAGGAACGATTGAGAAAGCAATTGTCGATTCTCAGGGGGTTGTTTTTGAGAAGGAGCCAGCTCAAAAAGAAGTAACCGAGAAAGGTGGTTTAATTGGAGGTGGAGCATCCGGGGGAACTGGTTCGCCGGGCGGGCCAACGAGCCCAACTAATACACCTAAACCAACCGACACACCCAAACCAACAGAAACGCCAAGACCTACGGATGCGGTTGAGGTAACAGTAACCGCGACTGCGAGTCAAGCAGCAGCGACAGGGTTCAGACTTGCGTTTAGCGCGCCAGTACCAGAGCTCGCCGCAGCACATCTGACACTGAAAAACGCTGCGAACGAAAACATTACTGTTGCATCAGCTTCTACGCTTAATGGGGGCAGCTCTTACTTTATTACAGCAGCTCTCACGGAGGGCGAGTCTTATAAGCTGACGATTTCTAAAACTGGGTTTCAGTTCGGGGCTGAGGTTTTATTTCAAGTTCCAAAGACTGAGCAGCCTGCCATTTCGGTTGCAGCATCCGTATATGGGTCCAGCAAAACGGGGTTCTCGTTGCTGCTGAGTCCGTCGGTTGTTGGATTGACGCAAGCTGAGTTTACACTCAAGCACGGCAGCGAAAGTGTCGCAATAGGTTCCGTAACCGAGCGGACGGGAAGCAGTGCTTATGATTTCTCAGCGTCACTTGCCGAGGGTGAAACCTATTCGCTTACAGTTGCCAAGGAAGGATACTATTTCGGCAGCGCAGTATCGATATTCGTTCCGATTACTGATCCAGAGGTTGTATCTGTAGTGGCCTCAATATCCGACGTAAGTATAGCTGGCTTCACAATCAAGCTGGATACTCCTGTCGCGGGGCTGACAGAGGATCATTTGACATTAGCGTTAAACGATCCAGGCACTGAGATTGGAGTGACGGAGGTCACAACTGATGATGACGGCAGAACTTATGCTGTCAAAGCGGAAATGGTCGAAGGCGAGACATACTCACTAACGATACGGAAAGCTGGATACAGCTTTGGCGCGGCGCTTATCGTTGCGGTTGCCCCGCCCAGCAGTATTTCTGTCCATGCGGCCGTTAGCCACATCTCGACATCCGGCTTCATGCTGGAGCTCGATCGTACCGTCCCAGCTATCGATGCTCTAAGCTTTATTTTAAAGAATGCTGCTGGAGCGGACATAGGCATTAATATGCTAAGCGCGGTATCTATCGGCAAAGAGTATGAAGTGTATTCCTCCCTAACGAAAGGCGAGACGTATACCTTATTGCTAAATAAAGAAGGTTATGCTTTTGGCAGCGAAATTGTCTTAAAGGTAGAACCTTCCCCAATTCTATCAAGTGTAGAGTGGGTCAATCGTCAAGGCTTTCAGTTGAATTTCCCAAACGACACGGTCGATTTGGCTAAGGCCTTGATCACAATAGAGGATGGAAACGGCAAATCGCTTGCTGTCACTTCTGTCAAAACGAACGTGGATGGGCATTCGGCTATCCTATCAACCGATTTAATGGCTGCTGGGAGCTATCGGTATAGAATTGATGTGGATGATGACCGCTATACGATCGGTACGCTTATCGTTCCAGAGAAGATAGCCGTATCGAAACAAACGGCGTTTGATCCGTCCAATGCAGGGATTATCGTTCACTTCAGCATACCAGTCCCAGGGTTAACAGCAGCTGCGTTTTCCCTAGCGAATACAAACGGTGATCAAATTGCAATAGACAGTATATCCACCCTAAATAATGGTAGCAGTTATTTCGTTAATTCGGTGACCATGCAGTATCAACCCTTAACACTAAAAATAAGCAGTGAGGGTTATGACTTCGGGAATAGTGTAAACGTTGTTCGGACAACCATCAACCCTTGGTATATAGGCGCTGGTCCAAATAATGTCATGGTTGGGCTTAACCCGAATATAGCGGGTTTGACCGCCAATGATTTCAAGGTCATGGATGCGCTGGGGAATGCGGTAGCCATAACGAATGTCGTGTGGGACCCTCAGCAAAGATTTTATGTTGTCTCTTATAACGGTTTGAGAGGAAAACCATATTTTATTAGCGTTGTACGTGAGGGCTTCGACTTTGGTTTACCGAAATCGGTTACGCTCGCGGAGAAGAACACAATAACTGACATTTCCTATACTGGATTCACCTTTGTTCTTAATCCTCCTGCTTCTATTGATACGGTCAACGGCTTTGTTCTCAGGCGGGCCGACGGAAGCAGCATAAAACTCCGCTCTGCAGTGACAAGCGACGGCGGTTGGAGTTATCGGATTGCTGCTGATCTGACTCCTGGTGATTACGTACTGAAGGTCAGTGCGACAATGGATCAGACGATTTATAACATTCATGTTCCGGTCGTTACTACCATTTCGGCGGATCAGATTGTCGATTCGGGACTTCGGGTTAAGCTTAGCTATGCCTTTGCGGGGTTATTGCCCGGTCAGTTTCTTCTGACTCGCAAGAGTACAGGAGAGCGGGTAACGGTACAAGACGCTGTGACAATGGATGGCGGTCTTACCTACAGGTTGAAGGCTGACTTGCTTGGCGGCAGCTATAACCTGAGTCTTCCTGGTCATCTTCCATCGCAGGGGATCGACTTTGAAGCCGGAGAAACAATCAACGCGGGGAAAGCGACCATTAGCAAAATAGCCATGAATGGCTTTGATCTGACATTTGAACAAGCAGTTCCTGGATTATTGCCGGCTCATATTCAATTAATAGATAATCAGGGCCATGGGGTTAGTGGACTGGCGTTGACCACCACCAACGGAGGATTATCCTATCGTGTCAGTGCAAATTTGATCAGTGGTCGTGACTATACGATCGCCTTCCGCAAGGATTACGTGAAGTTTGACGGGCCGGCGACGTTTTACGTCAATCAATTGGTCACCGGGGTTATTACTGACGTCTCCAAAGACGGGGCAGTAGCGGTTACTTTCTCTACTCCTCTAAGGCAAATAGAGTACGGACAGGGTCTTGCGGTAAAAGATGAACAGGGCAAACGCTATCACCCAAAAACGCTAGTCATGTCTGCCGATGGAATGAACTTTGAGATGTCTTTTGGCGGTACGTTTGCTTTGACACGCGGACAAACATACGCCTTTGATATTGAGGTGGATGGTTATTCGTTCAGCCACCTAACCTTTACCTTGCCTTCCGAAGCAACCGTTGCCGGATTTTCTGCTTCGGGTGTTACCGTACATTTTGACATTCCAGTTATCGGACTTGGGAAGAAAAATTTCGTCATTCGGGGAGCTCAAGGGGAAACGATAAACATAGCTTCGGCGAACACAATGGATTTCGGAAGCAGCTATGTATTGGAAGCAGCGCTGATTCCTAGTAAATCGTATACCGTTCTGGTAAAGCCGGATTTGACTTATCAACGTTACGAGCCAGTATCCTTTGTGTTTACCAAGCTCATTACCGCTTCTGTATCCGAGATGAAGAAGGATAGCTTCAAACTAAGCTTTAGCGAAAAAGTTGCTGATTTGAAGCCAGCCGACATTATTTTGCGAAAACCAGACGGTCAGCAAATTCCGTACACGGAATACTCTTTATCAACAAAAGATCAGGGTTTAACTTATCTGGTGGCGATCAGAGCTGCGACTGGTGCAAAATATTCACTTGAGCTGAACCGAAGTGAATTTACGCTAGCGTCGCCGATCACGGTGGATATTCCCGTAATAGGCTCACTTCAATTGAGAGGTACGACGGCAACGAAGATTTATGTTGATGTCTACCCGCTTATTTCAGATTTGACTGGGGACAACTTTAAGCTGACAGACAGCAAAGGCCGGCCAATCGGATTTACGCTTCATTACGAAGGAGACGCATCCTATTCTCTCATTGGCGATTTTAATGTATCCGAGACATATAGCTTGGTCATCACTTATCCGGGATATGACTTTGGAAATCCGCTGACCGTTGGGCTGAAGGTTCGTGCCGATGCGATACTGTTACGCCAGTCGCAGCAGGGATTCACCATCTATTTCTTCCCGTCGATTCCGAATCTTCAAGCCGCAGACGTGAAGGTTAAAGACAATAACGGAAATACAGTAGCTATTGAATCCATCCAGACGAGTGATGACGGAGCCAGCTATACGGTTACGGTTCCTTTAAAAGGAGGAATCACCTATACCGCTACTGTAGAAAAAGAGGGCTACATGTTCTCTACGCTCGACAAGATTACACTAAACTCAAGATCCATTTCGGCCGTGCAAGCAACGGCTTCGAGAGTCACATTGCATTTTAAGGAACAAACGATGTTAAATACTTCGGATATTCATATAGTGGATGAGAACGGGGTAAACGTTTCGATTCGCACGAACGTGTCAAACGACGGAGGTTATTCGTATGAGCTAGGCGTCGCAATCGTTCCTGATAAGGTCTATTCGGTGTTCATCTCAAAAATGGGCTACGACTATGGTGATCCGCTAGCTTTCTCCATTCTCTCTGTAGGCGTTCGTTTTGGCGGGATGATTAGCGGGAACAATCAAGCTTTTATATTGCATTTAGATCAGCCAGTTCCTCATTTACGAATAAGTGACTTCCAGCTTAAACGTGTGGAGGGCGGTACAAAGGCAATTACCTCCGCAACCACGAGTGATGGGGGTAATAGCTACCTAATTGAAGCTGAGTTTTGGGGAGCGGAGCAGTACACAATCACCGCTGCCAAAGCTGGGTATGATTTCGGAAGCGGAGTTGTGGTTGACGTTCCAATCATCGCAAATGCTGCAGTGCTAAGTTCAGGCGCTTCGGAAATTGTCATTGGACTTAGCCCAGCTGTACCGGATTTGGATGTAAGCCATGTGGCTATCACGGACGAGGAGGGCAACCGGCTTACTGCAGCTTCGGTCATTACGGAGGATGGCGGACTAACTTATCGGATTAAAGCCTCTTATAAAGGAGGCAAAACTTACTCTTTTGCGCTAAGCAAGAGCGGGTATGATTTTGGACAAGCGTTGTCGGATTTGCTTCCAAGCGCGATTTCGGTGACGGTGGAAGGCGCTGCCGAGTCGGGACTTGTCGTCTCTGTTGCACCGGGACTAAGCGGACTGTCTGCGAGCAGCTTCGCACTTAAGGATGCCGAGGGCAAATCGGTAATTATAAAAGCAGCAACAACAAATAACGGTGGAAGAACGTACACATTATCCGCAGCGCTTGAAGGCGGGAAAACGTACAAACTGATTATAACAGCAGCAGGATATGATTTTGGAGCGGTACTGAACGCTTTTGTGCCGGTACCAGTAAATCCAACTCTATCAAGTGTCAGTAAAGATGGGTTTAACGTGCTGCTTGATTCGGCTGTTCCGGGCTTGCGTGCAAGTGACTTTAGCTTGCGTAATAGTCAAGGTGTTGCGATTGCCATCGCCTCTATTACAGCCGAGAATGCTGGTATCGAATATGCGGTACATGCCTCACTCGAAGAGGGAGCGGCTTACAGTCTGACTTTAACGAAGAGCGGCTACGCATTCAGCAGCGGACTTCCGGTTCTTGTTCCAGCTGCGCCTATACCGGAAGCGCAGGTGCCGATCCGTATGACAGCAAGCCATATTACAACTAACGGTTTCACATTGGAATTAAGCAAAGCAGTCCGTAATATGGATCGCACATGGCTTACACTGCTTGATGAACAGGGTCGAGGAATTGGATTCCAGCTTGTAAATCCGAACGGGAACAACCCAGATGCGCCAGATGCAGGACGAATCTACAACATCATTACTCCGCTGTCAGCAGGTGTGAATTATAAGCTGATTGCTCAAATACCGGATCGTGTGGTGGAAGGACCGCTGGATGTTTATGTTCCGATGACGGAATATCCGAAAAGTTTAGCTGCTGCTAGAAACGGCTTGACGGTCACTTTCGTTGGAGCGGGTCCAAAAGATCTGCAGCCGGAAGATGTGAAGCTCTTGTCTAAAGATGGGACAGAGGTCACAGTCACTGGAGTGACAGCGGGTGCAGAGACAGGGTCGTTTTTAATTAAAGCGAATGTGGTTGAAGGGCAAACGTACACCGTAGCTTTTAGCAAGCAAGGCTATATCTTTGCTGGGCAGGAAAAATTAAATGCCGCTTATGTGCCGATTGTTATCTCTGCAACGTTTGTTCGAGTGAATGAAAATGGATTTAATCTGCTCCTTAGTGCTCCGATAGAAAATTTGAATATCGAAATGCACAATGGCAGCGCAGTCTGGTATCGCCCAACCTCTGTTTCAACGCCGGACTTTGGGCAAACCTACTTTATTAATGAATATATCGGATATAACAAGGAGTTTAAGCTTCGTCTGAGCAAGGACGGGCATGACTTTGGAGGGGATATGATCATCAGCAACGTGAGTACACCTCCCGAGCTGATCGATGCAGTGTCGAGTGAAAACGGAAAAGCCATTACCCTGACCTTTGATAAGCCGCTGGCTGTTGTTAATTCGGGGTCAACGTTTTCTGTGAAAATTAACAACCAATGGCAAAGCGGGGTTATGACAAGACTGACCTCCGATGCTACGAAAATCGAGTTGACTTGGAGCAGCAGCGGGGCGGTTATCAGTTCGACATCGACGATAGCCGTCGCTTATAGCGGAATCAACCGGGTCAAGGCAGTCAATCAGACGTATTTGGCCACTTTTGGAGAATTCCAGGTAGCTAATGTCGCTACCCTGGATGGTTTCCTGCAAAGCCATTCCACCCAGTACGATGCCGTTTACCCTGTGCATGTACTGCGGGTTGATTATGGCAAGACTGCGTTAGAATCATTAAGACTACTACGGCAAGCTGGATTTACCCCAGCGAACTACGCAAAAGCGGTCAAGAAAGAATATGGTTTGGATTGGAGTGCATTCATCCGCCTATTATACGAAATAGATACAGATGCGCCTACGTTGTTTCAGGCTTTAAGCGCGTCGGGTTATATTTCCAACTATGTAAATCTGATACCGGATTTTGTCACAGCTGGCTATGAAGCTGAAGACATTGCACTGCCGCTTCGTAATCTTGGCTATCAGCCTCGAGATATAATGGCGTCGTTTAAGCTAGCCGGAGTAACAACCGCTTCATCCGCCTATGTTCTGCGTTATACCTATGCGGAAACTGGCGGAAACGCCGCTGTGGCATTGAAGCTAGGCAAGTACAGTATTAGCGAGATTAGGGATGCTGTTCAATCCGTTTACGGCTTAACGAACGAGAGCACCATCGAAGCTTTGGCTGCCGCGAAATTCACGGCAGCAGAATCCGCAGTTGTCATTAAAGAGGCTTATGCCGCATCTAGCGTAGATAATGCGAAACTGCTTGGCAGTGCTGGTTATCCTGCTAACAATATAGGAATTGCGCTGCGAGACCTGTATTCATTCAGCGACGTCAACGAGGCTGTTCTGACTTACTTGGGAGCAGGCATTGAGATAGGACAAGCTTATGTCATCTTAAAAAGCACCTTCGATAAGCAACAAACAGCTTCAGCTATGCTGGCGGCAGGTATTGCTGCTGCCCAGGTCGCCAAAGGTATTCAAGCCTCCGGCGATGGTGCAACCGTTATTGTTGGCGCTATGAAAAGCGGATCATACGGGATCGGTGAAATTGCTAGCGCCGTACTCGGCGCATGGGGTTCCGAAGCGGCTGGACTAAGTGAGGCTATGAGAGGGTTTACGGATCATGGTTATGACATGGAAAGCAAGGCGGGATTGCTTCGAGAAAGCTTCGGGGCTGATATCGCTACGACCATCAGCGTACTGTATCCGGGGGTGAAGGGCGACCAAAGAAAGACGATGCTGTTGTCATTAATTCGCGCTGGTTATGAACCTGCGGAACTTACGGCTTATATTCTGAATAATCGAATGGCCAGCAGCCGTTCGGAAGCTCTGACGCTGCTGAGGCAGTCGGGTATGTCTACCGCGCAAGGATTAAGCACAATTCGAAATGCCGTCATTCGCGGAGGCTCGTCCTTCACAATGGAGGATGCGGTGGAAGTTATCTTCCGCAGCTATGACCGCTTCGAGGCTGGAGATGTATTACATGCGCTTCGAACGACTTTTGCAAATGATGAAACGGTAAGCATGGATGCCACTACTTTGGCCCGTTCGCTCACAAGCATCAAAAGCTGGGAGAAGCTAGCCATAGGTCAAGCTCTAAAAGCTCAGTTAGGCTTGACGCTGCAGCAATGGGTAGAGCTTGAAAGGACTACTGCATTTGATTATTTTAAATGTCCTTGCAGTGTATCAACGGTTGTAAAGGACTCGCAATATTTGTTCCCGGGAACGTCAATACAGGAAGCGACAGTGGCGATGAGCCTCTCTAGCTTCTATACGCTGGATGACATTATTGAAGGAACAATTAATCTTTACCCTACTGGCGGAGTACGTGCGAAAGGATTGCCGTATTTGACCGCAGCGCTAAAAGACTCGGGGTATAAATTTACGGAAATTGCACAGGCATTTGAAGCGCGGGGCTGGACGGAATGGATTGGGGCTTTCAGCAAACAAGGCATAGCCGCTAGTGAGGTTGCTGCCTATCTGAACCAACGGACCGAACCGCTAACGATAGGGCAAGTCATCACACGCCTTGCTCCATATTCGGTAAGGGATATTGCATTAGTGCTTAGAACGGAATACGGCTTGCCATTCTCAGAGGCGTCTGCGCTTCTGCTTGTCAGCTATTCGTCAGAAGAAGTAGGTACTGCCATCGCTTCTGCTTATGGCGGAGACCCTCTGACGATTTGGATCAAAGTGCTGAAGGAGCAAGGCGCAACGGCCATTTCTGTCATCAATACGCTGGGTGCGCTGTATCCGTCTTATTTTGACTCAGGCAAGGTTGGGCCGGCACTGATTAAGGGTGGATATTCGAAAGAAGAAGTAATGGAAGGACTTCTCATCCACACTCGAAGAATGGGTAATATGAAATCCACCATAGCGATTCTGCAGTCTTTGTACGGACAAGAGCAAGTGACGATTGCTGGTCTGCTTGACGCTTCGTCCAGCAAAGAGCCTAAGGACGGTATTGCATTTCTTAGAATGAGCGGTTATTCCTTATCCGTTGTTGCTCGCAGCCTGAAAGATTATTATCAGCTTACCTCCAGCGAAGCTTCATTCTTGCTTGCAAAAGAATATCCTAACGACATCGACGATATTCTGCTTGGCCTCGCTTCCTTATACGGTCAAGGACTTGATGAAACAGTTGCAGGCGCGTTGGAGCAGCAAGGAATCACGACCTTTGGTGAAGCGGTTAATTACCTGTACGTCACGGGCTTCCCGATGAAAGATATCGTGAGCGTTGGAAAAAACCATTTTGGCCAATCGGCTGGGGTGATCGCGCTTCGCTTGTCAACGGTATACTTGTCGTCAAGCAATGTGCTCATCCAGGCAGTAGCTTCGGTTTTTGATCAATCCGTTGAGTTAACGATGTATCAGCGGCAGGCAGCAGAAGGATCAGAATCCTTTACCAGTGGAATTGAACTTGCTTATAAGGCGCAATTCAGCTTAGTTTCGATCGTGAAGATGGCGAAGGACGGTTATGGTATTTCATCGGGTGCAGCTCTTCAAGCACTGCTGGATACTGGCCGGTATCGCCAGAGTGACGTGCTTTCTGCTATATCGAATGTTTACGGCAGCTCACAAAACGCAAGCATTGTTGATTCTTTAGAGGCTCAGCACCTGGTGACATTAAAGGATGCAATACCTTATCTGACAAAGATGAGATTCAGCCTCCGGGATATGATTCAGGTAGGAAAAGATTATTACCAGCTCGATTCCTCTAAAGTGGTACAAGCCTTAATGGATGGTGCAGTCGATGAGGAGAGTCGGATTTTGGCGGAAGTTTCTGCTGTTTACGGTTTAGCGTTAGAGCAGGTTACGATTCAGGCCATGATCGATCTGGGCATCGGAAAGTTGGCGGATGCGATTCCACAGCTTAAGCTCAGCTACAGCTTGCGGGATATTATCCGAATTGCCAAGGATTATTACCATATGACAGCAGGTGAGACACTAGCCATTCTCTCCGAAACAAATGGATATTCATTTAATGAGCTAGTAGCAACTGTATTTGAAGTTTACGGAAAACCGATCGAGGAAAGCTTATCCAGCCTGCTTAAGAAGAGCAGAATCTATACGCTGGAAGAGGCTGTTCCGCTCCTGAGAGGCATGGGCTATACGCTCCATGATATTGTGGGCGCAGCTAAGGATTATTTTGGATTTGCAGCAGACAAAACGTTAACGGTTCTAACCGCTCTCCAAGTGGACAACGAAAAGGTTATTGAAGTAACGGTAGCTGCCGTTTATGGGCAGTCATCAGAGTCTACGGCGCTGCAGTATCTAGAAGAAGGGGGAATCACGGACGCAGCAGCGGCCATTTCTTACTTGTGGAATTCAGGCGTTCCGATGATAGATATCGTACGCGTGGTTAAAGGCTTTTACGGCAAGACAGCCGGCGAAACCGCAGCATTGCTAATTGGCAGTGAGCTGTTCGAGCTGAACGTCATTCTGAGCAGCGTAAATGCAGTGTACGGACAAGCGGTGAACGGCGCTTTAATCGAAGTAATCAAAGCAGGTGGAGCAACATCAGCGGAAGCTATGGCGGATCAGCTCTTGCATGCAGGCTACCGCATGGAGGACATCGTTAAGGCGAGTAAGGAGCAATATGGCAAGACGAGAGAAGAGGCGCTTGTGATTCTTCAGGGACTTGCCGTTTATCAAGAAGCAGCCATTCAATCAACGCTTAATAAAGTGTACGGAGAGGCTTTTGCTCCGGTGAGCATTATCAAGGATGTCCTTAAGCTGAAAGGTGTTGCGACGCCACAAGGAGCGGTTGTGTTCTTGCGGGATGCCGGCTATGAGATTAAGGAAATTGTCCAATATCTTAGGTTTGACTATAAACTCGACTCAGGAGCAGTTACTGAATTGCTTTCTCCCTATTATCCGGCGGAAGTGATTGGACTTGCTATAGTGGGAGTTTATTATACCAACACAAACCTAAGGGTATTGGAAGATATTTTCCCGGCAACCACCGCATTTGTGCCACTCAATGTTGTGCGGTTTATGAAAGCCAAATTCACTGTCGCGGATATCGTACTCGCTATGAAGCTGTTATTTCAAATGGATGCAGCAACGATAATGGAAACTATTCCGGAAACCTTAATTCCGCAGGATCAGGTACGGATGGCCGCAGGTGAAGTATTCGGCGGCAATCCGCTAATTGCTTACCTCGCCCGTATGAAGTCGAAAGGAACGGACGCCGCCGGGATTGCTACCGAGCTTGAACGGCAAAACCTGCTTGGTCCTGATCGTTCCGGATATTTGATCGACACGTTATTGACGCTTGGTTTTGATCGAGCCAGCATTATCCGTGCTTTCTATATGTTCTTCACGGCCGGCAGAGGGACGGCAACAACAATCGAGGAGCAATCGGCGCTGTTCGTCAAGCTGGGGTATTCAAAAGCGGGAGACATCATTGACGTTCTGAGGCAGAATGGGTACGTAAACAGTACCAGCTATGCATATCGCGTATTCACAACCGTCAAGATGACTTTATCGAGCGTTTCTATGGTCGATATTGCGAAGGAAATGAAAAATCGCGGTTATGACGGTAGAGAAATTTTGAACACGCTGAATCGGTACGATGCGCGAGAAGATTCGATCTTTACACTTCTGAAGGAGTATGGTTATAACGCAGAAGAGGCGCTTCGGTACATGAAAGAGCGGACGCTCGAAAATAAACTATATTGGCTGCATAAAAACGGATACGCTGTCGGTGAATACTTAAAATACACCTTCAATTGGGATAACGACACGATTTCTATTTTGAGGCAGTTGGACATACCTTCCACCGACCTCTCGAAGGCTTTGCACAGCAGTGGCTACAGTCTTTATTATATTTCCAAGTTCTTGTACGACGGAGGATTCAAGGAAATTGCTGAGCTTACTAGAGCGTTGCTGGCGGTAAACGCCCACGTACAATGGGTTCCTTACAATTTGCTTGAGCTGGGTCACTGGTCGCTTAAGGAGATAGCCAAGGGGATGCTTGATTCTGGGCTGATCACTCTCGTAGAGCTTAGCGATGCCATACGGATGGCTAACAACAACAACTTGGATGAAACGTATCTGATTATTAAGGAAATATCGACACGTGAGCAGCAAGCTTTTTACGATGATCTGTCCAGTGCGGAACGCATGCTGCTCAGCAATAATGAAATTGCCATTATCGTTACATTGACGACTCTTCGGGGCGATAGAGTAAGGATAGGTGAGGCGACTAAGCTAATGCGAAACACAGAGAGAGTGGACTATAAGGACTCCGTCATTATGACAGCTCTTTCTGGATATAACGTCCTCGATGCTCTTGATGCGGTATGGGATGTTTATCGCTTTGAAATTGGTGTCGCTATTCTTAAGACGATGATCGGTCAGACTTGTACGAAGGTACTTACGGAATTCAAGGATTACTACAGGCTGGGAAATCTGGTTTACAAGATCGTATCAAGAGTGATGAAATAATTTATTCAACCCATGATGTAGAATATCGCAATTACTAGAAAGCACCCTTTCAAAGCCATTTATCATGTATGGCTAGATAGGGTGTTTTTCTTATGATTTAGTTTCGCCGCTAACGTAATTAATTCTACTCGAAGAATAGTCTGTTTTTCCTTTAGTTGACAAAATCTATCCTTCACCTTAAATTGAATATAAATACATTATATCGTATAAATATTCATTAGAGGTGAAATCATGACTCATTTATTATCACTAAGAGAGTACGACGCGGACACCATTCACTCCATCATCAGGCAAGGAATCGAGATAAAGAACAGCCCAGAACGCTATTACCATGCTGCAGAGCGTAAAGGTCTTCTTATGCTTTTTCAGAAAACTTCTACTCGTACGAATCTATCGTTTCAATCCGGGATTAACCAAATGGGCGGATACTCAGTCGTTATGGATTGGGATTCCAGCAACTTCAGCATTTCCCCTATCCAGTATGAAGCGCAGTATGTATCAAGAAATTGTGATGTGATTATGGCGAGATTAAAGAAACATTCCGATGTGCTCGAATTAGCGAAGTACTCCAAGGTTCCCGTCATTAATGGCTGCTGCGACAAATATCATCCTTGCCAGGCTCTTGCGGACTTGATGACAATCTATGAAGTCGCTGGTCATTTTGAGGGAATAACGCTTACGTATGTCGGAATTCATAACAATGTAGCCAATTCGTTGGTAGCAGGCTGTATGGCGGTTGGCATCAAGCTTTTATTAGTTACTCCGATCATTAATAAGCCATCTTCGGATGAGGAGCTTATGCAAAAAGCTTTTCAAAGTGGATTTGTTGAAAAGGTTGTTGATTTGCCTAGTGCGGCAGCCAGATCTGATTTTGTATATACGGACACTTGGATTGATATGGAGTTTTTTTATGAAGACCACTATCAAGATGAGAAGAAGCGAAGAATGGAGGAGATGCTGCCTTATCAGTTGAACAGAAGCAATCTTGCAGGACACTCGCCGTATCTTATGCATGACATGCCTATTCATCCGGGCTTCGAGATAGAGGAGGATTTAGTGGAGTCGGAGCGTTCCATCATCTATCAGCAAGCTGAGAACAGGATGCATGTTCAAAAAGCGCTGCTTATGCATTTACTTAAATAAAGTTATCAAAAAAGCTCATCCACGCATACTAAGCGCAGTTGAGCTTTTGATTTTTTTTTGGATGGTCTCAAAATGAGCCATGACCGGCTATGATCTCTTTAACCTGCGTCATTGTATCATTAAAGCGGGTGTCATCATGGTTCCATATGACCACATCAGCATGCTGCATATACTCGCTCTTTAGTTCAATTTCCTCCGCGCGTTGCACCCTTTTGGCGATTTCCTCAGGCATTCCGCCTCTTATTGCCAATCTTCTTTTAATGGATTCAACATCCGCACCTACATAGATCGCAATCACATGATCATACCGCTTCTTTAAAGCGAGTACGCCAGCAAGGTCCATTACAATATGGGCATTCCTATTTTGATCGAATACTTCTTCAATGCTGGATTTTAGTGTACCGTAATAATGCTCGTTGTATCGTGTCCATTCAATAAAGGCATCTGCACGAATGTGATTTTCAAACTGGCTCGTTTCCATAAAAATATAATGAATCCCGTCTGACTCATTCGGCCTCGGGAGTCTGGTTGTTGAAGTAATAATTTTTTGAAAGCCGCTAAGGGTCAGCTCTTTCTGGATTTCGGATTTACCTGAAGCGGAAGGGCCATAAAATGCGAATATTTTCCCCAAACGAAAGCTCTCCTTTATGAATTGTTCAGCGATCTCTTCTAATAAAGACCATATATTGTTAAAATGTTTCTAAATGACAAGGAGCTGGGAGCGAGCCTATGATTCTCTATAAACATTCTTCAAATTCATTTTATAATGATACGGATATTCAAAGGCATATTAATATAGAAAATGCGAAGCAAAGAATTTCAGTTCGGGATGACTTTGAACGTGATTTTGGCAGAATCATTCATTCAGCAGCTTTCCGTCGCTTACAGTCCAAGACGCAAGTGATTGGGATCAGCGAAGGAGATTTTCACCGAACACGGCTTACACATTCCCTTGAAGTATCTCAAATTGCAAGAGGAATTGCCACAACCTTAAATGAAAAAAACAATATTTTTAAAGAGACGGAAAGTAAAATAGATATTTCTCTTATTGAGGCAGCTGCTTTAGCTCATGATTTGGGGCACCCGCCATTCGGGCACCAAGGCGAGCGTGCATTGAATAAATGCATGAGCGCATTCGAGCTAAACTTTGAGGGGAATGCGCATACGTTCAGGCTTTTGACGAATACGACTAGCGATGGGGACATGGAAACGGGCCTTGATTTAACAAGAGCTGTTTTATTGTCCATTTTGAAATACCCAGCCAGCATGAAGCAAGTTAATAATCCCGAGATCACGGGCAAACCGCCTAAATGCAGTGTTTTTGAAGAGGACGAGCATGTATTTCAGTGGGTGATTGAGAGCTTTTCGCCTGAAGAGAAGGCTTATTTCATGCAAGTTTCCGACTTGCAGGCTGGTAAACATAAGAAGACTTTAAATAAAACGTTTGAATGCTCTATTATTGAGCTCGCAGACGATATTGCTTACGCAACCTATGATTTAGAAGATGCCTTCAAGCTTAATATGATCAAAATAGATGATCTATGTGTGGTAGCAAATAAGCATAAGCATATTTCATCCGCTAGAATTGCAGAGTCTTTACGGGTTTTTATGGAGAACAGCGGGGAGCGGCATAAACAGACGAAGCGTTTTTTCGCTGATTTGGTTTCTGGATTCATACATGAGATTACGGTTGTTGAGACCCAGCCTGCATTCTCCTCCAGCCGGTTGCGCTATAAGGCAGTAATTACTGAGGATGCTATGGAGCTGCTGGAGGATTTGAAGAAGCTGGTCGAAACGCATGTGATCTTCTCACAGAAGGTTCAAACCTTTGAATGGCGCGGCGGCAAAATAATTGAAAAGCTCTTCGATGCGATGTTCAATGATCCAAACCTGCTTCCAGAAGATAAAAAGCTAAGCTGGCATGCAGCTGATGATCGGATGAATGCCAGATTGGTTTGCGATTACATTGCTGGAATGACAGATACCTATGCATTAAAAATGTATTCTCGTTTATATGAAGCTGCTGGAGGCAGGTTGTTTGATATTTAATTTGAATGGTTATGAGCAGACGTTCAATTTTTTCTTATCTATTAAGTGCTAGGCTGAAACAGCTGCACGCAAGCACCTTCCTCTAATGAAGGAAGGTGCTTGCGTGGTATGAATAATGGAAGCATCCTAATTAGAAGAAGAATAAGACTATAGAACATAAATCTCGCTATATTTAAAGTTTATAAACTATTTTCAAAAAACACTTGCATTACTAGACGAGTACATGGTATATTCTATTTCTGGCCGAGAGACACACGCGGACAGCAAGCAAAACAAGCAAGACAAACGAAAGAATAGATTGCTCTTTGAAAACTGAACAACGAGTAAAAACTGCCCTTACGATTCTAACGAATCGTGAGAAAAGCGATAAAAAAGTTATGAGCAAGTCAAACAACCAATTTGGAGAGTTTGATCCTGGCTCAGGACGAACGCTGGCGGCGTGCCTAATACATGCAAGTCGAGCGGAGTTGATGAGGTGCTTGCACCTCTGATACTTAGCGGCGGACGGGTGAGTAACAC